>SCMQ01000010.1 GCA_005503335.1 Comamonadaceae bacterium 2FH
GGCTGAGGGTGTGGCGGGGAGGGCGGGAGCTGGAACTCAGCTCGTGCCGTCCGGCACGAACACATAGCCCACGCCCCAGACGGTCTGGATGTAGCGTGGGGCCGTGGCGTCCTGCTCGACCAGCTTGCGCAGTCGCGAGATCTGCACGTCCAGGCTGCGGTCGAAGGGCTCGAACTCGCGGCCGCGCGCGAGCTGGGCCAGCTTCTCGCGCGACAGCGGCTGGCGCGGGTGGCGCACCAGGGCCTTGAGCATGGCGAACTCGCCGGTGGTCAGCGACAGCTCCTCGCCGTTCTTGCGCAGGGTGCGGGCCCCCAGGTCGAACACGAAGGGGCCGAAGTTGACCACCTCGTTTTCAGCAGAGGGGGCGCCGGGCGCCTCCTGCGGGGGGCGGCGGCGCAGCACGGCGTGGACGCGGGCCAGCAGCTCGCGCGGGTTGAAGGGCTTGCCGAGGTAGTCGTCCGCGCCGACCTCGAGGCCGACGATGCGGTCCACGTCCTCGCCCTTGGCGGTCAGCATGATGATGGGCGTGCGGTCGTTGGCCGCGCGCAGGCGGCGGCAGATCGACAGGCCGTCCTCGCCGGGCATCATGAGGTCGAGCACGATCAGGTCCACCGTCTCGCGCAGCAGGATGCGGTTCATGGCCTTGCCGTCCTCGGCCACCATGACCTCGAAGCCTTCCTGCGTGAGGTAGCGGCGCAGCAGGTCGCGGATGCGCGCGTCATCGTCGACCACCAGAATCTTGTCGGGGCGTGTCGGAATTTGCGTCATAGGATCCTTACGGCGAATTTGTAACAGCGCCAATTTTGAAGCGCCGATCGGGCAAAAACGGATTTTTTCCGGCCGCTTTTCAGTATGTTACAAATGTTGCCCTTCGCACAGGAGACGCATGGGAAAATCACACGAAGGCGTGCGAAGCTTTCAACATCATGAGAACAAGATCAATCACGCGATCGCTCGTACTGGGCAGTGCCGGCTTGGTGGCGGCCGGCTGGCTCGCGGCCGAGCCGGCGCGGCCCGGCGACTTCCGGGGCGGGTTAGAGCCGCGGCGCAGCGACTTGCGCCAAACAGTGGAGTCGCAGCGCACGGGGCGGGACGCCGGTCCCGCTGCCATGCCCGAACGTCGCCTCACCCCCCAGGAGCACGCCGAGTTGCGCGAGCAGCTGCGGATGTCTGCCGAACGGCGCCTCCCCCAGGGCAGGCGCTGAATGCGGGCGCCTGTTCCTGCCTCGACGGGGTTTGCTTGCCGCGCCGCTGCCCTGGCCTGCCTGCTGGCGCTGAGCGCCGCGCCGGCGGCCGCCCAGCCCCCACCCGGTTTCCTGCCGCCGCCACAGAACCTGGCCCAGCTCTCGGCCCAGGGGGCGGTGGAAGTGCCGCAGGACCTGCTGACGGTCACGCTCAACACCACGCGCGAGGGGCCGGATGCAGGCACGGTGCAGAACCAGCTCAAGCTGGCGCTCGACGCGGCCCTGGCCGAGGCGAAGAAGCTCGCCCAGCCCGGCCAGCTCGATGTGCGCACCGGCGGCTTCAGCCTCTACCCGCGCCACGGCCGTGACGGCAAGATCAGCGCTTGGCAGGGCAGCGCCGAGCTGGTGCTGGAGGGGCGGGACTTCGCGCGCATCAGCGCCAGCGCCGGCCGCATGCAGACCCTGACCATCGGCCAGGTGGCCTTCGGCCTGAGCCGGGAACAGCGCGCCAAGGTCGAGGGCGAGGCCCAGGCCATGGCCATCGAGCGCTTCAGGGCCAAGGCGGCCGACATCGCCAAGGGATTTGGTTTCGCAGGCTTCACGCTGCGCGAGGTTTCGGTCCAGGCCAACGACCAGGGCCCGGTGCCGCGCCCGCGCATGATGGCGCTGGAGGCCCGGGCCGCGGCCTCGGATGCGCCGCTGCCGGTGGAGGCCGGGCGCAGCACGGTGATCGTGACGGTGTCGGGAACGGTGCAGCTGAAGTAGGGGGTTTCGGCTGGTGCCGTCGCCGCAGCGCGGGGGCCCTCGCTACTGGGCCGCCCACCCCCCATCCATGTTCCAGGCGACGCCGCGCACGTTGTTGGCGGCGGGGGAGCAGAAGAACACGGCCAGCTCGCCGAGCTCCTCGGGCGTGGTGAACTGCATCGAGGGCTCCTTCTCGCCCAGCAGCAGGCGCTTGGCCTCTTCGTTGCTCAGGCCGTGGGCGGCGGCCTTGGCGTCGACCTGCTTTTGCACCAGCGGGGTCAGCACCCAGCCCGGGCAGATCGCATTGCAGGTCACGCCCGTGGTGGCGTTCTCCAGCGCCGTCACCTTGGTCAGGCCGACGATGCCGTGCTTGGCCGCCACGTAGGCCGCCTTCTCGGCCGAGGCCACCAGGCCGTGCACCGAGGCCACGTTGATGATGCGCCCCCAGTTGGCCGCCAGCATGGCCGGCAGCGCCAGGCGCGTGGCGTGGAAGGCGCTGGAGAGGTTGATCGCCAGCACCGCGTCCCATTTCTCGACCGGGAAGTTCTCGATGCGCGCCACATGCTGGATGCCGGCGTTGTTGACCAGGATGTCGACGCGGCCGAAGCGCTCGGCCGCGAAGCGCATCATGGCCTCGATCTCGGTCGGCTGGCTCATGTCGGCGCCATGGTAGGCGACCTGCACGCCCAGTTCCGCCACCTCGGCCTGCGGGCCTTGGGCGTCGCCGAAGCCGTTGAGCACGATGTTCGCGCCCTGGCGCGCCAGCGCCTTCGCGATGCCCAGTCCGATGCCGCTGGTCGAGCCGGTGACGAGCGCGGTCTTGCCGTCCAACATGTGTGACCTCCGTATGAATTACGATGCAGAAAAAGCGATGCAGACAACCCATTATCCAGTCCCGATCTCACCATGACCGAACCCGTGCTGAATCATGTGTCCTGCCCGGATCCCTGGGGCGGTCATCGCATGGCCTACTGGCAGTGGGGCGAAGCCTCGGCGCCGCACGTGGTGGTCTGTGCGCATGGCCTGACGCGCCAGGGGCGCGACTTCGACGTGCTGGCCCAGGCCTTGCTCGCACGCGCCGGCGGCCGCCTGCGCGTGGTCTGCCCGGACGTGGTGGGGCGCGGCCGCAGCGACTGGCTCAAGGAGGCCACGGGCTACCAGATCCCGCTGTACGCGGCCGACATGCTGGCGCTGCTGGCGCAGCTGCACCGGCAGGCCCCCATGGCCGCGCTGGACTGGGTCGGCACCAGCATGGGCGGCCTGATCGGCTTGGCGCTGGCGGGCCAGCCCGGCCTGCCGCTGCCGGTGCCGCCGCGCCGCATGGTGCTCAACGACGTGGGGCCGGTGCTGCAGTGGCAGGCCCTGCAGCGCATCGGCCAGTACCTGGGCGAGACCGGCCGCTTTGCCTCGGTGCAGCAGGCCGCGGACGCGATGTGGACGGTGTCGACCAGCTTCGGCGCGCACACGCCGGCGCAGTGGCTCGCGCTCTCGCAGGCCATGGTCAAGCAGCTGCCCGACGGCAGCTACACCCTGCACTACGACCCGGCCATCGCCGTGCCGTTCCGCGCGCTGACGCCCGAAGCCGCGGCGCAGGGCGAGGCGGCGCTGTGGCAGCTGTACGACCAGGTGCGTGCCCGCACGCTGATCACGCGCGGCACGCAATCCGACCTGCTGTCGCGCGAGACGGGCCAGGCCATGACCGAGCGCGGACCGCGGGCGCGCCTGGTGGAGTTCGAAGGGGTGGGCCATGCGCCCACCTTCGTGGCGGCGAGCCAGGTCGAGGTGGTGACGGATTTCCTGCTGGCAAAGGACTGAGGGGGAGGAGACGATGAAGCGCTTGATGGCGGATCCGGCCGCCACATCGCCGGTGGCAGGCCCGGTACCCGAGCTGATTGCGGCCACCGCCCATAGCCTGCCCGAGCAGGCCGGCGCCCTGGCGCGCGCGCGCGCCTTTGCCGAGCCGCTGATCGCGGGCGAGATGCTGGACAGCGGCGAGAACACACTGATCCATGCAGACGCGATGGCCGCCATCCTGCGTTCCATCGGTGGCTCCGAGGCCATGCAGGCGGCGGCCTACCTGATCTACGCCTGCGAGCACCTGAACCGGCCGCAGGAGGTGATCGCCAAGGCCTTCGGCGAGAGCTTTGCCGCGCTGGCCATGGAGTCGACCAAGCTGGTGCGCGTGCAGCGCCTGTCGCGCAGCGCCCAGACCTCGGCTCAGCTGTCGGACGACCCGCGCCTGCAGACCGAGGCCGTGCGCAAGATGCTGCTGGCCTTCTCGCGCGACCTGCGCGTGGTCATGCTGCGCCTGGCTTCGCGCCTGCAGACCCTGCGCTACCACGCGGCCAGCAAGCAGCCCATGCCGCCCAACCTGGCGCGCGAGTCGCTGCAGGTGTTTGCGCCGCTGGCCAACCGCCTGGGCATCTGGCAGATCAAGTGGGAGATGGAGGACCTGGCGTTCCGCTTTCTCGAGCCCGACACCTACAAGCAGGTGGCGCGCCTGCTCGACGAGAAGCGCGCCGAGCGCGAGGGCCGCATGGAGCAGCTGCGCGCCGGACTCGAGGCCGAGCTGCGCGCCCAGGGCATACAGGCCACGGTGCAGGGCAGGCCCAAGCACATCTACAGCATCGTGCGCAAGATGCGCGGCAAGTCGCTGGACTTCGACCAGGTGTTCGACATCCGCGCGTTGCGCGTCATCGTGCCCAGCGTGCGCGACTGCTACGAGGCGCTGAGCTGGGTGCATTCGCGCTTCACGCCGATCACCGAGGAGTTCGACGACTACATCGCCAAGCCCAAACCCAATGGCTACCAGTCGCTGCACACCGTGGTGCGCGACGAGGCGGGCAAGCCGATCGAGATCCAGATCCGCACCCAGGCCATGCACGACCACGCGGAGCACGGTGTCGCCGCCCACTGGGCCTACAAGGAGGCGGGCGCCAAGGGCTACGCGGGCGTAAGCGCCGGCGGCAGCTACGACGCCAAGATCGCGGTGCTGCGCCAGCTGCTGGCCTGGGAGCGCGACCTCTCGGGCACCGACAAGGGCGAGGGCCTGTTCGAGGACCGCATCTACGTGCTGACGCCCGACGCCGCCATCGTCGAGCTGCCGCAGGGTGCGACGCCGCTGGATTTCGCCTACAGCGTGCACACCAGCCTGGGCCACCGCTGCCGCGGCGCGCGCGTGGACGGCGCGATGCTGCCGCTGAACACGCCGCTGCAGAACGGCCAGACCGTGGAGATCGTCGCGGCCAAGGAGGGCGGGCCCTCGCGCGACTGGCTCAACCCGGAGCTGGCCTACATGGTCAGCCACCGCGCACGGGCCAAGGCGCGCGCCTGGTTCAACGCGCTGATCACGGACGAGAACGTGGCGCGCGGGCGCGAGGCGGTGGAAAAGCTGTTGCAGCGCGAGGGCAAGACCGCGGTCAAGCTCGAGGACCTGGCGGCGCAGCTGGGCTTCAAGTCGGCCGACGGCCTGTTCGAGGTGGTGGGCAAGGACGAGTTCTCGCTGCGCAACATCGAGACCCTGCTCAAGCCGCCCGAGCCCCAGCTGCCGCCCGACGAGTACCTGCTGCTCAAGAAGTCGCGCCAGACCGAGAAGACGCCCAAGGGCGGCGTGCTGGTGGTCGGCATCGATTCGCTGCTGACCCAGCTGGCGCGCTGCTGCAAGCCGGCGCCGCCCGACCCCATCGGTGGCTTCGTCACGCGCGGCAAGGGCGTGAGCATCCACCGCGCCGACTGCAGCAACTTCCGCGAGATGGCGGCGCGCAATGCCGAGCGCGTGATCGAGGTCAAGTGGGGTGCGCCCAAGCAGGAGGCCGCTGTGTACCCGGTCGACGTGGCGGTGGAGGCCGCCGACCGCCAGGGCCTGCTGCGCGACATCTCCGAGGTCTTCGCCAAGGAGAAGATGAACGTGGTCGGCGTGCAGACCCAGTCGATCAAGGGCACGGCCTGGATGACCTTCACCGTCGAGGTGGCCGACTCGGGCCGGCTGGCGCGCGTGCTGGGCGTGGTGCGCAGCATAGGCGGCGTGCGCTCGGCGCGCCGGCGCTGAGGCACATGCAGCGCCGCGCTTCGCAGCGGAAAACGCGCCGGCGCCAGGAAGCGCGTTTTTTTGCTGCTATACTCTCGCTTTCTCGAATTCTTGTAGGCGCGTAGCTCAGCTGGTTAGAGCACCACCTTGACATGGTGGGGGTCGTTGGTTCGAGTCCAATCGCGCCTACCAATTATTCTTGATCGAATGAAGGACTTAGCAGCAATGCCGAGTCCTTTTTTGTTTTCCGTGGTCGATCAGGTGGAAAAAGCCCAACTGACGTACAAGCAGGCGCAGCAGCGGTACGGGATTCAAGCTCGCTCCACGGCGCAGGTGTGGCTGCGAAAGCGCGGACGACAAGGCTGGAGTCGCGCGGCATCATTGGTGGCCATGCCCTCTGACAAGCAACCAGTGTCACTGACTCCCGAGCAGCAGATCAAGTCCCCGCAGCAGTAGTTGCAGCAGGCCAACGAGAATTCATTCATGGGGGTCTCCGGTGGATGGCGCCTCGATTGGCACCCGAGCCGCGCCAGTCTAGGGACATAGCGGGCGCCGTTCCAGCGCCTGGGCGGCAGAGCAGCTATGCAGGCCGGCGAATAACGGGCCGGCGGCGCAGCCCCGAGACGCTCAGGGTTATCCTTGGGCATGGGGCACTGCGCCGTACCTAGAATCTGCTGCAGCGCGATACGCCGCCCTTCAACCTGCCGCTCGAGGAAACCCAGTCGTGTCCAGCAAACCCGCCGATACCGGCAAGACGCCTCAGCGCGTCATCAAGAAGTACCCGAACCGGCGGCTCTACGACACCGACACCTCGTCCTACATCACCTTGGCCGAGGTCAAGCAGCTGGTCATGGACAACCAGCTCTTCACGGTGCGCGACGCCAAGACCGGCGAGGACCTGACGCGCAGCATCCTGCTGCAGATCATCCTGGAGGAGGAGGCCGGCGGCGCGCCCATGTTCAGCGAGCAGGCGCTGTGCAACATCATCCGCTTCTACGGCCACGCCATGCAGGGCTTCATGGGCAGCTACCTCGAGAAGAACGTGCAGGTGATGATGGACATCCAGAACAAGCTGGCCGAACAGTCCAAGCCGCTGACGCCCGAGATGTGGGCCCAGTTCATGAGCCTGCAGTCGCCGTTGATGCAGGGCGTGATGGGCAACTACGTGGAGCAGTCCAAGAACATGTTCGCGCAGATGCAGGAGCAGATGCAGAAACAGACCGAGCAGATGTTCGGGGCTTTCGGGTTAAAGCGCTGACCGAGCTGCTGGCTGGGCCAGAACTGGGAAAATAGCGGGATGAGTGATGTTCTTTCTCCTGTCCCCACCACCCCCAAGGTCGGCTTCGTCAGCCTGGGCTGCCCGAAGGCCCTGACCGATTCCGAGCTGATCCTCACGCAGCTGAGCGCCGAGGGCTACCAGACCTCCAAGACCTTCGAGGGCGCGGACCTGGTCATCGTCAACACCTGCGGCTTCATCGACGACGCGGTCAAGGAAAGTCTGGACACCATAGGCGAGGCCCTGGCCGAGAACGGCAAGGTCATCGTGACCGGCTGCCTGGGCGCCAAGGCGGGCGAGGGCGGCGGCAACCTGGTCAGGCAGATGCATCCCAGCGTGCTGGCCGTGACCGGGCCGCATGCCACCCAGGAGGTGATGGACGCGGTCCACGCCCACTGCCCCAAGCCGCACGACCCCTTCGTCGACCTGGTTCCTGCGGCCGGCGTCAAGCTGACGCCCCGGCACTACGCCTACCTCAAGATCAGCGAAGGCTGCAACCACCGCTGCACTTTCTGCATCATCCCCTCGATGCGCGGCGACCTGGTGAGCCGGCCGATCGGCGACGTGCTCAAGGAGGCCAAGGCGCTGTTCGAAGGCGGCGTCAAGGAGCTGCTGGTGATCAGCCAGGACACCTCGGCCTACGGCGTGGACCTCAAGTACCGCACCGGTTTCTGGGACGGCAAGCCGGTGAAGACGCGCATGCTCGAGCTGGTGCAGGCGCTGGGCGAGATGGCCGAGCCCTACGGCGCCTGGGTGCGCCTGCACTACGTCTATCCCTATCCCAGCGTGGACGAGGTGATCCCGCTGATGGCCAGCGGCAAGGTGCTGCCCTACCTGGACGTGCCCTTCCAGCACAGCCACCCCGAGGTGCTGCGCCGCATGAAGCGACCGGCCAGCGGCGAGCGCAACCTCGAGCGCATTCAGCGCTGGCGCGAGCTGTGCCCGCAGCTGGTGATCCGCAGCACCTTCATCGCCGGCTTCCCCGGCGAGACCGAGGCCGAGTTCGAGCATCTGCTCGAGTTCTTGCGCGAGGCCCAGATCGACCGCGCGGGCTGCTTTGCCTACAGCCCGGTGGAAGGTGCCGCGGCCAACGAGCTGCCGGGCATGCTGCCGGCGGAACTGCGCGAGGAGCGCCGGGCCCGCTTCATGGCGGTGGCCGAGCAGGTGTCGGCGGCGCGGCTGCGCCAGCGCATAGGCTCGACCATGCAGGTGCTGGTGGATTCGGCGCCCGCCATGGGACGACGCGGCGGCGTGGGCCGCAGCTACGCCGACGCGCCCGAGATCGACGGCACGGTGCAGCTGCTGCCGCCCGAGAAGATCAGCAAGACGCTCAAGGTTGGGGAATTCACGCGCGCGCGCATCGTCGACGCGCAGGGGCATGACCTGGTGGCGGTGCCGATCTGAGAGCTGGCGGGCCGGCTGCTGAAAACAAAAGAGCCGCTGGTGTCAGCGGCTCTTTTGTTTTCAGGCCTTGGCCGGCCTGCGAATCTTGGTGCCCAGGAGAGGACTCGAACCTCCACGCCTCTCAGCGCTAGTACCTGAAACTAGTGCGTCTACCAATTCCGCCACCTGGGCATTTCAGGAAAACTGCGATTATATACAAATATTTTGGGGCCCCATGCCGATGCGCGCATCGCGCCCGACCAGAAGCCGGCGGGACGGCGCGTGGTGTCCGCGCGCCGCGCAAAAGAAAAAAGCCGCTGAAAATATTCAGCGGCTCTTGCCAAAAAACCCTTTCGGGTTTGTTTAAACTTGGTGCCCAGGAGAGGACTCGAACCTCCACGCCTCTCAGCGCTAGTACCTGAAACTAGTGCGTCTACCAATTCCGCCACCTGGGCATCTCAGGAACAAGATAGGATTATATATCAAGAATATGCACCCCACCGGCGCGCTGCTGGAAGAAATCGAAGGCGTTGTCCAAGGCCATCGCGACGGCCACGGTTTCCTGGCCCGCGAGGACGGCGAGCCGGACATCTACCTGCCCCCCAACGAGATGCGCGCCGTCCTGCACAAGGACAGGGTCAAGGTGCGCATCGTGCGCCACGACCGCAAGGGCCGGCCCGAAGGGCGCGTGGTCGAGATCGTCGAGCGTCCGCCGCAGCCCATCATCGGGCGGCTGCTGCACGAAAGCGGCATCTGGCTGGTGGCGCCCGAGGACAAGCGCTACGGCCAGGACGTCATGATCCCCAAGAGCGCCACCGGCGCCGCCAAGCCCGGCCAGGTGGTGGTGGTGGAGCTCACCGAGCCGCCGGCGCTCTATGGCCAGCCCGTGGGACGGGTCAAGGAGGTGCTGGGCGAGATCGACGATCCGGGCATGGAGATCGAGATCGCGGTGCGCAAGTACAGCGTGCCGCACCAGTTCTCCGATGCCTGCATGGCCCAGGCGCGCACCCTGCCCGACAAGGTGCGTCCGCAGGACAAGAAGCGCCGCGTCGACCTGACCGACATCCCGCTGGTGACCATAGACGGCGAGGACGCGCGCGACTTCGACGACGCGGTCTACTGCGAGCCCGCCAAGGTGGGCCGCGGCAAGGGCTGGCGCCTGCTGGTGGCGATCGCCGACGTGAGCCACTACGTGGAGACCGGCAGCGCCATCGACGTCGACGCCTACGACCGCGCCACCAGCGTCTACTTCCCGCGCCGCGTGATCCCCATGCTGCCGGAGAAGCTGTCCAACGGCCTGTGCTCGCTCAACCCCGAGGTCGAGCGCATGTGCATGGTCTGCGACATGCTGATCAGCGCCAAGGGCGAGATCCACGCCTACCAGTTCTTTCCGGCCGTGATGTTCAGCCACGCGCGCATGACCTACACCGAGGTCGCGGCCATCCTGGCCAACACGCGCGGGCCTGAGGCGGCGCGGCGCAAGGACCTGGTGCCCCACCTGCTGAACCTGCACGACTGTTATCGGGCCCTGCTGGGCGCGCGTTCGGAGCGCGGCGCGGTGGACTTCGAGACCACCGAGACGCAGATCGTCTGCGACGACAACGGCCGCATCGAGAAAATCGTGCCGCGCACGCGCAACGCGGCGCACCGCCTGATCGAGGAGGCCATGCTGGCGGCCAACGTCTGCAGCGCCGACTTCATCGCCCAGGGCAAGCACCCGGGGCTGTTCCGCGTGCACGAAGGGCCGACGCCGGAGAAGAAGGACATACTGCGCAACTACCTCAAGGCGCTGGGCCTGGGCATGACCATAGGCCACGAGCCCACGCCCGGCGAGTTCCAGCGCATCGCCGAGGCGACCAAGGACCGGCCCGACGCGCAGCAGATCCACACCATGCTGCTGCGCTCCATGCAGCAGGCGATCTACACGCCGATCAACGTGGGCCACTTCGGCCTGGCCTACGAGGCCTACACCCATTTCACCAGCCCGATCCGGCGCTACCCGGACCTGCTGGTGCACCGCGTGATCAAGGCCATCCTGGCCAAGAAGCGCTACCAGTTGCCGGCGCTGCCGACGCCGGGCGAGGCCCATGTCAAGCTGGCCAAGCGCCTGCAGAAGAACATGGCCGGCAAGCTGCGCGAGCCCGACCAGAAGCCGCGCAAGCTCAGCGCCGACCAGCTGGCCTGGGAGGCCGCGGGCCTGCACTGCAGCGCCAACGAGCGGCGCGCCGACGAGGCCAGCCGCGACGTCGAGGCCTGGCTCAAGTGCAAGTACATGCGCGAGCACCTGGGCGAGGAATACAGCGGCGTGGTCACGGCGGCGACCAGCTTCGGCATCTTCGTCACGCTGGACGAGCTCTACGTCGAGGGCCTGGTGCACATCACCGAGCTGGGCGGCGAGTATTTCCGCTTCGACGAGACGCGCCAGGAACTGCGCGGCGAGCGCACCGGCATACGCTACGCGATCGGCACGCGGGTGCGCGTGCAGGTCAGCCGCGTCGACCTGGACGGGCGCAAGATCGACTTCCGCCTGGTGCGCGAGGGCGAGGCGCTGACGCACCGGGCCCTGCGCGACAAGGGCGTGGCGCCGGCGGAGGCGGCGGCCGGGGCGGCCGCGAACCCGGGCCGGCGCGCGGGCAAGAAGGGTGCAGCGGACTCCGTGACGCGTTCGCCCATCCAGGCGCTCAAGGCGGCGATCAAGAAGGCATCGACCCGCAAGAACGGGTCCAAGACCCGCAAGGGCCGGCGCTGAGGTCCGAGCCCCGGAAGATTTCACGAGGAGACAAGAAGACATGAATGCAACTGCGAAGATCGCCATCGTCACCGGCGCAGGCTCCGGCGTGGGCAAGGCCGCCGCGCTGGCGCTGCTGGCCGAGGGCTGGCGCGTGGTGCTGGCGGGCCGCCGCCAGGCGCCGCTGGACGAGGTGATCGCCGAGTCGGGCGCCGGCGCGGCTGCGCTGGCCGTGCCGACCGACGTCTCGGACCCGGCCTCGGTCCAGGCCCTGTTCGAGCGCACCGTGCAGGCCTTCGGCCGCGTCGACCTGCTGTTCAACAACGCCGGCGTCAACGCCCCGGGCATCCCGCTGGAGGACCTCACGCTCGAGCAGTGGCAGAGCGTGGTCGATGTCAACCTGACCGGCATGTTCCTCTGCATCCAGGCGGCGTTCCGCGTGATGAAGGCGCAGTCGCCGCGCGGCGGACGCATCATCAACAACGGCTCGATCTCGGCCAGCGCGCCGCGCCCGAACTCGATCGCCTACACCGCGACCAAGCACGCGGTGACGGGCCTGACCAAGACCGCCTCGCTGGACGGCCGCAAGCACGATATCGCCGTGGGGCAGATCGACATCGGCAATGCCGCCACCGAGATGGCCGCGCGCATGGCCAAGGGCGTGCCGCAGGCCAGCGGCGAGATCGCCATCGAGCCGCTGATGGACGTGGCCATCGTCGGCCGCTCCATCGCCTACATGGCCAGCCTGCCGCTGGAGGCCAACGTGCTGTTCCACACCGTGATGGCGACCAAGATGCCCCTCGTCGGGCGCGGCTGAAGCGCGGCGCTCAGGCGCGCAGGCGCCGTGCCAGTGCGCCGGCCGTCAGGGCCCGGTCGATGGGCCATGCGTCGGCCGCAGCGCCGTGCTGGTAGACCGCCTCGCAGGCGGCGGCCAGGGTCGGCAGGCCGCTCGCGAGCCGCGCCCCGATCAGGCCGGCCAGCACGTCGCCGGTGCCGGCCGTGGCCAGGCGCGCGTTGCCGCTCGGATTGATCACCGGGGGCTCGTCGGGTGCCGCGATCACCGTGCCCGAGCCCTTGAGCACTACCACGCAGCCATGGCGCTGGGCGAGGCGCCGGGCCGCCGCCAGCCGGTCGGCCTGCACCTCGGCGGCGCTGCAGCCCAGCAGGCGCGCGGCTTCCAGCGGATGCGGGGTCAGCACGCTGGCCAGGCCGCGCGCCGCCCGGCGGTCCAGCAGGGTCTGCAGCTGCGGGTCGGCGGCGATGGCGTTCAGCGCGTCGGCGTCCAGCACCAGGCGCGGGCTGCGCGAGAGCACGGCCGGCAGCACGGCGCGCACGGCCTCGCCGCCGCCGCAGCCGCAGGCCACGGTGAGCCGGGAAAGGTCGAGCGCCTCGAAGCGCCGCAGCATCAGCTCGGGCTGGGCGCAGTCCAATGCCATGGCGCCGCCGTCGAGCAGGCTCACGAGCACGCGGCCGGCGCCGCCGTGCAGCGCAGCCGAGGCCGCCAGCAGGGCGGCGCCGCTCATGCCCAGGCCGCGCGCCGCCAGGCCCTCGCCGCCGATCACGGCCACGTCGCCGAAGCTGCCCTTGTGCGAGGCATGCGGGCGCGCGCAGGGCAGGGGGGCGCCAGCCAGCCAGGCCGACGGGGGCGCATGGGCGGCGACGCCCAGGTCGTCGAACCACAGCGTGCCGCAGGCGTCGCGCCCGTGCGCGGTGAACAGGCCGGGCTTGAGCGTGAGCAGGCTCAGGGTGTGTTGGGCGCGCACCTGGTCGGCGGTCTTCTCGACGTGCCCGGGCGTTCGGTCCGCTGCGTAGTTGCCGGTGTCGGCCGCCAGCCCGGAGGGCAGGTCCACCGCCAGGGTGGGCGCCGGGCAGAGATTCATGGCCGCGATCCAGGACGCCATGCGGCCCTCGGGGGGTCGTGCGCCGCCCAGGCCCAGCAGCGCGTCTATGCACAGGTCCTGCGGGCCCAGGCCCGAGGGCGGCTCGTCGGCGAAGGCGACGCCGGCCTCCCGCGCGCGCGCCAGCGCGGCCCGCGCGTCGGCGGGTGCGCGGGCCTCGTCGCCCAGCCAGGTCACGATCGGGTAGGCGCCGCGGCGCTGCAGCTGCATGGCGGCCTCCAGGCCGTCGCCGCCGTTGTTGCCGGGGCCGCAGGCGATCCAGATGCGGCGCGCATGCGGCGCCAGGGCCAGCGCTAGCCGGGCCACGGCCAAGCCGGCGCGCTGCATCAGCGCCTGTGGCGGCAGCGCGGCCGCCGCGGCCTGTTCGATGGCACGCGTCGCGGCCTGGTCGTGGAGCGGGTGGCGGTGCGCGTGGCTCAGGCGGTGCATGGCCCCATTGTGTACGAGCGCGCCATCCGCGTCAGCGCCGCAGGCGCTCCACGCCGAGGCCCTCGAGGTCCAGCGCCGGGGGGCGGCCGGCGATGAGGTCGGCCAGGGCGCGTGCGCTGCCGCAGGCCAGGGCCCAGCCATGCGCGCCATGGCCGAGGTTGAGCCACAGGCCGGGCCGGCCGCTCGCGCCGAGCAGCGGCGGCCCGTCGGCCAGCATGGGGCGCGCGCCGTGCCAGACCTGCACCCCGGCCGACAGCCGGCCGGCGCCCGGGAACCAGTCCTGCAGCACCTGGTAGAGCTGGCGCAGCGCCCGCTCGCGGTCGCCGCCGCCCAGCTGGGCGCCGCCTGCCACGCGCACGCGCTGCCCCAGGCGGGTGATGGTGACCTGGTGGCGCTCGTCGTGCACGGCGCTGCGCGGCGCGTTGAGCGCCTCGCGCAGTGGCAGGCTGACCGACGAACCCTGCACCGCGGCCAGCGGCAGCTTGAGGCCCAGCGGGCGCAGCAGGCGCGCCGAGGCCAGGCCGGCGCACAGGACCACGGCGTCGAAGGCGCGCGCGGCTTCCTCGTTGGCCAGGCGCAGGGCATGGGGCTGCTTGGCCTCGATGCGCGTCACCGTGGCGTTGAACTCGAAGCGCGCGCCCAGGCGCTGCGCCTCCTGGCGCAGCAGCAAAGCGAGCTGGCGGCAGTTGCCGGCCTCGGCCTGCGGCAGGTGGACGGCGCCGGCCAGCGTGGTGTCGGGGTTCAGCGCGGGCTCGAGCTTGCGCGCCTGGTCGGCGCTGATCTCGCGCAGGTCCAGGCCGGATTCGCGCAGACGCTCGAGCTCCTTGTCGCTGCGCAGCAGCAGCAGGGCGCCGTCACTGCGCTCGTAGTCGAGCCTGAGCTCGGCCGTCAGCTGGTGCAGCCGCGCGCGGCTGTAGACGGCCAGGCGCTGCAGGCGGGCGCGGTTGGCGGCCCAGACCTGCGGCTGGCGAGCGCGCCGCCAGCGCCACAGCCAGGCCAGCTCGGCCAGCGACAGGCGCATGTCCAGCCGAAGCGGCGCGGTCCAGGGCGCGACCAGCTCGGTCGCCAGCAGGCCGGTGGGGGCAAAGCTGGCCTCCTCGGCGACCGCGCCGTGGCGCTCGAACACGGTGACTTGGTGGCCGTCGGCGGCCAGCTCGTACGCGGTGGTGACGCCGGCGATGCCGGCGCCCACGATGGCGATTTTCATGAAGGGGCAATGTCCGTTCGCCTGCGGGCCGGCGGTGCCGGCCCGCAAGGCTCAAGGTTTCTGAAGTTCGGGCTCGGCCAGCAGGGCGAGGTTGAGCAGGGTGTCGTCGCGCAGCGCGCCCTGCCAGAGCATGAGGCCCGTGGGCAGCTCGCCCGGCAGGTGCATGGGCAGGGAGATCGCGCAGCCGTCCAGCAGGTTGACCACGCTGGTGTTGCGCAGCAGCAGGGCGTTGACGCGGAAGAAAGCCTCGTCGCGCGCCGCATCCTGGGCGGGGTCCCGGCCGTCGGCGGGGGCCAGCTCGGCGATCGGCGGCGCCACGAGGGAGATGGTGGGGGAGAGCGCGGCGTCGAAGCCCTGCAGCGCCTGCTCCACGCGGCCTATCCACTGCCGGCGCAGGCGCTGCAGGTCCAGGTAGTCGCAGGCCAGCATGGCCGCGCCGCGCTGGATGCGGGAGGCCACGCGCGGGTCGTAGTCCTTGCCCCGGCTGGCCAGCAGGCTGCGGTGCCAGGCGTAGCTCTCGGCGGCCGTGAAGCCGCCGCCGGCCTGCAGGGCCGCGAGTTCGCCCAATTCGGGCAGGGGAATGTCCACGACCTGCGCCCCGGCGTCGCGCAGGCGCTGCAGCGCGCGCTCGAAGGCCTGCGCCACGCCGGACTCCAGTCCATCCAGCATGGTGGTCTGCGGCACGGCCAGGCGGTAGCCCGACAGCGGCACGGGGCTGCGCGTGACGCGGCGCGCGGCCAGGATCTCGTGCGCCAGGAGGGCGTCGCGCACCGAGCGCGTGAGGGCGCAGACCGTGTCCAGCGTGGTCGACAGCGGCAGGGCGCCGTCGGTCGGCACCAGGCGCGCCGTGCTCTTGAAGCCGACCAGGCCATTGAGCGCCGCCGGGATGCGGATCGAGCCGCCGGTGTCCGAGCCCAGGCCGACGAAGGCCGCGCCGGTGGCGACCGAGACCGCCGCGCCCGAGGATGAGCCGCCGGGGATGCGCGGCACGGGCGCCTGACCGGCCTCGGCCGCGGGGGCGCCGGCCAGGGCGTCCCAGGCCGCGGGCGTCGGGAAATGCGGGTTGGTGCCCACGCCCGAGAAGGCGAATTCCACCATGTGGGTTCGCCCGATCAGGGCCGCGCCGGCCGCGCGCAGGCGCGCGACGGCGGCGCTGTCCTCTGTGGCGGCAGGCGCGCCGGCCAGCACGATGGAGCCGGCCGCGGTGGTCTGGCCGGCCACGTCGAACAGGTCCTTGACCGAGACGGCCAGGCCCGCCAGGGGTTGCTGCGGCTCGCTGGCGGCGGCCGCACGGCGCGCGGCGTCGAAATCGGTGCTCAGGAAGGCCGGGGCGCCGGCGGCGGACTCGGCCGCTTCGATGGCGCGCGCCATCTCGGCGGCGGCGTCGGACCGGCCGCTGCGCAGGGCCAGCCGGGTGGCGATGAGGTCAGGGATCATGGGTTGAGTCAAGAGGGCTTGTGCTATAATTCCAAGGCTTTGCTGGGTGCTTCATTGCTTTCAGCGAAGCCAATCGCAAACCAGCCTCATCAAGGTGTTGGCGCCTTAACAGTGCATAAGCGACGCATGCGTGCGAAGCCGCTTGAAGGGCGCCAATCGGCGGGCTGGATTTTAGACCCAACCTTCGGAGTATTCACATGTCCGTCACCATGCGCGAAATGCTGGAAGCCGGTGTCCATTTCGGCCACCAGACCCGCTTCTGGAACCCCAAGATGGCCCCGTTCATCTTCGGTCATCGCAACAAGATCCACATCATCAACCTGGAAAAGTCGCTGCCGATGTTCCAGGACGCCTGCAAGTTCGCCAGGCAGCTGGCGGCCAACCGCGGCACCATCCTGATGGTCGGCACCAAGCGCCAGGCCCGTGACCTGGTCGCGGCCGAAGCCGAGCGCGCCGGCGTGCCCTATGTCGAGCAGCGCTGGCTCGGCGGCATGCTGACCAACTTCAAGACCGTCAAGACCTCGATCAAGCGCCTGAAGGACATGAAGGCCCAGCAGGAAGCCGGCCTGGACTCGCTGAGCAAGAAAGAGCAGCTGATGTTCAAGCGCGAGATCGAGAAGCTCGAGAAGGACATCGGCGGCATCCAGGACATGAACACCCTGCCCGACGCGATCTTCGTGATCGACGTGGGCTACCACAAGATCGCCGTGGCCGAGGCCAAGAAGCTGGGCATCCCGCTGATCGGCGTGGTGGACTCCAACCACTCGCCCGAGGGCATCGACTACGTGATCCCGGGTAACGACGACTCGGCCAAGGCCGTGGCCCTGTATGCGCGCGGCATCGCCGACGCGATCCTGGAAGGCCGTGCCAACGCCGTGGCCGACGTGGCCAAGGCCGTGACTGCCGAGGGTGGCGACGAGTTCGTGGAAGTCGAAAACGCTTCCGCCTGAAGCCCCCCTTGACGCTGAGAAAGGGGCTTTGTTGCCCCTTTTTTTTCAGCCCCCATTTTGTGTCTGACTCACTGAACTGTTGACGGAGAATTTCTGATGGCTGCAATTACCGCAAGCATGGTTGCCGAACTGCGCGGCAAGACCGACGCCCCGATGATGGAGTGCAAGAAGGCCCTGACCGAAGCCGACGGCGACATGGCCAAGGCCGAGGAGCTGCTGCGCGTCAAGCTCGGCACCAAGGCCGGCAAGGCCGCCTCGCGCGTCACGGCCGAAGGCGTGGTTGCCAGCTTCATCGAGGGCAGCACCGGCGCGCTGATCGAAGTCAACTGCGAGACCGACTTCGTGACCAAGAACGACAGCTTCCTGGGCCTGGCCAATGCCGCCGCGCAGCTGATCGCCAAGCACAACCCTGCCGACGTGGCCGCGCTGGGCGCCCTGGCCTACGAGCAGGACGGCTTCGGCCCCACGCTGGAAGACGTGCGCAAGGGCCTGATCGGCAAGATCGGCGAGAACATGAGCTTCCGCCGCTTCAAGCGCTTTGCCTCGGGCGCCAAGCTGGCCGCCTACCTGCACGGCACGCGCATCGGCGTGGTGGTCGAGTTCGACGGTGACGAGGCCGCCGCCAAGGATGTGGCCATGCACGTGGCCGCCATGAAGCCGGTCGCGCTGACCAGCGCCGACGTGCCGGCCGAGCTGATCGAGAAGGAGCGTTCCGTGGCCACGGCCAAGGCCGCCGAATCCGGCAAGCCGGCCGACATCGCCGCCAAGATGATCGAAGGCTCGGTGCAGAAGTACCTCAAGGAGGTCTCGCTGTTCAACCAGCCCTTCGTCAAGAACGACAAGCAGACCGTCGAGCAGATGCTCAAGGAGAAGGCCACCGCCGTGAAGGGCTTCACCCTGTACGTGGTGGGCGAGGGCATCGAGAAGAAGGTCGACGACTTCGCCGCCGAAGTGGCCGCCCAGGTGGCTGCCGCCAAGGGCGCCGCCTGATCCTGACGACCACACAGCCGCTACACTCTCACCGAACCCAAGGAGCCCGTCCATGTCCCTCGCCCGACCAGCCCACCAGCGCATCCTGCTCAAGCTGTCCGGTGAGGCCCTGATGGGCGACGATGCCTTCGGCATCAACCGCGGCACCATCGAGCGCATCGTGGGCGAGATCGCCGAGGTCACGCACATGGGGGTTCAGGTGGCGGTGGTGATCGGCGGCGGCAACATCTTCCGCGGCGTCGCCGGCGGCTCGGCCGGCATGGACCGGGCGACGGCCGACTACATGGGCATGCTGGCCACCGTGATGAACGCGCTGGCGCTGGCCGACGCGATGAACAAGGCCGGGCTCGTGGCGCGCGTCATGTCGGCCATCGCCATCGAGCAGGTGGTCGAGCCCTATGTGCGCCCCAAGGCCCTGCAGTACCTCGAAGAGGGCAAGGTCGTGGTGTTCGCGGCCGGCACCGGCAACCCGTTCTTCACCACCGACACGGCGGCGGCGCTGCGTGGTGCCGAGATCGGCGCCGAGCTGGTGCTCAAGGCGACCAAGGTCGATGGCGTCTACACGGCCGATCCCCAGAAGGACCCCGACGCCCGGCGCTACGCCAAGCTGAGCTTCGACGAGGCCATGTCGCAGAATCTCGGCATCATGGACGCCACGGCCTTCGCGCTGTGCCGCGACCAGAAGCTGCCGATCAGGGTGTTCTCTATCTTCAAGCACGGCGCGCTCAAGCGCGTGATCCAGGGCGAGGACGAGGGCACCCTGGTGTACGCCTGACGCGCGTCCGAGCGCAAGGAGGAATCACATGACGATTGCTGACATCAAGAAAAGCGCCGAAGCCAAGATGGACCAGTCCATCGCGGCCTTCAAGAACAACCTGACCAAGATCCGCACCGGCCGCGCCAACCCGGCCCTGCTCGACACCGTTCACGTCGAGTACTACGGCTCCATGGTGCCGCTGAGCCAGGTGGCCAACGTGGCGCTGCTCGACTCGCGCACCATCAGCGTGCAGCCCTGGGAAAAGGGCATGGGCGCCAAGATCGAGAAGGCCATACGCGAGAGCGACCTGGGCCTGAACCCGGCCTCCATGGGCGACCTGATTCGCGTGCCCATGCCGCCGATGAGCGAGGAGCGCCGCAAGGAGATGACCAAGCTGGTGCGCACCGAAGGCGAGGGCGCCAAGGTCGCCGTGCGCAACCTGCGTCGTGACGCCAACGAGGCGGTGAAGAAGCTGGTCAAGGACAAGCTGGCCTCCGAGGACGACCAGAAGCGCTCCGAAGCCGATATCCAGAAGGTGACCGACAAGCACATCGCCGAGATCGACCGCCTGGTGGCCGCCAAGGAACAGGACATCATGGCGGTCTGACGGCCCGCGTCGCTCCGCACGCGCTGCGCCGCCGGGTGGTTGCGCGTGCTGCGGGGTGGCCTGGGTGGCGTACGGCAGCGGCCCCGATCCACACCATGAGCCAGGTTCCCCACCACATCGCCATCGTGATGGACGGCAACGGCCGCTGGGCCACGCGCCGCTTCCTGCCGCGCGTGGCCGGCCATCGCCAGGGCGTGGAGTCGCTGCGCCGCTGCGCCAGGGCCTGCCTCGAGCGTGGCGTGGCGGTGCTCACGGTGTTCGCCTTCTCCTCGGAGAACTGGAGCCGGCCGGCCGAGGAGGTCAGCGGCCTCATGGAACTGCTGGCCCTGGCGCTGGCGCGCGAGGTGCCCAGGCTGCACGCGGACGGGGTGCGCGTGCATTTCGTCGGCGAACGCGAGGGCCTGTCCGACAAGATCCGCGCCGGCCTGGCCGAGGCCGAGGCCGCGACTGCGGGCAACCGGCGCCTGACGCTCAACATCTGCTTCAACTATGGCGGCCGCTGGGACATCGCCCAGGCGGCGGCGCGCCTGGCCGAACGCGGCGAGCCCATCACCGAGGTGGCGCTGGACCGGGCCATGGCCCTGGCCCATGTGCCGGACCCGGACCTCTTGATCCGCACCGGTGGCGAGCAGCGCATCAGCAACTTCCTGCTCTGGCAGGCCGCCTATTCCGAGCTTTATTTCAGCGACTGCCTGTGGCCCGATTTCGACGAGGCGGCGCTGGATGTCGCGCTCGCCGCCTTCGCGCAGCGCGAGCGCCGCTTCGGCAAGACCTCCGAGCAGCTCTTGTCGCACAACGCCTCTCACGCTCGGGCCTGAAACACTAACCATGCTCAAGCAGCGCATCATCACCGCCATCGTCCTGTTGGCGTTTCTTCTGCCGGCGCTGTTCTACCGCTCCCCCGAGCCCTTCGTCGCGCTGGCCCTGCTGCTGATCGCGGCCGGTGCCTGGGAATGGGGCCGGCTCAATGGCCTGGGGCAGCCGGCCTCCCTGCTCACCGGCCTGGGCTGCGTGGGCCTGTGCGCCGCGAGCTGGGCGCTGGGCTGGCCGGCGCGTCCGCTGCCGCAGCTGTGGCTGCCGGTGGGCGCGGCCTGGGTGCTGCTGGGCGCCTGGCTGCTGCGGCGCGGCGTGCCCGGCTGGCCGGGCATCGCCGCGCCGCTGCGCTGGGCGGGCGGCCTGCTGGCGCTGTGGCTGGCCTGGCTGGCCCTGGCCCAGGCGCGCTACATAGGCGTCAATTTCCTGCTCTCGGTGCTGGTGCTGGTCTGGGTGGCCGACATCTTTGCCTACTTTGCCGGCCGTGCCCTCGGTGGTCGCTTCAGCCGCGTGCGCCTGGCGCCGTCCATCAGCCCGGGCAAGAGCTGGGAGGGGGTGTGGGGCGGCCTGGCCGGCGTGCTGGTGCTGGCCCTGGCCTGGCGCTGGGCCGACGCGGCCTGGGCGCTCGAGGTGCCCAGCCTCTACACCCGGCTGGGGCAGAAGGGCCTGGGCCTGATGCTGCTGGCCGCGCTCTTCATGGGCGCCATGAGCGTGGTCGGCGACTTGGTCGAGTCGCTGATCAAGCGCAGCGCCGGCGTCAAGGACAGCAGCGGCCTGCTGCCCGGCCACGGCGGGGTGCTCGACCGGGTCGACGCCTTGCTGCCCACGCTGCCGCTGGCCATGATGCTTTCCACGATATGAGCGGCATGACGCAACGCATTTCCATCCTCGGCTCTACCGGTTCGATCGGCACCAGCACGCTCGACGTGATCGCGCGGCATCCGGACCGCTTCGAGGTGTTCGCGCTCAGCGCGTCCACCCAGGTGGAGCCGATGCTCGCGCAATGCGCGCAGTTCCGCCCGCGCATGGCGGTCATGGCCAGTGCCGAGCACGGCCGGGTCCTGGCCGAGCGGGTGCGCGCCAGCGGGCTGGACGTCGAGGTGCTGTGGGGGCCGCAGGCGCTCGAGGCCATCGCCTCGCACCCTTCGGTCGACGCGGTGATGGCGGCCATCGTCGGCGCCGCGGGCCTGGCACCCTGCCTGGCCGCCGCGCGTGCCGGCAAGCGCCTGCTGCTGGCCAACAAGGAAGCGCTGGTGGTCGGCGGCGAGGTGTTCCTCGCCGCTGTGCGCCAGGGCGGCGCGACCCTGCTGCCGATCGACAGCGAGCATTCGGCGATCTTCCAGTCCCTGCCCGAGGACCCCTTGACCTGGGCGCAGCGCATAGACAAGATCATCCTCACCGCCTCGGGCGGGCCGTTCCGCACGCGCGACCCGGCCACGCTGCGCGAGGTCACGCCCGAGCAGGCCTGCGCGCACCCCAACTGGGCCATGGGGCGCAAGATCTCGGTGGATTCGGCGACCATGATGAACAAGGCGCTCGAGCTGATCGAGGCGCGCTACCTGTTCGGCGTCGCGCCCGAGCAGCTGGAGGTGGTGATCCACCCGCAAAGCATCATCCATTCGATGGTGCAGTACCGCGACACCTCGGTCGTGGCCCAGCTCGGCACGCCCGACATGCGCGTGCCTATCGCCTACGGCCTGTCCTGGCCCGAGCGCATGGCCTCGGGCGCCGCGGCGCTGGATTTCCACAGCCTGCAGGCCATGAGCTTCGAGGCGCTGGACGACCACGGCCACCCGGAGCGCTTTCCCGGCCTGGCCCTGGCCTGGGAGTCGCTGCGCGGCCCGGCGGGCAGCTGCGCCGTGCTCAACGCGGCCAACGAGGTCGCCGTCGCGGCCTTCCTGGAGCGGCGCATCCGCTTCGACCAGATCCACCAGGTCAACCTGGCCACGCTGGAGGCGGTGTCGCCCGGCGCACCGGGCTCGCTCGAGGCCTTGCTGGCGCTGGACGAGCGCTCGCGCGAGGCCGCGACGCGCACCGTGCAAGGCTTGACGCGCTGACCCCCGGGTCGCGACCATCGAAAGGCAACCCATGCTGACCGTCGCGGCTTTCATCGTGGCGCTGGGGCTTCTGATCGCGGTGCACGAATACGGCCACTACCGTGTGGCCGTGGCCTGCGGCGTCAAGGTGCTGCGCTTTTCGGTCGGCTTCGGGGGGGTGCTGCTGCGCTGGCAGCCCAAACGCCAGCGGCCCGGCCAGAACACCGAGTTCGTGATCGGCGCCTTCCCGCTGGGCGGCTACGTGCGCATGCTGGACGAGCGCGAGGCGCCGGTCGCGCCGCACGAGCGCCACCTGGCGTTCAACAACCAGACGCTGCGCGTGCGCGCGGCCATCGTGGCCGCCGGCCCGCTGGCCAATCTGCTGCTGGCCGTGCTGCTTCATGCCGTGGTCAACTGGAGCGGCGTGGACGAGCCGCGCGCGCTGCTGGCCAGCCCCGTGGCGGGCTCGATCGCCGAGCGCGCAGGCTTGCGCGGCGGCGAGACCGTGCGGCGCGCCGGTTTCGCCGACGAGGCGCTCGAGGACGTGGCCTCGTTCGAGTCGCTGCGCTGGCTGCTGGCGCGCGGCGCGCTCGACGGCCGCGACGTGGTGCTGGACGTGGCCACCTCGGCCTCGGGTGCCGGGCGCGAGGTGCTGCTGCCGCTGGCCGCGCTGGACGCGGACGAGGCCGACATGCGGCTGTTTCGCAGCATAGGCCTGACCGGTCCGCTGACGCGGCCGGTGATAGGCGAGGTCACGCCGGGCAGCCCGGCCGAGCGCGCCGGCCTGCGCCAGGGCGACCTGGTGCTGCGCATGGACGGCACGGCGATCGTCGACGGCCAGCAACTGCGGGAACGCATCCGCGCCTCGGTGCAGGGCCGGCAGGCGGTGGCCAGCAGCTGGCAGGTCGAACGCCAGGGCCAGCGGCTGACGCTGCAGGTGATGCCCGAGTTGCGCCAGGACGGCGAGCTCCTGGTGGGCCGCATCGGCGCCTACGTGGGGGCGGCGCCCGAGATGGTGGACGTCAGCTACGGCCCCTGGGATGGGCTGTGGAAGGGCGCGCAGCGGACCTGGGAGGTGTCGCTGCTGACCCTGCGCATGATGGGGCGCATGGTGGTGGGCGAGGCCTCGCTGAAGAACCTCAGCGGGCCGCTGACCATCGCCGACTACGCGGGCAAGTCGGCCAGCCAGGGCTTGACCGAGTACCTGATGTTCCTGGCCCTGATCAGCGTGAGCCTGGGGGTGCTGAACCTGCTGCCTCTGCCGGTCCTCGATGGGGGGCACCTGATGTATTATCTTTGGGAGGCCGTCACGGGCAGGCCCGTGTCCGACATATGGATGGAACGGCTGCAGCGCGGCGGCGTGGCGCTCCTGCTGGCGATGATGGCCATCGCGCTGTTCAACGATGTCACCCGGCTCTTTGGTTGAACCTGTTCGAGCATCTTGTTCGAGCATCGCACTGGCCTTGTGCCAGACAACATCTTCTGACGAATGAAACAACAATTACAGCGATTTCGTGTGCGCAGCGTCTGCGCAGTGGTCAGCATGGTGTTTGCCGCGCATGCGGCCTGGGCGGTGGAGCCGTTCACCGTGCGCGACATCCGCGTCGAGGGTCTGCAGCGGGTCGAGCCGGGCACCATCTTCGCCTCGCTGCCGTTTCGCGTGGGCGAGACCTATAGTGATGACAAGGGCGCGGCTGCGATCCGCGCGCTGTTCGCGCTGGGCCTGTTCAAGGACGTCCGGCTGGAAGTCAGCGGCGAGGTGCTGGTGGTGATCGTCGAGGAGCGGCCGACGGTGGCTGCGGTCGAGTTCGTCGGCAACAAGGAGTTCGACAAGGACCTGTTGCAGAAGGCGCTGCGCGACATCGGGCTGACCGAGGGGCGGCCCTATGACAAGGCCCTGACCGACCGCGCCGAGCAGGAGCTCAAGCGCCAGTACGTCAACCGCAGCCTGTATGCGGCCCAGGTGGTGACCACGGTGACGCCGATCGAGCGCAACCGCGTGAACCTGACCTTCACCGTCAGCGAGGGCGAGCCCGCGCGGATCAAGGAGATCCGCATGGTGGGCAACAAGGCCTTCTCCGAGTCGACGCTGCGCGACCTGTTCGACCTGGATACCGGCAACTGGCTGAGCTGGTACACCAAGTCGGACCGCTACTCGCGCGCCAAGCTCAACGCCGACCTGGAGACGCTGCGCTCCTACTACCTGGCGCGCGGCTACATGGAGTTCCGCATCGACTCGACCCAGGTCGCCATCTCGCCCGACAAGCAGGACATCTCGATCACGGTGAACCTGACCGAGGGCGAGCGCTTCGTGGTCTCGGCCGTCCGCCTGGAGGGCAACTACCTGGGCAAGGACGAGGAGTTCAAGTCCCTGGTGAAGATCAGGCCCGGCCAGCCCTACAACGCCGACGAGGTCAGCGAGACCACCAAGGCCTTCACCGACTACTTCGGCAAGTTCGGCTTCGCCTTCGCGCGCGTCGAGGCTCGGCCCGAGATCGACCGCGGCAGCAACCGCGTCGCCCTGGTGCTGCAGGCCGAGCCCTCGCGCCGCGCCTACGTGCGGCGCCTCAACATTTCGGGCAACAACCGCACGCGCGACGAGGTGGTGCGGCGCGAGTTCCGCCAGATGGAGTCCTCCTGGTACGACGGCGACAAGATCCGTCTCTCGCGCGACCGCGTGGACCGGCTGGGCTTCTTCACCGAGGTCAACGTCGAGACGCAGGAAGTGCCGAGCGCGCCCGACCAGGTCGACCTCAACGTCGGGGTGGTGGAAAAACCGACCGGCAGCGTCACGCTGGGCGCGGGCTTCTCCTCGGCGGAAAAGGTGGCCCTGTCCTTCGGCATCAAGCAGGAAAACGCCTTCGGCTCCGGCAACTACCTGTCGGCCGAGGTCAACACCAGCAAGTACAACCGCACCATCGCGCTGAGCACCACGGACCCCTACTTCACCCGGGACGGCATCTCGCGCACCTTCGACGCCTACCACCGCACCTCCAAGCCCTACGAGGACCAGGGCGGCAACTACACGCTCGCGACCTCGGGCCTGGGTCTGAAGTTCGGCGTGCCCTTCAGCGAGACCGACACCGTGTATTTCGGCGGCAGCCTGGAGCGCACCCAGATCAAGCCCGGCACCAACATCCCGGCCGCCTACCTGGCCTACGCCGACGAGTTCGGCTACTCCAGCACCACCGTGCCGCTGACCATTGGCTGGTCGCGCGACGACCGCGACAGCGCGCTGGTGCCCAACTCGGGGCGCTTCCAGCGGCTCATCACCGAATGGGGCGTGGGCGGCGACGCACGCTACCTGCGCGCCAACTACCAGTTCCAGCAATACATCCCGCTGAACAAGCAGTTCACGCTGGCCTTCAACACCGAGCTGGGCTGGGGCAAGGGGCTGGGCGGCCGGCCGTTTCCCATCTTCAAGAACTTCTATTCGGGCGGCCTGGGCTCGGTGCGCGGTTTCGAGCAGTCCACGCTGGGCCCACGCGACGTGACCGGCTCCTTCATCGGCGGTCCCAAGAAGATCACGCTCAACGGCGAGATCATCACGCCCTTCCCGGGCGCCGGCAACGACCGCACCCTGCGCCTGTTCGGCTTCGCCGATGTGGGCAGCGTGTTCGGCGAGCACGAGACCGTGTCGGCCGACGCGCTGCGCGCCTCGGTGGGCGTGGGCATCAGCTGGATTTCGCCGCTGGGCCCGCTGCGCTTTGCCTATGCCCAGCCGGTGCGCAAATTCGCAGGCGATAGAATCCAAAAACTGCAATTCCAGATCGGAACCTCCTTTTAATGAAATACCTTCGTCAACAACATTGGTCGGCTCTTGCGCTGGGCGTCATGCTGGCAGCGTCGGCCCAGGCGCAGGAGTTCAAGATGGGCTTCGTGAACACCGACCGCGTGTTCCGCGAGGCCAGCAGTGCCAAGGCCGCGCAGAGCAAGCTGGAGCAGGAGTTCTCGCGCCGCGAGAAGGAACTCGTGGATGCAGGCAACACGCTCAAGACCGCCTCCGAGAAGTTCGAGCGCGAGGCGCCCACGCTGGCCGAAAGCCAGCGCAACACGCGCCAGAAGCAGCTGATGGACCAGGACCGCGAGTTCCAGCGCAAGCGCCGCGAGTTCCAGGAAGACCTGAACGCGCGCAAGAACGAAGAGCTGCAACAGGTGCTCGAGCGCGCCAACCGTGTGGTCAAGCAGGTCGCCGAGGCCGAGAAGTACGACGTCATCCTGCAGGAGGCCGTCTACGTCAACCCCAAGCACGACATCACCGACAAGGTGATCAAGGCGCTCAACGCCTCCGGCGGCAAGTGACACCGCGCGAGCGGTCGGTCGGCTGTGGCGCTGCGTCTAGGCTTCATCGTTGAAACCCTGGGGGGGCTGCTGCACGGCGACCCCGAGCTGGCCATCCAGGGCCTGGCCCCGCTCGAATCCGCCGGCGCGGCGGACCTGAGTTTCCTGAGTCACCCCAAGTACCAGTCGCAGCTCGCGGCCAGCGGCGCGGCCTGCGTGATCGTCGCCCCGGCCATGGCCGAGGCGGCTGCGCGGCGCGGTGCCTGCATCGTCGCCGACCAGCCCTACCTTTATTACGCGCGCCTGACCCAGTTGTGGAAGAGGGCCCATGCCCGGGCTGCCGGGCCGCGCATCCACCCCAGCGCGGTCATCGATCCCGAGGCGCAGATCGACCCCACGGCCCGCATAGGCGCGCTCTGCGTGGTCGAGCGCGGCGCGCGCATCGGTGCGGACACTGTGCTCAAGTCGCGCGTGACGGTGGGCGAGGACTGCCAGATCGGCGAGCGCTGCCTGCTGCACCCTGGCGTGGTGATCGGGGCGGACGGCTTCGGCTTCGCGCCCGACGGCGGCGCCTGGGAGAAGATCGAGCAGCTGGGCGCCGTGCGCGTCGGCGACGACGTGGAGATCGGCGCCAACACCTGCATAGACCGCGGTGCGCTGCAGGACACGGTGATCGAGGACGGCGTCAAGCTCGACAACCTGATCCAGATCGGCCACAACGTGCGCATAGGCCGCCACACGGCCATGGCCGGCTGCGTCGGCGTGGCCGGCAGCGCGACCATAGGCGCGCATTGCACCGTGGGCGGCGGCGCCGTGGTGCTGGGCCACCTGAGCCTGGCCGACGGCGTGCATGTCTCGGCCGCCTCGGTGGTCACTCGCTCGATCCGCAAGCCCGGCCACTACACCGGCATGTTCCCCATCGACGACAATGCGGCCTGGGAAAAGAACGCCGCCACGCTCAAGCAGCTGCACAGCCTGCGCGAGCGCCTCAAGGCGCTGGAATCCGCGCAAGACAAAGACTGAACACCATGATGGACATCCACCAAATCCTCAAGCAACTGCCGCATCGCTACCCGTTCCTGCTGGTCGACCGTGTGCTCGAGCTGGAAAAAGGCAAGCGCATCAAGGCGCTGAAGAACGTGACGATGAACGAGCCCTTCTTCACCGGCCATTTTCCGCACCGCCCGGTGATGCCTGGGGTGCTGATGCTCGAAGCCCTGGCCCAGGCCGCGGCCCTGCTGGCCTTCGACACCATGGGCGAGGCGCCTGACAGCAAGTCGGTGTACTACTTCGCCGGCATCGACGGCGCGCGTTTCAAGCGCCCGGTGGAGCCGGGCGACCAGCTCACGCTGGAGGTGACCCTGGATCGCATGAAGGCAGGCATCTTCAAGTTCGGCGCGCGTGCCCTGGTCGGCGAGGAGACCGCCGTCGAAGCCGAGCTGATGTGCACCATGCGCACCATCGCCTGACCTGCTTCGCCGCATGAGTCTCATCCATCCCACCGCCCTGATCGACCCCGCCGCCGAGCTGGACAGCAGCGTCAGCGTGGGCCCCTACAGCGTGATCGGGCCGCATGTGCGCATCGCTGCCGGCACCAGCGTGGCCTCGCACTGCGTGATCGAGGGCCATACCACGATAGGGCGCGACAACCGCATCTTCCAGTTCGTCTCGCTGGGCGCCATCAACCAGGACAAGAAATACAAGGGCGAGCCTTGCGAGCTGGTGATCGGCGACCGCAACACCATCCGCGAGTACAGCACCTACCACATCGGCACCGTGCAGGGCGGCGGCATCACGCGGCTGGGCAACGACAACTGGATGATGGCCTACACCCACCTGGCGCACGACTGCATCGTGGGCAACAACACCATCTTCGCCAACAATGCCCAGCTCGCGGGCCATGTGGTCGTGGAAGACTGGGTGATCCTGGGCGGCTTCACCTGCGTGCACCAGTTCGTGCGCATCGGCGCGCACGGTATGACGGCCATGGGCTCGGCCCTGCTGGCCGACCAGCCGCCCTTCGTGATGAGCGAGGGCCATCCCGCCGGCGCCCGTTCGATGAACTTCGAGGGCCTGCGCCGCCGCGGCTTCTCGGCCGCGCGCATCGCGGCCGTGAAGGCCATGCACAAGGCCCTCTACCGTGAAGGCTTGACGCTCGAGCAGGCCATCGAGCGGATCGCGGCGCTGGCCTCGGTCACGCCCGAGGCGGCGCCGGACGTGCAGATGATGGTCGAGTTCCTGCGCAAGACCTCGCCGCAGCGCGGCATCGTTCGCTAGGGTGCCGATGGGCTCGGCGTCCGCGGCCGCTCAGCAGGGCGTGGCCTCGTCCCCATCGTTCGCCATGGTCGCCGGCGAGGCCTCGGGCGACCTGCTGGCCGGCCTGCTGCTCGACGGCCTGCAGGCGCGCTGGCCCGGCCTGCGCGCGCAGGGCATAGGCGGGCCGCAGATGCTGCGGCGCGGTTTCGAGGCCTGGTGGCCCAGCGACAAGCTGGCGGTGCGCGGCTACGTCGAGGTGCTGCGCCATTACCGCGAGATCGTGGGCATACGCGACCGGCTGCGCGCGCGCCTGCTGGCCCAGCGGCCCGAGGTCTTCATCGGCGTCGACGCGCCCGACTTCAATCTCGACCTGGAGGCCGCGCTCAAACAGCAGGGCGTGCGGACCGTGCATTTCGTCTGCCCCTCGGTCTGGGCCTGGCGTGCCGAGCGCGTCGAGAAGATACGCCGCAGCGCCGACCATGTGCTGTGCATCTTCCCCTTCGAGCCCGAGCTGCTGGCGCGGCACGGCATAGACTCGACCTACGTGGGCCACCCGCTGGCCCAGGCCATCCCCCTGCAGCCCGATCGCGCCGCCGCGCGCGCGGCGCTGGGCCTGGACGCGGGCGAGACCGTGATCGCCCTGCTGCCGGGCAGCCGCGCCTCCGAGGTGCAGTACCTGGCGGCCCGCTTCTTGGAGGCCGCGGCCCAGGTGCTGCGGGCCAGGCCCGGGGTGCGCTTCGTGTTGCCCGCGCTGCCCGCGCTGCGCGCGCGCATAGAGGCGGCGGCGCGCGCCGCGCGGCTGGGCGAGCGCCTGCAGATCGTGACCGGCCAGTCGCACACCGTGCTGGCGGCCTGCGACCTGACGCTGATCGCCAGCGGCACGGCCACGCTGGAGGCGGCGCTGTTCAAGCGGCCCATGGTGATCGCCTACAACATGAACTGGCTGTCCTGGCAGATCATGCGCCGCAAGCAGCTGCAGCCCTGGGTCGGCCTGCCCAACATCCTGTGCCGCGACTTCGTCGTGCCCGAGCTGCTGCAGGACGCGGCGAGCCCACGCGCGCTGGCGCGTGCGCTGCTCGACTGGCTGGACGCGCCTGAGAAAATCACGGCTTTGCAACAACGCTTCACCGCGCTGCACCACGAGCTGCGGCGCGACACGGCACAGCTGGCGACCGATGCGATCGAAAAAGTTCTTGCAGGCTGAGCAGGCTGCGCTGGCCTGGGATGCGCCCGGCCTGGTGGCCGGCGTGGACGAGGCCGGCCGCGGGCCGCTGGCCGGGCCCGTGGTGGCCGCGGCCGTGATCCTCGACGAGCTGAACCCTATCGCCGGCCTGGCCGACTCCAAGAAGCTCACGCCCGCGCGGCGCGAGCGGCTCTACGACGAGATCCGCGCCAAGGCCCTGTGCTGCGCCGTCGCCGAGGCCAGCGTGGAGGAGATCGACCGCCTCAACATCCTGCAGGCCACGCTGCTGGCCATGCGCCGGGCGGTGGAGGGCCTGCGCCTGAAGCCTGCCAAGGTGCTGGTCGACGGCAACCGCCTGCCGCGGCTCGACGTGCTGGCCGAGGCCATCGTCAAGGGCGACGCCAAGGTGGCGGCGATCTCGGCCGCCTCCATCCTGGCCAAGGTGCACCGCGACCGCTGGTGCGCCGATCTGCACCGGCAATACCCTCAGTACGGCTTCGACGCCCACAAGGGCTACGGCACGGCCACCCATGTGGCGGCGCTGCGCACCCATGGCGCCTGCCCGCAGCACCGCCGCTCGTTCAGCCCGGTGGCGGAGGTGCTGAGATGACTTCCGACGCCATCACCCACATCAGCTCGCGCGACAACGCCTTCGTCAAGGGCCTGCGCCGCCTGTCGCAGGACAACGCGGCCTACCGCCGGCAGGGCCAGGTCTGGCTGGAGGGCGACCACCTGTGCCGCGCGGCCCTGGCGCGCGGCCTGCGACCGGCCACGGCGGTGTTCGCCGAGTCTTTCTGGCCCCAGGCTCCCGAGGCCTGGTGGCAGGGCGCGGCTCGGACCGTGGTCCTGGCCGATGCGCTGTTCGCCGAGATCAGCGGCCTGGAGTCGCCGGCCCGCATGGGCTACGTGCTGGACCTGCCGGCCGCGCCGGTGCTCCAGCCCGGCGTGGCCAGCGTGGTGCTGGACCGGGTGCAGGACGCGGGCAACGTCGGCTCCATCCTGCGCAGCGCGGCGGCCTTCGGCTTCCGCCAGGTGCTGGCGCTCAAGGGCACGGCGGCCCTGTGGGCGCCCAAGGTGCTGCGCGCCGGCATGGGCGCGCATTTCGGCCTGCAGCTGATCGAGGGGCTGGATGCCGATGCGCTGCAGGCCCTGCAGGTGCCGCTGGTCGTGACCAGCTCGCACCAGGGCAGCTTCCTGCACGAGCAGGCGCCGCCCATGCCCTGTGCCTGGGTGCTGGGCCACGAAGGGCAGGGCGTGGCTCCGGACCTGGCGGCGCGCGCAGCCATGGCGGTGCGCATCGCCCAGCCCGGCGGCGAGGAGTCGCTGAACGTGGCGGCCGCCGCCGCAATCTGCCTGCACGCCAGCGCCAGCGCGGCGCTTGCCTGACCCGCAAATCGCGGGGTTTTCGCCAGTCTGGCGGCGGTGTGACAGCCCGGCCCGGGCTATAATGAGCGGCTTTCCCGCAACACCTACGTCCCAAGCGCCATCCCGAGCCTATCCCCACAGAAGCAGCCAGCAGGAGTCTCTTTCAGGAGTTTCTTCTCGAGCGCGTTTGGGCGTACCCGCAACCATCCGGAGAACCCAGTGCTTTTGTCACTACAGGGAACCTTCCCGCCCGCCATCCTGGCGCTCGCAGACGGCACGGTCTTTATTGGCAATTCCATCGGTGCCGCCGGCACCACCGTCGGCGAAGTGGTGTTCAACACCGCCATCACCGGCTACCAGGAAATCCTCACCGACCCCAGCTACTGCCAGCAGATCGTGACGCTCACGTATCCGCACATCGGCAACTACGGCGTCAACCCCGAGGACATCGAGGCCGACAAGGTCCACGCCGCCGGCCTGATCATCAAGGACCTGCCGCGTCTGGCCAGCAACTTCCGCGCTTCCCAGCCGCTGTCGGACTACCTGGTGCGAGAGAACACCGTCGCGATCGCCAACATCGACACGCGCAAGCTCACCCGCCTGCTGCGCAGCCAGGGCGCCCAGAACGGCGCCATCGTCGGCCTGGCGGCCGGCGAGTCCGTGACCCAGGCCGCCATTGACAAGGCGATCGCGGCGGCACGCGGCGCGCCCAGCATGACCGGCCTGGACCTGGCTAAGGTCGTGACCACGGTCCGGCCCTACGAATGGACCCAGACCGAGTGGCAACTCGCGAACAAGGACGGCAAGCCGGGCTACGGCATGCAGACCGCTCCCAGGTTCCACGTCGTGGCCTACGACTTCGGCGTCAAGAAGAACATCCTGCGCATGCTGGCCGAGCGCGGCTGCAAGGTCACGGTGCTGCCGGCCCAGGCACCGGCAGCTCACGCGCTCTCGCTCAAGCCCGACGGCATCTTCCTGTCCAACGGCCCCGGCGACCCCGAGCCCTGCGACTACGCGATCGCCACCGTGCGCGAGCTGGTCGAGACCGGCATCCCCACCTTCGGCATCTGCCTGGGCCACCAGATCCTGGCCCTGGCCAGCGGCGCCAGGACCTTCAAGATGAAGTTCGGCCATCACGGCGCCAACCACCCGGTCAAGGACCTTGACAGTGGCCGCGTCAGCATCACCAGCCAGAACCACGGCTTCGCCGTGGACGAGAAGAACCTGCCGGCCAACATGCGCGCCACCCACGTGAGCCTGTTCGACGGCACGCTGCAGGGCTTGGCCCGCACCGACAAGCCGGCCTTCAGCTTCCAGGGCCACCCCGAGGCCTCGCCCGGGCCGCACGACATCGCCTACCTTTTCGACCGCTTCATCGCCTTGATGGAGAAAGGTCGATGAGCCCCCACGTTCACGGCTTCGCCGTTTCACTGCCCCCCGAGGGGGCCTTCGCTCCCTTGGAGCGGTCCTGCGAGAGCGAAAATGCCTAAGCGTACAGACATCAAGAGCATCCTCATCATCGGCGCCGGCCCGATCATCATCGGCCAGGCCTGCGAATTCGACTACTCCGGCGTGCAGGCCTGCAAGGCGCTGCGCGAGGAGGGCTACAAGGTCATCCTGATCAACAGCAACCCCGCGACGATCATGACCGACCCGGCCACCGCCGACGTCACCTACATCGAGCCCATCACCTGGCAGACGGTCGAGAAGATCATCGCCAAGGAGCGCCCGGACGCCATCCTGCCGACCATGGGCGGCCAGACCGCGCTGAACTGCGCGCTGGACCTGTGGCGCCATGGCGTGCTGCACAAGCACAAGGTCGAGCTGATCGGCGCCACGCCCGAGGCCATCGACAAGGCCGAGGACCGCCTCAAGTTCAAGGACGCCATGACCCGCATCGGCCTGGGCTCGGCGCGCTCCGGCATTGCCCACAGCATGGAGGAGGCCTGGGCCGTGCAGAAGAGCGTGGGCTTCCCCACCGTGATCCGCCCCAGCTTCACGCTGGGCGGCACCGGCGGCGGCATCGCCTACAACCCCGAAGAGTTCGAGACCATCTGCAAGCGCGGCCTGGAAGCCTCGCCGACCAGCGAGCTGCTGATCGAGGAATCGCTGGTGGGCTGGAAAGAGTACGAGATGGAGGTGGTGCGTGACAAGAAGGACAACTGCATCATCATCTGCTCGATCGAGAACCTCGATCCCATGGGCGTGCACACCGGCGATTCGATCACCGTGGCACCGGCCCAGACGCTGACCGACAAGGAATACCAGATCATGCGCAACGCCAGCCTGGCCGTGCTGCGCGAGATCGGTGTCGACACCGGCGGCTCCAACGTGCAGTTCTCGGTCAACCCGAAGGACGGCCGCATGATCGTGATCGAGATGAACCCGCGCGTGTCGCGTTCCTCGGCGCTGGCCTCCAAGGCCACGGGCTTCCCGATCGCCAAGGTGGCGGCCAAGCTGGCCGTGGGCTACACGCTGGACGAGCTGCGCAACGAGATCACGGGCGGCGCCACGCCCGCGAGCTTCGAGCCCAGCATCGACTATGTGGTGACCAAGATCCCGCGCTTCGCGTTCGAGAAGTTCCCGGCTGCCGACAGCCGCCTGACCACGCAGATGAAGTCGGTCGGCGAGGTCATGGCCATGGGCCGCACCTTCCAGGAGTCGTTCCAGAAGGCGCTGCGCGGCCTGGAGGTCGGTGTCGACGGCATGAACGAGAAGACCCAGGACCGCGAGGTGATCGAGAAGGAGCTCGGCGAGCCTGGCCCCGAGCGCATCTGGTACGTGGGCGACGCCTTCGCCATGGGGATGACGCTGGACGAGGTGCACGACCTCACCAAGATCGACAAGTGGTTCTTGGTGCAGATCGAGGAGATCGTGAAGATCGAGCTCGAGCTCGACCAGCTGGCCGCCGAAAAAGCGCCGAATGGGGGCGAGGGCGCGCTGGCCGCGCTCGACGCCGTGACCCTGCGCACGCTCAAGCAAAAGGGCTTCTCCGACCGCCGCCTGGCCAAGCTGCTCAAGACCAGCGACAAGGCGGTGCGCGAGGCGCGCCGCGCGCTGAACGTGCGGCCGGTCTACAAGCGCGTGGACACCTGCGCCGCCGAGTTTGCGACCAACACCGCCTACATGTACTCGACCTACGAGGACGAGTGCGAGGCCGAGCCGACCAGCAACAAGAAGATCATGGTGCTCGGCGGCGGTCCCAACCGCATCGGCCAGGGCATCGAGTTCGACTACTGCTGCGTGCACGCGGCACTCGCCATGCGCGAGGACGGCTACGAGACCATCATGGTCAACTGCAACCCCGAGACCGTGTCGACCGACTACGACACCTCGGACCGCCTGTACTTCGAGCCGCTGACGCTGGAGGACGTGCTCGAGATCGTCGACAAGGAAAAGCCGGCCGGCGTGATCGTGCAGTACGGCGGCCAGACGCCGCTCAAGCTGGCCCTGGGCCTGGAGGCCGAGGGCGTGCCCATCATAGGCACCAGCCCCGACATGATCGATGCGGCCGAGGACCGCGAGCGCTTCCAGAAGCTGTTGCACGAGCTGGGCCTGCGCCAGCCGCCCAACGCCACGGCGCGCACCGAGGCCGAGGCGCTGGAGAAGGCCGCCGCCCTGGGCTACCCGCTGGTGGTGCGCCCCAGCTACGTGCTGGGCGGCCGCGCCATGGAAATCGTGCACGAGCAGCGCGACCTCGAGCGCTACATGCGCGAGGCCGTGAAGGTCAGCAACGACTCGCCGGTGCTGCTGGACCGCTTCCTCAACGACGCCATCGAGTGCGACGTCGACTGCCTGCGCGACCCGGAAGGCAAGACCTTCATCGGCGGCGTGATGGAGCACATCGAGCAGGCCGGCGTGCACAGCGGCGACTCGGCCTGCTCGCTGCCGCCCTACAGCCTGAGCGCCGAAACCGTGGCCGAGATCAAGCGCCAGACGGCGGCCATGGCGGCGTCGCTGAACGTGGTCGGCCTGATGAACGTGCAGTTCGCGATCCAGAACATCGACGGCCAGGACGTGATCTACGTGCTGGAGGTGAACCCGCGCGCCTCGCGCACCGTGCCCTTCGTCTCCAAGGCCACCGGCATCCCGCTGGCCAAGGTGGCGGCGCGCTGCATGGCCGGCCAGTCGCTGGCCGCGCAGGGCATCACGCGCGAGGTGACGCCGCCGTACTTCAGCGTCAAGGAAGCCGTGTTCCCCTTCGTCAAGTTCCCCGGCGTGGACACCATCCTGGGTCCCGAGATGAAGTCCACCGGCGAAGTCATGGGCGTGGGTCGCACCTTCGGCGAGGCCTTCGTCAAGAGCCAGCTGGGCGCCGGTACCAAGCTGCCGACCTCGGGCAAGGTGTTCCTCACTGTGAAGAACGGCGACAAGGCGCGCGCCGTGGCCGTGGCCCGCGAGCTCGTCGGCCTGGGCTTCGAGCTCGTGGCGACCAAGGGCACGGCGGCCGCGATCGCCGCGGCCGGCGTGCCGGTGCAGGTGGTGAACAAGGTCACCGAGGGCCGACCGCACATCGTGGACATGATCAAGAACAACGAGATTGCCCTGGTCATCAACACGGTCGAGGAGCGCCGCAACGCGATCGCCGACTCGCGCGCCATCCGCACTTCGGCGCTGCTGGCCCGCGTGACCACCTTTACCACCATCGCCGGCGCCGAAGCTGCGGTCGAGGGCATGAAGCACATGAACCTGCTCGACGTGATTTCGGTGCAGGAAATGCACACCCAGCTGGCCGCCTGATCCCGCTTGCGGGGCCGCGCGCGGCCCCTGCAATCGCGGCATAATGGCGAGACACAGACACCGCCGGACGGCAACGCTCGGCGGTTTCCTTTTTTGCCCGGGCCCGGCGCCGAATGCCGTGCCGGCCCCGACGCCATCGCCCGGCACGCGATGGCCGAAGAACCTTGGAGCATGACATGGCCACCATTCCTATCACCAAGCGCGGCGCGGAAAAGCTCAAGCACGAGCTGCACCGCCTCAAGACCGTGGACCGCCCCTCGGTCATCAACGCCATTGCCGAGGCGCGCGCCCAGGGCGACCTGAGCGAGAACGCCGAGTACGAGGCCGCCAAGGACCGCCAGGGCTTCATCGAAGGCCGCATCCAGGAGATCGAGGGCAAGCTCTCGGCGGCCCAGATCATCGACCCGTCCTCGGTGGACGCGGGCGGCAAGGTGGTGTTCGGCGCCACGGTCGAGCTCGAGGAAGAGGCCAGCGGCGACGCCGTCACCTACCAGATCGTGGGCGAGGACGAGGCCGACCTCAAGCTGGGCCTGATCAACATCAGCAGCCCGATCGCACGCGCGCTGATCGGCAAGGAGGAGGGCGACACCGCCGAGGTGCAGGCGCCGGGTGGCCTCAAGCGCTACGAGATCGTGGCGGTCTCTTACCTCTGATGCACCGCCTGCCGGTCCTGTTCGCCGCCTGCTGGTGGGGCAGCCTGACGACCATAGGATTCCTGGTCGTGCCGCTGCTGTTTGCCCACCTGCCCAGCCCGGCCCAGGCCGGCGGCATGGCGGCCCGGCTGTTCGGCGCCCAGACCTGGGTGTCCCTGGTCTGCGGCTTGCTGCTGCTCATGTCCCTGCGCGGCGATGACGGGGCGGCGGCCGAGCGCAGCGCCTTGCTGTTCCTCGTGGCCGGCGGCCTGCTGCTGGCCCTGCTGTCGGAGTTCTCGGTCGCCCCGCGTATCGTGGCGCGCGAGAACCTGCGGCTCTGGCATGGCGTCGGCAGCGGCCTGTACTTGCTGCAATGGCTGTGCGCCACGGCCCTGCTGTGGCGGCTGGCGCGCCGCTCGCCCGCCTGAGCCGGCGCCGCCTGCCGCGGCTCACTCCCGCCAGTGTTCGGCCACCCAGCGTGCCGGCTGGATGAAGCGCAAGCGCCGGTTGCGCCGGCCGGCCAGGGCGTCAGGCGGGTTGCACTCGCCGTGGAAGATCACGATGCGCGCGTCCGGCGGCACGTAGGGCGCCTTCCAGTAGTTGCTGGGCCAGCGCGGAATGCTGTGGTACTTGAAGCTGGGGCACCAGGCGGCCGGCCAGTAGGCCAGCTTGCCCTGCCGGTGCAGGAAGTCGGACAGATAGGCCTGCTCGTTGCGGTACTTGGCGCGGATTTCCTCGACATGGCTGCGGAAGTACTCGAGCACGTCGGGATGGGCGCCGAGCTCGAAGCGGTAGACCGAGGAGTTGCCGGTGACGCGCCAGGGCCGCTTGTAGTCGTGGATGATCAGGAACTCGCCGGGCTGCTCGAAGAAGGCGTCCAGGCTGCCGACGATGACCACGTCCACGTCCAGGAACAGGGCCGTGCCCTTGAGGCCGTGCAGGTCGGCGGCGAAGGACACCAGCTTGGTCCAGCCGCGCTCGGGGATGCCGGGCGGCAGGTCCAGCGGCGGAATGGCAAAGCAATCGACCTCGGGGCGTATGCCCTTGGGGTCGTCGGTCAGGCAGACCATGCGGAACGGGCCGCGCAGGTGCCGGCGCACCATGGCGTAGAGCCGGTTGACATACTCGGGGCCGTATTTCGTGCCCCATTTCATGCAGATGACGTTGCGCTGCGCTGCCTCTCCGGGTGCACTCATGCTTTTAGCCCTGGCTGCGCTTCTTGACCGACTTCTGCTTGGGCTTGGCGCGCTTGATCTGGCCGCCCGGCGTGAGCCGCTGGTTGCCGAGCACGCGCAGGGTGCGAACCTCGGGCCGCTGGCCGCCGCGCTTGCTGTACTTGAGCACCTTGAAGTCGCGCGGACCGGGCTTGCGGTCCTCGTCGATCACCTTTTCCTTTTCGGGCATGGGACGCCACAGCACCAGCAGCTTGCCGATGTGCTGGATGGGGGCGGCGCCGAGCTGGTCGGCGAGCTGCTGGTACATGGCTTCGCGCGCCACGCGGTCGTCGCCGAGCACGCGGATCTTGATCAGCCCATGGGCGTTCAGGGCCGCGTCGGCCTCCTTGAGGACCGCGGGCGTCAGTCCGTCGCCGCCGATCATGACCACCGGGTCGAGGTGGTGGGCTTCGGCGCGGTGCACCTTGCGCTGGGCGGGGGTAAGTTGAATTTGAGGCATAACCGTATTATCTCCGGGGCCTGTCCGCGGGCCGAGGGACAATCCACATGTATGAAAGTCAAAACGAAGAGTAAAAAGGTCAACAAGGCGTGGCTCAACGACCATGTCAACGACCCCTACGTCAAGCTCGCCCAGAAGGAGGGCTACCGGGCCCGCGCGGCCTACAAGCTCAAGGAAATCGACGAGGCCCTGCACCTGATCAAGCCCGGCCAGCTGGTGGTGGACCTGGGCTCCAGCCCGGGCGCCTGGAGCCAGTACCTGCGCCGCCGACTTTCGCCCTCCGGCGCCGCCGTGGGCGAGCTGGCCGGCATCATCATCGGCCTGGACATCCTGCCCATGGAGCCTATCGAGGGCGTCAGCTTCCTGCAGGGCGATTTCCGCGAGCCCGAGGTGCTGGCCAGCCTCGAGGCGGCGGTGGCCGGCCGCCAGGCCGATGTCGTGGTTTCGGACATGGCGCCCAACCTCTCGGGCATCGAGTCGGCCGACGCCGCGCGCATCGCCCACCTGGTCGAGCTGGCCGTGGAATTCGCCCAGAACCACATGAAGCCGGACGGGGCGCTGGTGGTCAAGGTGTTCCATGGCAGCGGCTACAGCCAGCTGGTCAAGCTGTTCAAGGAGACCTTCCGCGTGGTCAAGCCGATCAAGCCCAAGGCCTCGCGCGACAAGTCCTCGGAGACCTTCCTGGTGGGCATTGGCCTGAAGCGGGCGCCGGCTTGACCGCGGTCAAACCGGCTTGAAACCGCCGGTAAATCCTTGCTGTGTCTATGGCCGCTATGGGCAAAATCCATGGCCGGCTGGCTTGAAGCGCCTAAAATGAACTCCAGTTAATGCATATTGCTGAAGTTTTTGTGACTGGAGCCTGGCTTGAATAATCAGTGGTTCTCGAAAATCGCCGTCTGGCTGGTGATTGCCATGGTGCTGTTCACGGTGTTCAAGCAGTTCGACACCCGTGGCACCGCGGGTGCGGGCTACATGGCCTACTCCGATTTCCTGGAGGAAGTGCGCAACAACCGCGTGCGGACGGCGACCATCCACGAGGGCCAGGGCACGACCGAGGTCGTCGCCACCACCACCGATGACCGGCGCGTGCGCACCACGGCCACCTACCTCGACCGCGGCCTGGTCGGCGACCTGATCGCCAACGGCGTGAAATTCGACGTCAAGCCGCGCGAGGAGGGCTCGCTGCTCATGACCCTGCTGGTCAGCTGGGGCCCGATGCTGCTGCTGATCGGCGTCTGGGTCTACTTCATGCGCCAGATGCAGGGCGGCGGCAAGGGCGGCGCCTTCAGCTTCGGCAAGAGCAAGGCGCGCATGCTCGACGAGAACAACAACCAGGTCACCTTTGCCGACGTCGCGGGCTGCGACGAGGCCAAGGAGGAGGTCAAGGAGGTCGTCGACTTCCTCAAGGACCCGCAGAAATTCCAGAAGCTCGGCGGCCGCATCCCGCGCGGCCTGCTGCTGGTCGGCCCGCCCGGCACCGGCAAGACCCTGCTGGCCAAGGGCATCGCCGGCGAGGCCAAGGTGCCGTTCTTCAGCATCTCGGGCTCGGACTTCGTAGAGATGTTCGTCGGCGTGGGCGCGGCGCGCGTGCGCGACATGTTCGAGAACGCCAAGAAGAACGCCCCCTGCATCATCTTCATCGACGAGATCGACGCCGTGGGCCGCCAGCGTGGCGCCGGCCTGGGCGGCGGCAACGACGAGCGCGAGCAGACGCTCAACCAGATGCTGGTCGAGATGGACGGCTTCGAGACCAACCTGGGCGTGATCGTGGTCGCCGCGACCAACCGGCCCGACATCCTGGACGCGGCCCTGCTGCGCCCGGGCCGATTCGACCGCCAGGTCTACGTGACCCTGCCCGACATCCGCGGCCGCGAGCAGATCCTCAACGTCCACATGCGCAAGATCCCGATCGGCCAGGACGTCAAGGCCGAGGTGATCGCGCGCGGCACGCCAGGCATGAGCGGCGCCGACCTGGCCAACCTGTGCAACGAGGCCGCACTGATGGCCGCGCGCCGCAATGCGCGCGTGGTCGAGATGCAGGACTTCGAGAAGGCCAAGGACAAGATCATCATGGGCCCCGAGCGCAAGAGCATGGTCATGCCCGAGGAGGAGCGTCGCAACACGGCCTACCACGAGTCCGGCCACGCCCTGATCGGCAAGCTGCTGCCCAAGTGCGACCCGGTGCACAAGGTCACCATCATCCCGCGCGGCCGGGCCCTGGGCGTGACCATGAGCCTGCCCGAGAAGGACCGCTACAGCTACGACAAGGACTTCATGCTGAACCAGATCAGCATGCTGTTCGGCGGCCGCATCGCCGAAGAGGTGTTCATGCACCAGATGACCACCGGCGCCAGCAACGACTTCGAGCGCGCCACGCAGATCGCGCGCGACATGGTCATGCGCTACGGCATGACCGACGCGCTGGGCCCCATGGTCTATGCGGAGAACGAAGGCGAGGTGTTCCTGGGCCGCTCGGTCACCAAGACCACCAACATGAGCGAGCAGACCATGCAGAAGGTCGACGCCGAGGTGCGCCGCATCATCGACGAGCAGTACAACCTGGCGCGCCGCCTGATCGAGCAGAACAGCGACAAGATGCACGCCATGGCCAAGGCCCTGCTGGAGTGGGAAACCATAGACAGCGAGCAGCTCGACGACATCATGGCCGGCCGCGAGCCGCGTCCCCCGAAGGACTGGACGCCGCGCACGCCCTCGTCGGGCAGTGGCGGTACCGGCGGCTCGCCGGCTGTCAAGACCGATCCGGCGACCGGCGTGGCCTGAAGGCCCGCTGGCGTAGCGCACGGGGCTTCGGCCCCGTTTTTTCTTTCCTTCGCTCAATCGGATTCCCGCCTCATGATCTGGCAGACCAGCCGCTTCGACATCGACCTGAGCCAGCCCCGGGTCATGGGCATCGTCAACGTCACGCCCGACTCCTTCTCGGACGGCGGCCGCCACGCGACCACGGCCCAGGCCCTGCGCCACTGCGAGCGGCTGATCGAGCAGGGCGCCCATATCCTGGACATCGGCGGCGAATCGACGCGCCCCGGTGCGCCGGCCGTGCCGCTGGACGAGGAACTGGCCCGCGTGGTGCCGCTGGTGCGCGAGGCGGCCAGCCTGGGCGTGCCGCTGTCGGTCGACACCTACAAGCCCGAGGTCATGCAGGCCGTGCTGGACCAGGGCGCCGACATCGTCAACGACATCTGGGCGCTGCGCCAGGGCGATGCGGCCAATGTGGTGGCGCGCCACCCGCGCTGCGGCGTCTGCCTGATGCACATGCACGGCGAGCCGGCCAGCATGCAGGCCCGTCCCATGGCGGGCGAGGTGCTGCCCCAGGTGAGCGCCTTCCTGCGCGAGGCGGCCGAACGGCTGCAGGGGCTGGGGGTGCGCAAGGAGCGCATCACGCTGGATCCGGGCTGCGGTTTCGGCAAGACGGTGGCGCAGAACTTCAGCCTGCTGGCGCGCCAGGCCGAGCTGCTGGCCCTGGGCTACCCACTGCTGCTGGGGTGGTCGCGCAAGTCCTCGCTGGGCGCCGTGACCGCCGTGGGCGGCCAGCCCCTGCCGCCGCAGGAGCGCCTGGTGCCCAGCGTGGCCGCGGCCCTGCTGGCCGTGGAGCGCGGTGCGGCCATCGTGCGCGTGCACGATGTGCGCGAGACCGTGCAGGCGCTGCAGGTCTGGCAGGCCATGCAGGCGGCGGCCTGAGGGCACCCGGGACGGCCGCAGGGGGCATCCTAGAATCGACGGGACTATTCACAGTCAAGGGAACAGAAAAATGACGCGCAAATACTTCGGCACCGACGGCATCCGCGGCACCGTGGGCCAGGCCCCGATCACGCCCGACTTCGCGCTGCACCTGGCGCATGCCGTGGGCCGCGTGCTCAAGCGCAGCGAGGCGCATCCCACGGTGCTGATCGGCAAGGACACGCGCATCTCGGGCTATATGCTGGAGAGCGCGCTAGAGTCCGGCTTCAATTCCGCCGGGGTGGACGTGGTGCTGCTCGGCCCCGTGCCCACGCCCGCCGTGGCCTACCTCACGCGCGCCCAGCGCGCCAGCCTGGGTGTGGTCATCAGCGCCAGCCACAACCCGTTCCCCGACAACGGCATCAAGTTCTTCAGCGCCCAGGGCGCCAAGCTGCCCGACGCCTGGGAGCAGGCGGTGGAGGCCGCGCTGGAGGAGCCGCCCATGTGGGTCGACTCGGCCAGCCTGGGCAAGGCGCGGCGCCTGGACGACGCGGCCGGCCGCTACATCGAGTTCTGCAAGAGCACTTTCTCGCACGACCTCACGCTCAGGGGCCTGAAGATCGTGGTCGACGCTGCGCACGGCGCGGCCTACCACATCGCGCCCAAGGTATTCCACGAACTGGGCGCCGAGGTCGTGGCCATAGGCTGCGCGCCCGACGGCCTGAACATCAACCACGAGGTCGGCGCCACGCACCCGCAGGCCCTGGTCGAGGCCGTCAAGGCGCACAAGGCCGACTACGGCGTGGCGCTGGACGGCGACGCCGATCGCCTGCAACTGGTCGATGCGACGGGGCGTTTGTACAACGGCGACGAGCTGCTGTACCTGATGGTCGCCGACCGCATTGCGCGCGACGAGGACGTGCCGGGCGCCGTGGGTACGCTGATGACCAACATGGCCGTGGAGCTCGCGCTCAAGGCCAAGGGTGTGAAGTTCGTGCGCGCCAGGGTCGGCGACCGCTACGTGCTCGAGGAGTTGCACCAGCACCATTGGCTGCTCGGCGGCGAGGGCTCGGGCCACCTGCTGGCGCTGGACAAGCACACCACGGGCGATGGCCTGATCAGCGCATTGCAGGTGCTGCAGGCCTGCGTGGGCAGCGGCAAGACCCTGGCCGAGTTGCTGGCCGGCGTCACCCTGTTCCCGCAGACCCTGATCAACGTGCGGCTCGCGCCCGGCCAGGACTGGAAGGCCAGTGCCGGCCTGGCCGAGGCCCAGCGCGCGGTCGAGGCCGAACTGGGCCAGAGCGGGCGCGTGCTGATCCGCGCCAGCGGCACCGAGCCGCTGCTGCGCGTGATGGTGGAGGCGCGCGACCCGGCCCAGGCCCAGGCCTGCGCCGAACGCCTGGCGCAGGCGGTGCGGGCGGGATAGCGCGCGCCGTCGCCAGGCATGGCCGGCGCGCGCTGCGCGCCCGGCTAGGGCTGCTGCAACTGCTCGGCCACCTGGGCCCGCGTGGGCATGCCGTCTATGGCGCCACGACGCGTGACGGACAGGGCGGCCGCGGCGTTGGCCCAGCGCATGGCGGTCTGCAGCGCTTCGCCGCGCGCCAGGGCCGCGGCCAGGGCGCCGGTGAAGGTGTCGCCCGCGCCTATGGTGTCGGTCACGGGCATGGTCCGGCCGGCCAGGCCGAGGGGCGGCTGGCCGCCTTCAAACAGCCGGCAGCCGGCCGCGCCCAGCGTCACCAGCACGGCGCGCGGGCCGCGCGCCAGCAGGGCAAGGGCGGCGTCGGCGACCGGGACATCGGCGTCCAGGCCGGCCAGCGCCCGCAGTTCGGTCTCGTTGGGCGTGAGCACGTCCACCAGGGCCAGCAGTTCGTCCGGCAGGGGGCGGGCGGGCGCGGGGTTGAGTACGGTCCGCGCACCGGCCTCGCGGGCGATGCGAAAGGCCTCCAGCGTGGCGGGCAGAGGCACCTCGCACGAGGCCATGACGAGCTTGCAGCGCGCGAGCTGGTCGCGCGCGCCCTGCACCTGCCGCGCACCCAGTCCGCTGCCGGCGCCGGGCGCCACGGCGATGCTGTTGTCGCCATCGTCGTAAACCAGGATCTGCGCCACGCCGCTGTGCTCGCCGGCGGCCTGTTCGACATGGGTGGTGTCTATGCCCTCGGCGTGCCAGAGCTGCATGCCCATGCGCCCGAAATCGTCGTCGCCGATGCGCGCAATGAGCGCCACGCGCGCGCCCTGGCGCGCGGCGGCGACGGCGGCGTTGCTGCCCTTGCCGCCCGGGCTGATGCTGAAGGCGCTCGCCATCAGCGTCTCACCGCGGGCGACGGGCCGCGTGACCCTCGAAATCAGGTCGGCATTCCAGCTGGCGACGCAGACCACCTCGGCGGGCGCCACGGGTTTCTCGTCGCGCGCCACTATTTCGCTCCGTAGCCCATGGTCTTGGGCAGCCACAGCACGATCTCGGGGAAGACCGTCATGGCCAGCAGCAACATGAGCAGCATGACCAGGAACAGCCAGCCTTCCTTCATCATTTCGCCAATCGGGATGCCGGTCAGCGCCTTGGTCACGAACAGCAGCATGCCAAACGGCGGGTGGATCAGGCCGATCATCATGTTGAGCACCACCAGCACGCCGAAGTGCACCAGGTCCACGCCCAGCAGCTTGGCAGCGGGCAGCAGCATGGGTACGAACACCAGCAGCAGCACCGACACATCGAGGAAGCAGCCCAGCACCAGGAACATCAGGTTGACCAGCAGCAGGAAGCCGATTTGCGACAGCTGCATGCTGTCGACCCACTGCGCCATGGCCTGCGGCACGCCTTCCGCGGTGAACGCGTAGTTGAGCATGAAGGAGCCAGCCAGGATCATGGTGATCACGGCGCTGCTGCGGGTCGACTCCAGCACCACGCCCCAGAAGCTGCGCCAGCTCAGGGCGCGGTAGATCACGCCGGCCAGGACCAGGGCGTGAAAGGCGGCCACCGCGGCGGCTTCCGTGGGGGTGAAGGCGCCCGAGTAGATGCCGCCCAGCAGCACGATGGGTATGGACAGCGGCAGCGCGCCGCGAAACAGGATGGTGGGCCATTCGCTGCGCGGTACCTTGGCCTCGCGCGGCATATTGCGCTTCACGGCGATGAAGTGCACCACGACCATCATCAGCAGCGCCATCAGAAAGCCCGGCAGCACGCCGCCCAGGAACAGGGCGCCGACCGAAGCGCCCGACACCAGGGCGTAGATCACCATCGGGATGGAGGGAGGAATGATGGGGCCTAGCGTGGCGCTGGCCACCACCACGGCACCGGCGAAGCCGCGCGAATACTCAGGCTTCTTGAGCATCTGCTTGATGGTCACCAGGCCGGGGCCGGCCGCATCGGCGATGGCGCTGCCGCTCATGCCCGAGAACACCACGCTGACCAGGATGTCCACCTGGGCCAGGCCGCCGCGCAGGCGTCCGACCAGGATGCGGCAGAAGTCGAACAGGCGCTCGCTCACCGTGCCGGCGTTCATGATGCTGGCCGCGAACACGAAGAGCGGCACCGCCAGCAGCACATAGCTGTTGTACAAGCCGTTGCCCACCTGTTCGACCACCAGGCCGATGTCCTGGCGCTTGACCACCAGGTAGGCGATGCCTGAGGCCAGCATCGAAAAGCCGATCGGCATGCGCAGCAGCATGCCGGCCACGAGAACCAGAACAAGAGCCAGGAGTCCGTATGTCATATGCGCAGCTCCGCTTCAAGACCCACCCCCCGGACCGCGTTCCAGATGGCCCAGGCGGAGCGGACGACCAGTGCCACCAGCAGCAGCACGAAGGGGAGGAACACCCACATGAAGGGCAGGCCCAGCACGGGCGTGCCTTCGCGTGCCATGAACCGCACATAGTCCCAGCTGGCCGGAATGGCGTAGAGCGCCAGGCCGCCGATCAGCAGGTTGCCCACGATCTGCATCGCCCGCCGGGTGCGCCGGCTGACGCTGTTCCAGACCAGGTCGAACACCACATGCTCGCGCTCGGGCACGACGAAGGCCGCCGCCCAGAGAATGACCCAGATGTACAGGACCACGGCGGCTTCGTCGGTCCAGGCCAGCGGCTTGTCGAAGCCGAACCGTGCCGTGATCTGGATCACGAACACGATGAACAGGGCCAGGAACAGACCGCCGCCCATCGCGTCGGCAGCCTTCTTCGGCCAGCTTTTCATGCTCATTTCGTGGCGTTGATGCGCTCGACCAGCCCCTTGGGCCAGACCTTGGCGTACTCGGAGTTCTGGTAGGCGGTCTGCACCGACTTGCGGAAGGCGTCCACGTCGGGCGTGATGACCTGCAGGCCCTGCTGCTTGAAGAAGTCCACCAGTTGCGCCTCATCCTTGAGGCGGTTCTCGTTGTTGTAGGTCGCTGCGGCCTGCGCGGCCGCCTGGACCTTCTGCTTCTGCGCCGCGTTCATGGCGTTGTAGGACTTGTTGGAGATGGCGATGAAGATGCCGTCCACCAGATGGCTGGTCAGCACGATCTGCTTGGTCACTTCATAGAACTTGGCGGCGCGCACGGAGGGCAGGGGATTGTCCTGTCCGTCGATGGTGCCGGTCTTGAGGCCCAGGTATACCTCGCCGAAGGCCAGCGGCGTGGCGGTGGCGCCCAGCGCCTCGCCGAGGAACAGCCATTCCTTGGAGCCGGGCATGCGCAGCTTCACGTTCTTGAGGTCGGCCGGCGTCCTGACGTTGCGCGGCTCGCGCAGGTTGACCTGCCGGGTGCCGAGGTACGCGGTGGCCAGCGGCGTCACGTCCATCTTCTCCGACACGGTCTTGAACATCTCGGCGCCGATGGGGCCGTTGAACACCTTTTGCTGGTGCTGCGGATCCCGGATGATGTAGCCGGCCGTGAAGATGGAGAACTCCGGCACGAGCTTGGCGATGTCGAACGCCGAGATGGCCGACAGCTCCAGGTTGCCTCTGGCCATGGCGGCGGGCTCGGTGCCCTGCTTGAACAGCGAGGCGTTGAGGTTGATCTGCACGTCGAACTCGCCAGGAGCGCTCTTTTCGAGCGAGTCCTTGAACACCGTCCACATCTTGGCGTGCCAGTCGTCGGGCACGGCCGGGGTCGAGATGCGCAGCACCGTCTTGGTCTGCGCCTGCGCGGCGGGCAGCAGGGCGCCGGCCAAGGCGAGCGCCGAAGCGGCGGCCAGCACGCCGCGGCGGATCAGGGAAGCTTTCATGCGTGTCTCCTTTGTCGTTGGGGTGTGAGGGTGGCGGTCAGTCCGTCCGGGTGTCGATGCCGAAGCTGCGCAGCTGTTCTTCCAGCGTCCGCAGTTCCTGGGGGTTCAGCGCCAGCAGGGGAGGGCGCACGCGCAGCCACGCCGGGTCCTGGTCCAGGATGCTCATCACGCCCTTGAGCGCGGGCATCAGGGCATAGCCGCCCAGCAGGGCAATCAGCTGCTGGACGCGCTCGCGCTCGGCTGAGGTTGTGGGGGCGCCGGACTGCATCACCAGGCGATCGACCAGCCGGGGCATGAAGTTGGCAATGCCGCTCACCGCACCGGTGCTGCCCCGGCGGCCCATCTCGGGCAGGTCGGGTTCGTTGCCGACATAGACCATCAGCTCGGGCATGAAGGCTTCGGCCAGCGCCACCGAGTGCGCGGTGTCGCACGAGCTGTCCTTGATGCCGACGATGGTGTCGGGATAGAGCCTCTTGAGCGTGGCGATGACATGGTGCGACAGACCCACGCCCGCCACCTGGGGGATGTGGTAGAGGTAAAGCCGCAGGCGGGCGTCGGCTGCGCCGTCGATCACGTAGCGGTAGGCGTCGATGACACCCTGGTCCGGCACGCCCTTGAGGAAGAACGGCGGCAGCATCAGGCAGCCGTGCGCGCCGATGGACAGCGCGTGGCGGGTCAACTCCAGCGTCTCGGGCAGGGCCGCGCAGCTGGTCGAGACCAGGATGCGCGAGGCCGGGATGCCGCCGGCAACCAGGGCGTCCACCGCTGCGCGGCGCTCGGCCAGGGAAAAGGACGGGCCTTCGCCCGTGGTGCCGAACGGCGTGACCCCGCCGCAGCCGGCGTCGAGCAGCCGCTGGCAGTGCCTGATCAGTCTGGCGTGGTCTATGCTCAGGTCGGGGTTCAGCGGGGTCAGCAGGGCGGGCCAGATGCCGCGAAACGGGGCCGCATGGCCGGGGGAGAGGGAGGTTGGCATTATTTGAGGTGCTCCATGGACCACGGCAGTTCGGGCCGTGGCAGTCCTAGCACGCGACGGTGCGCGCTTTCGATGTGGTGGTTCAGCCGCTCGGCAACGGCGACGGGATCGCGGCGCTTGAGCGCATCGATGAACCAGAGGTGCTCTTCCATCGCAGGCAGCAGCACCTCGGCCGACAGCAGCGAGCCTTCGAGCTTGATGAGGCGCACGCGCAGGCTGTTGACGCGGTAGATCTGCGAGATCAGCTCGTTGTCCAGCGCATCGATCATCAGGTCGTGCAAGCCCCAGTCCACCGTGGTGGCGTCGGTCAGCAGCTGATCGTCGATGGGACCACGGCGCGCGCGCCGCACGATGTCCAGGTGCGCCTCCTCCAATGCGGCCAGCTCGGCGTCGGACACGGTGCTCACGAACTTGAGGGCGGCTTCGCGCTCGAGCAGCAGGCGAAGCTGGAAAGCGTTGTTGATGAGCTTGAGGTCGACATGGGCCACCTGCAGGCCGCGCTGGGGCACGGTGCGCAGCAGTCCCTCCGCTTCCAGGCGCGGGATCAGCTCGCGCACGGCGCCCAGCGGCATGCCCAGCAGCTGCATTAGCTCGCGCTGCGAAATGAACTGGCCCGGACGGATGTTGGCTTCCACGATCTGCTGCTGGAAGCTGGCGTAGGCCTGGGCGCGCAGGCTGACGTGGGGGGCGCGTGCTGCCGTGCTCATGGTTCAGCCGATCACGCCCTTGCGCAGCAGGATGTTGCCGTAGGTGCGGCGCTCTCCGGTGCGCACAATCGCAAAGGCCGAGCGCGCACGCTCGTAGAAGGCGAAGCGCTCCAGCGGGACAGGGGCCTTCTCGCCCGCGTCCTGCAGCAGGCGGTGGAACTCGGCCACGGCCTCGGGCACGGCGGCCGGATCGCCCACCACCTGCATGGTCCACGCCGCCTCGGGCACGAAGTCGTCCAGCGGCAGCACCTGCAGGACGGCGCGCAGCGCCTCGGGCGCGTTGGCGCCGGCCAGCTGCACCAGGCGCGCACCGCTCAACTGGGCCACCCGGGCGGCCGGGAAGTTGGCGTCCACTATGGCCAGGTCGTCGCCATGGCCCATGCTTGCCAGGGCGTGCAAGGCATCGGGGGTGAGCAGCGAAGGCAGGTTCTTTAGCATGGGGCGGGGGTGCTTATACGCGGCAATGGGGCAAGACCAGGAAGTCGCCCTGAGGGGGCTCATCCGGGTTTTCCTCATCGCCAGAACTAACATGTTAGCTGTAAGCTAGGTGATCATTTACCAGGGATTACCCTCATGGCTCATGGAGTTTTTCAAGCCTGCCAGCCCGATGGCCTGGCTCTGGGACTGGGCGGTGCGCCGCTGGGCAACCTCTTCGAACGCGTGGAAGAGGGCGATGCGCGCGAGCTGCTGGAGGTGGCCTGGGCCTCGGGCTGCCGCAGTTTCGACACCGCGCCGCACTACGGCCACGGCCTGTCCGAGCGGCGGCTGGGCGATGCGCTGCGCGCCAGGCCGCGCGACGACTATGTGCTGGCCAGCAAGGTGGGGCGGCTGCTGACGGCCAGTCCGGGCGCCGCGCGCGACCAGCACGGCTATGTCGACGTGCTGCCGTTCAATCAGCACTGGGACTACAGCGCCGCCGGCGTGCGCCGCAGCGTCGAGGACAGCCTGCAGCGGCTGGGCCTGTCCCGGCTGGACGTGGCCTTTGTGCACGACATGGACGCCGCCACGCACGGCGAGCGGGCGCCCGCCGTCCTGCGCCAGGTGCTCCATGAAACCCTGCCCGCGCTGCAGCAGCTCAAGCGGGAGGGGATGATCCGCGCCGTGGGCCTGGGCACCAACGACGTGGCGGTGGTGCTGCAGGTGCTGCGCCATGCCGGACTGGACACGCTGATGCTGGCCGGCCGCTACAGCCTGCTCGACCACAGCGCGCTGCCGCAGCTGCTGCCGCAATGCGCGAGCCGCGGCGTGCGCATCGCGCTGGGCGGCGTGTTCAACTCGGGCATTCTCGCCACGGGCGTGAAAGGCGGGGGCGGCCTGTTCAACTACGGGCCGGCGGAACGCGAGTGGGTGGAGCGCACGGCGCGCATCGAAGCCCTCTGCGAGGCCCACGGCGTTCCCTTGCGCGCGGCGGCGCTGCAGTTTCCGCTGGCGCATCCGGCGGTCGAGATCGTGATGCTGGGCGCGCGCCGCGATGCGGAATGGCGTGATGCGCAGGCCATGCTGCGCCACCCCGTGCCCGCGGATTTCTGGCGCGAGATGCGCGCGCAGGGATTGCTGCCGCAGGAGGCGCCCACGCCATGATCGTCGACGCGCACTTTCACAGCTGGCGGCTCGCGCGCGGCGACTACGGCTGGCTGACGCCTGAACTCGGCCCCATCTACCGCGATGTGGACGTGGCGGACTGGCTGGCCGAAGCCCGCCCGCACGGCGTGGCCGGCGGCGTGCTGGTGCAGGCCGCGCCGACCGAAGCGGAAACCCATCACTTGCTGGCGCTGGCCGACAGCCACCCCCAGGTGCTGGGCGTGGTGGGCTGGGTGGACCTGCTTGCCGCCGATGCAGCAGACCGCATCGGCGCGCTGGCGCGCCACCCCAGGCTCAAGGGCCTGCGCCCCATGCTGCAGGACATCGCGGACACGGACTGGATGCTCCAGCCCGCGCTGGCGCCCGCCTTGCAGGCCATGGCGGCCCATGGTCTGGTGCTCGATGCGCTGGTGCAGCCGCGCCACCTGGGCGCTTTGCTGTCGTTGGCTGCGGCGCATCCGCGCCTGCGCATCGTGATCGACCATGCGGCCAAGCCCGACATTGCGCGTGGCCAGTGGGAGCCCTGGGCGCAGGACATGGCGCGCCTGGGCGCGCAGACCCAGGCCGTGTGCAAGCTCTCGGGCCTGCTGACCGAAGCCGGCCCCGCGCCGGCGGCGGGGGCTGCCAGCCGCTGGGGGCGGCATGTGCTGTCCGTTTTCGGAGCCGAGCGCGTGCTCTGGGGCAGCGACTGGCCCGTGTTGCAGCGCGCCGCCTCCTATGCGCGCTGGTGGGCCGACACCCAGGTCCTGCTGGCAGACCAGGGAGATGCGGCGCGCGCCTCCGTGCTGGGGGGCAATGCGCGGCGGGTTTACCGCTTGTAGGCCAGCCCGGAACTGTGGCGTATGGCGCTGACGCGTTTTTTCATCGTCCGCGTCCACCTTGGGTTCAAGCGGTTGTCCGCGGAAGTCCGTTCATCTCACAGAGACAGTGTTCGTGACAGGTGCCCAAATACCGTTGACACTCGCCTGACATGCCGCGACTCGGGATGTGTGAGGAGCCAGAGTTCGGTTTGGCATTCATCGATCTCCTCGGTCAGCTGTACCAGGTCAGGATGCGATTGCGCCAGAAATAGGGGCAGCACACCCACACCCAGCCCCAGAGCCACGAGTTCCATCACCGTCAGGATGCTGTTGACGCGGTAGCTCGGCAACGCTGTCTTGAAGTGCTTTTTCCGCCACAGCACGGAAGGGTGCTCGGGCAGCGCGTCATCGGTCGCAATCCATGGCGCCTTGCCCGCCTCCACATCCTTGTAGCGCCGCACGGCCCCCTTCTTCGCCGCGAACAGCGCCACCCGGATGGGGCCGACATGCTTCCCGACCAGGTGCTGCGGCGGTCGCTTGGTGGCTCGCACCGCAATATCCGCATCGCGCCGGGTCAGGCTGGCGAGTTCATTGCCCGTGTGCAACTCGTACGCCAGCAAGGGGTGGGCGGCATGGAGCTCCTTCAGCGCGGGCGCCACCAGGCCGTGCAGGACCGTGTCCGTCGTCGTGATGCGGACGGTCCCGGAAACTTGCTCGGACCTCAACTGCGCAACCGACCGCGCCGATTCAAGTTGGGCTTCCAATTGCTCGGCATGCTCGGCCAGCGCCTGGGCAAGCTCCGAAGGCCCGTAGCCAGTGCGAGAGCGCTCGAACAAGCGCTGCCCCAGGCCGCGTTCGATGCGCTGAATGGAACGGAACACGGTGGACGCATCCACTCCCAGTCTCTCCCCCGCGGCGGCAACGGTTCCGGTCCGAACCATCGCCAGAACGGTTTCCAGATCGGCTGCACTGAGCTTGTATTGCGTTTTTGCATTCATGATTTGCACTGGTGCCTATTTTTTATGCATCTATGCAATCGTACAGTCACGCCATCCTTAACTGAGTTGCGAGATTCCATGAGTCAATCAGTCACTGCGGACGCCGGGGCATACGGATCCGCGCAGCCACGTACCGGCCTCGGTGTTGCTGGGGCTGCTCGACGATGGCGCGTCGGCGATGCGTCGCTGCGATCGACCCGCGCCCCGCACCTGAGGAGAGCATCGTGACCACGCACCTCACCCTCATTAGCCACCTCCTATGCCCCTATGTGCAGCGCGCAGCGATCGTGCTGAGGGAAAAGGGTGTTCCCTTCGAGCGCAGGGAGGTGGATCTGGCGAACAAGCCGGACTGGTTCCTTGAGCTCTCGCCGCTGGGCAAGACGCCGGTGCTGCTGGTGGACGGCGAGGAGATCTTCGAGTCGGTCGTCATCTGCGAATTCCTGGACGAGACGCAGGCCCCTCGTCTTCACCCGGAGAACCCGTTGGAGCGCGCCAGGCACCGTGCCTGGATGGAGTTCGGCTCGTCGCTTCTGAACACGATCTGGGCCTTCTACTCGGCGAGCGATGAGGGAGCCCTGACCACCAAGGCCAAGGAAATCCGGGCGCGCTTCGAGCAGCTCGAATCCATCCTCGGCGCCGGCCCCTACTTCGCAGGGCGCCGCTTCAGCATCGTCGACGCGGTGTTCGGCCCCGTCTTCAGATACTTCGACTTGTTCGATGGCATCAGCGACTTCGGCTTCTTCAACGGTTTGCCCAAGGTGAGCGCCTGGCGCGCCCAGCTCTCAGTCCGCCCGTCTGTGCAAGACGCCGTGCGTACGGACTACCCCGAACGGCTGCGGGCCTTCCTGCACAGCCGCCAGTCGGCGCTCTCGCGGCGAATGGACGCAGTTTTGCTGCTTTGACTGATCCAAGTCCGGGGATCCGCCATGCCCCATCCCGTCACCGCGCTCATCGACGGGCGTGCCCTCGGCCTTCAATTTCCGGGGCGCAGCAAGACTAGGCCCTGGGCGCAATCTGCGCCCCGGTGAGCTTCTCCTGCGCCGTCACCAGCGCGGGAACGAACTGCTTGCCCTGGCCCAGCGCCGAGGCCGTGGCCAGGCTCTGGTGCACGGCTTCGCCGACCAGGGAGGGCACGTTGACCTGCTCGGCCAGGTGGGTGTAGTAGCGCAGGTCCTTGCGCGCGTTGTCGAGCTCGAACTTCAGGCCCGTGAAATCGCCCTGCAGGGTCTTGGCCATGGCCTGGAACAGGCCCGAGTTGACCGCGCCGGCCGACACCACCTTGACCAGCTGCTGCAGGTCCACGCCGGCCTTGGCGCCGACCGCGAAGGCCTCGGCCGTGGCGGTACAGATGGCCTGGGCGACGAAGTTGTTGAGCAGCTTGATCACATGGCCCGCGCCGGGGCCGCCGACATGGAAGATGTTCTCGCAATAGGCCTGCAGCACGGGCTGGATGCGCGCGAACACCTCGGGCTCGGCGCCGACCATGGTGTTGAGCTTGCCGAGCTCGGCCTCCACCGGGGTGCGCGCCAGCGGCGCGTCGACCAGGGTGACGCCGCGCGCACGGCACAGGGCGGCCAGGCGCGCCGTGGACTCGGGTTCGCTGGTCGAGGTGTCGATCACCACCAAGCCCTCGCGCGCCGCTGACAGCAGGCCGCGCTCGCCGCCCAGGCAGGCCTCGACCTGGGGCGTGCCGGTGACGCAGAGGATGACCGCGTCGCAGGCGCCGAGCTCGGCCGGGTTGGCCACTTCGCGGGCGCCGGCCGCCAGCAGGTCGGCCACGCCCTCGCGGTTGCGGTGCACGGTGAGCGAGAGCGCATAGCCCTTGGCGAGCAGGTTCTTCGCGATGCCGTGGCCCATGAGGCCGGATGCGCCGATGAAGCCGATCTGTTTCACTGCCTTGTCTCCTCGGTTTGGAATCGTAAGATCATCATACCTTTGAGTGGCAGCTGCCGCAGCGGCGCTCCGCCGCTGCCAGCTTCAGTCGGAAGCCTGGTTCACGCGGCGACCCTGCGCGTCGACCACCGGCTCGCCGTCCTCCTTGCTGAAGGCGCCGCGTTGCGCCTGGGGCAGGATGTCGAGCACGGCCTCGGAGGGGCGGCACAGGCGCGTGCCCAGCGGCGTGACCACGATGGGGCGGTTGATCAGGATGGGGTGGGCCAGCATGGCGTCGATCAGCTCGTCGTCACTGCGCGCCGGGTTGGCCAGGTCCAGCTCCTGGTACAGCGCCTCCTTGCTGCGCATGACTTCGCGCACGGAGCCGCCGATGGCGGCGATCAGCGCCAGCAGTTCGGTGCGGCTGGGCGGGGTCTTCAGGTACTCGACGACGCGCGGCTCGGCGCCGCTGTTGCCAATCAGCGCCAGCGTGTTGCGCGAGGTGCCGCATTGGGGGTTGTGGTAGATGGTGATGTCGCTCATGGAAGAGGTTTCGCGTAGGGTTCAGGCCTCGGGCGCCAGCCGGCGTGCCAGGGCGACGCCGGCCCAGGCGCCCAGGCTTTGCGCGAGCACGAAGCCCGGGGCGCTGGCCGGCGCGATGCCGGCGAAGCTGTCGCTGAACATGCGGCCGAACACGGCGGCTGGGTTGGCAAAGCTGGTGCTCGCGGTGAACCAGTAGGCCGCGCCTATGGTGCAGGCGACCAGGGCGCTGGCCCGGGCCTGCACGCCGGCCGCGCCGCTGCGCACGATCACGAACAGCAGGCTGGCCGTGGCCACGGCTTCGGCCAGCCAGGGGCCCCAGCCAAACGGGGCGCCGGCGCGCTGACGCGTGCTGATCTGCAGCAGGGGCAGCTCGAACATGGCGTTGGCCAGCCAGGCGCCGAGCAGGGCGCCGGCCAGCTGGGCGGCGACGAAGACCGCCACGGCGCGCCAGCGCGCGCGGCCCGGGGCCTGGCCGGGCGGTCCCAGCAGCAGCGTGACCAGGGGGTTGAAATGCGCGCCGCTGACCGGGCCCAGGGTCTCGATCAGCACATAGAGCGCGAACACCGTGGCCAGGGTGTTGGCCAGCAGGGCCAGGCCTGCGTTGCCGCCGGACAGGCGCTCGGCCATGATGCCGGAGCCGATCACGGCGCACAGCAGCGCGGCCGTGCCCAGGAACTCGGCCAGTGCCTGGCGGCCCAGGGTGCTTGCGCGGGGGACGGCGACGCCGATGGGAGAGGGCGCGGCGCTGCTCATGCGCTCTGGGCCAGAAGGCGTGCGCTGTCCTGCAGCCGCGACGCCTGCAGCTTCTCGGCCGGCAGGTTGACCAGCAGCTCCAGCCGTCTGCGCATGGCGTGCAGGGTCTGGCGGAAGGCTTCGAGCTTCACCGCGTCGGGAGCCTCGCCGGCCGAGGGGTCGGGGTAGCCCCAGTGCGCGGTCGCGGGGTGGCCGGGCCAGTAAGGACAGGCCTCGCCGGCGGCGCTGTCGCAGACCGTGATGACCAAGTCCATGGGCGGCGCATCGGGACCGGCGAACTCGTCCCAGCTCTTGCTGCGCAGGCCTTCGGTGGGAATGCCCGCGCCTTGCAGCACCTGCAGGCCCAGGGGATTGGGCTGCTGGTTGGCGCGCGGGCTGCTGCCGGCGGAATAGGCCTTGAAGCGGCCCTGGCCGAGGTGGTTGAGCAGGGCCTCGGCCAGGATGCTGCGGGCCGAGTTGTGGGTGCAAAGGAACAGCACCTGGAGGGGGCGGGTGGTCTTGTTGGTCATGGGGCGTTCAGCAGCAGGAGGCACCGGAGGCGGTGGAGGCGGTGGAGGGGGCGCAGCAGGCCGGCGCGGCTGCCGCAGCGGTCTTGGCCTGGGGCGTGCAACAGGCCGTGCCCTTGCCCTGGCCGAACACCGGAATGCTGCCCAGCGTCTGGAACTGTTCCCAGGCCAGGCCTTGAGGATCGGTCAGCCAGTGCTTGTCGCTGCGCGCATAGCAGCAGTCGGTCTCGCCTTCGTCGAGCAGGGCCAGGTCGGCCTGGCGCGCCTGGGCTTTCAGCGCGGCCAGGTCCTCGGGGCTGTCGACCTGGATGCCCAGGTGGTCCAGGCCAGGCGCGGCGCCCCGGGTCGAGATCGCGAAGTTGACCGGCGGATCGTCCAGCATCCACTTGGCATAGTCGGCCTCGGTGCGGGCCGGTGGCTGGTGGAACAGCGCCGAATAGAAGCGGATATTGGCGTCCAGGTCGGCGACATGCAGGTGGACATGAAAGCGTTTCATGGCGATCTCCAGGCAGTGAAAGAGGGCTTCAGCAACTGCGGCAGGCGGCTTCGGCGGGCCCGATCTCGCAGGCGCCGCCGGCGCAGCAGTGCTGGGTGAGGTAGGCCAGCAGGCCGTTCATGCGCGCGAAGCTGGCACGGTAGACCAGGTAGCGGCCGCGCGGCTCGCTGCTGACCAGGCCCGCGTGCGCGAGCTCCTTGAGGTGGAACGACAGGGCACTGGGCGCCACGCCCAGCTGCTCGGCCATGGCGCCGGGCGTCAGGCCGGCCGGGCCCGCCACCACCAGGGCGCGGAAGGCGCGCAGCCGCTGGGGCTGGGCCAGCGCGGCCAGCGCCTGCACGGTCTGCGGCTCGTCGAGTGCTGTCATTTCCATTTTTCAATGATAGTTGAAATATTGAATTCATGCCGGCGACCGCTGCAGCAGGGCCGCCTTGTCACGAACCCGTCATGCCTCGGACATTTCCGCGTCACGCGGCTTGCGCAACATCGCCCTGTTCATACCCGGGAGAGACAGCGCCATGAGCAAGGATTTCAGCCGGATGGAGGATTCCAACCGCTCCATCAACCCCAGCATCCACGAAGTGTCGGACCCCGCGCGCCGCCTGTTCGTCAAGGGCGGCATGGCGGCCGCCGTGGGCGGGCTGTTCGCCGGCCTCGCCGGCTGCGCCACGCCGGCCGAAGGCGGCAAGTCGCTGCTGGGCTTCAAGGGCGTGCCGGTGTCCACGGCCGACAGCATCGTGGTGCCCGAGGGCTATGTGGCCCAGGTGATCGCGCCCTGGGGCGACCCGGTCGGCCTGTCGGGCGACCTGCCCAAATTCAAGCCCGATGCCAGCAACACGGCCGCCGAGCAGGAGGCCCAGCTCGGCATGCATCACGACGGCATCCATTATTTCCCCCAGGATGGTTCGAAGAACGGTCTGCTGGTGATGAACCACGAGTACGTGGACGACGGCCTGCTGCATCCGGACGGCATGAAGACCTGGAGCGCGGCCAAGGTGCGCAAGGCCCAGGCCGCGCACGGCGTCTCGGTGCTGGAGGTCGAGCAGCAGGATGGCCAGTGGCGCGTCGTGCTGCCCTCGCCCTGGGCGCGCCGCATCACGGCCAGCACGCCCATGGCGGTGAGCGGCCCGGCGGCCGGCCATGCGCTGATGAAGACCGCGGCCGATACCAGCGGCCGGCGCGTGCTGGGCACGCTGAACAACTGCGGCAGCGGCATCACGCCCTGGGGCACCTACCTGACCTGCGAGGAAAACTTCATTTTCTACTTCAAGGGCCCGGAGCAACCGAGCGCCCATGAGGCGCGCTGGGGTCTGCGCAAGGGCGATCCGACGGGCTACCGCTGGCACGAACACGACGAGCGCTTCGACGCCGGCAAGCACCCGAACGAGCCGCACCGCTTCGGCTGGGTGGTCGAGATCGATCCGCTCAACCCGAGCTCCACGCCGGTCAAGCGCACGGCCCTGGGCCGCGCCGCGCACGAGGGCGCGACCGTGGCCGTGACCCGCGACGGCCGGGCGGTGGTGTATTCGGGCGAGGACGCGCGCTTCGAGTACATCTACAAGTTCGTCAGCCGCGACCGGATCCAGCCCGGCGGCGCACGCGCCAATGCCGAGCTGCTGGACCATGGCACGCTCTACGTGGCCCGTTTCGACGCCAACGGCCAGGGCCAGTGGCTGCCGCTGCTGCACGGCCAGGGGCCGCTGACGGCGGCCAAGGGCTTCGCCGACCAGGGCGAGGTGCTGATCAAGGCGCGCCAGGCCAGCGACCTGCTGGGCGCGACCAAGATGGACCGCCCGGAATGGATCGCGGTCGACCAAAAGCGCGGCGAGGTCTACTGCACGCTGACCAACAACAGCAACCGCGGCGGCGAGCGCCAGCCCGGCACGGACGCGCCCAACCCGCGCGCCAACAACACCATGGGCCACATCATCAAGTGGCGCGAGTCCGGCGACTTCCATGGCGAGCGCTTCGTCTGGAACCACTTCGTGCTGGCCGGCGACCCGGCGAACGCGCGGCCCGAAGCCAAGGGCAACGTGCGCGGAGACGCCTTCGCCTGCCCGGACGGCCTGTGGATGGACGCGCGCGGCGTGCTGTGGGTGCAGACCGACATGTCGACCTCGGCCATGGGCAAGGGCGACCTGGCCGGCCTGGGCAACAACGTCATGCTGGCCGCCGACCCGACCACGGGCGAGATCCGCCGCTTCCTGAGCGGCCCGCGCGGCAGCGAGATCACCGGCGTGACCACCACGCCCGACGGCCGGACCATGTTCGTCAACATCCAGCACCCGGGCGAAAGCCCGAGCGAGCGCAGCGACCCTGCCAACACCAAGGCCGTCAGCAGCTGGCCCGACGGCCCGGCAGGCGGTCGCCCGCGCTCGGCCACCGTGGTCGTACGGCGCAAGGACGGCGGCGTCGTCGGCGCCTGAGGCCGGTCCGCCCCATCCGGACGATCTTCCCCACCGAACACCCAGGAGCATGCGATGAAAGAACTGCCCAACCCGACCTTCGCCCTCTCGCCCGTGGCCTTGCCCAGGGGGTCACTTCATCCAGGCGGCCAAGGGTCTGGCCTGGGGCAGCCTGCGAAAAATGAGCGGGGTGGCATCGAAGTTTCGTGGGCGCGGCACCAGGACGAAGTCCGCCAGGCGCAGCGCCTGAGGTACGCGGTCTTCGCCGGCGAGATGGGCGCGCGCCTGGACAGCGCGGTGCCGGGCCACGACGTGGACCTGTTCGACGACTACTGCGAGCACCTGCTGGTGCGCGACGAGCTCACGCGCGAGGTGGTCGGCACCTACCGCGTGCTCACGCCTGCCCAGGCGCGCCGCATCGGCAGCACCTACAGCGACACCGAGTTCGACCTCACGCGGCTGCGTGCCCTGCGCTCGCGCATGGTCGAGCTGGGCCGCAGCTGCGTGCACCCCGAGCACCGCCACGGCGGCGTGATCCTCGCGCTGTGGGGCGCACTGGCCGAATTCATGGTGCGCAACCAGCTCGACACCATGATAGGCTGCGCCAGCATCCCCATGCTGCACAACGGCGTGGTCAGCGGCGACGCGGCGGCCAGCATCTGGCAGCAGCTCAAGCAGACGCATCTGGCGCCGATCGAGTACCACGTGCTGCCGCGCCTGCCGCTGCCCATAGAGCGGCTGGACGGCACGCTGGACATCGAGCCCCCGGCGCTGATCAAGGGCTACCTGCGCCTGGGCGCGCGGGTGCTGGGCGCCCCGGCCTGGGACCCGGACTTCAACAGCGCCGACCTGCCCATGCTGATGCGCATCGCCGACCTGCCGCCGCGCTACCGCAAGCATTTCCTGGGCGCCGCATGATGGCGGGATGGGCGCCCGGCGGCGCATTCGGCCCCGTGCGGTTCGAGGCGCTGGGGCCGCTGGTTCCGGGCTTGGCCCGGGACGACACGCCCGAGGCGCACGATCCGGAGGAGGAGGGCGGCGGCACGAGGCTGCGCGCCATCTTCATCTCGGACCTGCACCTGGGCACGCCGGGCTGCCAGGCCGAAGCCCTGCTGGACTTCCTGAAGACCCACCCGAGCGACACGCTGTACCTGGTCGGCGACATCGTCGACGGCTGGCAGCTGCGCCGCAAGTGGTACTGGCCGCAGTCGCACAACGACGTGGTGCAGAAGCTGCTGCGCCGCGCGCGCAAGGGCTGCCGCGTGGTCTTCGTGCCCGGCAACCACGACGAGTTTGCGCGCGGCTTCATCGGCCATTCCTTCGGCGGCATCGAAGTGGTGGAGGAGGCCGTGCACACCACGGCCCAGGGCCGGCGCCTGTGGGTCGTGCACGGCGACTACTTCGACGGCGTGATCCAGTGCGCCAAGTGGCTGGCCTACCTGGGCGACAACCTCTACGAGCTCACGCTCAAGCTGAACCGGCACCTCAACACCCTGCGCGCCCGCCTGGGCCTGCCCTACTGGTCGCTCTCGGCCTACCTCAAGCACAAGGTCAAGAAGGCCCTGAACTACGTGACGGACTTCGAGGTCGCCGTGGCCGCCGAGGCGCGGCGGCGCGGCCACCATGGCGTGGTCTGCGGCCACATCCACCGCGCCGAGATGCGCGAGATCCAGGGCACGCTCTACTGCAACGACGGCGACTGGGTGGAAAGCCGCAGCGCCCTGGTCGAGCACCACGACGGCCGGCTCGAACTGCTGCACTGGTCGGCGCGGCCGCGCCAGCGCGCCGTGCGAGAAGAAAAGATGGAGCACGCATGAAGCTGGCCCTGGTCACCGACGCCTGGCTGCCCCAGGTCAACGGCGTGGTCACCACGCTGCTGGAGCTGGTGCGCGAGCTCGAGCAGTCGGGCCACGAGGTCGAGGTCATTCATCCGGGCCAGTTCCGCACGCGGCCCTGCCCCGGCTACGCGGGCATCGACCTGGCCGTGCGGCCTGCGCGCGAGCTGGCCCGCCGGCTCGACGCATTCCGGCCCGATGCCATCCACCTGGCCACCGAAGGCCCGCTGGGCTGGGCCGGGCGCGGCTACTGCCTCAAGCGCGGTCTCGCGTTCACCACGGCCTTCCACACCAAGTTCCCGGAGTTCCTGAACGCCAGGCTGGGCCTGCCGGTGTCCTGGGGCTACGCGCTGTTCAGGCATTTTCACCGGCCTTCGGCCGGCGTGATGGTGCCCACCGAGGGTGTGCTGCACATGCTGGCGCAGCGCGGCTTCGACCGCCTGCGTGCCTGGACGCATGGCGTCGATACCCAGCTGTTCGCCCACGCGCCCGAGCCCCGCCCGCATCCGCCCCTGGGCGAGCTGGAGCGGCCGGTGTCGCTGTTCGTGGGCCGCCTGTCGCACGAGAAGCGCGTCGAGGAGTTCCTGGAGCTTGACCTGCCGGGCACCAAGCTGGTCTGCGGCGTGGGGCCGCTGGAGGCCAGGCTCAAGGCCCGCTACCCCGAAGTCCGCTGGCTGGGCGTGCTGGCACGCGAGGAGCTGGCCCGGGTCTACGCCGCGGCCGACGTGTTCGTCTTCCCCAGCCGCGCCGAGACTTTCGGCCTGGTCATGCTCGAAGCCATGGCCTGCGGCACGCCGGTGGCGGCCTACCCGGTCAACGGCCCGCTCGAGGTGCTGGGCGGGGCCGGGGAGCAGGCGCGCGGCGGCGTGCTGGACGAGGACCTGCGCCGGGCCTTCGATGCGGCCCTGACCCGCTCGCGCCACGAGGCCCGTGAGCGCGCGCTCGAGTTCAGCTGGCAGCACGCGGCGCAGCGCTTTGCCGACCATCTGGTGCCGGCGCGGCAGCCCACCGGCGTCAACCCCGAAAGATGACAAAACTGTCACATCACTGTCATTGCGGCCATAAATAATCCGTCATGATTTCGTCATGGACAAGGCTGAGCGATGACTTCGACCCCACCTGAGCTGCCGGGGCTGACACGCACGGGTGTGCAACTGCTGGACCGGGACCAGAGCATCCTGGCCTTCAATGAGCGCGTGCTGGACTGGGCGCGCCGGCCCGAGGTCCCGCTGCTGGAGCGGCTGCGTTTCCTGTGCATCGTCTCGTCCAACCTGGACGAGTTCTGCGAGGTGCGCGCCGCGCCGCACCTGAGCGCCTTCCAGAACGGCGAGCACAAGGGTCTCTATACCGTGGAGAGCTTCGAGGCCATCACGGTCGCGGTGCGCGACTTGGTGGCGCGGCAGTACGCGCTCTACAACGAGCAGCTGCTGCCCGCCTTCGAGCGCGAGGGCATGCGCATCGTGCCGCACGGCGAGCGCGACCCCCTGCAGCGCCGCTGGGTGCGGGCCCATTTCGAGCGCGAGGTGCGTCCCCTGCTGGTGCCGGTCGCGCTGGACCCGGCCCATCCCTTCCCGCAGGTGGCCAACAAGTCGCTCAACTTCATCGTGCGCCTGGGCGGCAAGGATGCCTTCGGGCGCGCCAACGACATCGCCATCGTCAAGGTGCCGCGCGTGCTGCCGCGCCTGATCCGCATGCCCGAGCGGGTCTCGGGCGGCCAGGCGCTGTTCGTCTCGCTGTCCAGCATGATCCGCGCCCACCTGGACGAGCTGTTCCCGGGGCGCGTGGTCGACCAGTTTTCCCAGTTCCGCGTCACGCGGCATTCCGACCTCTGGGTCGACGAGGACGACGTGGCCAACCTGCGCACTGCGCTGCGCCAGGGCCTGCAGCAGCGCCATTATGGCCAGGCCGTGCGTCTAGAGGTCTCGGCGGGTTGCTCCGAGTACCTGTCGAACTTCCTGCTCGAGCAGTTCAAGCTGCCGGCCCAGGCGCTGTTCAGGGTGCCGGGGCCGGTGAACCTGGTGCGGCTGACCCAGCTGATCGACCTGGTCGACGCGCCGCAGCTGCTGTTCGCGCCCTACAAGGCCAGCTACCCCGTCGCATTGCCGCCGGGCGCTTCGGTGTTCGCGCGCCTGAGCGAAGGCGACGTGCTGATCCACCAGCCCTTCGAGAGCTTCGATGGCGTGCTGGCTTTCCTGCGCGAGGCGGTGCTGGACCCGGACGTGCTGGCGATCAAGCAGACCATCTACCGCACCGGCAACGACTCCGAGATGCTGGCGCTGCTGCGCGAGGCCGTGAGCTGCGGCAAGGAAGTCACGGCGGTGGTGGAGCTCAAGGCGCGCTTCGACGAGGAGGCCAACATCAACTGGGCCGAGATGCTCGAGTCGATCGGCGCCCAGGTGGTCTATGGCGTGGTGGGGCTCAAGACCCATGCCAAGATGCTGCTGGTCACGCGGCGCGAGGGCCGGCGCCTCAGGCGCTACGGCCACCTGTCGACGGGCAACTACAACCCGCGCACGGCCAGGCTCTACACCGACCTGAGCTACCTCACGGCCGACCCGGAGCTGACGGCCGACATGGACCAGCTGTTCGTGCACCTGGCCAGCCAGAGCCGGCTGCCGCGCATGCACAAGCTGCTGCTGGCGCCTTTCCAGTTGCACCGGCAGACGATAGAGCGCATAGCGGCGCTGGGCCAGGCCGCGGCGCAGGGTCGGTCCACGCGCATCGTGGCCAAGATGAACGCGCTGACCGACCAGGCGCTGATCGAGGCGCTGATCCAGGCCGGCCAACAGGGCACGCGCATCGACCTGATCGTGCGCGGCGCCTGCATGCTGCCCGCCGGCCTGCCGGGCCTGACCGACAACGTCCGCGTGCGCTCGGTGATCGGCCGTTTCCTCGAGCACTCGCGCGTGTTCTACTTCCGCTGCGACGAAGAGGAAAGCCTGTACCTCTCGAGCGCCGACTGGATGAACCGCAACATGCTGCGCCGCATCGAGCTGGCCTGGCCGGTCACCGACCCGCAGCTGCGCCAGCGCATCATCGACGAATGCCTGGTGGCCTACCTGCACGACGGCTGCGACGCCTGGGACCTGAGCCCGGACGGCCTGTACCGGCGAGTCGCGCAGGCCGGCGGCCACGGCGCGCAGAACGCGCTGATGGCGCGCTACGGGGCGCGCCAGCGCCCACAGGAGTAAGCCCCATGGACCTGATCCTCTGGCGCCATGCCGAGGCCAACGACGCCGGCATGGTCGGCGACGACCTGGCGCGCAGCCTGACGCCGCGCGGCGAAAAGCAGGCCGCGCGCATGGCCGCCTGGCTGGACCGCCAGCTGCCCGAGGGCGTGCGGGTGCTGGCCAGCCCGGCACGCCGCACCGAACAGACGGCGATGGCGCTGGACCGCAGGTACAAGCTGCGCGCCGAACTGGCACCGGGCGCCGCTGCGGACGATGTGCTCGCGGCAGTGGGCTGGCCCGACGGCAAGTCGGCGGTGCTGGTGGTGGGCCACCAGCCCACGCTGGGCCAGGTGGTCGCTCGCCTGCTGGGGCTGCCGTCGGAACTGTGTTCGGTGCGCAAAGGCGCGGTCTGGTGGCTGCGCAGCCGCGAGCGCGACGGCCAGTTGCAGACCGTGCTGCTCACGGTGCAGTCGCCCGAGCTGCTCTGATCACTGCGGGCCGGCTGCGCGCTGCCCGCAACTCAGCCCTGCTTGGGGCGGCCGGTCTTGATGGCCGGCACGTTCGTCAGCGCGGCTGAGAAGGCGGCTGCGTCCATGGCGGCCAGGGCCTTGATGCCGGCGCGCAGCAACTCGCTCTTCTTGGCCGGCTGGCCGCTCTTGGCCGCTCGCTGCTTGAGCTCGTCCAGCACCACGTACTCGGCCTTGGGGATGGTGAAGCTGTCGCGCACCAGTTTCGGCTTCTTCTGCTTGGCGGCGGCCGGGGGCGTGACGGCCTTCACGACCTTGGGCGTCCTGACCGCCTTGGCGACGGCGGCCGCGAGCTTGGCGGGGCTGGCCTTGCGCGGCTTGGCCGGGGCTTTGACGGTCTTCTTGGCGGCCGCCCTGGCCGGGGCGGCGGTTTCGGTGTTGACGACCACGGGGGCTTTCTGGGCATCGGTCATGGCTATTCCTTCTTGTAAACGGTATATACAGTTTATACCGTTTATTGATGCGCTTCCAGGCCGTCACATGCCTTGCAGCTGCAGGCTCCAGGGCGTCTTTTGCCAGGCGACCACTTCCTCGCGCAGCAGGTGCGCCGACTGGGGCCAGCTCGCGCTCCACTTGCCGCGGCATTCGAGCCGGAAGCGGCGCGCGGGTCCCGCATCGCAGCCCAGGCGCAGGCCCTGGAGGTCGGGGTCGCGCCGCGCGTGGCACAGGATCACGGCCAGGCGCAGCGCCAGCAGCTGGCACACGAACAGCGCGTCCTCGAAGTCCGCATCGAGCTTGCGCAGCTTGCCGCGGTGGCCCAGCACCAGCTGGCTGAGGCGGTGCAGTTCGGCCTGGTCGAAGCCCGGCGCGTCGCTGTTGTCCAGGATGTAGGCGCCGTGCTTGTGGTAGTCGCTGTGCGAGATCTGGGTGCCGATCTCGTGCAGCCGCGCGGCCCAGGCCAGCTTGCGTTCGATGCGCTCGCGGTCCTCACCGGGCATCTCGGGCAAGGTCTGGCGGAACAGCTGCACCGCCGTGGCGCCCACGCGCTGGGCCTGCGCCGGGTCGACCTGAAAGCGGGTCACCAGGCGCTGCACGGTGGCCGAGCGCACATCCGTCTGCTCCAGCTCGCGGTCGAGCAGGTCGTACAGCACGCCGTGGCGCAGGGCGCCTTCGGCGGGGTGCATCTCGTCGATGTCCAGCAGGTCGAACACGGCCCGCAGCACGGCCAGGCCGCCGCCGATCACCGGCCGCCGGTCGTCCTTGAGGTTGTCCAGGCGCAGCTGGTCGGCGCGCTGGGCCTTGACCAGCTTGTCCTTGAGCCAGTTCAGGCCATCGCGGCTCACGCTGCCGGCCGGCCAGCCGGCGCCGGCCAGCAGGTCGCCGACGGCGCCGATGGTGCCGGAGGCGCCGTAGGCCGCGTCCCAGCGGCCGCGCGGGTAGGCGTCCAGGGCTTCGTCGAGCACCGCCTTGGCCGCGATCTCGGCCATCTGGAAGGCGCGCGAGCTGAACACGCCGTCGGGGAAGTACTTCATCGACCAGGCCACGCTGCCGACGCGGTAGGACTCGGTGATCCGGGCTTCGGTGCCCTGGCCCAGGATCAGCTCGGTGGAGCGGCCACCGATGTCCACCACCAGGCGGCGCTCGTCCGACTGCGGCAGCAGGTGGGCCACGCCCTGGTAGATCAGGCGAGCCTCTTCCCGGCCCGAGATCACGTCGATCGGGAAGCCCAGGATCTGCTGGGCGCGCTCCAGGAACACCTCGCGGTTGCGCGCTTCGCGCAGCGTCTGGGTCGCCACGGCGCGCACCTGTTCGCGGGAGAAGCCGGCCAGGCGCTCGCCGAAGCGCGCCAGGCAGTCCCAGCCACGCTGCATGGCCTCGGGGGAGAGGTTGCGCTCGCCGTCCAGGCCGTTGCCCTGGCGCACGGTTTCCTTGAGGTATTCGGTGCGGTGGATGTGTCCGTGGTCGAGCCGACCGATTTCGAGGCGAAAGCTGTTGGAGCCGAGGTCCACGGCGGCGAGGCGTATACCGTTCTGCATGGGAGATGGGGTGCTATGGCCGGCAGCATAGCACTCGGGTCCGATGCGCATGGGCAGGTTTTTCGCTTCAGCCGACCACACGGCCGTCGGTGGTCAGCATGCTCTGCGTCACGTAGCCGCTGCCACGGCCCTGGGCGTCGAAGCTGATGCGAAAGCCGCCCAGGTCCAGCGGGGCGCGACGCGAGAAGGTCGCCAGCGCGCTCTGGCGCGTCAGCGGCCCCTCGACGCTGCGCAGCACCTCGAAGGTGTAGCGCGCGGCGATGAAGCCGGCCAGGCTCAGCGGCGAGGGCGGTTCGTCGAACAGGCGCGCCAGCGTCTCGCGGTAGGCGCGCACCACCGGCAGGCTGGCGCTGACCAGCGGCACGGGCTGGGTGGCGATCACCGGTGTCTGGCGGGCCGCCCCCAGCTGCTGCAGGGTTTGCAGGTTGACGTCGGCCAGGGCCACCACGTAGCGCTGGCGCAGCTGCTTCTCCAGCCCCTGGGTGAACTGCACCAGCTCGGGCGTGCCGCCGATGTAGAGCAGAATGGCGGGGGTGCCGGGCGTCAGGCGCTGGCCCAGCGCGCGCGGGTCGGCGCCGCCGTAGCTGTGCAGCTTGAGCTTGAGCGCCGACGCCGTGCGCTCGACGTCCTCGCGGTACAGCGACTGTTCCTGGGCCGAGGCGTAGATGGCGCCCACCTCGGCCACGCCCATCGAGGACAGCGATTTGAGCGCATGGGCGATCTGCTCCTGGCGCGGCGCGAAGATGGGGAAGGTGTGCCGGTCCGCCGTGGCGCCGGCGTTCTGCAGCCAGGGCGCGGCGTGTGCGATGTCCAGCGGCTCCTGGCGCAGCAGGGCTGACAGCTGGCTCGCGGCGGCGGCGCCGGCGGTGCCGGTCAGGGCCAGGCAGGCCGGGTTCTCGCGCACGGTTTGCAGGGCCGCGCGCAGCCCGGCCGGGCTGCCGTCGGTTTCCAGGGTCTGGTGCTGCACCGGCCGCCCGCGCAGCCCACCGCGGGCGTTGATGTCCTGCCAGGCGGCGCGCGAGCCGATCAGGAGGTCCTTGGAGACGTCCTGCTGGGCGGCCGAGGTGTCGACGATCTGGGTCACCAGGGCCCCGCCCTGGCGCGTGCCGGCGGCGCTGCGGTGGGCTTGGGACCGGGCCAGGGGGGCGGCGGCCAGGCCGGCGGCCGACAACAGCGCGTGGCGGCGCGAAATACGGGGGGAGGGCATGGTGGTCGGAGGTTGGGCGCGGCAGGTGCAGGGGCGGCTGCCCTTGCCCGCCGCCGTTCGGAACAGCGCACGAAGCATATGGACAAAAGATGTCGAAAATATGACGATCGCAGCCTCGGACGGGCGCAGGACGGCGGACGAGCGCCTTTGTTTCTCGATCATGACTGTCACATGCATGTCATAAAACGGACCTAAAGTGCGCCCATCTTTTCACCAACCTCAAAGGTTCATTCCATGAAGATGACTCGCACCATCGCCTTCGGCACCCTCGCGGGCGCCGCCTTGTCGTTCTCGGCCCTGTCGTTCGCGCAGGACGTGACCGGCGCCGGTGCCAGCTTCCCGGCGCCGCTGTATGCCAAGTGGGCTTCCGAGTACCACAAGGCCACGGGCGTCAAGATCAACTACCAGTCCGTGGGTTCGGGCGCCGGCATCAAGCAGATCGATGCCAAGACGGTGGACTTTGGCGCTTCCGACGCGCCCCTGAAAGACGACGAGCTGGCCAAGAAGGGCCTGGTGCAGTTCCCCACCGTGATCGGCGGCGTGGTGCCCGTGGTCAACATCAAGGGCATCAACCCCGGCCAGCTCAAGCTGAGCGGCCAGGTGCTGGGCGACATCTACCTGGGCAAGATCACCAAGTGGACCGACCCGGCCATCAAGGCCCTGAACCCCAGCCTGGCCCTGCCGGACGCCGACATCGCCCCGGTGCGCCGCGCCGACGGCTCGGGCACCAGCTTCATCTTCACCAACTACCTGAGCAAGGTGAACGCCGAGTGGAAGGCCAAGGTCGGTGAGGGCACGGCCGTGAACTGGCCCGCCGGCGCGGGCGGCAAGGGCAACGAGGGCGTGGCCGCTTTTGTGGGCCGCCTGCCGAACTCCATCGGCTACCTGGAGTACGCCTATGTCAAGCAGAACAAGATGACCTACGCCCAGGTGCAGAACGCCGCCGGCAACTTCGTCTCGCCCGACGACAGCGCCTTCAAGGCCGCTGCCGCCGGCGCCGACTGGGCCAAGAGCTTCTACCAGATCCTGACCAACCAGCCCGGCAAGGACGCCTGGCCCATCACCGGTGCCACCTTCATCCTGATGCACAAGGTCCAGGACAAGCCCGCCCAAGCCGCCGCGACGCTCAAGTTCTTCGACTGGGCCTACAAGAACGGCGACAAGATGGCCGACGACCTCGACTACGTGCCGATGCCGGCCGTGGTGAAGACCCAGATCGAGAAGTCCTGGGCCGAGATCAAGGACGCCTCGAGCAAGAACGTGGCCTTCAAGTGATGCCGGTTCGAGTCTGATTCAGCGGGGTTCATGTCGTGTCCTCTACACTTCCGGCCAACAAGCTTGCTTTAGAAGACCTCCCGGTTCAGGGGAGGGGACGCGCCATGACCCAAGTCTCGCCCGCCCGTTCGCCGCGAACGGGCCCTTTGATCGACCGCCTCTTTGCCTGGCTGGCCAAGGGTGCGGCCGTACTGACCCTGCTGCTGCTGGTGGCCATCATCGCCTCGCTGGTGGTGGGCGCCTGGCCGGCCATCGCCAAATACGGCCTGAGCTTTCTCACGCGCAGCGTCTGGGATCCGGTCCAGGAGGACTTCGGCGGTCTGGTCATGATCTACGGCACGCTGGCGACCTCGTTCATCGCCTTGCTGATCGCGGTGCCGGTCAGCTTCGGCATCGCCCTGTTCCTGACCGAGCTCTCGCCCGCCTGGCTGAAGCGGCCTCTGGGCACCGCGATCGAGCTGCTGGCGGCCGTGCCGTCCATCGTCTACGGCATGTGGGGCCTGCTGGTGTTCGGCCCCATCCTGGCCACCTACGTGCAGCAGCCGCTGCAGGCCCTGTTCGGCAAGCTGCCCTACCTCGGCGCCCTGGTTTCCGGCCCGCCTGTCGGCATCGGCATCCTGTCGGCCGGCATCATCCTGGCCATCATGGTCATCCCCTTCATTTCCGCCGTGATGCGCGACGTTTTCGAGGTCACGCCGGCCCTGCTCAAGGAATCGGCCTACGGCCTGGGCGCGACCACCTGGGAGGTGGTGTCCACGGTGGTGCTGCCCTACACCAAGACCGGCGTGATCGGCGGCATCATGCTGGGCCTGGGCCGCGCGCTGGGCGAAACCATGGCCGTGACCTTCGTGATCGGCAACATGAACCAGCTCGACTCGCTGAGCGTGTTCGAGGCCGCCAACAGCATCACCTCCGCGCTGGCCAACGAATTCGCCGAGGCCGGCGCCGGCCTGCACCAGGCGTCCCTGATCTACCTGGGCCTGGTGCTGTTCTTCATAACCTTTGTCGTGCTCTCGCTGTCCAAGCTGCTGCTGCTGCAGCTGCGCAAGGGCGAAGGATCCAAGTCATGAGCGAGGCCATGCAAGACCCCCGCGTGGCGCGCTATCTGCGCCGCAAACTCGTCAACAAGCTCGCGGTCGCGCTGTCGCTGGCCGCCATGGCCTTTGGCCTGGTCTGGCTGTTCTGGATCCTGTGGGAGAGCATACGCCTGGGCCTGGGCGGCCTGACGGTGGCGACCTTCACCCAGATGACGCCGCCGCCCAACGAGGCCGGTGGCCTCGCCAACGCGATCTACGGCTCCTGTCTGATGGTGCTGCTGGCCACCTGCGTGGGCGCGCCGATCGGCATCATGGCCGGGATCTACCTGGCCGAGTACGACCCCAAGGGCTGGCTGGCCTCGCTGACGCGCTTCGTCAACGACATCCTGCTGTCGGCGCCTTCCATCGTGATCGGCCTGTTCGTCTACGCCGTGGTGGTGTCGCGCTTCAGGAGCTTCTCGGGCTGGGCCGGCGTGGTGGCGCTGGCGCTGATCGTGATCCCGGTGGTCATACGCACCACCGAGAACATGCTGCAGCTGGTGCCGGCCGGCCTGCGCGAGGCGGCATACGCGCTGGGCGCGCCCAAGTGGAAGGTGATTCTCAGCATCACGCTCAAGGCGGCCCGTGCCGGCGTGGTCACCGGCATCCTGCTGGCCGTGGCGCGCATCGCGGGCGAGACCGCGCCGCTGCTGTTCACCGCCCTGAGCAACCAGTTCTGGACCTCCAACCTCGGCGAGCCCATGGCCAGCCTGCCGGTCACGATCTTCAAGTTCGCGATGAGCCCCTACGAGAACTGGCAGTCCCTGGCCTGGGCCGGCGTGTTCCTGATCACCCTGGCCGTGCTGGGCCTGAACATCCTGGCGCGCGTGCTGACCCGCCAGAAGCATTGACCAAGCTTGAAATCCATGGAAACCTCCATCGCATCCGTCGACGCGTCCAAGATCTCGGTCAAGGACCTGAACTTCTACTACGGCAAGTTCCACGCGCTCAAGGGCATCAACCTCGAGATCCCCGAGAACAAGGTGACGGCCTTCATCGGCCCCTCGGGCTGCGGCAAGTCCACGCTGCTGCGCATCTTCAACCGCATGTACGAGCTCTACCCCGAGCAGCGCGCGGAAGGGCAGATACTGCTGGACGGCGAGAACCTGCTGACCAGCAAGAAGGACGTGGCGCTGCTGCGCGCCAAGGTCGGCATGGTGTTCCAGAAGCCGACGCCGTTCCCGATGTCGATCTACGACAACATCGCCTTCGGCGTGAAACTGTTCGAGCGCCTGAGCGCGAGCGACCTGGACGAGCGCGTGGAGTGGGCCCTGCGCAAGGCGGCGCTGTGGAACGAGGTCAAGGACAAGCTGAATCAGAGCGGCTCCAGCCTCTCGGGCGGCCAGCAGCAGCGCCTGTGCATCGCGCGCGGCATCGCCATCAAGCCCGAGGTGCTGCTGCTCGACGAGCCCTGCTCGGCCCTGGACCCGATCTCCACGGCCAAGATCGAGGAGCTCATCGTCGAGCTCAAGAACGACTACACCGTGGTGATCGTGACCCACAACATGCAGCAGGCCGCGCGCTGCAGCGACCACACGGCCTACATGTACCTGGGTGACTTGGTGGAGTTCGGCCCGACCGAGCAGTTGTTCTTCAAGCCCAAGCGCAAGGAGACCGAGGACTACATCACGGGCCGTTTCGGCTGAGGAGCAGCATATGGCAGACAAGCATCTTTCCAGCCAGTTCGACAGCGAACTCAACGGCGTTTCCACCCGGGTCATGGAACTCGGCGGGCTCGTGGAGTCGCAGATCAGCCAGGCCATCTTCGCCCTGTCGCAGTTCAACGCCGAGGTCGCCGACCAAGTCATCGCGACCGAGCCCAAGGTGAACGCGATGGAGGTCCAGATCGACCACGACCTGTCGTCCATCATCGCCCGGCGCCAGCCCACGGCGCGCGACCTGCGCCTGCTGATCGCCATCTCCAAGACCACGGCCAACCTGGAGCGCGTGGGCGACGAGGCGGCCAAGGTGGCGCGCATGGTCAAGGCCATCATCCAGAGCGGCGCCTCCCGCTCGCTGCCGGCCTCCGAGCTGCGCGTCGAGGCCGACCTGGCCTCGGGCCTGCTGCGCAAGGCACTCGATGCCTTTGCGCGCCTGGACGTGCCGGCCGCGGTGGCCATCCTCAAGGAGGACGACCTGATCGACCAGGAGTTCGACGGCTTCGTGCGCAAGCTCATCACCTACATGATGGAAGACCCGCGCACCATCTCCGCCAGCCTGGACCTGCTGTTCCTGGCCAAGGCCATCGAGCGCATCGGCGACCACGCCAAGAACATCGCCGAGTTCATCATCTACATCGTCAAGGGGGCCGACGTGCGTCACGCCTCCATCGAAGAAATCGAGTCTGCGGTCCGATGAGAACCCTGCCGCGAGTCCTGATCGTGGAAGATGAGTCGGGGATTGCCGAGCTCATCGCGGTCAACCTGCGCCACAACGGCTTCCAGCCGATCTGGGCCATGGACAGCACCACGGCGCAGCGCGAGCTCGACGCCGTGCTGCCCGACGTGATCCTGCTTGACTGGATGCTGCCCGGCGAGAGCGGCCTGGCGCTGGCCAGGAAGTGGCGCAGCGACCCCCGGACCAAGACCGTCCCCATCCTGATGCTGACCGCGCGCGGCGACGAGGCCGACCGCGTGGCCGGACTGGACGCGGGTGCGGACGACTACATCATCAAGCCGTTCTCGACCAAGGAGATGCTGGCGCGCATCCGCGCCGTGCTGCGGCGGCGCACGCCCGAGCAGGTGGGCGGGCCGGTCGAGATCGGCGAGCTGCGGCTCGACGCCTCGACCCACCGCGCGTCCTTCCAGGGCCAGCCGCTCAAGATGGGGCCGACCGAGTTCAAGCTGCTGCACTACCTGATGACGCATGCCGAGCGCGTGCACAGCCGCGGCCAGCTGCTGGACAAGGTCTGGGGCGACCATGTCTTCATCGAGGAACGCACGGTGGACGTGCACGTCAAGCGCCTGCGCGAGGCGCTCGGCGCGGCCGGCTGCATGATCGAGACGGTGCGCGGCGCGGGTTACCGCCTGACGGCCCAGCCCCTGGTGACCCCTGGCGCGGCGGCCTCGGCGCGCGCCTGAGGCCGGCTCCGCCACGCCAGGCCTTCGCTCGGGCCACCGCCGCGCCATGCTGACCCGCTTCCTGGTGTTCGCTCTGCTGCAGCTCGCCGCCGGCGCGCTGGGTGGCTGGCTGGCCGGCTGGCCAGGTGCCCTGGCGGGTGCGGCCGGGGGAGGCCTGGTCTGGTTCGCGCTGGACCTCACGCGCGGCCTGCGCCTGATCGCCTGGCTGCGCCAGGCCGACATGGCCGCCGCGCCCGAGATGCGGGGCCTGTGGGGCGAGGCGGCCGACCGCATGCGGCGTCTGCTGCGCGGTCATGACCAGCGGGTCAAGGAAAGCCAGCACCGGCTGCAGGAATTCCTGGCCGCCATCCAGGCCTCGCCCAATGGCGTGGTGCTGCTCGACGCCGAGGGCCGTATCGAGTGGTGCAACCAGATTGCGGCCGAGCACCTGGGCTTCGACGCTCAGCGCGACCTGCTGCAGCACATCGGCAACCTGGTGCGCGAGCCGGCCTTCGCGGCCTACTACGCTGGCAGGGATTACCAGCACGATGTCACGATCCAGGGCCGCGCGCACAGCGCGGCAAGGCCGGTCAAGCTCTCGGTGCAACTGCATCCCTATGGCGACGGCCGCAAGCTGCTGCTCACGCGCGACGTGACCGCGCTGGCCCAGGCCGAGGCCATGCGGCGCGACTTCGTCGCCAACGTCTCGCACGAGATCCGCACCCCGCTCACGGTGCTCAGCGGCTTCGTCGAAACCCTGCAGACCCTGCCGCTGGACGAGCCCGAACGCGAGCGCTACCTGCAGCTGATGGCGGCCCAGGCCGCCCGCATGCAGAACCTGGTCAACGACCTGCTGATGCTCTCGCGGCTGGAGGGCAGTCCGCCGCCCGGCGCCGCCGAGTGGTTGCCCGTGGCGCCGCTGACCGCCCAGTGCGAGGAGGAGGCGCGTGGGCTCTCCGCCGTGCTGCTGGCGCCCCAGGCGCCTGCGCAGGTCCTGAGCTTCGACGCGCCGCGCCAGCTGTCCCTGGCGGGCTCGGCGCACGAGTTGCGCAGCGCCGTGTCCAACCTGATCAACAACGCGGTGCGCTACACGCCGGCCGGCGGCCACATCGACGTGGCCTGGCGCCTGCTGCCGGACGGCCGCCTCGAGTTCTCCGTGACCGACACCGGCCCCGGCATCGCGCCCGAGCACCTGGGGCGCCTGAGCGAGCGCTTCTACCGCGTGGACCGCAGCCGCTCGCGCGAGTCCGGCGGCACCGGCCTGGGGCTGGCCATCGCCAAGCATGTGGCGCAGCGCCACGGCGGCGAGCTGCGCATCGAAAGCCAGCTGGGCAAGGGCTCGCGCTTTACGCTGCTGTTTCCGGCCAACCGCGTGCGCGTCGAGGCGCCGGAGCTCATGGTCGCTTCCGCCGGGGCAGGCTGAGCTCGCGCCAGACCATGGCCGAGAAGATCAGCGCCACCAGCGCCAGCGCGACCGTGCTCGCCAGCCAGAACGCGCGCGGCGAGGCCTGCGCCGCCGCCCAGGGGCCCAGGCCCTGGTAGGCCAGGGCATAGCCGCCGGCCAGGCCCAGCCCCCACAGCAGCAGGCTGTAGACCAGCAGGGGCGCCACGGTCACGTTGTAGCAGCGCAGGATGAAGACGCAGACCGCCTGCAGCGCGTCGGCCAGGTGGTAGAGCGCCACCCAGGCCAGCAGGGCCGAGGCCGCCGCCGCCACGGCCGGCTGGTTCGTGTACAGGGCCGCGATCCCCTCGCGCAGCAGCCACAGCGTGCCGGCCGCCAGCAGGGCCAGGGCGCCGGCTGCGCGCAGGCCGGTGCCGGCCGCGCGGCGCGCACGCCGGGGCTGGCCCGCTCCCAGCCAGTAGCTCACGCGCGCACTGCTGGCAATGGCCAGCGACAGCGGCGTCATGTAGAGCAGGGCCCCGAGGTTGGCTGCGATCTGGTGGCTGGCCGAGGCCACGGTGCCCAGCCGTGCGATGAACAGCGCCATCAGGGTGAACGAGGTCACCTCGACCATGATCGCCAGTCCGCCGGGCAGCCCCAGGCGGGCGAAGGCGCGGATCTGCGCCCAGTCCGGCCGCTCCAGGCGCTGCCAGAGGCGGTAGGGGCGGTAGAAGTCCTGGCTGCGCAGCAGCCACAGCGCCAGGCCCAGCATGGCGCAGTTGACCAGCAGCGTGGCCAGGGCACAGCCCACGGCGCCGCGCGGCGCCAGGCCCCAGCCGCCGAAGGCCAGCCAGACCGACAGCGGCAGTTTGAGCCCCAGCGAGGCTATCTGCAGCCAGGTCACCAGCTGTGGCTTGCCCAGGGCCTGGTTCAGCGTGCTGTAGAGGCGAAACAGCAGCGAGGGCGCCAGGGCCAGGGCCAGCACCGCCAGGTACTGCCGCACCTCGGCCTGCAGCGCCTCGGGCACGCGGGTCCAGCGCAGCAGGGGACCGGGGAACAGCAGGGCCGCCATGCCGACCGCGATGGTGATGACGCACAGGTAAAGGGCCTGGCGCACCGAGCGCCCCAGCGCGGCCTGGCGACCGCTGCCGTGCAGCTCGGCCCAGGCCGGCAGCAGGGCCTGCACCACGCCCATCAGGGCCACGTAGACGCTGATGTAGATGGCCGAGCCGACCGACAGCGCGGCCAGCGCCTGCTCCGAGTAGCGGCCGGCCACGATGGTGTCGGTCACGCCGAAGGCCATCACGGCCAGCTGGCCCACCAGCACCGTCCCGGCGTGGCGGGCAATCGTCCTGAGCTCGGACATGGCCGGTCAGCGCGCCGCGATGCGGCGGTACACCAGGATGTCCTCGTTCTTGTCGGTGGGGCGGCGCACCGTGGCGCGCAGCTGCCACTGGTCCGGGTCGACGACGCTGCGCAGTCTGGAGCGGGCGTCGGCGTCGACCAGCAGCCAGGGGCAGCGGGCCTGGCGGCTGCCGGCCGCCTCGAGCTTGAGGCCGGCATGGAACTCGAAGGCCGCCAGCTGGGCCCGGCTCAGGCCCAGGGTTTGCGCGCAGCCGGCCTGGCCGGTCACGCGGCTCACGTTGCGCACCAGCGGCGCGTAGCTGCGCGCATAGTCCAGCAGCGGCAGCCACAGCGTCATCAGCAGCAGCCAGCACAGGGCGGCGCCGCCGGCCGGCAGCACCAGGCTTTTCCAGATCGCGGTGCGGTGGCGCCCGGCGCGCCAGCTCACGAGCCAGCACCAGGCCAGGGTCGCGGCCAGTGCAAAGCCCAGGGCGGTTGCCGAGAACTGGGACTGGAAGCCGGGCGCCAGCTTGGCCACGTTGGCCGCGGGCTGGCGCGGCCAGCCGGTCTGCATGGCGATCCAGACCACCCAGATGATCAGCGCGCCGCCGCTGAAGAACAGCAGCGTGAACCAGTCGATCAGCGCCGCGACGCTGCGCTCCAGGGTCGGCAGGGCGAAGGCGGCCAGGGTGGCCAGGGCCGGCAGCGCCAGCAGCAGCGAGCGGTCGCTGGCGTCGGTCAGCAGCGTGGTGCCGACCGCGACCACAGCGAACCACAAGGGCAGGGCCAGGTGACGGTGGCTGCGCAGCTCGCCGAGCTGGCGGCGCCAGCGCCACAGCGTCCACAGGGCCAGCGGCCAGGCCGGCCAGGTGAACCACAGCAGGAGTCGGCCGGTGCTGCGCCAGTCGGTCTCGCCGGCCTGAGGCAGCGCCAGGCGCCAGCGCCACAGGTCCAGGCCCCAGGCCAGCGCGCCAGTCAGTGCCAGCGCGAGCGCGAACGCCAACAGGCGCCAGGCCCGGGGCTGAGCCGGCGCATCGGCGCCTGGGCGCTCCAGCCCGCACAGCAGCGCGCCGCCGGCGCCGAACACCAGGGCCATGGCCGGCGCGCCCGACAGGGCCAGGCCGAGCAGTCCGGCCAGGCCCGCGAGCAGCGGCAGCAGGGCGCGGTGGGGCAGGGCGGCGAGCGCGTAGAACAGCAGCGCGGTGAAGCACAGCTGGCTCAGCGCGGGCGTGGTTTCGTGCGAGAGCTGGGCCAGGCCCAGGCAGGCGATCAACGCCAGCAGGCCGCCGTCGGCCATGGCGCGCGCGTAGTCGGTGGGCCTGGCCTCGCCGCCGAAGGCGAAGGCCACCGGCTGGGCCCCCGGGTTGCGCGCCAGGTGGTAGACGCCCCACCAGGCGGCCGCCAGCGTCAGCACCAGCATCAGCACGAAAGGCAGGCGGGCCGCGAAGTCGGGGGCGATCCAGCCGGGCGCGACCTGCATGGCCCAGGCGCCGATCCAGTAGGGCAGCAGGGCGTCCACCTCGGGGGGCTGGCCCATCAGCGTCGGGCGCAGCCAGGCCGAGACATCGCTGCCGCCCATGCGCGTCAGCTCGACCATGTAGCCGAAGGCCGCGATGTCGGCTTTCTTCCAGGGCTCGCGGCCGATGAAGCCGGGCAGCACATAGGCCAGGCAGAACAGCAGCAGGGCCAGGCGCGGCAGTCGGCGCACGGCGTGCTGGGCCACGATGGCGGGGCTGGGCTGGTTCACGGGGTCGGGCGAGAACGGGGTGGCGGTCTAAAACAAAAGGGCAGCGCGGTCACCCGGGCTGCCCTGGCGGAAGGTCCGCGTCGACTTACTTGGCGACAGCGGTCTTGCCGAAGCGGTTGCGGAACTTCTCGACGCGGCCGCCCATGTTGTCCACCGACTTCTGGGTGCCGGTGTAGAAGGGGTGGGATTCGCTCGAGGTGTCCAGCTTGAACAGCGGCAGCTCGCGGCCGTCGTCCATCTTGATCATTTCCTTGGTGTTGGCGCAGGAGCGGGTCACGAACTTGAAGCCGTTGGACAGGTCCACGAAGCAGACGTCGCGGTAGTTCGGGTGAATGCCGTCTTTCATGATTTTTCCTTGAGTCAGGTGCAGTCAGGTGCGATAGCCGCGCCGGCCCATCCAGCGTACTTTTCGCGAAACCGCTGATTATGCCACAGGGCCCTCGGCGCCCATCCAAGGCGCGGCCGGCCCTGTGCTTCAGCCGCCGCGGCGCATCATGTCGAAGAACTCGACGTTGCTCTTGGTCGCCTTCATGCTCTTGAGCACCATTTCCATGGCCTCGATCTCGTCCATGTTGTACATGAACTGGCGCAGGATGCGGGTCTTCTGCAGCACCTCGGGAGCCAGCAGCAGCTCTTCGCGGCGCGTGCCGCTGCGATTGAGGTTGATGGCCGGGAACACGCGCTTCTCGTAGAGGCGGCGCTCGAGGTGGATCTCGCAGTTGCCGGTACCCTTGAACTCCTCGAAGATCACCTCGTCCATGCGGCTGCCGGTGTCGACCAGCGCGGTGGCGATGATGGTCAGCGAGCCGCCTTCCTCGACGTTGCGCGCCGCGCCGAAGAAGCGCTTGGGGCGCTGCAGGGCGTTGGCGTCGACGCCGCCGGTCAGCACCTTGCCCGAGGAGGGCACGACGTTGTTGTAGGCGCGGGCCAGGCGCGTGATCGAGTCCAGCAGGATCACCACGTCCTTCTTGAGCTCGACCAGGCGCTTGGCGCGCTCGATCACCATCTCGGCCACATGCACGTGGCGCGCCGCCGGCTCGTCGAAGGTCGAGGCGATCACCTCGCCCTTGACGGTGCGCTGCATCTCGGTCACTTCCTCGGGGCGCTCGTCGACCAGCAGCACCATCAGGTGGACTTCGGGGTAGTTGGCGGTGATGGCGTGCGCGATGTGCTGCATCATCACGGTCTTGCCCGACTTGGGCTGGGCCACGATCAGCGCGCGCTGGCCCCGGCCGATCGGGGCGATGATGTCGATCACGCGGCTGGTGATGTTCTCTTCGCTCTTGATGTCGCGTTCCAGGCGCATCTGTTCCTTGGGGAACAGCGGCGTCAGGTTCTCGAACATGATCTTGTGCTTGTTGTCCTCCGGCGCGCCGCCGTTGACCTTGTCGAGCTTGGTCAGCGCGAAGTAGCGCTCGCCGTCCTTGGGGGTGCGCACCTCGCCCTCGATCATGTCGCCGGTGTGCAGGTTGAAGCGGCGCACCTGGCTGGGGCTGATGTAGATGTCGTCGGTGCTGGCGGTGTAGCTGGTGTCCGGGCTGCGCAGGAAGCCGAAGCCGTCGGGCAGGATCTCGAGCACGCCGTCGGCGAACACCTGCTCGCCGGCACGTGCGCGCTTCTTGATGATGGCGAACATCAGCTCCTGCTTGCGCATGCGGCCGGTGTTCTCGATCTCCAGGGCTTCGGCCTGCTTGAGGACTTCCGACACATGCAGTGCCTTGAGTTCATTTAAATGCATGGGACTACCTGCGCTTGTGCAGCCCTTGGTCCAGGCTGTTGTGATTCTTCAGGGGAGGTTGGGGAGGAGCGGGCGGACTGCCCGGCCTCGAAGTTCTATACCGTGAACTCGAGCCGATTCGACCAGCGAATCAGCGAACTGCGCACATTATGACAGGAAAAACGAAGGGTCCGGGCGCGCTGGGCTGGGCGCCCGGACAAAGCAGGCGACTCAGGCGAGTTGCTGGTCGATGAAGGCGGTCAGCTGGGCCTTGCTCATGGCGCCGACCTTGGTCGCGGCCAGCTGGCCGTTCTTGAACAGCATCAGCGTGGGGATGCCGCGGATGCCGAAGCGCGCGGGGATGTCGCGGTTCTCGTCGACGTTCATCTTGGCGATCTGCAGCTTGCCGTCGTAACCGGTCGCCACCTCGTCGAGGATGGGGGCGATCATCTTGCAGGGGCCGCACCATTCGGCCCAGAAATCCACCACGACAGGCTTGTCGGCCTTGAGCACGTCGGCTTCGAAAGTGGCATCGGTAATGTGTTTGATCAGGTCGCTGGCCATGGCGTGTTCCTCGTGACGTATGAGATGCAGCTAAAGTTGCGGCATTGTGACAGAAACCAAGTCCCTTCGCCTGTCGCGCCCGGGGCGGCGGACGCTATGACAGTCATAGCGAAAAGCCATGTTCCGGCCGCTGTGCCAACCGATGTTCCGAGCTGCGAGGTGGCCGTGGTCGGCGGTGGTCCGGCCGGCCTGATGGCAGCCGAGCAACTCAGCGCGGCGGGCGTGTCCGTGCACCTGTTCGACGCCATGCCCTCGGTCGGCCGCAAGTTCCTGCTGGCCGGCAAGGGCGGCATGAACCTCAGTCATTCGGAAGGCGCCGAGGCCTTCGCCGGGCGCTATGGCGCGCGGCGTGCCGCGATCGCGCCGCTGCTGCAGGACTTCGGCGCGGGCGAACTGCGCGACTGGGCCAAGGGCTTGGGCATAGAGACCTTCGTCGGCAGCTCGGGCCGCGTGTTCCCCGCAGACATGAAGGCCGCGCCGCTGCTGCGCGCCTGGCTGCAGCGCCTGCGCCATCCGGTCGCCGGCGGGCCCGGCGTGCAGTTCCACATGCGCCATCGCTGCACCGGCTGGAACGAGGCCGGCGCGCTGCGCTTCGATGCCCCGCAGGGCCCTGTTGCCGTGCAGGCGCGTGCCACCGTGCTTGCCCTGGGCGGCGGCAGCTGGTCGCGCCTGGGCTCGGACGGCGCCTGGCAGAGCTGGCTGGCCGCGCGCGGCGTGCCGCTGGCGCCGCTCAAGCCGTCCAACTGCGGCTTCGACGTGGCAGGGCGCGAGGGCGAGGGCTGGACCGCGCATTTCCGCGAGCGCTTCGCCGGTCAGCCGTTCAAGTCGGTCGCGATACGCCGTCGCGATGCCCAGGGGCAGGCCTGGCAGCGCAAGGGCGAGTTCGTCGCCACCGCGACCGGGGTCGAAGGCAGCCTGGTCTATGCCTGCTCGGCCGCGCTGCGCGACGCGATCGAGTCGGGTGGCAGCGCAGGTTTCGAGCTCGACCTGCTGCCGGACCGCAGCCCCGAGCAGGTGCTGGCCGAGCTGCGCCACCCGCGCGGCGCGCGCAGCCTGTCCAGCCACCTCAAGAGCCGGCTCGGCCTCGATGGCATCAAGATGGCCATCCTGCACGAACTGCTGCCCAAGGAGGCCCTGGCCCAGCCCGAGGCGCTGGCGGCCGCGATCAAGGGGCTGCCGGTGCGCCTGCGGGCCCCGCGTCCCATCGACGAGGCCATCAGCAGTGCCGGCGGTGTGCCCTTCGAGGCCCTTGACGAGCAACTCATGCTCAAGGCCCTGCCAGGCGTGTTCTGTGCCGGCGAGATGCTGGACTGGGAGGCGCCGACCGGCGGCTACCTGCTGACCGCCTGTTTCGCCAGCGGCGTGCGGGCGGGCCGGGGCGTGCTGCAGCGCCTGCGCTGACGCGGCCTGCGCCAGCGCGCGGGATGACGTCGCGGCGGTCCTGGCCTATGCTTGGCTCAGGGTGCGACAAGCGAGGGATGCCCGATGAAGCTGCTGACCTGGAACATCCAATGGGGGCGCGGGGCCGACGGCCGGGTGGACCTGGACCGCATTGTGGACCATGCCCTGCGGCTGGCCGATGCCGACGTGCTGTGCCTGCAGGAGGTGTCTTCTGCCTACCCCGAGTTGCCGGGCTGCGACGGCAGCAACCAGTTCCGTGGCCTGGCCGACCGGCTGCCCGGCTACACCGCGTTCGACGGCGTGGCGACCGACACGCCACATCCCGGCGGCGGCCGGCGCGCCTTCGGCAACATGATCCTCTCGCGCTACCCGGTGCTGCAGGTGTTTCGCCACCTGCTGCCCTGGCCGGCCGATGCGGGCGTGCCCAGCATGCAGCGCATCGCGCTGGAGGCTACGCTGGACACGCCGGGTGGGGCGGTGCGCGTGACCACGACCCATCTGGAGTACTACTCGCCGAACCAGCGTGCGGCCCAGGTCGAGCGCCTGCGCGAACTGCACCGCGAGGCCGTGGCGCAGGCGGGCTGCCAGCGGCCCGGTGAGCTCCGCGAAGGGGCCTTTGCCTTCGTGCCGCGCGCGGCCGCCTCGGTGCTGGCCGGCGACTTCAACTGCCTGCCGGAATCGCAAGACCGGACGCGGCTGCTGGCGCCGTTCGACGACGCCACGCCCGCCTACCGCGACGCCTGGGAGCTGGTTCATCCCGGGCAGGCGCATGCGCCGACCGTGGGGCTCTACGACAAGCGGCAGTGGCCGGGCGCGCCGTTCACCTTCGACTTCGTCCTCGTCAGCTGCGACCTGGCCGATCGCGTGCGCGAGCTGCGGGTGGACACCGCCAGCGACGCCTCGGACCACCAGCCGATGCTGCTGGTGCTGGACTGAGGTGCTGTCGCCGCTGCCCGATCAGCGCTGCTGACTCAGCAACATGGCGAGCTCGTCGGCGGCCTCGGCCCAGTCGGAATCGTCGGCGATGGCCTCGCCCAGAAAGGCCGCCTGGGCGGCGTTCCAGAACGGCGCCTCGGCCAGTGCGGTACCCCCTTCCAGGCGGTGGCTGGCGAGGAACTCGTCGATGGCGCGAGGCTCGCCGGCCAGGCCCAACTGGCGAAACAGGCCGCTCAGATCGTGCTTGCTGGTATCCATGACTGGACTCCTTCGATGGGGGGAGGGCTGAAGCGATTGGTCCCCAGTTTAGCGGGCTCTGGTGCCCGCGGGAAACCGGTGTCTGCGTGCGAAGATGGGGCCATGAGCGAGGCTGTTCCCCACACTTCGGCTTCGGTACGATTGTTTCTGGCGCTGTGGCCCGACACGCAGGTGCGCCAGGCCCTGGTGCGCAGCCGCGAGGCCTGGGTCTGGCCTGCGGGCGCGGCGCTGGTGCGACCCCATAGCCTGCACCTGACCCTGCATTTCCTCGGCTCAGTCCCGGTGGCGCGACTGCCGCAGCTGCGGGCCGGCCTGGCCGTGGCCTTGCAGCCGTTCAGCCTGGGCCTGGACCGCCCTGCGCTGTGGCCACGCGGCATCGCGGTGCTGCAGGCCGAGCAGCTGCCTGCCGGGCTGCTGGAGCTGCATCAGGCGCTGGGTCAGGCACTGCAGAGGCTCGGACTGCCGACCGAGCAGCGTGCCCTCAGGCCCCATGTCACGCTGGCGCGCCGCGCCGGCCGGGCCCTGCTCCCGGCCGGGTCGCAGCGCATCGACTGGCCGGTGCAGGGCTATGCGCTGGTGGCGTCCATGCCCGACCTGCCAGGACGCTATCGGCTGCTGGAACGCTATGGCTGAGGCCTGGTGGGCCGGGCAGCTGCCTTGAAGTTGTCCAAGGACGGCGGGGACAATGCTGTGGACAATCCGTGTCCCATCCGTGAATGCAGGCGTTAAGTTATTGTTTTTAATGGAAGTTCTTTAGACTGCTGATCTTTTGTGCAGTGGTTAACTCGGCGCGGCTGGCTCACGCGTAGGTCATGCCGGCGCCTTGGTGAAGAGCCGGTTGCGGCGACGCGATCGGCATCTGCGGCAGGTCCAGTCCTTCGTCGGACGCCAACTGGCGCTGGCAGAGGTCGAGTTCCTGTCTGAGCTGTATCACCGTGGCGTCGTCCGAGCCATAGCGGGCCAGCATCTTTTGGTAAAGACGGTCGAGGTTGTTGACGGTGCGCTTCATAGGGTTTCCTCTATTGAAATTACCAAATTTGTAAATTTTACGTTTTCGGCGCGCAAAAACTTGATCGCGGATGAAACTTCGGTGATGGCTTCGGCTGTGTCTGATGGCGCGCGCCTGTACAGAGCAGCAAGCTCGATTGATAGACGATGCCTGTGCGAACGTCAATGGCCGTGCCGCAATAATTTGCGGGCGATCAAGGCGTTGGAAGGGCTGCCGGATTTGGCGAACGCGTAACCTTGGCCGGGGCCAAGTCTTTCGTCCGGGGATCGCTGCCCGAGGATGAGGGCTTGTGGAAATGGCCCATGGCGCCGTCTCTCTTGAGCGGGCCATGTCCTAGGAATGAGGTTGACGAGCCTTGACCCCGGCACTGACTCCACAGTTAGGGCTGCTTGGTTCCCCACCTGACCCGGTTGGCCGCTTCACCATGCGGGAAGGCCCGTCAGCCGCCATTGTAGGCGATGCGCAATCCCGTCGGCGCAGCCCCTTAGAATCGGCCGGATGTCCTACCTCGTGCTCGCCCGCAAGTACCGCCCCCGGAATTTCACCGAGATGGTGGGGCAGGAGCATGTGGTGCAGGCGCTCACGAACGCCTTGACGCAGCAGCGGCTGCACCATGCCTACCTGTTCACCGGCACGCGCGGCGTCGGCAAGACCACGGTGTCGCGCATCCTGGCCAAGTCGCTGAACTGCCAGGGGCCCGACGGGCAGGGCGGCATCACGGCCACGCCCTGCGGGGTCTGCCAGGCTTGCGGCGACATCGACGCCGGCCGCTTCGTCGACTACACCGAGCTCGACGCCGCCTCCAACCGCGGCGTGGACGAGGTCCAGGGCCTGCTCGAGCAGGCGGTCTACAAGCCGGTGCAGGGGCGCTTCAAGGTCTTCATGATCGACGAAGTGCATATGCTCACGAACACGGCGTTCAACGCCATGCTCAAGACGCTGGAGGAGCCGCCCGAGTACCTCAAGTTCGTGCTCGCGACCACCGACCCGCAGAAAGTGCCGGTGACCGTGCTCTCACGCTGCCTGCAGTTCAACCTGCGGCCGATGGCGCCCGAAACCGTGCTGGAGCACCTGACGCGCGTGCTGGCCACCGAGAGCGTGCCGGCCGAGGCGGGGGCGCTGCGCCTGCTGGCGCGCGCGGCGCGCGGCTCCATGCGCGATGCCCTGTCGCTGACCGACCAGGCGATCGCCTTCGGCGGCGGGCAGCTGCAGGAGGCCGCCGTGCGCCAGATGCTGGGCAGCGCCGACCGCGGCCATGTGCTTCGTCTGATCGATGCGCTGGCGCGCGGCGATGGCAAGTCCGTGGTCGAGACCTCCGAGACGCTGCGCCTGAACGGCCTGAGTGCTGCCGCGACGCTGGAGGACATGGCCATGGTGCTGCAGCGCATGGCGGTGTGCCAGGCCGTGCCCGGCATGGCGGTGGGCGAGCAGGACCCCGAAGCGGTGGAGACCGCGCGCCTGGCCGCGCTCATGCCGGCCGACGAGACCCAGCTGCTCTACAGCCTGTGCCTGCACGGCCGTGGCGAGCTGGGCCTGGCGCCCGACGAATACGCGGCGCTGACCATGGTGCTGCTGCGCCTGCTGGCCTTCAAGCCCGGCGTCTTTCCGGGCAGCGTGGCGGAAAAAAAAACTCTGAAACCGGCGCCTGAGGCACCGGCGGCTGTCCCCGAGGCTGCGCCCGTCGCGCCCGAGCCGGCGCCCGCTGCCTCGCAAGCTGCCGTGCCGGTGCGCGACCTGGAGCAGGCGCCGGCAGTGCTGCTGCCTGCGGCTGCGTCAGTGCAGGCCGTGGAGCAAGCCCCGGTGGCGGCCGAGGATCGGCCGCCACAGCATCCCCGGGCACTGGTTCCCGCTGCCGGCTGGGTGGCCATGCCGGTGCGCGACCAGGGCGAGCCCAGCGCCCGCACCGAGGCGCGCCGCGAGACCGTCGGTGGGACGCCCGCCGGTGGCAGCCTGGTGCCCACCGATGAAGGCGACTTCTGGCATGAGTTGGTGCAGCAGCTGATCGCGCAGGAGGCCATCGCGGCGCTGGTGCGCGAACTCGCGCTGCAATCGCAGCTGGTGGCGCGCGACGCGGACCATTGGCTGCTGCGCGTCGAGCGCGAGTCGCTGAACCAGGCCACGGCGCGCGAGCGGCTGCAGGGGGCGCTCACGGGCGCGGGCCACGCCGTGCGGCTGGCGGTCGAGATCGGGCCGGTGCACGACAGCCCGGCGCGCCGCAACGCGGCCGCCGCCGCCGAACGCCAGCGGCAGGCCGAGGCGCTGATCCACGGCGACCCCTTCGTGCAGGCCATGCTGCGCGACTTTGGCGCGAAAATCGTGCCTGGCAGCATCAAGCCGCTCTAAGAACAAGTTCTCACCTCCCGTTCAAGATTCCAAAGGAAACACCATGTTCAACAAAGGACAACTCGCCGGCCTGATGAAGCAGGCCCAGGCCATGCAGGACAACCTCAAGAAAGCCCAGGAAGAGCTGGCCCTGATCGAGGTCGAGGGCGAGTCCGGCGCCGGTCTGGTCAAGGTGCTGATGACCTGCAAGCACGACGTCAAGCGCGTCACCATCGACCCCAGCCTGCTGGCCGACGACAAGGACATGCTGGAGGACCTGGTGGCCGCGGCCTTCAACGCCGCCGTGCGCAAGGCCGAGGAAACCTCGCAGGAGAAGATGGGCAAGCTCACGGCCGGCATGCCAGGCCTGCCCGGCGGGATGAAATTCCCTTTCTGATCTTTCTGATTCGTGTCCGACACCCACTCGCTCGACGCGCTGGTGCAGGCGCTGCGGCGCCTGCCCGGCGTCGGCGTGAAGTCGGCCTCGCGCATGGCCTTTCACCTGCTGCAGCACGACCGCGAGGGGGCGCTCGCGCTGTCGCGCGCGCTGCAGGCAGCGGTGGACGGCGTCCGCCACTGCACCCTGTGCCACACCTTCACCGAGGCCGAAGTCTGCGACACCTGCCGCGATCCGCGGCGTGACCGCAGCAAGCTCTGCGTGGTGGAAACGCCGGCCGACCAGTCGGCCGTGGAGCGCACGGCGGCCTTCCGCGGCCTGTATTTCGTGCTGATGGGCAAGCTCAGCCCGCTGGACGGCATAGGCCCGCGCGAGATCGGCCTGCAGCGGCTGTTCGAGCGCGCCACCGACGGCGTGGTCGAGGAGGTGATCCTGGCCACCAACTTCACGGCCGAGGGCGAGGCCACGGCGCATGTGATCGGCGAGGCGCTGAAGGCGCGCGGCCTCAGGGTCACGCGGCTGGCGCGCGGCGTGCCGGCGGGCAGCGAACTCGAGTACGTGGACCTGGGCACCATCGCCCATGCCATGGTGGACCGGCGCTGAGGCCTGGGCCAAATACTGAAATACTGTTCAGGTACGAAGCACGGGCACCGGCTGATGTCCCTGATCGAGTAAAGCGCCACGATGGCGAACATTGAAGTTGCTCATCTTGCGCATGACGCTGCGTGGGTTGAGGCGGCCGCGACTGCTGACGCAGCACCCGCGCGCTATCTCGGCCAGCAGCGCGTCGCGCCGGGCAGGCAGGCGCTCTAGTCCTCCCAGAGCAGGCGGCCCGGCAGCTCCGCGCGCGTGGCCGCGCAGATGCCCAGCGCCTCCTCGCGCGCCAGCGCGAACTCCAGCCAGTGCTTCATGCCCCGCGGTCGATGGCCTGTCGTCGCGCGGACAGGGGGCGAAGTGGTCCTGTTCTTGAATTCGGCGGTACTCGGGACTAACGTCAAACAGTTCAGCCCGGACAGAAGAGGGGGTTTCCAAATGCGCAATCTTGCCGCGATCATGGGTCTGGCGCTCATCGCCTGCGCCACGGCGGCAGCGCCGCTGCCCGAATCGTCCCGCCCCGCGCCCGGCAGCCAGGCGGCCCGGCCCGCCTACCTGATGGATCGGGACGGCGACCGGGTGTCGGACGGCCTGCAGGCCGCCATCGCGGCCGCCCGCCCGGGCGAGCAGTTCCGCGTCGTCGTCACCTACAAGGACAGAGGGCCGGGCAAGGCCGACGCCGCGCGCCGGGCCGTGGGCTTCTTCACGCTGCACCGCGAGTTCAGCCTCATCCCCGGCTTTGCCGCGACCATGACCGGGGCCCAGATCCGGGCGCTGGCCCTGCAGGCCGGGGTGTTGCGCATCGAGGAGGATTTCCGCGTCTCGACCCAGCTCGACGCTGCCCGCGCCGACTTCGGCACGGATGCGGCACGCAGCAGCTACGGGGTGAGCGGCGCCGGCGTGGCGGGCTGCATCGTCGATACCGGTGTCGACCCGAACCACGAGCAGATGGGCCATGTGGCGGACCCGTTCTTCGACGCGGTCAAGGGGCTGGCGGCGGCATACGACGACCATGGCCATGGCACCCATGTCGCGTCGATCGCGTTCGGCGACGGCACGGGCGGGAACGGTGCTGCGACTTACCGGGGCGTGGCACCCGACGCAACGATCTACGCCGCCAAGGTGCTGGACCAGTCGGGTTCGGGCCCCGAGAGCGACGTGATCGCCGGCATCGAGTGGTGTGCGAACCAGCCTGCCGTGCGCATCATCTCGATGAGCCTGGGCACCGGCACGCCCTCGGACGGCAAGGACGCGCTGAGCCAGGCCGCCAATGCGGCCGTGGACAAGGGCAAGGTGGTCGTGGTGGCGGCAGGCAACTCGGGCGACGATCAGGGCACGGTGGGCTCGCCTGGTGCGGCGGCCAAGGCCATCACGGTCGGCGCCTGTGCCGAGTGGTCGGCCCCGGCGGGTGCGCCCAACCACTCGGACGGGGTGTACCTGACGCCGTTCTCCAGCCGCGGGCCGACGGTGGACAACCGCATCAAGCCCGATGTCTGCGCCCCGGGCCTGAGCATCACGGCGGCGCGGGTCGGCACGGTCAACGGTTACATCACCTACAGCGGCACCTCGATGGCCACGCCCTTCGTGGCCGGCGCCGTTGCCCTGGCCTTGCAGGCGAGCCCCGGGCTGTCGCCTGATGCCGTGCGGCTGGCCCTCGAGTCCACGGCACAGGACCGCGGCCCAGCGGGCAAGGACAACGACTGGGGCGCCGGGCTGGTCGATGTCCACGCCTTCGTGGCCAGCGCCAAGGGCGCTGCCGCGGCGTCGACGGCCTTTCCGAGCTACCGGCGCCTGTCCGGCAACGTGCCGAACCACGGCCTCTGGTCCTATCCGTTCACGCTGGGCGAGTTGGAGCTCCAGGTCCCGATCGGCGCCACGATCACGATAGACGGCAAAGCAGTGTGCATCCTGCCCTTCCTGGGCTCATGCCTGGCTGCCCAGTGGGACCCCGACCTCGACGCCAGGCTGGTGGACCCCAGGGGCGTGACCCTGGCCGACAGCCTCTGCGCAGCCGACACCGAATGCGGCGGCATCGGCCGCCAGGAAACCCTGCACGCCATGCCCACCGCGGCGGGCACCTACACCATCTACGTCAACCCCTCCGAGGACAGCGTGAACCTGGGCAAGGGCGGCAGCTTCTTTGTCGAGCTGTCGACGGGGCCGGTCGCGGGTGTTGCAGGCAATCCTTCAACGATGCACGTGGGAAGCCTGACCACCACAGTCCGAACTGTCGGCAAGACTGGCTGGACCGCAACCGTCACGATCTCGGTGCACGACACGAGCCATAGCGCTGTCCCGAACGCCGGGGTCAGTGGTGTGTGGAGCGGCAACTACAGCGGCAATTCGTCGTGTACGACCAATTCCAAAGGCCAGTGCAGCGTGAGCAGCGGCACCGTACCCAGGCGCGGAAGTGTGACCTTCACCGTGAGCAATCTCACTGGCGCTCTTGCTTATGAACCGAGCAGCAACGAAATTTCGAGCGTCACAGTGTCGAAGTAGTGAGCGCAAGCGGCGAGGTCGCCAAGCAAAAAGGCCGACTGCGAGCAGTCGGCCTTCGATGTTTGTGGTGGAGAGGAGGAGGATCGAACTCCCGACCTCCGCATTGCGAACGCGGCGCTCTCCCAGCTGAGCTACCCCCCCACAAGAAGCCGCATTGTAGCAGCCTGAAAAACCCCTAGCGCATGCCGTTGCGGCTGGCGAGCTCGACGAACAGGCCGGCGTGGTCCAGGTCGGTCAGGCCATGCTCTATGCCTTCGGCGTAGAGCTTCTCGAACAGCGCGGTGATCGGGGCCTCGAAGCCGATCTCCTCGGCCGTGTCGAGCGCGTTGCGCATGTCCTTGAGCTGAACCGACATGCGCGCGCGCGGCGCGAAGTCGCGGTCCACCATGCGCTGGCCGTGCACCTGCAGCACGCGGCTGTCGGCAAAGCCGCCCGCGATGGCCTCGCGCACCTTGGCCATGTCGGCGCCGCCCTTCTCGCACATCAGCAGGGCCTCGGCCACGGCGCCTATCGTGATGCCGACGATCATCTGGTTGGCCAGCTTGGCGAGCTGGCCCGCGCCGTGCGGTCCCACATGGGTGGGGCGTCCCAGGGCCTCGAAGGCCGGGCGGGCGCGCTCGAAGTCCGCCGCCTTGCCGCCCGCCATGATGGCCAGGGTACCGGCCTCGGCGCCCACGGTGCCGCCCGACACCGGCGCGTCCAGGTGCGCGATGCCGCGCTCGCTGAGCCGGGCCGCATGGTCGCGCGCCTCGCGCGGCTTGATCGAGGACATGTCGACCACCAGGGTGCCGGGGCGCATGGCGGCGGCGGCGCCGGTCTCGGGGTCGAACAGCACCCCGCCGACGATGGCGCCGTTCTCCAGCATGCAGATCACGAGCTCGGCCGCCGCGGCGGCCTCGCGCGCCGTGTCATGCACCTGGGCGCCGTAGCGGGCCAGGCGCTCGGCCTTCTCGCGCGTGCGGTTCCAGGCGTGCACGGCATGGCCGGCCTCGCACAGCCGGCGTGCCATGGGCTGGCCCATGAAGCCTATGCCCAGTACTGCAATGTTCATTTCTCTCTCCTGAAGGGGCTGCCGGCGCGCGCCTGGGGCGGGCTCGGCCTGGTAGGGGTTCACAAGGGCAGGGCTGCCAGGACCGGCACCCGCTTCTGCTGCAAATCATAGCCAGCGCATTCGCCCAGGCTGAACGTTTGCTGAAGGCCGGATGGACCCGAAACGCCTTGTGACAAGATGCGGGCTCACCAGCCACCACGGAGGACGACAAACCATGCCCCTGCAAGACGCCGCCTGGCACGACCGCATGTACAACAACCGCGCCCTGGTGCCCGACCACGCCGAGCATCTGGCGCGCTGGGCGCGCGAATCCGAAGCGGCGCGCCGCACGCTGCCCTGCCGCCTCGACCTGGCCTATGGCGAGGGGCCGAACGAAACGCTGGACCTGTTTCCAGCGGCGCGCGCCGACGCGCCGGTGCTGGTCTTCATCCATGGCGGCTACTGGCGCAGCCTGGACAAGGCCGACCACTCCTTCGTCGCGCCCGAGTTCACCCAGCAGGGCGCTTGCGTGGTGATTCCCAACTACGCGCTGTGCCCGGCCGTCACCGTGCCGCAGATCACGCTGCAGATGGTCAAGGCCCTGGCCTGGACCTGGCGCCATGTTGCCGAGCACGGCGGCGACCCGCACCGCATCTGCGTGGTCGGCCACTCGGCCGGCGGGCATCTGGCGGCCATGCTGCTGGCCTGTGTCTGGAAGTCCTGGGCGCCGGACCTGCCCGCGGCCCTGGTGCGCCGGGCGCTGTCGATCTCGGGCCTGCACGATCTGGCGCCGATCCGGCGCACGCCCTTCCTGCAGGCCTCGCTGCATCTCACGCCGGCCCAGGTGGCCAAGGCCAGCCCGGCCAAGCTGCCGGCGCCGCGCCAGGGCCGGCTCTACAGCGTGGCCGGTGGCGACGAAAGCGCCGAGTTCCTGCGCCAATGCGCGCTGATCCGCGAGGCCTGGGGCGCGCGCGCCGTGCCCGTCTGCGAGACCTTGCCGGGCCTCGACCACTTCAGCGTGATGCAGTCCCTGGTGACGCCAGGCAGCCGCCTGAACCAACTGGCGCTGCAGTTGCTGGTGGACTGACGCCAGGGTGGGGACGGCGATGAACCTCAAGCACCTGGAGCATTTGCTGGCGCTGGCCGAGACCGGCTCGTTCAGCCGCGCGGCCGAGCAGATGCACCTGACCCAGCCCGCGCTCAGCCGCAGCATCCAGACGCTGGAGGAGGAGCTGGGCGGCCGGCTGCTGGACCGCATAGGCAAGCGCAACGAGCTCACGCCGCTGGGCCAGACCGTGGTGGCGCGTGCGCGGCGCATCGTGCTGGACGCGGCCGAGCTGCGGCGCAGCGTGGAGCTGCTGCAGCATGGCGGGGTGGGCAGCATACGCGTGGGCCTGGGCTCGGGGCCGGGCGGGCTGCTGATGACACCCTTCCTGCAGTTCATGGGCCAGCACCATCCGGCGGTCAAGGTCAGCATCACGCGCGGCGCCACCGAGCTGCAGCTGCTGCAACTGCGCGCGCGCGAGCTCGACGCGCTGGTGATCGACCTGCGCCGCATCGTGCCCGCGCCGGACCTCGCGATCGAGGACGTGGTGGAACTGCGCGCCGGCTTCATCTGCCGCAGCGGCCACCCGTTGCTGCGCCGGCCGCGCGTCGACTTCGAGGACCTGCTGAGCTTTCCGATCGCCTCGACGCCGCTGTCCGACGAGGTGACGCGGCAACTGGTCGACCACTTCGGGCCACGCGCCAACCCCCAGCAGCTGACCACCCTGCAGTGCGAGGACGTGGGCAGCCTGATCGACACCGTGCGCGCCACCGACGCGGTGTTCCTGGGCGTGGCCGCGGCGGCGCGCCAGGGCATCGCGGCGGGCGAGCTGGCCGAGCTCAAGGTGCTGCCGGCGTTCAAGGCCAGCGCCCGCTTCGGCTATGTCACGCTGGCCGGCCGCACCGAGGCGCCGGTGATGACTTTGTTCCGCCAGTTCGTGGCTCAGCACCTGCGCGACTGAGCTTGCGTAATACATAATCGTAATGCATCATTTATATAAAAATAATGCATAAATGTACTGATTGGCATGTTTCTGGCATGCCCTGCAGGTGTTGTCTCAACCACCTTCAGGAGTTCCTGCCATGCACCACCTGCCGACTTCCCTCCCGCGCCGCCAGCTGATCCAGGCCCTAGGCGCCTGCGCCTTGGGCGCGGGCGGAGCCCTGCGCACCGCCCTGGCCAGCGCGCCATCCTTTCCCTCGGGGCCGATCTCGCTCATGGTGCCCTATCCGGCGGGCGGCCCCTCGGACGTCATCGCGCGCATCTTCAACACCCCGCTGGGCAAGACCCTGGGCACGCCGGTGCTGGTGGACAACCTGGGCGGCGTCAGCGGCGCGCTGGGGGCGCAAAAGGTGCTGGCGGCTCCGGCCAGTGGCCGGTTCCTGTACCAGGGTTCGCCGAACGAGCTGATCCTGTCGCCGCTGGCAAATGCGGCGGTCAAGTTCGACACCGAGGACTTCCAGTTGCTGCAGTTGATCAGCCACGCGCCCATGGTGGTCGTGGCACGCAAGGGGCTGCCAGCCGGCGGCATGGACGAGCTCATCTCCCTGGCGCGCTGGGCGCAGAAGCAGCGGCCGTTGGCCTATGGCAGCGTGGGCATAGGCTCGCTTTACCATGTGCTGAGCGAACACCTGGGCCAGGTGGTGGGCGCCGGCTTCACGCATGTGCCCTACAAGGGGGTGGCGCCCCTGCTGCAGGACATGGCCGGCGGCAACCTGGACTTCGCCATCCTGCCGCACTTTGCCGCGATCGACGGCCTGGCCGCACAAGATCGGGTCAAGGTGCTGGGCCAGATCGGTGCGAGCCGCGCCGAAACGCTCAAGCACCTGCCCACGGTCAACGAAGGTCGGCTGCTCAAGGGCTTTCACTTCGGCATCTGGAGCGGCTACCTGGTCAAGCGCGGCACGCCCGAGCCCGTGATGCGCACGCTGCAGCAAGCCCTGCACGCCGCACTCGGTGATCCCCAGGTGCGGGCCTCGCTGGCCGCACAAAGCCAGATCGCTGCCGCGCCCATGTCGCTGGCCGAGGCTGCAAGTTTCTACGCCAGCGAAACCGCCGGCTACCGCAAGCTGGCCAAGGCTGTGGGCATCGCCCGGCAATGAGGCGCCGGCGGCACGGTCGGTGGGAACCGCCTCACGGGCCGGTGCCGCTCAGATGGCGCGCCGCCTCGGCCAGCGCGCCCACCAGCAGCAGCGCGCCCAGCGGCGCGCTCAGGCGCCGGCCCCAGGGCAGGTTCTTCTCGGCCGCCATGGCCGCGCCTATGGCCAGCATCCAGCCCGGATTGCCGGAGCCGACCACGAACATCAGCAGCATCAGCGCCCAGCAGCAGCCCACGCAGAACAGGCCGTGCATGGCGCCCAGGCGCAGGGCCTCGCGCCCCGGCGCCCGGCCGCGCCAGTGCTGGGTGATGAAGCCGAAGGGCGAGCGGCAGCGGTCCAGGCAGCGGTACTTGAGCGCGCTGAACTGGAACAGGCCCGCCGCGCCCAGCACCAGCGGACCGATGGTCCAGCCATGCCTGAACATCCAGTTGCTGGCCTCGGCCAGCCGGTGCAGCAGGCTGTCCACGCCATGCGCCGCCAGGCCGAAGCCGAACCAGGCCAGCAGGTAGCCCAGCACCACGCGCGCCAGCAAGGCCGAGGCATCGGCCCGATCCGCCGTCATGCGGCCGAACATGCGCAGCAGCGGGTAGATGGTGGGCAGCATCATGGCCGCCACCATCAGCAGCCAGGCCGCCGCGTGCAGCGCCGCCGGCAACAGCCAATCGCCCTGCGGCAGGCTGCGGCACCACTGGGCCAGCACGCCCAGCTCGCTCCAGCGGTCATGTGCGAGGTAGCGCTCCCAGGGGCTGGTGCTCCACAGCCACAGCGCGCTCCAGGCCAGCGCCACCAAGCCGCCGAGCAGCCAGATGAACAGCCGGTCGCGCACCTGCGCCCCGCCCGCGGCGGGGGCGCTACGCTCCGGCGAGCCGGCAGGCATGGGCAGTCTCCGGCGGGTGCCCGGTCAGGCGACGAACTTGAACACGCTCTGAATCGAGTTGTAGCCCTTGATGTCGACGTCGATGTTGAGCTTGTCGTTCTTGGCGCGGTAGCGCGTGGCCTTGCCCACGAAGGCCGGTGCGCCCGGTACCGTGGAAAAGACGGTGTCATTCAACGTGGTGGTGGCACCGGTGGCGCCGCTGAACGACTCCATCTCGGCAAAGCTGACCTCGCCGACCTTGAGCGTGCCCTTGCCGCCCTGCACGTCGAAGTCGATCGGCACGCGCTCGACCGAGACCACGGTGCCGATCAGCTTGGCCATGTCGGCCACCGGCCCGCCCAGCTTGCCGGTGAAGACGTCCAGCATGGCCTGCTCCTGCTGCGGCGAGGACTTTTCGTCCACGTAGATCGCCGCACTCCAGTTGCCCTGCAGCACGTTGCCCGGGATGTAGGCCATGGCCGCCAGCGTGCGCCCCGATACGTCCACGCCGTTGACCGTGCCCTTGTCGAAATGCCAGGCCATCAGGCCCTTGCAATGGCCCAGGTCCGGGTCTTCGCCGACCCAGCAGGGGCAGATGGCCTTGCAGGTGCAGACCTCGAGCAAGCGCCCTTCGAGCTGATACGCCATGGTGTCCTCCGATGCGTTGGATGTGTTGCTTCCACCTGCGCACCGGCCTTCAGGGCCGTCGACGGTGGCAGCAAGTCTAGGACGCACTTGTGGGATTTACAAATCCGCTGCCGCTGCCGCTGCGCTGCGGCGGCTGCTCAGGCGCTGAACTGCAGCGCCGCCAGCCTGGCGTAGACGCCGCCGGCCGCGACCAGGGCCTCATGCCGCCCTTGCTCGACCATGCGGCCATGCTCCAGCACCACGATGCGGTCCGCCTTTTGCACCGTGGCCAGGCGGTGGGCGATGACCAGGGTGGTGCGCCGGCCGGCCTGGCTGTGCATGGCGGACTCCAGCGCCGCCTGTACCATGCGCTCGCTCTCGGCGTCCAGCGCGCTGGTGGCCTCGTCCAGCAGCAGCAGCGGCGCGTTCTTGAGGATGGCGCGCGCGATCGCGATGCGCTGGCGCTGGCCGCCCGACAGACGCACGCCGCGCTCGCCCAGGAAGCTGTCGTAGCCCTGCGGCAGGGCACGCAGAAAGTCGTCGGCGAAGGCGGCGCGCGCGGCGGCCTCGACCTCGGTGTCGCTGGCGCCGGGCCGCCCGTAGCGTATGTTCTCGCGCGCGCTGGCCGAGAAGATCACGGGGTCCTGCGGTACCGTCGCCACGCGCCCGCGCAGCCGGTCCAGGTCCAGCTCGGGCAACGGCCGGCCGTCCAGCAGCACCTGGCCCGACTGAGGGTCGTAAAAGCGCAGCAGCAACTGGAACACCGTGCTCTTGCCGGCGCCGCTGGCGCCGACCAGGGCCACGGTCTCGCCCGGCGCGACGCGCAGCGTGAAGTCGCGCAGCGCCGGCGTGGCCGGTCGCGAGGGGTAGTGGAAGCTGATGCCTTCGAAGGCGACGGCGCAGCCCGCGGCCGGCGCCGGCAGCGGCGTCGCACGCGCGGGCGAGGCGATGGGCGAGCGCGCCTGCAGCAGTTCCATCAGCCGCTCGGTCGCGCCGGCGGCGCGCAGCAGGTCGCCGTAGACCTCGCCCAGCACCGCCACCGCGCCGGCCAGGATGATCACGTAGACCACGGTCTGGCCCAGGTGGCCGGCCGTGATCTGCCCGGCCAGCACCGCCTCGGTGCCGCGGTACAGGCCCCACAGCAGCAGGGCGGCGTTGGCGATGATGATGAAGGCGACCAGCGCCGAGCGCGCGCGCGTGCGGCGCACGGCGGTGCGGAAGGCCTCGTCGGTGGCGGCGTCGAAGCGCGCCGACTCGCGCGCCTGGGCCGTGTAGCTCTGCACCACGGGCATGGCGTTCAGCACCTCGGCGGCGATCGCGCTGGCGTCGGCCACCCGGTCCTGGCTGGCGCGCGAGAGCCGCCGCACGCGCCGGCCGAACCACATGCTGGGCAACACCACGGCCACCAGGATCAGCAGCACCTGGGTCATCACGTAGGGGTTGGTCCAGACCAGCATGAGCAGGGCGCCGGCCCCCATCACCGCGTTGCGCAGGCCCATGGACAGCGAGGAGCCCACCACGGTCTGCACCAGGGTGGTGTCGGCGGTCAGGCGCGAGAGCACCTCGCCGGTCTGCGTGGTCTCGAAGAACTCGGGGCTCTGGTCCAGCACATGGGCGTAGACCGCGTTGCGCAGGTCGGCGGTGACGCGCTCGCCCAGCCAGCTGACCAGATAGTAGCGCGCCGCCGAGAACAGGCCGAGTGCAAAGGCCACGGCGAACAGCGCGAGGAACTGCCCGCGCAGGGCCAGCACCTGGGTGCCGCGGTCGCGCGCCGCCAGGCTGCCGTCGATCAGCTCGCGCAGCGCCAGCGGAAACAGCAGCGTGGCGCCGGCCGCGAGCAGCAGGAACAGCCCGGCCAGCACAATGCGTGCGCGGTAGGGGCGCAGGAAGGGCGCCAGGCCGCCGAGCGAGCGCGGCGCGCCTTGGCCGCGCGCGGTGGCGGAGGAGGGAATGGCCATGCGCCAGTGTAAGCCTGTCATTGCCCTGACAAAAGTAGCCTTGACAATAATTGCCTAAGCAATTAATATCGAACCATGACTGAGAAAAAGGCATACGGCTCCGGCGGTCGCGGCGAGGCCGTCGAGTTCTACCGCCCCGAGGACTATGCGCCCGAAGAGAGCATGGGCTACCTCATGCGCATGATCCTCTCCGAGGTCAAGCAGCAGGTCGAGCAGGAACTCGAGGCCTGCGGCCTGACTCACGCGCAGTGGGTGCCGCTGCTCAAGCTCTACCTGGGCCAGGCCTCGACCGTGGCCGAGGTGGCGCGCGGCTGCCAGCTCGACGCCGGCGCCACCACGCGCCTGCTGGACCGCATGGAGGCCAAGGGCCTGCTGCGCCGCGTGCGCTCCGAGGAGGACCGGCGCGTGGTGCACATCGAACTCACCGAGGAAGGGCGCCGCGCCGCGAGCCGCATCCCCGAAGTGCTCAGCCGCGTGCAGAACGCGCACCTGGCCGGCTTCTCGGCCGAGGAATGGAACACCCTCAAGAGCTACCTGCGCCGCATCCTGGCCAATGCCCAGGCATTGGCGGCCCAAGGAGAGAAGAACCCATGAGTTTCCGTATCCAGACGGCCGCGGCGCGACTCGCGCGGCCGGCCGCGGCCTTGCTGCTGCTCTCGCTGGCCGCTTGCGCCGACCTGTCCGGCATCGAATCGCAGGCCAGGCTGCGCGAGCCCGCCAGCCTGGGCCTTGCGGCCGGCGAGCGCAGCGCATCGCCGCTGGCCGCTGACTGGTGGCGCGAGTTCGGCGACGCGCAGCTCGACGCCCTGGTGGCGCAGGCACTCGAGGGCAACCCCGGCCTGCGGCTGGCCCAGGCCCGCCTGGCGCGCGCCCGGGCCGTCACCGAGGTCGCGGACGCGGCCCTGCTGCCCCAGCTCAACGCCTCGCTGGACCTCACGCGCCAGAAATACACGGCCCATGGGGCCGTGCCCGCGCCGCTGGCCGGCGCCATCCGCGACAGCGGTACGGCCCAGCTGAGCCTGGGCTGGGAGCTCGACTTCTTCGGCAAGTACCGCGCCGCGCTGGACGCGGCCCTGGGCCAGGCGCGCGCCGCCGAGGCCGAGGTCCAGGCCGCGCGCCTGCTGCTGGCCAGCAACGTGGCGCGGCAGTACATCCAGCTGGCCCGCCTGCAGGCGCAGCTGGGCGTGGCCGAGCGCACCCTGGCCCAGCGCGAGCAGACCCTGGGCCTGGTGCGCGAGCGCGTCGAGGCCGGGCTGGACACGCAACTCGAGCTCAGGCAAAGCGAGGGCAGCCTGCCCGAAGCGCGCCAGCAGCTCGAGGCGCTGCGCGAGCAGGTGGCGCTCACGCGCCATGGGCTGGCGGCCCTGGTCGGCGAGCCGGCCGTGGCGCAGAAGTTGCAGCCGGCGGCGCTGGCATCGCTCAAGGGCGGCTTGCCGGCGGGCCAGATCCCGGCCGACCTGCTGGGGCGCCGCGCCGACGTGGCCGCGGCCCGCTGGCGCGTGGAAGCGGCCGGCCACGAGGTCGCGAACGCGAAGGCGCAGTTCTATCCCAACATCAACCTGGTGGCCTTCGCCGGCCTGTCCAGCATAGGCCTGGGCCGCCTGCTCGAGGCGGGCAGCCAGCAGTGGGGCGTGGGCCCGGCGCTGCGCCTGCCGATCTTCGAGGCCGGCCGGCTGCGCGCCAAGCTGCGCGGCAAGGCGGCCGACCACGACGCGGCCGTGGAAAGCTACAACGCCGCCGTGCTGGAGGCCGTGCGCGAGACGGCCGACCAGCTGGCCTCGGCCCAGTCCATCGCGCGCCAGCAGGCCGAGCAGGCCGCCGCGCAGGCGGCCGCCGAAAGCGCCTACGAGATCGCCGTGCAGCGCTACCGCGCGGGCCTGGGCAACTACCTGCAGGTGCTCAGTGCAGAGACCGGCGTGCTGCAGCAGCGCCGCCAGGCGGTGGATCTCGCGGCGCGCGCGCTCGACACGCGCGTGGGCCTGATCCGGGCCCTCGGCGGCGGCTGGCAGGCCGACGCCGATGCGCAGGCCCGCGGCGGCTGGCAGGCCGACGCCGATGCGCAGGCCCGTCTTTAAGTCAACGAATCCAGAGAAGAACCGACCATGAACCCGACCCAAGACGCGGCCCCGGCCGCTTTGCCCCCCGGCAACCCCAGGCGCAAGAAGGCCCTGACCGCCCTGGCCGGCCTGGTCGTCGTCGCCGGCCTGGGCTGGACGGCCTACCAGTGGCTGGTCGCCAGCCGCTACGAGCACACCGACAACGCCTATGTGCAAGGCAACGTGATCCAGATCACGCCGCAGGTCGGCGGCACGGTGATGGCCATCCTGGCCGACGAGACCGACTTCGTCAAAGCCGGCCAGCCGCTGGTCAAGCTCGACCCGGCCGACGCGCGCCTGGCGCTCGAGCAGGCCGAAGCCAACCTGGCCCAGACCGTGCGCCAGGTGCGCCAGCTGTACACGCACAACGGCACGCTGGCGGCGCAGATCGCCTTGCGCGAGGCCGACGCGGCCAAGGCGCGCAGCGAGCTCGAGCGCGCCAGCCAGGACCTCAGCCGCCGCCAGTCCCTGGTCGGCAATGGTGCGGTGTCCAAGGAAGAGCTCGGCCATGCCCAGACCCAGCAGGCCAATGCCAGGAGCGCGCTGGCGGCCGCGCAGGCCGCCGTCACGGCGGCGCGGGAGCAGCTCGCCAGCAACCAGGCCATGACCGAGGGCACGCGCCTGGAGCAGCACCCCGGCGTGCTGGCCGCGGCGGCCAGGCTGCGCGAGGCCTGGCTGGCCTCGCAGCGCGCCGCGTTGCCGGCGCCGGTGGACGGCCATGTGGCCAAGCGCAGCGTGCAGCTGGGCCAGCGCGTGGCGGCGGGCACGCCACTGATGTCCATCGTGCCGCTCAATCAGGTCTGGGTGGACGCCAACTTCAAGGAATCCCAGCTGCGCCAGATCCGCCTCGGCCAGCCGGTGCGGCTCACGGCCGACCTGTACGGCAAGAAGGTCGGCTACAGCGGCCGGGTCGCCGGCCTGGGCGTGGGCACCGGCGCGGCCTTCGCGCTGCTGCCGGCGCAGAACGCCACCGGCAACTGGATCAAGGTGGTGCAGCGCGTGCCGGTGCGCATCGCGCTCGACGCCGGACAGCTCGCCGAGCACCCGCTGCGCGTGGGACTGTCCATGGACGTCGAGGTCGACATACGCGAGCAGGGGGGCAAGACCCTGGCCGAGGCGCCGCGCGCGAGCGCCGTGGCCCAGACCCCGGTGTTCGAGGCCCTGGACGACGGCGCCGAGGCCCGGGTGCGCCGCGTGATCGCGGCCCATGCCGGACAGGGCGGCGCCGCGCCGCGCCCTGCCGGCAACCAGCAGCCCGAGCCGGCGGCGCCCTCGGCGCTGCCGGTGCCCGAGGCCCTGGCCGCATCGGCCGTGCTGCGCTTGTCGCAGGCCGCGAGCGCCGCGCGCTGAGCCGGGGCCCGCGCATGGCTTCGACCACGAGCTTGCTGCCCCCGCCACCGCTGACCGGCGCGGCCCGCACCTGGGGCACGCTGGCCCTGTCGGCCGCGACCTTCATGAACGTGCTGGACACCTCGATCGCCAACGTGTCCCTGCCCGCCATCGCCGGCGACCTGGGCGTGAGCCCCAACCAGGGCACCTGGGTCATCACCAGCTTCGCGGTGGCCAACGCGATCGCCGTGCCGCTGACCGGCTGGCTGTCGCAGCGTTTTGGCCAGGTGCGGCTGTTCGTGGCCAGCGTGCTGCTGTTCGTGCTGGCCTCCTGGCTGTGTGGGCTGGCGCCCGACATGGCCTCCCTGATAGCGTTCCGCGCGCTGCAGGGCTTCGTCGCCGGCCCCATGATTCCGCTGTCGCAGTCGCTGCTGCTGGCCAGCTACCCGCGCGCGCTGGCCGGCCTGGCCATGGCCATGTGGTCCATGACCACCCTGGTCGCGCCGGTGATGGGGCCGCTGCTGGGCGGCTGGATCACCGACAACATCGCCTGGCCCTGGATCTTCTACATCAATGTGCCGGTAGGCCTGGTGGCGGCCTTCGCGTCCTGGCAGATCTACCGCCACCGCGAGAGCCCCACCCGCCAGCTGCCGATCGACGCCTGGGGCCTGGCCCTGCTGGTGCTGTGGGTCGGCGCCATGCAGCTGATGCTGGACCTGGGCAAGGAGCACGACTGGTTCCACTCCTCGGTGGTGGTGGCTCTGGCGCTGGTGGCCCTGATGGGCCTGGCCTTCTTCCTGGTCTGGGAGCTGACCGACAAGCACCCGGTGGTCGACCTCTCGCTGTTCGCGCGGCGCAACTTCTGGGCCGGCGCGCTCGCGACCGCGGTGGGCTATGGCCTGTTCTTCGGCAACGTGGTGCTGCTGCCGCTGTGGCTGCAGCAGTACATGGGCTACACGGCCACCCAGGCCGGCATGGCCATGGCGCCGGTGGGCCTGCTGGCCATCGTGCTGGCGCCGGTGGTCGGCAAGACCATGGGCCGCGTGGACCCGCGCGCCTACGCCAGCTTCGCCTTCCTGGTGTTCGGCCTGGTGCTGTGGATGCGCTCGCTGTTCAACACCCAGGTCGACCTGGCCACCATCATGGTGCCGACCCTGCTGCAGGGCGTGGCGACGGCCTTCTTCTTCATCCCCATGGTCAGCATCACCTTGTCGGGCCTCCCGCCCGAGCGCATCCCGGCGGCCTCGGGGCTGTCCAACTTCGTGCGCATCATGGCCGGCGCGATCGGCACCTCGGTCGCCACCACGGTCTGGGAGGACCGCGCGAGCCTGCACCATGCCCAATTGGTCGAGGCGCTGAGCCAGGGCAATGCGGTGGCGGGCAGCACCCTGGCCGGGTTGCGGGCCGCGGGCCTGAGCGCCGAGCAGGCCCTGGCGCAGCTCAACCGCCTGGTCGACCAGCAGGCCTTCATGCTGGCCGCCAACGACGTGTTCCATGCCTCGGCGCTGATCTTCCTGGCGCTGATCCCGCTGGTCTGGCTGTCGCGGCCGCAGCGCCTGGGCGCGGCCGGCAGCGCCGACGCCGCGGCCGGTGCGCACTGAACCAGGCATTCACAGCTTCAGCGGCTGCGCGTAGCCCGTCATCTCGAGGTAGCCGCGCCCCAGGGGCCGGCTCTGGCCGTCGAGCAGCTCCGACAGGCCTTCCCAGTAGATGGCGCCGGTGGAGCCGCGGCTGTCGAGCTCCTGGTCGTCGAGCACCGCGCGCACGCCGTACTCGCCGGCCGGCGTCTGCAGCTGCCAGGCCACCGGATAGGCGGCCCGGCTCAAGGGGCTGGTCCACCGCCGCTGCGGGACGAAGCGCGTCTCGCCAGGGCGGAACACCTGGAGCCGGCCCTCGGCCGTGCGGAACGAGCCGCCGTCCCACAGCGCGCTGCCGTCGGCGCGGCGCAGCCGGAAGGAGGTGAGGGCGCTGCCGTCGAACAGGTTCATGCCTATCCAGTCCCAGCCCCTGGCCTCGGGGTGCATCAGGGCCTCGCTCCATTCGTGGTCCAGCCAGGCGCGGCCGGGCTCGGTCAGGCTGAAGCGCTGGCCCTTCAGGCGCAGCTCGCCGCGCACCGCGAGCTGGGGCCGGCTGTAGTAGTAGCTGGCCTGCCCGGGCTCGGGCCCCTTGCGCGACAGGCCCTGCTCGCCCTGCAGCAGCAGCGGCTGGGTGGCCTCGGCCTCGAGCTGCAGGGCGAACTCGCCGGCCTCCACGCGCGCCAGGTAGACCCCGCCCTGGCGCCTCAGCGACCAGTCGTTCAGGCGCAGCCCGGTGTCGGCCTCGCTCGCGATCACGCGGTCCAGGCCGGGCAGGGACAGGCTGCGCGCGATGCGCTGGTCGTGCCAGAGGCGGCGGCCCTGCACGTCGGTGATGGCCGCATGGGCGAACAGCAGCTGGCGCGCGGCGAAGCGCGAACGCATGGCCTGCGTGGCGTCCACGCGCGAGCGGAAGAAGGTGATCTGGAAGCCGAACTCGCGGCCCGCGGCACGGGCGTGGCCCGTGAGGTACCACCACTCGGTGCGGAACTCGGGGTGGGCGCCATGGTCGCGGGGGAATTGCAGCCTGCGCGGCGGCAGGGCCAGCGCGCCCAGGGGAGCGAGCCCGGCGGCGATCAGCAGCGGCCGGCGCGCCAGCATCACCAGTCCTCCTTCACGGCCAGCACCGCGTCCCGGCCAGCGGCCGCGCGGCCCGCCAGCCAGGCGGTCGCCGTGCCGGCCAGCACCACGGCCGCGCAGAGCAGCAGCAGGCGGGCCCAGGGCACCAGCAGGTCCATGGTCCAGTGGAAGCTCTGCGGGTTGACCACATGCACCAGCACCACCGACACCGCCAGGCCCAGCGCCAGCCCCGCAGCCGCGCCGACCAAGGTCCAGGCCGCGCCCTCGCCGGCGACCACGGCGAGGATCTGGCGCCGCGTCAGGCCCAGGTGGGCCAGCAGGCCGAACTCCTTGCGCCGGGCCAGCACCTGGGCGCTGAAGCTGGCCGCCACGCCGAACAGGCCTATGCCTATGGCCACCGCCTGCAGCCAGTAGGTGACGGCGAAGCTGCGGTCGAAAATGCGCAGCGAGGTGGCGCGCAGCTGGGCCGCGGACGCGAACTCGACCAGGGCGCCCTGGCCGCCGGGCAGGCGCTCGGCCAGGGCGCGCACCGCCTGCTGCACCTCGGCTGGCGCTGCCCCGGGCGCCAGCCACAGCGCCAGGTCGGTCGCGCGGCTGTCGCCGGTCAGGCGCGTGAAATCGCGCCGGTCCATGGCGATGGCGCCGAACTGCCGCACGTAGTCGCGCCACACCCCGGCCACGAAGAAGCGGGTCGGCGAGTCGGCCAGGCCCAGCGCCGCCGCCAGCGGCTCGAACACCTGGCCGGGCCGCGCGCCGTGCAGCGCGAGCATGGCTTCGCTCACGTAGATGCCGACCTGGCCCGGCGGCACCGGCAGGGCCGCCCCGACCAGGGGCAGGGTGTGCGCCGGCTCGTCCATCCAGCGTGCGAGCAGGGTGACGGGCGGCAGGGCCGGGTCCAGCAGCAGGGAGCGGGCGCGCACTGCGCCCAGGCGCGCCACGCCCGGCAGCTGTGCGACCGCCTGGGCGAACTCGGGCGTGAAGAACACCGTGTCGCCGGCGGCGGCCGCGCTCGCCGTGCGCAGGTAGAGGTCGGCCGGCAGCACCTGGTCCAGCCAGTGCGTGACCGAGTCGCGGAAGCTCGCCACCATGACCGTGAGCGCCACCGCCAGGCTCAGCGAGGCGACCACGCCGCTCACCGCCACGGCCGCGCTCTCGCGCATGCGGCGCGCGCGCTCCACGGCCAGCAGCGGCAGCAGCCGGTTGGCGCTGAGCCCGGCCAGCCTGTCGTACAGCAGGGCCACGCCCCAGGGCAGGGCCGTGATGCCGCCCAGCAGCAGCAGGCCGACCGAGGCATAGGCGGCCAGCGGCACGCCCGCCACCGGCGGGGCCAGGGCCAGCAGCAGGCCCAGGGCCATCAGGGCCAGGCCGACGCCGTGGCTGCGCCCGCCCGCCGCCGCGTCGCCCAGGCCCTTGAGCGCCTGCGCCGGTGCCAGGCGCTGCGCGGCCTGCGCGGGCCACCAGCCGCCGGCCAGCGCGGCCAGCGTGCCCAGGGCGCCGTAGCCCAGCGCCGCGCCCGGGCTCCACTGCAGGGCCGGCGCCACGCCGGCGAAATAGCCGCCGCCCAGGTCGCCGCCGAGCAGGTGCAGCCCCAGGGCCGCGAGCGCCGTGCCCAGGGCCAGGCCGGCCAGGCTGCCCACCCCGCCCAGCGCCAGCGATTCCCACAGCACCAGGCGCAACCGACCGCGCGCCGACAGGCCCAGCACGCCCAGCAGCGCGAACTGCTGCTGGCGCCGCGCCACGCTGAGCGAGAGCACCGAGAACACCAGGAAGGCGCCGGTGAACAGCGCCACCAAGGCCAGCACCGTGAGGTTGACCCGATAGGCGCGCGAGAGGCTGCTCACGCGCGCGGCGGCGTCGCCGGGCTCGACCGCCAGCATGCCGGCCGGCAGCTGCAGCGCACGCAGCAGGGCCGCGCGGTCGGCGCCGGGGCGCAGGCGCAGGTCGATGCGCGACAGCCGGCCCAGCCGCTCGAACAGTTCCTGCGCGGCCGCGATGTCCATCACGGCCAGCGGCGGCCCGCCCGCGGCCACGCTGCCGGCGACCCGCACTTCGTGCAATTGCAGGCCGCTTTGCAGGCGCAGCGGCGCGTCGGCGGCGGCGCCGGCCTGCAGGGCCTGGCGCGCGGCCGGGTTGAGGAAGACCGTCGCCGGCGCAAACAGCGCCAGCCTGTCCTCGGCCCGCGCGGGCACCGGCACCAGCGCCGGGCTGATCGTGGTCGCGGCCAGCGCGTCGAGGCCGACCACGCGCAGCGGCTGGCGCTGCCCCGCCGCGTCGAGCGCGTAGGTGGACAGCTCCAGCACCGGGCTGGCCAGCGCCACGTCGGGATGCTGGGCCACATGCACGAACAGGGTTTCGTCGAAGCTGCCCTGCGCGGGCCGCAGCTCCAGGTCGGGCTGGCCGCCGACGGCGCGCACGGCGCTGGAGAACTCGCTGAGCGCCGAGGCGTTGATCAGCTGCACCGAGAACGCCAGCGCCACGCCCAGCATCACGGCCGCCACGGCCGCCAGGCTGCGCCAGGGGTGGTGGCGCAGCTCCTGCCAGGAGAACGTGGAAAGAAGGGCGCGCATGCACTCATTGTGCCGAGCCGGCGCGCCCTCCGCGGGCGAGGATCAATCCTTGCGCAGCTTGGCGAACCAGTGCTCCATCAGCTTGCCGGCGGCCTCGCGCCCGCCCAGGCCGAACGACAGGGCGACCGCCACCGCGACGGCGCCCAGGGTGAGCCCGAACGCCAGCTGCACGATCTCGTTGGCAATGCCCATGGCGCGCAGGCCCATGGCGATGACCAGGCCGAGGATGGCGAAGCGCGCCAGGTTGGCGACCAGGCTGCCTTCGGGACTGGCCTGGCGGATGGTGCGGTAGGCCAGGTTGGACAGCCAGTAGCCGATCACCAGGATGGCGCTGCCCAGGAGGATGTCGGCGCCGAAGCGCACGAAGGTGGTGACCACCTCGCTGACCTGATGAAAGCCCAGCTGCGCGGCGGCTTCCACCGTGGCGAACAGCATCGCGAAGAACATCACCAGCAAGCCGACCAGGTGGGACGGGCGGGTCGCGCCGGACAGGGCGTGGGCGATGCCCATCTTCGCCGGCAGGCCGTCGAAGCCCGCGCTTTCCAGCAGCCTGGCCAGCAGGCTCGAGGCGAAGCGCGCCACATACCAGGTCAGCAGCAGGATGACGGCGGCGGCGACGATGTGCGGCACCGCCTCCAGGATTTGCGCCAGCATCTGCGAGGCAGGACGCGAGATGGCTTCGACCTTGAGGGCCTCGAGGGCGGCGATCAGCGAGGGCACGAACACCAGGATGAACACCAGCGTGCCCAGCAGGCGCGACAGCCCGACCGCCTTGTCCAGCCCCACCCGCTCGTTCAGCGTGTCCGCGCCCGCGGCCGCCGCCAGGTTGCTGACCAGGCCGCGCAGCACGCGCGCCACCAGCCAGCCGACGACGACGATCAGGGTCGCGCCGAACAGATTGGGCACCATGTCGAGCAGCTTGGCGAGCATGGCGCGCACCGGCTCGAGCACGCCGGTCAGCTGGAACGCCGACAGCACCGCCGGCAGGAAAAACAGGATCACCAGCCAGAACAGCACGTTGCCGGCGTAGTCGCTCATCGGCTTCATGCCGGCCTCGGCCGACAGCCTTTCGTCGATCGAGGTGGCGGCCAGCCCGCGCGTCACCGCGGCCCGCAGCACCGTGGCCAGCACCCACGCGACCAGCGCCAGCAGCATGCCCGCCAGCAGGTTGGGCACGTAGCCGAGGATGCCCTGCATCAGGTCGGCGAACGGCGCCGACAGATTGGACAGGTCCAGCGTGTTGAGCGTGGCCACCAGCGTGGCCAGCAGGATCAGCCAGAACACGCCGGTGGCCAGCGGCGTTTCGGCATCGACGGCGGCGTGGGTGCTCTGTGCGAGGTGCACGTTGAGCTTGATCATGGCCAGCAGGCGCCGCACTCCGGCACGCGCGATCACCGCCAGCAGCCAGCCCAGCATCAGGATGGCCAGCGCCCCGACGATCTGTGGCAGTTGGGCGCCTAGCGTGTTCTGCAGCGAGGCCGAAAAAACGTTGAGATCCATAAACCCTCCGGACGTTGTAGGAATTTCTGCGCAGGGATGCGCGGATTCATTGTGAACGCCCCGCTTGCGGCCGGGCAAGTCGCTACGGGCCCCCACCATGGACGCGGCGCCCGTCCGGGTCTATTCTGAAAACAAAGGGATGCATGGTCGCGTCCCGCCAGCCAGCGAGGAGAGCATCATGGGCGAGCGTTTAACCACCGGTGAGATCTGCACCCGCGACGTGAGCTTCGCCTTGCGCGCCATGCCGCTGAACGAGGCGGCCCGCCTCATGCGCGAAAACCACGTGGGCAGTCTGGTCGTGGTCGACGAGCTCGCGGGCCAGCGCATCGTGGTGGGCCTGCTCACCGATCGCGACATCGTCACCGCGGTGGTGGCCGCAGGGGTCGATCCAGGCATGCTCAACGTGGGCGAGGTGATGAGCACCGACCTGGTGACCGCGCGCGAGGACGATTCGCTGATCGACCTGATGCGTGTGATGCGCCGCCAGGGTGTGCGCCGCGTCCCCGTCGTGGGCGGGCAGGGCGAGCTGATCGGCCTGGCCACGCTGGACGACGTGCTGGCCGTCCTGTCGGAGGAGCTGGCTCTGCTGGTGGCCGCCATTGGCACCGAAGGCCAGCGCGAGCGCAGGATGCGGCCCGGCGCCTGAGGGCCTTGCGCCGCCGGGTGTTGACCGGCATCAAATCCTGTGCGCGAAAGCCTTGAGATTGCCACTGGCGGCACGCATATTCAGGTACGTGGCGCCAAGCCATGCCAACCAGCCAGTTTGAAGGAGAGACGCATGAGTTCACTGATCCCTCGTGGCAGCAGCCTGTTCGACGAATTCTTCAAGGACTTCGCACCGGGCTTCTACATCCGGCCCCTGCACGGCGACCCCCTGCCTTCGCCCGCGCAGATCAAGGTCGATGTCTCCGAGTCCGACCAGGCGTACACGGTGTCCGCCGAGGTGCCCGGCGTGCGCAAGGAGGACATCCAGGTTTCGATCGAAGGCAATGTGGTGACCCTGCGCGCCGAGGTCAAGCAGGGCGATCAGAGCGGCGACGAGAAATCGCTGCGCAGCGAGCGCTATTACGGCGCGGTCTCGCGCAGCTTCCAGCTGCCGGCCGAGATCGACCAGGGCCAGTCCAAGGCCAAGTACGACAACGGCGTGCTCACGCTGACCCTGCCCAAGAAGCAGGGCCAGGGCTCGCAGCGCCTGATGATCGAGTAAGCCGGGGCGCCGGCAGCGCCCTCAGGGCGCGATGCCGGCGGCGGTGAGCTGCAGCACGCGGTCCGCGCGCGCCGCAGCGGCTTGCGAGTGCGTCACCAGCACCAGCGAGGCGCGGTGGGCGCGGCATTGCGCCGTCAGCAAGTCCATGACGCGGGCGGCCGTGGCCGGATCCAGGTTGCCGGTCGGCTCGTCGGCCAGCAGCAATTTCGGCTGATGCACCAGGGCGCGTGCGATCGCGACGCGCTGCAGCTGGCCGCCGCTCAGTTGCTGAGGCAGACGCGCGCCCAAGCCGGCCAAGCCCACGGCCTCGAGCATGGCGGCCACGCGCGCCTGGTCGGGCTGGCCCAGCAGCAGCAGGGGCAGGGCCACGTTCTGCGCCACGTCCAGGTGCGGCAGCACGTGGAAGGCCTGGAACACGAAGCCCAGGTGGCGGCGTCGCCAGAGCGCGCGCTGCTCCTCGTCCTGGGCGCCGATGTCCACGCCGTCGTGCACCACGCTACCGCTGTCCCAGCGGTCCAGGCCGGCCAGGCAGTTGAGCAGGGTGGACTTGCCCACGCCCGACTCGCCGACGATGGCGACGAACTCGCCGCTGTCCACTTGCAGCGAGACATGGGCGAACACCGGCGTGTCGCCGTAGCGCTTGCACAAGTCGGTGACGACCAGGCTCATGGCGGACTCAGGAGGCCGGGGGCGCAGCGAGCAGCCGGTCGACCAGGTCCAGCAGCTGCGGCAGCGCGTCGGGCGCGTCGCAGGCCAGCACATGGCGCTGCGGCATCGCGCGCAGCCAGGTCAGCTGGCGCTTGGCGAGCTGGCGCGTGGCGTAGATGCCGCGCTCGCGCAGCTCGGCCAGCGGCAGGCGGCCCTCCAGCGCCTCCCAGGCCTGGCGGTAGCCCACGCAGCGCATGGCCGGCAGCTCGGCATGCAGGTCGCCGCGCGCGCGCAGCCGCATCACCTCCTCGAGGAAGCCCGCCGCCAGCATGGCGTCGAAGCGCTGGGCGATGCGCTCGTGTAGCCAGGCGCGCGACTGCGGCTCCAGCGAGATCAGCGGCGCCTGCAGCGCGTCGCGCGGCGCGCCCTGGTCGGCGGCGCGGTGGAAGGCCGACAGCGGCTGGCCGCTCACGCGCCAGACCTCGAGCGCGCGCTGTATGCGCTGCGCGTCCAGCGGCGCCAGGCGCGCGGCCGTGGCCGGGTCCACGCGCGCGAGCTCTGCATGCAGGGCCGGCCAGCCGCGCGTGGCGGCCTCGGCCTCCAGCTGCGCGCGCACCGCGGGGTCGGCGGCCGGCATCGGGTCCAGGCCCTCGAACAAGGCCTTGAAGTACAGCATGGTGCCGCCCACCAGCAGCGGCAGGCGGCCGCGCGCGCGGATCTCGGCCACCAGGCGAGTCGCGTCCTGCACGAACTCGGCCGCGCTGTAGGCCTGCAGCGGGTCGCGGATGTCGATCAGGTGGTGCGGCACGGCGGCCAGCTCCTCGCGCGAAGGCTTGGCCGTGCCTATGTCCATGCCGCGGTAGACCAGGGCCGAGTCCACGCTGACGATCTCCACCCCGCCGCGCGAGGCGAGCTGCTGCGCGATCGCCAGCGCCCCCGCGGTCTTGCCCGAGGCCGTGGGCCCGGCAAGAGCAATCGCCCCCACGTTCGTCACTTTCTCGCGGCTCATCTCAATGCTTGGGCGGCGTGCCATGCCATTGCACCAAGGTCCAGGCGACTGCGGCGATGCAGATGCTCCACAACCAGATGCCGTAGACCAGCGGAAACACCGTGCCGTCCATGCGCGTGCCCAGCCAGCCGCCCATGGCGAAGGCGGCGACCATCATCAGGAAGCCGTTCAGCGCCGAGGCCGTGCCGGCGGCCTGGGGGAAGGGGCCGATGGCGCCGCTCTGCCCGCAGGGCTGGTGCACGCCATGGCCCAGCATGAACAGGTAGAACGGCCCCATGATGGCCCAGGCGCCCCACCAGGACTGGCCTTCGCCGAGCAGGGCCAGCACGCCCATCAGCGTGCCGCCGGTCAGGGTCAGCCCGCCCGCCAGCGCCACCGTGCGGCGCACGCCGAAGCGCGCCAGCAGATGCCGGCACATGAAGGTGCCCGCAATGTAGGACAGCGACATGCTGAACATCAGCAGGCCGTACTGCGTCTTGCTGAACGAGAGCACGCGGATGAAGACGAAGGAAGACGCGGCCAGGAAGGTGAACAGGCCCAGGTAGGAGGTGGTGGCCAGGGCCGAATAGGCGAGGAAGGTGGGGTGGCGCAGGATCTGCACCCAGGCGCGCGCGAGCGCCAGCGGCTGCAGGGCCTGGGGGTTGCGCTGCTGCAAGGTTTCCTCGAAATGCCGCGCGACCATGAACAGCGCGCCGGCGCCGAACAGCGCCAGCACCAGCAGGGCCGCGCGCCAGCCCAGCAGGTCCGACAGCAGGCCGCCCAGCGGCGCGCTCAGGCAGGCGATCACGCCCAGGCCGCTCAGGCCCTTGGACATGATGCGCGCGCCCTCGATCGGCGGGTAGAGGTCGCGCACGATGGCGCGCGCGCACATCACGCCCGCGCCCATGGCCGCGCCCTGCAGGGTGCGCCAGGCGATCAATTGCTCCATGGAGGGCGCGAACACGCTGCCGAGCGAGGCGGCGGCATAGGCGGCGAGGCCCCACAGCAGCACCGGCCGGCGGCCGAAGCGATCGGACAGCGGCCCCCACACCAGTTGCGAGAGGCCGAAGGCCAGCAGCAGGGCCGTCAGCGTGAGCTGGGCCTGGGCCATGTCGGCGCCAAAGCCCTCGGTCAGGGCGGGCAGGGCCGGCAGGTACAGGTCGGTGGTGATCGGCTGCAGGCCCAGCAGCAGGGACAGCAGCAACACGATCAGCGCCGGCGACATGGCCGACGGCGCGGCCAGGGACGAGGCTGGGGGGAAGGCGGACATCCGGGCGAGGGTAGCAGAACGTCGCTGGACAGGCCTTGAGCTGGATCGCAGTCGATGGCGCGCGCCCGCGCTAGTAGTGATACCGCAGCTGAGCGATGAGCAGGTCGCCGTCTGAAACCTTGTAGACGATGCGATGCTCGTCATTAATTCGCCTGGACCAATAGCCGGACAAAGCGTGCCTCAAGGGTTCGGGCTTGCCCGTTCCTTCAAACGGGGTGCGCGTGATTTCCTGGATCAGGCCGTTGATTCGCTGCAGCAGCTTCTTGTCGGTCTTTTGCCAGTACAGGTAGTCGTCCCACGCCTGATCGGAAAAGATCAGCCTCACGGGGCCAGCTTCCGTTCCTTGCCCTTTCCACTCTCAAGCGCCGCAATGGACTCGAGCAGGCGCTGCGCATTCTTGGGCGCGCGGAGCAAATAGGCCGTTTCTTCCATGGCCTTGAAATCGTCCAGTGAGATCATGACCACCGCCTGCTGACCACTCCGGGTGATGATGATGGGCTCGTGGTCGTCGCAAACCCGGTTCATGGTGTCGGCCAAGCGGGCACGGGCTGCGCTGTAGGTGATGGCATCCATTTGGGCTTCCCAGATATGTACAACTTATTGTACCTTTTCCGGGTTGGCGGCGCACAGCGGCGCGCCTTGGTCAGGCGCGCGTGACCGCTGGTCGGAAATCGACTTTCAGCGCCCGCGCAGGAACAGCGCGTCGAGCTCGCGCAGCGTGAGCTGGCGCCAGGTCGGGCGGCCGTGGTTGCACTGGTCGGAGCGCTCGGTGGCCTCCATCTGGCGCAGCAGGGCGTTCATCTCCTCCAGCGTGAGGCGGCGGTTGGCGCGCACCGCGCCGTGGCAGGCCATGGTGGCCAGCAGCTCGTTCTGCGCGCGCTCGACCACGCCGCTGGCCTCGTGCTGGGCCAGCTCGGCCAGCACGCTGCGCGCCAGCTCGACCGCGTCGCCCTGGGCCAGGGTGGTCGGCACGGCGCGCACGGCCAGGGTGCGTGGCGAGAACGGCGTGATCTCAAGGCCCAGGCTGTGCAGGGCATCGACGCAGGCCTCGGCCGTGGCCTGCTCCTGCGGCGTGGCGGCGAAGGTGGCGGGGATCAGCAGCGGCTGGCTGGCGATGGACGCGCCCTGCAATTGCTGCTTGAGCCGCTCGTAGACGATGCGCTCGTGCGCCGCGTGCATGTCCACCACCACCAGGCCCTGGCGGTTCTCGGCCAGGATGTAGATGCCGTGCAGCTGGGCCAGCGCGCGACCCAGGGGCCAGTCGCCGGGCGGCAGGGGGACGGGCTCGACAAATGCTTGCGGCGCGGAGGGGCGTGTATCGGTGGCTGCGGCCGGAACGCTGTCGGCATGGGGGGCCGAGGGCGACCACAGCGCGGCCAGGTCGCTCACCCGGTGGCCCTGCGGCGCGCCGAAGTCCATCCCGGGCTGGCGCCAGCCCGCGCTCGGCGGCAGGTTCGGGCGGGCCGGGGCGGGTGGCGGCGCGAAGGGCAGGGTGGCGGCCGAAGCATCGATCTGGGCTTCGGCCGCAGCCGCAGCGGCGGCTGCGCGCGGCGCGGCCAGGGCGTTCTCCACCGCATGGCGCACCGCCTGGTGCAGCTCCCGGCTGTCGCGAAAGCGCACCTCGATCTTGGTCGGGTGCACGTTCACGTCCACGCGCGTGGGGTCCATGTCCACATAGAGCACGTAGACCGGCTGGCGCTGGCCGTGCAGCACGTCCTCGTAGGCGCTGCGCGCGGCATGGGCCAGCACCTTGTCGCGCACGAAGCGGCCGTTGACCCAGGCGTACTGGTGGTCGGCGCGCGAGCGCGCGGCGTCGGGCAGGCCGGCGCGGCCGCTCACGCGCACCGTGCCGACGCGGTGCTCCACGGCCACCGACTGGGCCTGGAAATCCTCGCCCAGCACGTCGCCCAGGCGCTGCGCCAAGCCGGCCGGGCCGGGGTGGCTGCGCCACTGCTCGATCAGCTTGCCCTCGTGCCAGACCGCAAAACCCACGTCGGGCCGGGCCAGGGCGTGGCGACGCACCGCCTCCAGGCAGTGCGCGAGCTCGGTGGCGTCGGTCTTGAGGAACTTGCGCCGCGCCGGCACGCTGAAGAACAGCTCCTTGACCTCGACCGTCGTGCCGGTCGCGCGCGCGGCCGGCCTGAGCTCGCCGGTGCGGCCGTCGAGCAGGAAGGCGCTGGACTGGCCCGCGCTGCGCGAGAGGATGGACATCTCGGAGATCGAGTGGATGGCCGCCAGCGCTTCGCCGCGAAAGCCCATGGTGCCCACCGATTCGAGCTCGTCGAGGCTGGCGATCTTGCTCGTGGCATGGCGCTTGAGCGCCACCGGCAGCTCCTCGCGCGGGATGCCGGCGCCGTCGTCCTCCACCGAGATCAGGCGCACGCCGCCTGCAGCCAAGCGCAGCGTGATCTGGCTGGCGCCGGCGTCCAGCGCGTTGTCCAGCAGCTCGCGCACCACCGAGGCCGGGCGCTCGACCACCTCGCCGGCGGCGATCTGGCTGATCAGTTCATCGGGGAGTTCGCGGATGGGGCGGCGCGGGGAGGGGTCTATGACGGCGTTCACGGGGGGATTTTAGGTCGCGCCACCCGGGGGCCCCGGCGCGGGCGGGATAATCCGTGCGCTCAAGGAAACCCATGGAACTCTTTGCCTTTCTGATCGACTTCATCCTGCACGTGGACCGCCACCTGGAGGCCTTCGTCCAGTCCTACGGGGCCTGGGTCTACGCCTTGCTGTTCCTGATCGTCTTCGTCGAGACCGGCGTGGTCGTGATGCCCTTCCTGCCTGGCGATTCGCTGCTGTTCGTGGTGGGCGCGCTGGCCGGCGCCGGCCTGCTGGACCTGCCGCTGGCCTGCGCCGTGCTGCTGGCCGCCGCCATCCTGGGCGACCAGTGCAACTACACGATAGGGCGCTTTTTCGGCCCCAGGGTGTTCCAGTGGGAGGACTCGCGCTTTTTCAACAAGCGCGCCTTCGACCAGGCCCATGCCTTCTACGAGCGCTACGGCGGCATCACCATCGTGCTGGCGCGCTTCATGCCGTTCATCCGCACCTTCGCGCCCTTCGTGGCCGGCGTGGCCGCGATGAGCCGCCTCAAGTTCACCGCCTACAACGTGGGCGGCGCCCTCATCTGGGTGATTGGCATCAGCGCCGCGGGCTACTTCTTCGGCAACCTGCCCTGGGTCAAGGAGAACCTCGAGAAGATCATCTGGGCCCTGATCCTGGTGCCCGGCGCCATGGCCATCCTGGGCGCCTGGCGCGCGCAGCGCAAGGCGGCGGTGCAGTCTTGAGGGGATGGGCGGCGGCGTCGTCGCCTGGATCGACTCTAATCGCTGGAGGGGTCGCCCGCCATCGGCTCACAACGTCAAACGCCCAACCACGACTTACGAACCCGCTTGATGGGACTAAGTTTCATTATGGTCGCTGTGCTGTTATAGAGCTGACCACAGCCCACCCGATGCGAACCTTTGTAGGCCTGCATAGCGGCAATTCAATTTTTGAACTTATGGGTGCCCCGTAGGGGCGTCCAGTTGAGTTACACCCGAAGCGTTCGCATTAGGAAAAATATCAATGACTTCCCGGCAGAAGCTTCGTCTCGCGAGTCTTGTACTCAAGGGCCTGCTGATACTTTAGATCCACAATTTTCTTGCTGGCAAGCCACTGTCGGTCAGCCTCCTCTGTACGAAACATGTAGAGTCTTCGCAACACCAATATCTGCAGAACACGGGTGGCTATGAAGTCAGCTGACAAGTCCTGTGAAATTCTCTCGATTTCCCTCGGAATTCGCCCTGGGCCGTCAAGCTTTACGCCGACGGAAATTAGCTTTGATGCAGGTGTACCAATCGAGTTTGCTGCAGTTCTAATGTCTTCCATCAAGTCGTCTGAGCTGATAGAGACGACGGCCTTAATCAGCAATCCTGCGGCCGAGGACTGAAGCAACCACGCCAGCAGTTGTCTAGCGGCCTTTTGGCGCTCTTCGTCACTGTGGAAGGCCTTCTTCTTCGCCAGTAACTCAGTGATTTCGATTTCAACCGTACTCTGGTGGCTCATGAAAACGCTGAAGAACGCATTCACCGCCCGTAGGGGGCCGCACATCACTTGCTTCAGCAAGTCGACACGCTGACTTCGGGGAATGCTGGCTATTTGGTTCTTCAGCATCTGGCCAAGAATTTCAACAGTCTTAAGGAGAGAAATCGCTTGAGCGGTGAATTCATGTTGGGCCAGATCTTCCTTTTTATCCGCGAGTCCGTCGCTACCGTCGTCCAATTCATCTCTTGTTTGATTCGCTTCTGCTCTGGCTTTCTCGGGCGTTTTCCCCGAATAAACCAACTCAGGCAGTTCCTTGACGAACTCTTTGACCTTCTCGGTGTCTTTTCCGTTAAAGGCAATTGGTGAGTAACCTTTGAACGGCTCGTTGATGGCATCAGTCACACAAGTCAAGAACATGGGGTCCTTGAAGGCATGATGAGCAAGGAAAAGTATCGTATTGGCGTTTTCTCGTACGTAGAGGTGGGCGCAACAAGTTCGGATATAGGCCTGTACATCCAAATCATCAAGTTGCTTTGAGAGATGGCGCCCCTTCAAGAAGTAATAAATATAATGGTATCGAAACCGTACGAACTCCCCATTTTTCGTAAGAATACGGGCTTTCAGTAACAGCGCAATGCGAGGTTCAAGTTCGACGCGAATCTGTTCCCTCGAATAGCGGTCATTAAATACCGTGAGCTCTTCTTGAGAAAGTTCCTTGTGTTCGGTTGCATGCATTTGCCATGCGAGATGAGAGCAATACTCAATTATCAATCCCCACTGGCTCTTGTGAACATGAGCAGACTCAAGGCCTGCTTTAACTAAGTAGTCATAGTATTCACCCAATCCGCTATCTTCAAAGCCACCTTGTACCCCTGATTCAAAGCTTTGTAGCAGTGTCAGTAGATACAATGGAAGTGACGGAACGATGTTCTTCGCCATGACGGCATCCAGCATTCGCTCTGCTTGGTCACATCTCGCAAGAAGGGCGGCCTCATCGAGTGAGCCGTCAGCGCCAGTACGCTCTACCCATCGACGAACAAGTTGTGCTCGGCGCGAGTAGCCAAAGGGCAACAGTTTGTACTCCTTGAGGTCTGATAGCTTTCCCTCCGCATAAGGTCGAATTGAGCCGTTAAAGTCTAATATCTCGTTTGCCGTAACCAGCATCCTTGGGAAGCGAACAGTGAAGGACGTCAAGACCTTAGCGCGATACTGCCCATGCTTAACAGGCCCATCGTCAAAGTCATCGAGCAGTAAGATTTTTTCAGTGCTCGGCTTTTGATTAAATAGCTCAACACATTTTTCACCGTACTGTTCGATGACGGATCGGCGAACAATCTTGTCGATTTCTGCGTCACTGGAACTCTTAATGTCAGAGCCACGGATGTAGACGGGAACTAGTCCACGTTCGTGGTAATATCTGAACAACGTGTAGAGGAGACTCGTGGCCCCAACTTTCTCCTCTCCTGTGAGAAGGACTCCACCTTCCAGGCGTGAGGCATCGTGAAAAATGGTTGAGTTGGATATCTTCCTCCCGCCGCGAGTCTCCACGGCAGTAGCCTCCTGGACGTCTGGGTAAACGTAAAGATCCTGAAGGCCGATAGAACTGCCCTTGATACTAAATGCTCCCCCCGGATCAGCTAACAGTTGCTCAAACGACGTCTCAATGACGAAGCGGTTTAACGTTTTCTTTGGCAGATCTCTGAAGTCGCTCCACGTACCCTCTTCAGTCAAAGTATAGTGGCCAGTGTCTTTCCAAAGGAAGCGAGATGACCTGTAGGTTCCTTCCTCCAGATTGAAGACTAGTACATTGAAAGAAGAGTCTGCTAGGTTATTCTTTCCCTGAAGAACACAGCCTTCAACATATGCGCTGTGCCCTGAGTCTGTATGGATATCTTCTCCAGCCCCGCCGACATGCTCATGGCCGGAAATTACAACGTTAGATAGCTGTCGGACAAATCGGCGAAATGCATGGTAAGTTGCCTGACTAAACCAGTTCAGCGGTTGGTGTAATACAGAAATACGCAGATCAACACCATCATTGCGAATATTCTTGTAGCGTTCAACGGGGAATATTAGCGTCCCGGGTTCTTCTCTCAGGTTAGAGCACCACGCAACATTTATTCCATCGAAAATAATCTCTTTCCCTTCCACAGTAAACCGATGGGCGGTCCATAGTGGATCTCCGACTCTGGACTCATCCGGTGACTGCAACTGTTCCGCAAAGTTCTGAAAAGCAGCTTGAGCCGAAACACCAATTTTGATAACGTCGTCGTCAAGTTGACGAGGGTCTTCCCGGACTGCATTCAGTGTGAGAATTCGGGGTTTTCCTCCAATGTCGAAATCGCAATCGTGGTTTCCCGGGACCAAGATAAAATGAACTGGGATCCGTTTTTCAGCAAGAATCTCTTTTCTGATGGCATCGAAAAATTTTTCTGCCAGTTGGTACTGATCGACTTTGCCGCTGAAGGCAATGTCACCCGATACTACGATGAAGACAGCTGAAGCTTCCGCAAGTTCAGAATAGACGCAAGCTGCAATGAGTTCGCCTTTCCCTAGAATCGGATCGCGAGCACTGCGTATGTGTATGTCGCTCAAATGCAGCACGACAGCTGTCATTCGTTCTCCCCTTAAACAAGACGGATAGAGATAGCTCGATTTATATCAACGCTCTTTGCAGAGTGATAGCTGAATATCGCGCGGGCTGAAGAGGTGCAGCGTTTTCCGCGGCGCCGCGCATCATCTATGAAGAACGCACGACGCAGCAGACCACTCTGGCGCACCGATGGTTGATTCTAGGGCGTCCCACTGAGCGGCGGGCGGCCGCGGCGTTGAACCGGCGCTGCTGCGCCGACACTCACACCTTCAGGAACAGCTCGCGGTAGGGTGCGAAATTCGCGTGCAGCGGCAGCAGCGCCCCACCCAGGGCGCGCGCGTCCGTGCCTATGCTGCCGGCGTGCAGCTCGGGCATCCACAGGCCTTCCCAGTCGTAGTGGGCTAGCGCCGCGCGGGTCTGGGCCAGCAGGCGCTGCAGCAGCGGGCGGCAGAACGAGCCGTCGACCACCGCCTCCAGGTCGAGGAAGGCCGTGCCGCTGGTGATGCAAGGCGCCAGGGCCTCGGCGGCCTCGGCCACTCAGGCCTGGGTCTCGACCTCGAAGGCCGCTTGCAGGGCGCGCTTCATGCCGTTCATCCGCACCTTCGCGCCCTTCGTGGCCGGCGTGGCCGCGATGAGCCGCCTCAAGTTCACGGCCTACAACGTGGGCGGGGCCCTGGTCTGGGTGTTGGGCATCAGCGCTGCGGGTTACTTCTTCGGCAACCTGCCCTGGGTCAAGGAGAACCTGGAGAAGATCATCTGGGCCCTGATCCTGGTGCCCGGGGCCATGGCCATCCTGGGCGCCTGGCGGGCCCAGCGCAAGGCGGCGGTGCAGTCTTGAGAGAATGAGTGCCGGCGGCGTCACCTGGACCTTTACCGAAGACCTGGCATTCAAATTGCTGGAAGACCCACAACCGCCGTTCGCGAGAGGCCTCAACAACAAAAAGCTGTCCTTCAACGTGCAAGTGGAGGTAACCGGCAACCGTACGAGGCGGCGCCTTCGGGGAGCGCCCCGCTTTCGGTTGTCAGGAGCGTTACAGTATGCCCTGTGGCTGTTCCACGGCCTCACAGCATTGACCATGGGTCGAGTTGATACCCATCCTGTTGAAGGCGCTCACGTGCGGAAATGATAATGGCCAAAAGAGACGATTGTTCGCGTAGATGGGTCGCTGTAACTCTGGTCAATGGTCCAAGGGCTTTGCCCTGCGGGGAAAGTATTTGGAATTCTAGATACTCCTCATAAGGTGCCACTGTAAAGCGACAGTCAAATGGCTCGACTGCAGCCCTGATGTTGTTTTGAGCCTGATCAATGTGCGGCGATGACATGGCAAGTACCTCCAGTGCAGAAAAACATGAGTGGCAAGAAGCCGCGGACATGTGTATCTCGATAGGCGCGATTTTATCCCCTTCTTGAAAAATCGGCCGTGATGGCAAGTTCTTCCTTTAAACGCACATTTATTTCTGTTTTGCAGGCTTGGCGGGCTGCTGAAATACCTTCCTGACATCCTCGATTGAAGCCAGGCAAGGGTGTCTTACCCCTGGACCATGCCGAAGAAATCGATTGTATAGTCGGTCTTCGGTCCCGGTTAAGCGCTGGCATTAGACGTCGTACGCCCACAGCGGCCGGCGCAAAGGAATTTTTTCCCAGCTTGCTGGATTCATGATATAAATACAATGATGGCATTAAATGGCATCGGGATCATGGCGCGCAGGATTTACTCTATCGTGGAACTCAGAATTTCGCGCGTGGTTAACCGTGTACTGTTCTTGGCACTAGGCTTCGCGTGGCTGCCTTCTGCGGCCGCAATGGAGTTTCGCCTCTTCTTTCAGCCCGATCTGAGAATTAATGTATTGATTGCAGAGGGCCCTATTGTCACAGGAGATGCAGAACGATTCCTTGCGGCATCAACCAAAGCCGACCGCGATGTCGAAGGGCACATTGTTTTGGTACTCAATAGTCTTGGCGGCTCAGTGCAGGCGGCTTTTGATTTCGTCAGGGCAATGGATCGAGTAGGAGTCTTCACAATTGTTCCAGATAACGCCCTGTGTGCATCCGCCTGCGCCTCGATAATTTACCCTTCCGGAATCCGAAGGAACATTGTTGGTTCCGGCCGTCTTGGCTTTCACAGCTGCTATACGAAAGTAGAGGGAAAGATTGACGAGTCCGCATTCTGCAATGAGAAGATCGCAGAGCACGCGATTTCGAGGGGAGTTGCACACGCTTCTGTGAATCTGTTTGTGAAGGACTTCGGCGCAGGAGAGATGGCTTGGGTTGATCGCCATATCGTCTGCACTACGCTGCCAGGTATGTGTCGCCCGACCTTGCGCGACCCTCGACCCTCTGTCGAATCAGAGATCAGACCAAGCTTCGATTGTGCAAAATCGCGTACTCTTGTTGAGAAGCTCATTTGCGCCAACCCCGTACTTGCCAAAATGGATGCAAGAATGGCTGTTGCCTATTTTACTTTGAGTACTAGCTTGATCGACCAAAAGAGCCTGCTAGACGAGCAGCGCGCATGGCTGCGAAATGACCGAAATAACTGCGATAGCCTAGAATGCTTGGTAGCGGCCTATCAAAGTAGAATTGGTGCTCTTGAATCGCGCATAGGGCAATAGCCGCTCTTTGCCACTCTTTATGGCATCGCATCATGTGGACTGCGCACGCCATGCCGCCGAGTCGACACGCACCGGATCTACATGGTCACAGGATAAAGGGAGCCTGCGCATGGCTGAGTATTATCACTGCTTTAACTGCAAAACCGTAGTACCGGTGCTCCCTGGCGCGGAGAGAAAGTGCCCCTCATGCGGAGGAACAAGTGGGGAAGTGATCTCTCAGGAGAGATTCGACCAGGGGTTCAAGGCAGGTGCCTACTACAATATCGACCCGAGGACCGGGAAGCCTGCCAAGAAGCGCCGGTAGTCTTTTAACCCCAAGCAATCAGCATGTGCTGGATCGCCCGCTCCCGTGAAAGCGCCGCATAGCCTGCCGTTTAACAGGTGCACCCGACAGCGGGTCCGCTGCTGGGCGCCCTTCTTTCTTCGGTCGGCGGCGTCCGGTTAACCGGCGACATTGAAGGACCAATTTCGTTGTAGCGATGCTGCTCGCGAACGGCAGTTGCAGAGTGTTGCTTCGCGTTGACGGTCCGGTCTCGGGCGCGAGATCGACCGTCACTTCATGGCCGCTGCCGCGCGCAGGCGAACAGCGGGTCTTCCTGATGTAGCCGCAGAGCAGAAGCCAGCCCACGACGCCGGGCGTGAGCCGGCGCTGCCGCGCGCAGACTCAGACCTTGAGGAACAGCTCGCGGTCGGGCGCGAAATTCGCGTGCAGCGGCAGCAGCGCACCGCCCAGGGCGCGTGCGTCCGTGCCTATGCTGCCGGCGTGCAGCTCGGGCATCCACAGGCCTTCCCGGTCATAGTGCGCGAGCACCTCGCGCTGTCGCTCATGGCAAGGTCACTATCGCCCAACGATCAGGCAGAAGTCTATTCATCCTCTCCCCCCGCCAACAACACCCCGCGCCTCGCTAGCCGCTCACGCGCCTCCAGCAGGGCTTGGTGCAGTTGCTGCTCCAGCTCTGCCTTGGGCGGCAGCTCGGTCCAATACTCGGCCACGGTGATGCCGTCCTTGTGCATTTGCAGCAGTTCCACTTGTTCGCGGCTGGATTCGGCGCACAGGATCAGGCCGATGGGCGCCTCCTCGCCCGGTTGGCGTTCGTGCTTGTCCAGCCATTTCAGGTACAGCTCCATCTGGCCCTTGTGGGCGGCCTTGAAGCGGCCCAGCTTCAGCTCGATGGCTACCAGGCGGCGCAGGCGCCGGTGGTAGAAGAGCAGGTCGAGGTAGAAATCTTCCCCGTCGAGGACCATGCGCTTCTGGCGCTCCACGAAAGCAAAGCCGCGCCCCAGCTCCAGAATGAAGGCTTCGAGCTGGCGCAGGATGGCAGCCTCCAGGTCGGACTCGTCATGGCCCTGGCGCAGGCCCAGGAAGTCCAGAAAGTATGGGTCTTTGAAAACCTGGCCCGTTGTGGGTAGCAGGGCGGCGGGGACCTGGGTGCTGGCAATCTCGCTGCGCTCGAAGGCCTTGCGGTCGATCTGGTGGGCAAGCTCACGCACGCTCCAGCCGTCTTGCGCGGCTTGCTGGGCATAGAACTGCCGGGCCTGCGGGGTTTTGAGGGCGACGATGGCCACCAAGTGGCTCCAGCTCAATTTTGCCGACAGCGTCGACACAATCCCGGTGTCTGGAAAAGCCTGTGCGAACTTCACCATGCGGCGCAGGTTGCGGGCCTCGAAGCCGCGCCCGAATTCGTGGGACAACTGCTGCCCGAGCTGTTCGAGCAACTGGCTGCCGTAGCTGGCGCGCTCGCCGCCCAGCACCTCCGTACTCAGGCGCTGGCCCACTGTCCAGTACAGGCGCGTCAGCTCCGCATTCACGGCCCCGGCCAGGCGCTGGCGGCTGCTGGCAATGAGGGTGCGCAGCTCGGCGTGCAGGCTGCTGGCTGTGGCCGCAGGCGTGGCGGGCACTTGGCTGGTTTCCAGGCTGGCCATGGATGTGTGTCTCCCTGTTACGCGGCCATCATAGACGGCGCTGCCGCGCGAGGACTCAGAGCGTGGGAGTTTTTCGATTTCACTCCCTCTCCCTTTGGGAGAGGGCGGGGGTGAGGGCCGGCGAGTGGCCTTGACAGTGGCGCGCTGCCCCTCACCCCAACCCTCTCCCCAAAGGGGCGAGGGAGGAAATACCGTCGCTTCGAAAAACTCTCAGCCTCTCACACCTTCAGGAACAGCTCGCGATCCGGCGCGAAATTGGCGTGCAGCGGCAGCAGCGCGCCGCCCAGGGCGCGCGCGTCCGTGCCTATGCTGCCGGCGTGCAGGCCGGGCATCCACAGGCCTTCCCAGTCGTAGTGCGCGAGCGCCGCGCGGGTCTCGTCCAGCAGGCGCTGCAGCAGCGGGCGGCAGAAGGAGCCGTCGACCACCACCGCATCCAGGTCCAGGAAGGCCGTGCCGCTGGTCACGCAATGCGCCAGGGCCTCGGCGGCCTCCGCCAGCCAGGCCAGGGTCTCGGCCTCGAAGGCCGGCTGCAGGGCGCGCTCGTCGTAGGCGGCGCTGCGGTCCAGGCCACGGGCCGCGAAGCGCTGCTCCAGCTCCCACAGCGAGGCCCGGCCGACCAACTGCTCGGGGGCGCTGCCGCCCTGGGCCACGCGCAGCGGCAGCGAGGCCACGGCGCCGGCGTTGCCGTGCAGGCCGGCGTGCGGGTGCGAGTTCAGCACCAGGCCGCCGCCGACGAAGGTGTCGACGAACAGGTAGAGGAAGCTCTTGAGATCGCGCCCGCGCCCTGTCACGAGCTCGGCCACCGTGGCAGCCGCCGTGTCGCGCGCAAAGCTCACGGGCAGCTCGGTCATGGCCTGCAGCTCGGCGCCGAGGTCGAGCCGGTTCCAGGCCTCGGACTGCGCGGGCGACAGGCCCAGCAGCCGGTGCCAGCCGCCCATGGCGAAGGGCGCCGCCAGGCCCAGGCCGACCAGGCGCGGCGCGAGCGGGCCCAGGCCGGCCTGCAGCGCGCCCAGGCGCTCGGCGATGGCCGGCAGCAGGGCCTGGGCGTCGGGGAAGTCGTATTCGAGTGTCTGGCGCTCGCGCACCCGGCCGGTGAAGTCCAGCAGCAGCCAGTCGGTGCTGCGCCGCCCGACCTTGATGCCGATGGAGAAGGCCCCGTCGGGGTTGAGCGCCAGCGGCACCGAGGGCTGGCCGATGCGGCCGCGCACCGGGGCCTGGCGCAGCAGCAGGCCGTCGTCCTCGAGCCGCGCGGCGATCAGGCCCACGGTCTGGGCCGTCAGGCCGGTCAGGCGCGCCAGCTCGGCCTTGGGCAGGCTGCCGTGCAGGCGGATCGCCTGCAGCACCACGCGCTCGTTGAACTGGCGCATGCCGACCTGGTTGGAGCCGCGCGGGCGCAGCCTGGGCGGTGCAGGCAGGCCGGCGGGGGCGAGCGGGTTGGTCATGGGCGCAGATTCTCGCCGATGACTCCCTTGCGCACGATGAAGTTGCCGAAGGGTTGCGGCTCGCCGGTCAGCACGATGGCGTAGGCCGAGCGCACCCGCTCGTAGAACGCGTAGCGCTCCAGCGGCTCGGCGCTCTGCTGCGGCCCCATGTCGGGTTGCAGCAGCGGCAGCACCTCGCGCTGCAGCGCGCTGAGGTAGGGCGGCTCGGTGCCCGAGACCTGCATGTAGGCCACGGGGTGGGCCACGTCGGCCGCCAGTGGCAGCACCGAGGCCACGGCCTGCACGGCGCGCGCCATGGCGATGCCGGGCAGGCGCAGCACCGTCTTGCCGGCGCCCAGGCTCATGGCCGTGAAGTTGGCGTCGGCCAGCACCAGGGCGTCGTCGTGCCCCATCTCGGCCAGCAGCTTGAGCAGCTCGGGAAACAGCAGGGGGTCTATGCCTTTGAGCATGGGCGGTCCTAGGCCAGCGCCTCGGCGGGCAGCTCTTCGGCCAACTTGGCGCCGGTCATCACGGCCACGGTGTCGCTCATGCTGATGGTCTTGGGGTTGACCACGGCAGCGCGGCGGCCCAGGCGCTGGATGTGGATGCGGTCGGCGATCTCGAACACATGGGGCATGTTGTGGCTGATCAGGATCACGGGCAGGCCCTGGTCGCGCACGCGCCGGATCAGCTCCAGCACCATGTTGCCCTCCTTGACGCCCAGCGCAGCGGTGGGCTCGTCCATGATCACCACATGCCGGGCGAAGGCCGCGGCGCGCGCCACGGCGACGCACTGGCGCTGGCCGCCCGAGAGGGTCTCCACGGCCTGGGTCATCGAGCGTATGCCGACCTTGAGGTCCTGCATGCGCGCGGTGCTCTCGGCCAGCATGCGCTTCTTGTCCAGCATGCGTAGGCACTTGCCGGCAAAGCCCGGGCGCCGCAGCTCGCGGCCGAGGAACAGGTTCTCGGCGATGGTCATGGCCGGCGCGACGGCCAGGTCCTGGTAGACGGTCTCGATGCCGGCGCGGCGCGCCTCGATCGGGCTCTTGAAGTGGATGGTCTGGCCGTCGAGCAGGATCTGGCCTTCGTCGGGCACGGTGGCGCCGGACAGCGCCTTGATCAGCGAGGACTTGCCGGCGCCGTTGTCGCCGATCACGGCGAGGATTTCACCGGCGCGCAGCTCGAAGTCGGCGCCGTCCAGCGCGGTGACCTGGCCGTAACGCTTGACCAGGCCCTTGGCCTGAAGGACGAGAGGGGGGGTGCTCATCAACGTGCTCCCTTGCGCGAAAGTTGGTCGGCGGCGACCGCGAGGATCACCAGCATGCCGGTCACCAGGACCTGGTAGATGGAGGACACGCCCATCAGCGTGAGGCCGTTGCGGAACACGCCGACGATCAGCGCGCCCACCAGCGAGCCCAGCACCACGCCGCGGCCGCCGAACAGGCTGGTGCCGCCCAGCACCACGGCGGTGATCGCGTCCAGGTTCTCGGTCTGGCCCGCGTTCGGGTCGCCGACCCCGGTGCGCGCCACCGACAGCAGGGCCGCGATGCCGTAGAACAGGCCGGCGAGCACGTACACGCCCAGCAGCACGCGCTGGGTCGGGATGCCGACCAGGCGCGTGGCCTCGGCGTTGTTGCCCACCGCGTAGACATGGCGGCCGGCGGCGGTCTCGCGCAGCACGAACCAGGCCAGGCCGTACAGCAGCAGCATCAGCACCGCCCCATAGGCGACCTCGGTGCTGCCCAGGCTGAAGGTGTTGCCCAGCGCCGTCATCAGGTTGGGCAGGTCGGTCACGGTCTGCGAGTTCGAATACAGCTGGGTGATCGCGAAGGCGATGTTCAGCGTGCCCAGCGTGACGATGAAGGGCGGCAGCTTCACCTTGGTGACCAGCAGGCCGTTGAGCAAGCCGAACAGCGTGGTCACGGCCAGGCCGCAGGCGATGGCCAGCGGCGCGGGCAGGCCCAGCTCGGTGGCGAACTTGCTCATCACGATGCCGCCCAGCGCCATCACCATGCCGCAGCTGAGGTCTATGCCCGCGGTCAGGATGATCAGGGTCTGGCCGATGGCGATCACGCCGACCACCATGACCTGTTGCAGGATCAGCGAGAGGTTCCCGCCGGTGAGAAAGCGATCGCTCTGGAACGCGAAGAACGAGCAGGCCAGCAGCAGCGCGATGAACGGGCCCAGCGTGGCGAGCGGCGGCAGGGTCAGTGTCCTGGTGTTCATGGGGCTTGTTCCTAGTGGCAGTGATTTGGCGGTCATGGGGCGCACTTCCTCTGGTTGGTGCCGGCTCGGCCGCTTACTTCTTGCCCCAGCACAGCTCGGTGCCGGTCTTGACGTCCTTGCTGTCCACGCCGGCCACCGGCTTGGCGGCGATCAGCGTGACGCCGGTGTCGCTGTAGCCGCTGGGCTTCTTGCCGCTCTTGGCGTATTCGACGCCGGCTTCCACGCCCATGGCCGCCATCTTCAGCGGGTACTGCTGCGAGGTCGCGGCGATCACGCCGGCGCCCA
>SCMQ01000011.1 GCA_005503335.1 Comamonadaceae bacterium 2FH
ACCCCTACCCCCTTCCCCGCCCGCGCCTGCGCCGTCCGCAACAGGTCCAGGTTCTGGGCAACCTGTCGATTGGCAGGATCCAACTCTCTCGCACGAAGCAAGGCGGTCTCCGCTTCGTCCAGGCGGCCTGCGCGCAGCAGTGCATAGCCTGCGTTGTTGTGCAAGTGGGCCGCTTGGGGCGCCACCGCCATGGCTTCGTTGAACAGCCTCAGCGCATCATCGAGTCGCCCCTCCTGGGCGTGGATGACGGCCATGGCATTGAGCGCGCCCCCATGGCGCGACTCCAGCGCCAAGACCAGGGTGTAGTGCATTCGCGCCTCCGCGAGGTGGCCTGCCCCGTGCGCAGCACGGCCCATGAGGAAGGCGCCCTCTGCGCTTGGCGCCGCAGACTGGCGTGCCGCTGCCGGCACGGCTGCGACCTTGACCGGCAAGACTTGCTGCACAGGGCCGGCGGTGCCACGTACTGCTGCGGATGGTGGCTGGCCCGTACCAAGTTGAGCGCAGCCGAGCAGCGAGCTAAGTGTCGAAATAGCAGTGAACGTAGTCCAGTTTCGCGTCATGGCTGTTCTCCTCGAATAATCAGCGCCCACCCATTGCCGGCAGCAGGACGCGGTAAATGCTGATCCAGGCGGGACCGAGCAACACCAGCAGCAGCGATGGAAAGATGAAAAAAATCAGCGGGAATAACAGCTTCAACGGTATCTTGGCTGCCAGCTCCTCGGCTCGTAGCTGGCGATGGACGCGCATGGTGTCGGCCTGTACCCTGAGGGCCTGCGCGATGTTGGTACCAAAGCGGTCCGCTTGTACCAGCATGGTGACAAAACCCGCAACGTCATCGACTCCAGTCCGCAGCGCCAGATTGCGCAAGGCGTGCTCACGCTTGACCCCCATGCGAAGCTCCAACGCGACCAGACCGAGTTCGTCGGAAAGGGCTTGGCTGCGCATGCCGATCTCGCTGGCCGCGCGGTTCATGGCGGCATCGAGACCCAACCCGGCCTCGACGCAAACCAGCATCATGTCCAGAGCGTCGGGTAAAGATTCCCTCAATTCACGCTGTCGCTGCTCCGTGATGCGGGACAGTACGACATTGGGCAGGTAATAGCCGAAGCCTGCGAGCAAGACCAGTAAAAAAACATTGCGGTTTGTCGTCAACTGCGGCCCTAGCCCCAAAGACAAGGCCAGGATGGCTGGCAGCGCTAGAGCCAGCACCGTCTTGGCACCGAAGAAAATTGCTGGCCAATGGCCATCGCGCAGACCGGCCTGCATGAAGCGCACGCGCAGGCTTGAGGCCTCCCATCCGTCTTTGGGCGACGACAATTTGGCCATGGGGCCAGCGACCTGTGCGACCCTGGCCAACCACTCCCGCCCGACAGCAGGACGATCTTCCTCGACTTTGCTGTCCCCCTGATCCAAGCGATCGACGCGATCCCTGACTGCCGCCCGGCGATTGACCCACAGTGTGACACCCAACGTGACACCAGCGACCGAGAGGAAGACCAGGGCAAGTATCAAAGTTTGCGCGTTCATGGCGACACCTCACACGCGAATCTCGATGATGCGCCACATGGCGATGATGCCAATGACAATCATGATCAAGGCACCGATCACCATCTTGATACCCATCGGATCCGTGTACAACGCCGACAGGTACTTCGGGTTCATAGTCTGAACCGCAGCGGCCACGACAAAGGGCAATAGGGTCAGTATCCAGGCCGAGAGCTTGCCCTCCGCCGCGAGTACTTGCACCTTAGCCAGCAGCTTGAACCGCTCACGTATCAGCCGCGCCAAGTTGTCGAGCAACTCAGCCAAGTTGCCGCCCGTCTCGCGCTGTATGAGCACCGCCATGACGAAATAGCGCAGGTCTGACGCAGGAACCCGTTTCGCCAAGTCATTCAACGCGTTTTCGGTGGAAATACCGAAGCTGATTTCGTCGAACACCGTCTTGAACTCGCCCGCAATCGGCTCGGGCCCCTCCTCTCCGACCATACCCAGTGCCGAAAGAAAGGAATGGCCGGCGCGCAGTGCACGAGCAATGAGATCCAAAGCGTCGGGCAATTGCGCCTCCATCAGATGCATCCGTCGCTCGCGCTTCACGAGAAGGTGCAGCAACGGCGCAATTGCCAGTCCAAGAGCCAAGAGCAGCATGAAAAACCAATGCCATCTCAGCAAAGCGGCCGTGATCAAACCAGCTATTGCAGCCATCGCGCATGTCACAAGGACATGGGAAACCGTGTTCCGCGAGCCCGCCTGAAGCAATAAGCGGTCAAGTTGATGCAACTGCGGCAACTGAACCAGCACGCTGTGCAGACCGGGTGTACTGCTCATGACCCGTTCCTTGACCAGCTTGATGTCTCCAGGGTCGTGGCCACCCGCGGAAATCGCCCTAAGACGCTGCTCGATGCGCTTCACCTCGGGGCTCTTGTTGTCATTCCAGAGGACGTAGGAGCCCTCCAGCAGCAGCACCACGGCAACGAAGCCGAGGACCACGAATAGCAACATTCCGGTGTTCATGGCATCACTCGTAGATCAGGCTGGGGTCGAAGGTTTCATCAGGCACGCGGACACTGAAGGCCTTCAGGCGCTCCATGAACTTGGGCCTGACACCGGTCGCACGGAAACTGCCCAAAGCGGAACCATCGGCAGCCATCCCTGTCTGCGTGAATCGATAGATCTCCTGCATGGTGATGATTTCACCCTCCATGCCGGTGATTTCCTGCAGGCTGACGAGTTTGCGGCGCCCGTCCGTCAGGCGGGCAATCTGGATCACCGCCATGACGGCCGAACTGATCTGATGGCGCATGGCATCCTGCGGGATCGTGGCGCCCCCATAGGTGGCCATGTTTTCGAGTCGAGTAAGGGCATCGCGTGGCGAGTTCGCGTGCACCGTGGCCATGGAACCCTCGTGACCGGTGTTCATGGCCTGCAGCATGTCCAGCGTCTCGGCACCGCGCACCTCGCCCAGGATGATGCGGTCCGGTCGCATGCGCAAGCTGTTGCGCACCAGGGCCCGCTGGGTCACCTCGCCCTTGCCCTCGATGTTGGGTGGCCGCGTTTCCAGCCTGACTACGTGCGGCTGCTGCAACTGCAGTTCCGCCGCATCCTCGATGGTCACGATGCGCTCGCCGGGCGGTATCGCCCCCGACAGCACGTTAAGCAGCGTAGTCTTGCCGGTGCCCGTGCCGCCTGAGATCAGGATGTTCATCTTGGCCTTGACCATGCCAACGAGCAGCTCGGACAACGGCGGCGTCAGCGACTTGTTGCTGATCAGGTCGTCCATCTTGAGCGGCACCACGGCAAAACGGCGGATCGACAGCAGCGGACCATCCAGCGCCAGCGGCGGAATGATGGCGTTGACACGGGAGCCATCCGGCAGCCGCGCATCCACCATGGGGCTGGATTCGTCGACCCGGCGGCCAATCCTGGAGACGATCTTGTCGATGATCTTCATCAAGTGGTCGTTGTCCGAGAAAACGATGTCGGTCCGCTCCAGCTTGCCGCGGCGCTCCACGTAGACCTTGCGGGGCCCGTTGACCAAGATGTCCGAGATGGTGGGATCGGCAAGCAGAGGCTCCAGCGGGCCGAGGCCCATCACCTCGTCCTGGATGTCCTGTGTCAGCCGCTTGCGCTCCGCCCCGTTGAGGGCCGCACCCGATTCCGCCACCAGCCGCTCCACGAGCACGCCCAGTTCTTCGCGCAGGCGCTCGGGCTTCATGGAGGCCATGACGTCCAAGTCGATGCGACTCAGCAGCTTGCTATGCAGCTGGCTCTTGAGTTCGTGGTAGTTGGCGGCCTGATCACCTCCGCCCGACCCCTCGGACAGACTCAAGTCAGACGCCAAGCGCGCACGCTTCACTTCGTACCCCTGTGATCTGAACATCATGATGCACTCCTCCCCCGGCCACTGCCGGGATCCAACATTGCATTCCGAGGTTTCACGACGAGCCCCTCAAGCCGGGGACGCCAAGACTGCGGAACCAGCCCTTGGTCCCCGCCGGTTTGACAGAAACCGGTGAGAGTTCCTGGGCCCATTCCCGCAGGTCACGGGCCACCGGATCGCGCGCCGACAGCATGATCAACGGCACACCCTCGTTCACCGAGGAGCTGACGGTCTCGTAGCTGTTCGGAACCGAGCGGGACACCTTGAGCTGGGTCACGCGCTCCAGTTCTTCCAGGCGAACCTGGCCACCCTTTTCGTAGCGGTTGACTACCAGGCGCAGCTTGTCCAGGCCATAGCCATACTCCTGCAACACGGTGATCACGCGCTTGGCGTTCTGGATCGAGGGCAGCGACAGCTGCAGCGTCAAGTAGATCTTGTCGGCCATGTCCAGCGCCTTGACCGTGGCAGCGTCCAGCATGCGGCTGGCGTCGAGAACGATGAAGTCGTACTGGCTCCGTGCCAGCGTCAGGATGCTTTCCAATGCATCGGGCGTTACAGCCTCCACCTGCTTGGGCCAGGGCGGTGCCGCCAACACATGCAGGTTGTCGCGCGCCTTGAGCACGCTGGTGTCGAGCAGTGAAGCGTCCATGCGGTAGGTCTGGCGTGCCAGGTCCACCACGCTGGACGTGGGCTGGTGCTCGGAGACGAAGAGTGCCGCATCGCCGAAGTACAGGTTCAGGTCCACCACCAGCACCCGTTTGCCCTGGGTCGACAAGGCATAGGCCAGGCTGGTGGCCAGAAACGTCGCGCCTGCGCCGCCCTTGACGGGCACGAAGGCCAGGATGGCGCCGTGGACATCAGGCTTTTGCGAGTGCTTGGCCAAACGCTCTCTTACATAGTCCAGCGCGTACTGAACGGTGGACGCGCCCATGGGGGCCGCGAGGATGTCACGCACACCCGCACGCATGGCTTGGCGCAGTAATTCCGCAGAACTGTCCGGGCTCACCAGCACCACGTGCGATCCGGTCGCATGCAGTGTCGCGGCCTGTATTTGCTCGAGTGCCACATGGTCCGACACCGGAAAGTCCAGCAACGCCAAGTCCGGCAGTTCCTTCTGCAGCACCGTGGCCAAGGTACGCGTGGTGCCGATGTGGGCACTGAACTCCACGTCCTGCATGCGAGGTATCTGCGCCAGCAATGCGTCGCGTTGCGCCGAGTCACTGCAGATGAAAGAAATTCTGAGGGTCATAAACAATCAATCAGGGCCTGAAACCCAGGCTCTCGGCCGGCATACGAACCGTAGACAACGGAATTTTCAGGCCTGCCAAGTCGGCGTCGAAAAGGCTGACCAGCGGGACAAATGACACGAGCTGGTCTGACTGGCAACTGCTTCCCGTACTAAGACAGACCTCCACGAATCGGATGCAAGAGCTGGTGCGCTCGGAATCGAGGCAGGCGGAGATATTGTCACCCGGGCTCACCGGCATCGGACTCGCCACATTTCCTGCAGCGTTCAGATAGCGTATGACTACATGAGCATTCGTCACCTCTGGCGCAGCCGGTAGCGAACCGGCGTTGGATCGAAAAACGGCCGAATACTTGATTTTGTCGGTCTCGGTTGACAGCGAGAAATCGGTGACAACCGCTTGACGTGCCGCATTGCGGGTCACCTCCTGTACCGTATTCCACAGAAACAGTAATCGTCCAAACTCGATCGCCCCCAGAAGCATTACAAGGAATGGCAGCAGCACCAAGGCAAATTCAACGGCGGCGACACCGCGCCATGACTTTTTCATCCTCCTCGCAGGTAAATGGGGCGAACGCATGATCAACCTCAGTTCATGTAGCGCATGGTGGTGTGAGGGGCTATGCCTACAGTGCCGTAGTCGATGACACCGCTTGCACTGACAAAAGGAAACCAGGCATCCAAGCTCAGGCTAAAGCCGCTGATCCTGACCCTCACGTTGTTGGGCGCAGTACCGTCTACGCAGGACACCGTGGAAAAGGTGCTGTTAAGGCACTCGACCACCACGTTACCTGTGACCAATGCTGGATTGACGTTAGCAGCGTTCGCGTTGCTGATTACCATGTCGCGTGCAGCAATGACTCCCGCACTGTTGACCGTGCCGACCGGCCAGGTGGAAAGCAGCCGCGCGCCATCCCGGGTGGCCTTGGTCAATGCATCGGCATACCAGAAGGCACGGCCGAAGGCGATGGTCCCGGCAACGATCAGCAAGAGCACGAAGATCACGAAGGCCAGTTCCACAGCTGCAGCACCGCGCTGGCGATGCATCCGCTGAGTTGATGGGAGATTTCTCGTACTCATGGCGATCATCTGTACAGCTTGATGTCGGCGACCGGGACGGGATCGATCAACCCGGCAAACTCCACATACAGCTTCTTTGGGGAGTTGACAGCGGGAACCTGCATGAAGAATTTTCCAATGCCCAATACCGGAATGGCCATGCAGGCGCCCGTGCCAGTGATCAGCGGGCAATTCGCGATCGCCAGATTCAGGACTCGCCGATTGGCAAGCCCTGGGTTGCCGGTCGGCGCGGTGGTATGGGAGGGGTCTTGATAGGGCGAACCCGTTGCCGGGACCGGGAAATTCGCATTGGTTGCCGGGGCACCGCCCGGTGTCGAATAGAGGGTCGCCCAATCTCCAGTCGCGTAACTGGTACCGGGTATGAAGCTGGTTGTGTCATCCGGATCGACCACGCCGCGCACCGCACGGCTATAGGACCACAGCACACCGTATTGTTCTGGAAGCGGCACGGCAGGCGGCAGGCTCGGGTTGATTATGTGTTGAGTCGCGGGCGCAGACGCAGGTGTCATCCAGTCCGCCGCGGGGAGGGGGGGGCTCGGACATAAGTCGCCCTCCTTGCAAGCAAAATTTTGAATATTGATATCGGGCGGCGCTTGGGCCGGTATGCACACCGAAGCGCCACCGTAGACATTGAACCGGGAGTTCAACGCCGCCTGAATTTTTCCCCACGAATAACCAGTGTTACCCCAGACGGTTCCTGGTGTGGTGGTCAGAATGGCCGAGGAACCACCGCAAACGAACGGCGCCGTGATGTTGGCGCTCGAGTTGGCCGGGTCGCAGGGGTTGGGATGGATGTCAACCGGGTCCAGCAGGTAGGTGTCGGCCGGCGAGCCCAACGGGCCCAGATTGAAAAGGTCATAACTGACCCCGCGCCTGAAGCCAAACTGCGCCAGCTCGCGCGACCCGTCAGGAAAGGTGGGACCGATCAGCTCTCCCTTCGCTGTGCTGATGGCGCAGATGCCTATGGGGGTGATGTCGTTGATGAACCGCCCCGCCACGGCCCGACCGTACGTGGTAGTGGCAGCGGTGCCAGTGTCGCCGGAAGCCGTGGGAATCATGGCAAAAAAAGTCGGAAGGTTGCCAGACGGAATATCGACCTTGATGAAGGTCTTGTTGGAAGCCTCGCCATCGGTATCGACGGTGCTGGCGGCGACCATGCACACATCGTCGGGACAATGCCCGACGCTGATGTCGGCGATGGTGATGGTCACGGGTGTCGAAAACTTGAAATCGTTCTGCGCCGCCATGGCGATGGCGAAACTCACGGCACTGGTCACGCCGGCGGCGGTCTGGTTCAGCTGCTTCGCGCCGGCCAGTGCCGCCGCGTCTGCCGCGTTCTGCAGCTCCGTGCGGACCACGTAGGTGCGTCCCAGGTCCACCACCAAGGCCAGGAAGCCAAAAAGCACGAAGATGGAGAGTCCAAGGACGATGGCCACGGCGCCGCGTTGCCGCCGGGCCCTGACACCTGTTCGAAAAATTGACTGAACTCTCATGATTGCCGCTCCACTGGCATCGGGTGCCGCTTCGTTAGAGGCTGCCCCCAATATTCAGGATCTCGAAGGTCTTGGGCGGCGACTTGAACGAATCCTGATACCGCTCCATCGCCGCCGAGCCGGCTTGGCCGTCGATGCCCTTGACCGGATCACGGTTGGCCGAGGCTTGCGGGTTCAGCGTTTGCGCAGCGCGCGCCGCGCGCACGGCCTCGCCGAAATGGCTGTCCGCCACGGGCGTCGTGCTGGCACAGCCCGCGAACAGGGCCATCGTCCCCAGGAGGGGCAGTACCCGTCCGCGTTGGGCAAAGAATTGAGCAAGTGACATGATGAGCTCTCCTTACTTGACTTCCATGCCGCCGGCCGCGGGCGCCGCAGCGGGGGTGACGGGTGCATTGCGCTTGTCAGCCGGTATCTCCTCGTGGCCCGAGCCTTCCAGCTTGTTGCCCAGGTAGAACTCGCTGCGGTTAGGAGGCATGTAGCTGTCGGTGGGCAGGATGTAGTTGGGCTCGAGCGGCTTGACCAGGCGAGGCGTGATCACGAACATGAGTTCGCTGCGGTCGCCTTGGAACTCATTGCTGCGAAACAGCGCACCCAGCACCGGCACCTCACCCAGGCCCGGCACGCGCTCCACCGCCTGCTTGACGTTGTTCTTGATCAGGCCAGCGATGGCCAGGCTTTGCCCGTCCATCAGCTGCACCGAGGTCTGGACCTTGCGCGTCGTGAAGCTGGGCAGCACGGACGTGACCCCCCCCACCGTGGTGAAGGGCGAGCCGGTCTGCGAGAGCTCGGACACCTCGGGGGCGACCTTGAGGTGGATGCGCCCGCCCTCGAGCACCGTTGGCGTGAATTTCACCCCCACGCCGAATTCCTTTTCCTCCAGCGTGATGGTCGTCCCGCCTGTGGTCTCGTTGCTGCGCGCGACGGGGATGAAGATCTTGCCACCCGCCAGGAAGCTGGCCTCCTGCCCGCTGATGGCCACGATGTTGGGTTCGGCCAGGACCTTGACCAGGCCGTCGTTTTTCTCGGCGTCGATCGCGATGCCATTGCCGTTGGTGCTCTTGATCGCCGAGAGCAGTCCCGAGCCACCGGACAGCAGTTCCGACAGGATGCCGAAGGTCCAGTTGCCGTTGGTGCGCGAGGCGCTGAAGCGGGCGCCCAGCCTGTCAATCAAGGTCTTGGAGACCTCGGCCACGGTCACCTCCAGCATCACCTGCTGGGCCTCGGCGATCTGCAACAGGTTCACCACTTTGCCACCGGCTGCACCGCCGGCCCCACCACGCCCCCCTCCGATAGACGTGCCGGGCGCGACTCGCGTGCTGCCCGCGACCACCGGGAGCGCCATGCTCCGGTTGACATCACGCACAAAGGCGTTGGCGATGTCCTCCGCATAACGAGCCTTGACGGCGCTGGACACCACACCCGTCAGGATCACCGAGTCGGCCGCCGGCCGCACCTTGATGCCCTTCTCCTCCGGCATCAGCTCGTTGATCTTTCTCTCCATGCGCTGGTAGTCGATGTTGACGTTGAGGTCCACCGCCGTCGCGCCCGAACCCTTGCGCCAGATGATCATGTTGGTCGAGCCATAGGTCTTGCCCAGCAGGTAGAGCTCGGTAGGGCTGATCAAGGTGACGTCGGCGATGCTGGGGTCGCCCAGCGAGATGCGCTCTGCCGGCGACGGCAGGCGCAAAAGCGTGGATTTGCCGATGATGAGGTCCATCGACGGCCCGACGGTGGAAAAGTCGATTCCGCTGGGCACCCTGGCTGGTGCCGAACCGGCCGGCGCAGGGCGACTGGTGGTCACGCCCTTGGTCACAGCCGGCGTCTGCGCCTGTCCGGAAGCCGTTGCCAGCAAGGCCACCAGGGCGAACCCCAGGCCAGCAGCCAGGGGCGTATGGGCAGTGTTCTTCTTCATGGGGGCCTCCTCAGAAATCGGAATTGGCTTTTTGGATGCCGCGAATCATTTCGACGCGTTCCGACGGCTCCGCGACGGGCGCGCGTACAGTGCGTTTGACGGGCCTTGGCGCGGCCCTGGCCACGACCGCCTTGGCCGCGGACGCGACTGGCGTGGGCTCCTGAGCCAGCAGGTCTTCCTGGCGCGCGCCAGCAGTCGTGGCATCCTTGAGGTCAACTTGGTTGCGTAGTACCAGCGACAACGTCCCAATATTACGTGCCAAGTCGATCTTCTCGGCCTGCTCGGGCGTGACCTCGAGCGTGACGGCGTTCACCACCTTGGGTTTGGTCTCGTCGCGGTTGGCCTCCTGCGCCACGGCCAACACCAGGATGCGTTCGAGCACGATCTTGGAGATGGTTCCAGACCGGCCGCCTGAACGGTTCTCCTGGACGTTGACCAACAGGTCCACGTAGCTGCCCGGCACCAGGAAGCCAGCCACGCCAACCACTTCATTGACGCGGACGGTCATGGCGCGGTTACCCTCCTTGATGATGGAATCCAGCCCACCCTTGGTTCCCACTGCGGCGAGCTTGGGCTCCAGGACAGGTTCACCCTTGAATATCGAAGTTCGCACCACGCGGCCCTCAAGTTTTTTCGCCTCACGGTACGCCCCCACGGGTTCCGAGCCCGTGGGCCAGGCAATCTCTTGCAACATGCTGGGCTGAAGGGGCTGGCCCAGATCTAGGTCGCGGGTAGCCACGACAACCGTGGTGTTGCCACTGGCCGCCTGCTCGCCGAGCCAGCGGGCGGCCAGCAGCACGGCTGCCACACCGGTCAAGATAGACAACAACAGCATGATGAGGGCGCGTCTGCTTTTCATGATGATCTCCTCTCCTCAATTCAGAGACTGTACGGCTTCGGCAGACGCGGTGTCGTCCCCGCCGCCAAAATAAAGTTCCCAGGCCCATTCGATCAGCTCCGGCGTCATGCGCGGGGGCTCATCGAGGTAGCACGCGCGGTCGGCGATCTTGCCGATGACGTCATGCGGTATGCAAGGGAAGTAGGAGCGGCCATGGCGTGGATGCAAGCCATCCACCAAATGGTCGATAGATGCTGCATCCGGCGGCACGCCGGCCCGGGCGCAGGCCTGGGTCACGACCTCGCGGTATTGCTCCGGGGAAAGTTCGGGCACATGGATCTTGTAGCCCAGGCGCCGCGCAAAGGCCGGGTCGACCAACTGTTCGGGCGACAGGTTGGACGAGAACACGACCTTCACGTCGAACGGCAGCTCGAACTTGATGCCACTGTGCAGGCCCAGGTAGTCCACCTTGCGGTCCAGCGGAACGATCCAGCGGTTCATGAGTTCGCGCGGCGCGACGCGCTGGCGGCCCAGGTCATCGATGACAAAGATACCGTTGTTGGCCTTCATCTGCGGTGGCGCCACATGCACGCGCGTATGCGGGTCGTATTGCAGGTCCAGCATGGCCAAGGTCAGTTCCCCGCCTGCCACCACCACCGGACGTTGCACCCGGACCCAGCGGCCGTCGGCCTCGCCCTCCAGCGCCAGGCTGCGGCCATTGTTCGCAGCTTCCGACACCGCGCGATGCACCGTTGGGTCGTAGAGCTGAACCACTTCACCTTCCACATAGAGCGCATGCGGCACGCGGATCGTGCCGTGCAGCGTCTTCACGAGGTGCTCGGCCAGGTAGGTCTTGCCCGAGCCGCTCTCGCCGTACAGGTACATGGCCTTGCCGGAGTTCATGGAGCCGCCCAGCGCAGGCAGCAGGGCCTCGTCGATCACCAGGTCACCCAGAGCCTCACGCAGATCGGCCACGCGCACGAAGGCAGCCTCACGGGCCTGGCGATGAATCTCGGTCACGTATTCAGACAAAGTGACCGGTGCAGGCCCCACATACTGGCATTTCTCCATGGCCAGACGCGCTTGGCGATGACCGGTATCGGTCAGCGCATAACTCACGTCGCCATCCAGACTGCCACGGCGCGGCACTTCGACCAATTGCAGGCTGCGCATCTTGATCAGCAGCGCGTCCGTAACCGCCCCGTTCACGCCCAGCAATTGCTTCATGGCCGCCAGCCGGAGCTCGCCTCGACGGGACAGGTGGCGCAGCGCCAACTCGGTCATGAAGCTGTCGGGCAAGCCCCCTGGCTCTGCGCCAGTCTTTTCACCGACGGACTGCGCGGCAGGGGCCGTGGTGTCGAGGGAATCCAGGTTCAGCATGTTGCCCTCCTGCGCTTCAGAAACGGAACAACGGTGAGCCACCCAGCCACAGCCAGCTGCCGTAGGCCAGCAGACCCGTCACCATGGCGAGCGCATAAGGCATGCGGTCCACGGAATGCTTGGCCGCGTCGAATTGGCGTGGGCCTCCGTGCAAGACAGGTGACAGTACGAGCATGACATTGGCCATGACGTGCCTTGTCGTGCCCCCCAAAAGCATGCGCGCGACAGAGAGCACGCCCCCCATCAGGAGGATGACTACAGCGACATTGAGCGTGTCGGCGGGACCGGCAAAGCTGCCGATGCCGGCCATGAGCTTGACGTCGCCCGCACCCATGGCACGTAGCGCGTAAAGCGGAAGGAACAGGGTCAGACCTGTCAGGGCGCCAGCCAGCACCCCTTTGGCGCCGAGTGCACCCGGCCGGTCGCTGAACAGTCCGCCGGCATCGTTGACCGGACCCAAGACATGAGTCAGCAGGCCCGCGCACAGCGTCAGAAGTATGAGCTTGTTGGGAATGCAGCGCCGGCGCAGATCCGTCAGCAGCGCTGCGAGCATGATCAGCGCAAGGGCCGAGAGGCTCCAGAACTGCCAAACCGCAGGAGAGACATCAAACTTCATCCCTACCTCCCTTCGCTGACCAATTCGAGAATGCTTGCGAAATCGCCTACTCGTACCAGCCAGCGCCGTTCCGCTATCTGCGCATCATGTCGATCCGCTTAGACAGAGTGGTTTCAGTTTCCAAGCACCGACTCAATCGCAGCGCTCAGTTTCGCTGCCCATGCCGTCCAGGAGTCACCGTTCGCGCCACCAGCGGCAGAAACGCCGGCAACAATGGCAATGGCAATCAAGGACGCAAGCAGTGCATACTCAATCGAAGTGACGCCCCGCTGGGCAGCTCTTCGCGATACGGCAACTGCTCTGCCAAGGCGGGGCTTCATGACACTCTCCGTTGTAACTGACAGATATTCCGGCAAGCAATAATTTGGGCTCATCATTGCTTGCCTCATATCAGCTGTCAATCGTCATGAGAGAGCGTTAGCAACTTCCTGGAACGTGTTGTTCAGGTCTTGGCCAACGAGCGAGACAGCGGCGATGATGACGATGGCGATCAACGCCGCGATCAGGCCGTACTCGATCGCGGTCACGCCCTCTTCGTCGCGCAGGAAGCGGCGCGTCGCCAGAATGATTTTTTCCATGATGCAACTCCTGAGTTCCAAGTGAAACATCCCTCGCTCCCCATGAGCGACAGATGGCTTTGCCGTAGCCTCTGAAAACCACCGACGCCCCCCGACTGGGATGCCAGCAACTTCCTCTGTCTACGGTTTCATTCTGTTCGGCGAGGCCTGTGTTGCCTATACCTCAAACTGGGTATTCGAAGCGAAGTAAAGGCCGCCCGCGCTGTCCGCACGAGGAAGGATTGATTCAGGGCAAAGGACGCACTTCGTACTACATGCCACGCGAGGCCTGCGCCAGCGGCACGCAAAGCTCGAGGCGCGTGCCCTCACCGGGCGGACTTTCGATCTGCAGATGCCCCCCGATGAGAGCAGCACGCCGTTGCATGCCCAGAAGGCCTTTACCGTTCGCCGCCGCGGCCTCGTCGGCGCCACCCCGACCGTTGTCCCGGACTTCCAGGCAAAGGCTTTGCGTCGCGCCGTCGACGCGGCACGCCACCTCGACGCGGCTGGCGCCGGAGTGGCGCATCACGTTGGACAGCGCCTCCTGGGCAATGCGCAGCACTTGGCCTGCGGTCTCGCCGCGCAGGCTCTCCAGCGCGTCATTGAACTCCACGTTCCACACCATGGTGATGCCCAGCTTGTCCAGCGAGTGCTGCACGCGGTAGCGCAGCCTGGCCAGCACGTCGGTGACGCTGTCCTGGGTACCGTCGATCGAATCGACCATGATCTTGAGGTCGACCAGGCAGTTTTCCAGCGCCAGCGCCAGCGCCTGCTGTTGCGGGTTGTGGCTGTCGAGCGAGGAGAGGATGTTCACCAGCTGCGAGCCCACGCCGTCGTGCAGGTCCTGCGCGATGCGGTGACGCTCGTGGCTCACGGCCTCGGCCGCGTCATTCGCATTTGCGGGCTTGTCGGCCAGGGCCGCCTGGCCCTGGCCGCGCGCCTGCGCGGTCCCGGCCCGCCCGGTCACGAACAACCACATGACCATCAGGTACAGCGCGTAGAAGTGGTGCCGCAGGGGCACGCCCAGCATGTGCCCTTCGGCCTGCAGAAGATCGCTGATGCAGATGCCCAGGCCGATGATGCCCGCGCCCACGACCATCGAATGCCTTTGCATGTGCCCCCAGAAGGCACGCACGAGCACCACGCCGGTGAGCGCCGCGGCGCCCGCGCCGTTCGCGAGCTTCCATACCAGGTAGGCCTGATCGCGGCCCGGGCCCGCCACTGCGCCGTAATACCAGCCCAGCGCCGCGACGCCGATTGCGCCCTGCAGCCACCAGATGGCGTGCAGCTTGCGGTCGTGCGCCATGGCGCTGACCAGCAGGAAATAGCTGACGGCCGCCACCAGGCCCTGGTAGCCCAGGTGGGTGAGCAGCACGGCGTCTGCGCCTGGCAGCAGCAAGCCGGTCTCGGGCGAGAGCAGCAGGTGGACGATCCAGAACGTGGCGGCCCAGGCCAAGGCCTTGTCGACCAGGCTGCGGCTCTTGTGCCAGCCCCACAGGGACCAGGTGAGCAGCAGCACCGCCTGCACAGCGGCGATTGCCGTGATCAGCAAGTAAGGCCAACGCATGGCCTTAGCTTAGCGCGTGAATGCGCGCCGATTCCACCCTTGGACCAAAAGAAGCGGCAAACCTCAAAGCAAGCCGTGGTGCGCCGCAAAATTGACCGCCTGGGCGCGGGTGCGCACGTGCAGCTTGCGGTAGATGTTCTTGATGTGGGTGTTGACCGTCATGCAGCTGATGTTGAGCCGCTCGCCGATCTCGGCGCTGGTGTAGCCCACGGCGACGATCTTGAGGATTTCCTTCTCGCGCTCGGACAGCGGCTCGGCCTCTTCGGCGCCGGGCTCCGGAAGTTGGACACTCGGCCCGTGCTCGAGCTTGCGCAGCAGGCGCCGCGCCATGCTGGGCGTGATCGAGGCCCCGCCGTTGACGACCTGCAGCACCGCCTGGGGGAAGTTGCCGAACCAGGAGTTCTTGACCAGGTAGCCCGTGGCGCCGAGCTCGAAGGCGCGCAGCGCGTGCTGCTCGTCCTCCAGCGCCGAGATCACCACGGCCTCGGCGTCGGGGCGGGCGCTTTTCATGTGCTCGATGAGCTCGAAGCCCCAGCCGTCGCCAAGGTTCAGATCCACCATCAGCACGTCGAATTCATGCCGATCGATCATTCGGCGCCCCTCGTGCACGCTGGCGGCCTGGGCCACCAGGAGGATGCGCGGGTCGACCAGCAACTCCTGGGAGATCACCATGCGCATGTGGGGATCGTCGTCGACGAGCAACACCTGCGCCGGTTTGCCGGGCTGGCCTGCAAAATGCTCAGGCCACAGGGAAGGCACGCTCTCGCGCGAGGAAAACCGCGTGGACGACCACAGATCGGTCATGCCTGCGGCTGCGGCGAACCTGTGCCGTGTCGGACTGCTTTCATTCATCTTCCCTCTCCTGCTCGGTGTTTTTACCTTGCGGCCCAGGCCAGATGTATCCGACCCACCACCTTTTGATACGATTCTTACACAGAAAACCCGTACCAATTTCAAAGGGAAAAACGCCGTATAGGAACGTAAGTTACGAGAAACCGGGAAGCCTCGCTACGTACTTTAGGACTAATTACATTTTGTTACGTAACTTGGGCCACATTGCTCGCAATTCGGCACATGTCGCCTCGATAGCATTTGTAAATTTGGTACCTGCGGGGCTCATCTCCTGGCGCCTTTTGGCGCCGGATAGCCCCAGGCCGGCGCCTCCGCCAGGGGCAAGCCCTGCCGCCGTTCAACCCGCCCGCAGGGCCGCACGCAGCTGCTCACCGATCTCGGGCTTGGCGGCGAACGGGTCGGGTGGGTTGCGTTGCTGCAGGATGGCCTCCATGCGGCTTTGCACGTTGCCCAGCGCCTGCGGGTGGCTGTAGATGTAGAGACGTGCCCGCAAAGGGGCGTCATCCCAACGTGGCGACCAGTTCGATTTGGGGCGCGACCGACCGGATGACTTTTTGAATGCCGTGGCCTGGATTGGCCTGCCGTTGCGACACGATCAACCCCACCTTCTCCAGCAGTCCAACATCTTTGGTGATGGCAGAGCGATTGCGATGCAGTCTGTGCGACAACTCGTTGATGGTCTTGGGCTCGTGCATCACCTCCATCATCAAGCGGCGACGAGCCTCGGATAGCACGGTAAACATCCGTTGAGGGTCTTCGAACGAGAGTGTCACTCTCCCTTCAAACGTTCCACCCTTGTCGGCCTTGCGTGCGGCATCCTTCGCTCGCGAAAAAAACCCCGCGACATCGCCCGTACGGATGACAACTTTGGTCATGGCTTCTTTCCTCGTGTTGCTTTGACAATCTCCTGCCATTCCAGCTGGAATCTTTCCAGCGTGGCCTCGTAGCTCAGGAACTCGACCGCATCGATCTGACCCATGTAATGCCTGTGGTGGTAGCCATGGGCATTGTCAAAGCCGAGAACCCGGCCGTTATCGCCTTGGTAGATCTCGTGGTTGATGTAGGCCAGGTTGTACCTGGTGACCACCGTGCTCCCATTTTCAATGTAACCCCACACCTCATAGCTCAGGAGTCCGCCACCAGATTTGTGCTTGAGTTCGAAACGTTCCTGCTCGAGCAGAATTTCCTTGCGTGTTTTTGCCATTCTTCTGTCTTCAGGTGTGCTCAATGGTAGCACATCTGCTATGACGTGTCAGTGCGCAGCCTTTCAAGTACGCCAGCTGGCGGGAAAGGCTGTGCGCAATGACGAAAGATCAGATTGCCCACTTGCCCGTTAGCCCGCCCGCAGGGCCGCACGCAGCTGCTCGCCGATCTCGGGCTTGGCGGCGAATGGGTCGGGTGGGTTCTGCTGCTGCAGTATGGCCTCCATGCGGCTTTGCACGTTGCCCAGCGCCTGCGGGTGGCTGTAGATGTAGAAACGGTCGGCGGAGGCGGCGTCGAACACCGCCTGGGCCACTTCCGGTGCCGTGACCTTGCCGCTGCCCACGGCCTTGTCGCTCATGGCCTGGCCGATCAGCTGGCTCGCCGTGGGCGGGCCGCCCACCAGGTCAGCCGGGCGGTTGCGCTCGCTCTGGCTGATGCCGGTGGGCACGAAGTAGGGGCACAACACGCTGGCGCCGACCTGGTCGGACACCAGGCGCAGGTCCTGGTAGAGGGTTTCGCTCAGCGCCACCACGGCGTGCTTGCTGACGTTGTAGATGCCCATGTTGGGAGGGGTCAGCAGCCCGGCCATGCTGGCCGTGTTGACGATGTGGCCCTGGTAGGCTGGGTCGCGGCGGGCCGCCTCGAGCATCATGGGCGCGAACAGGCGCACGCCGTGGATCACGCCCCAGAGGTTGACGCCGAGCACCCAGTCCCAGTCCCGAACCGAGCTTTCCCAGACCAGGCCGCCCGCGGCCACGCCGGCGTTGTTGAAGACCAAGTGCGGCGCGCCGAAGCGCTCTTGCACGGCCTGGGCCAGCGCTTCCATCTGCGCCGCGTCGGATACGTCGACCCGGCGGGCGAGCACCTGGGCGCCGGCGGCCTGCAGCTCGGCCGCGGCCCGGTCCAGGGCATCCTGCTGCACGTCGACCAGCACCAGCTTCATGCCCAGCCGGGCGCCTATGCGCGCGCATTCGAGGCCGAAGCCTGAGCCGGCGCCGGTGAGCACGGCGGTCTTGGCTTGGAAGTCGGAAATCATGGCTTGTGTACTTTCAAGTGGTCGTGAAAAACTCAACAGGCAGGCGGTCGCTTTTGCATTCGCCACCGTCATCGCGAGCCCCGCAGGGGCGTGGCCATCCACGGTGGATTGCCGCGGCGCTGCGCGCCTCGCAATGACGCAATGCCATCAGCGCGGCATGGCCCGCTGCAGCAGCAGGCCCACGTTGGTGCCGGCGCCCAGGCAGCCGAAGCTCGAACCGCCCTGCCCGGCCAGGCGCGCTTCGCAGAAGGCGCTGAACACCGGCGTCGGCACGCTCTGCGCGAGCAGCGCGGCCTGCAGCGCGAGCGCGAGGTCCTGCGCGAGGCGGCGCGCCCCGCGTTCGTCCTGGGTTGGTGCCAGGCGCGCAGGCAGGCTGGCCGCCAGCACGTCGAGCGCAGGGTGCTGGCCTCTGGCCGCCGCCAGTTCCTGCGCCACGGCCGCCACCGCGGCCTGGCCGTCGGCACCGCGCAGGGCGCGCAGCAGATCCAGGGCCATGATGTTGCCGGCACCTTCCCAGATCGAGTTGACCGGCATCTCGCGGTAGATGCGCGCCATGACGCCGGCACCCCCCTCCTCCACATAGCCGTTGCCGCCCAGGCATTCCATGGCCTCCTGGGCGAAGGCGCTGCCGCGCTTGCAGATCCAGAACTTGGTCACCGGCGTGAGCAGGCGCGCCAGGGCTTGTTCGTGCGCGTCGTCGGGCTGATCGATGCAGCGCGCCAGGCGCAGCGCCAGCGCGGTGGCGGCCTCGCTCTCGAGCGCCAGGTCGGCCAGCACCTGGCGCATCAGCGGCTGGGCTATCAGCGGCTTGCCGAAGGCCTGGCGCTGGCGCGTGTGGTCCAGGGCCAGGCTCAGGGCCTGGCGCATGAGGCCGCTGGTGCCCAGGGCGCAGTCCAGCCGGGTGAGCGTGCCCATGGCCAGGATCTGCGGCACGCCGCGCCCCTCCTCGCCGACCAGCCAGGCGGTGGCGCTCTCGAACTCGACCTCGGAACTCGCGTTGGCGCGGTTGCCCAGCTTGTCCTTGAGGCGCTGGATGCGGATGTCGTTGCGGCTGCCGTCGGGCAGCACGCGCGGCAGGAACAGGCAGCTGAGACCACCCGGCGTGCGCGCCAGCACCAGGAAGGCGTCGCACATGGGCGCGGAGAAGAACCACTTGTGGCCGGTGACGACGAAGCGCGGGCCCCAGGCATCGCTGCCGTCGGGCTGGGCTTCGGTGGTGTTGGCGCGCAGGTCCGAGCCGCCCTGCTTTTCCGTCATGCCCATGCCCATGGTCAGGCCGGGCTTGTCGCGCCAGGGACGCAGCAGCGGGTCGTAGCTTCGGCTGGCAAGCAACGGCGCCCAGTCGGCGTGGATGGCCGCATTGCCGCGCAGCGCCGGCGTGGCGGCATAGGTCATGGAGATCGGGCAGAGGACGGCGGGCTCGAGCTCGGTGAACAGCATGAAGCCGGCGGCGCGCCGGACATGGGCATGCGCGCCCCCCGCCCAGGGCGTGCCGTGCAGCCCGGCCGCCACGGCGACCGACATCAGCGCGTGGTAGCTCGGGTGGAACTCGACCTCGTCGATGCGCCGGCCGAAGCGGTCGTGGCTGCGCAGCTGCGGCAGCTGGGCATTGGCCAGGCGCGCATGGGCCTGCATCTCGGCCGTGCCCAGGCGCTCGCCCAGCGCCTCGAGCTCGGAGAGGTCGAGCGCGGGCGCGTTGAACCTCAACGCGTCCTGCAGCGGCTGGTTGCCGCTGAACAGGTTGTAGGCGACCAGTGGTTCGGGCTGGTTGAAAACCTCGTGGGTGGCGTGCATGAGGCCCTCCGCGCGTCGCGACGTCGAGGCCTTCGATTAAATCAGCTTGACCAGCTGCTTGCCGAAGTTCTGGCCCTTGAGCAGGCCGATGAAGGCCTCGGGCGCCGAGGCTATGCCCTGCGAGACAGTCTCGCGCGGGCGCAGCTTGGCGGTGCCGACCAGGGTGCCGAGCTCGACCAGCGCCTCGGGCCAGACCTCCATGTGCTCGCTCACGATGAAGCCTTCCAGCTTGAGCCGGTTGGTCAGGATCAGCGCGGGATGGGCCAGCGGCAGCGGCTGGCCGTCGTAGCCGGCGATCATGCCGCACAGCGCAATGCGGCCGAAGGCGTTCATGCGCAGCAGCACGGCGTCGAGCACCATGCCGCCGACGTTCTCGAAATAGCCGTCGATGCCGTTGGGGCAGGCCGCCTTCAGCGCCTTGGACAGCGAGGCCGCGTCCTTGTGCTCGCGGTAGTCTATGCAGGCGTCGAAGCCGAGCTCGTCCACCGCATATTTGCATTTCTCGGGGCCGCCGGCGATGCCGACGACGCGGCAGTCGCGCGCCTTGGCCAGGGCCGCGAAGGCGCTGCCCACTGCGCCGGTGGCGGCGCTGACCACCACGGTCTCTCCGGCCTTGGGCGCGATGATCTTGACCAGGCCGTACCAGGCCGTGACGCCGGGCATGCCCACCGCGCCCAGATAGTAGGACAGCGGCACATGGCTGGTGTCGACCTTGCGCAGCATGCCGGGCTGCCAGGCATCGACCACGCTGTATTCTTGCCAGCCGCCCATGCCGACCACCTTGTCGCCGGGCTGGAATTTCGGGTGTTTGGACTCGACCACCTCGCCGGCCGTGCCGCCTATCATGACCTCGCCCAGCGGCTGGGGCTGGGCATAGCTCTTGCCGGCGTTCATGCGGCCGCGCATGTAGGGGTCCAGGCTCAGGAAGTGGTGGCGCACCAGCACCTGGCCGTCCTGCAACGGCGGCGTCTCGACGGTGAGGAGCTTGAAGTTGTCGACCGTGGCCTCGCCCACCGGGCGGTTGTCGAGCAGGATTTGTCGGTTTTGCGGCATGGTGGTCTCCGTCGTCAGTCTGTGGAAATCGGTTGGCTCGCGGCATGCGGCACGTACTTGAAAGTGCCGGTGGCATGGGCGCAGGCCCGCCCCTCGGCGTCGATGATGGTGCCCTCGACGAAGGCCATGCTGCGCGTGCGGTGCATCAGCCGCCCCTTGCCGAGCAGGGGGCCGCGCGCGGGCTGCATGAAGCTGGTCTTCATCTCTATCGTGACCACGCCCATGTCGGGCTGGACGCTGCGCGCAGCCGTGGCCAGGATCACGTCGAGGAAGCTCATCAGCGCGCCGCCATGCGTCACCGAAAACGAGTTCAGGTGCTCGGGCGTCGGCGTGTAACGCATCTCCGAATGCCCTCCCTCGAAGCGCTCCAGCGTGAAGCCGAGGTGCTCGACGAAGGGGATGTGGGCGCCGAAGTCAAGACTCATGCGGTTCTCCAGTCGCCGCCGGGCCGCCCCAAGGCGACTGGGGCCCCCTCGGGGGGCAGCGCAGTACACGAAGTGACAAGCGTGGGGGCCAACATCTTCTTAGCCTCCGGTCATGGCGCTGACACCGCCGTCCACCGCCAGCCACTGGCCCGTGATGTGCTTGCCGGCGTCCGAGGCATAGAGCAGGGTGAGGCCCTTGAGGTCCTCTTCGTCGCCCAGGCGGCGCAGCGGCGCGTGAGCGGCGAGCCTGTCCTCGCCCATGCGCTCCAGGGTGCCGGCGGTCATCTTGCTCGGGAAGAAGCCCGGGCAGATGGCGTTGACGTTGATGTTGTACTTGCCCCACTCGCAGGCCAGGGCGCGCGTGAAATTGATCACCGCGGCCTTGGAGGTGTTGTAGGCGATGGTCTGCATGTCCGGCGGGTTGCCGCCCAGGCCCGCGATCGAGGCGATGTTGATGATGCGGCCAGCCTGGCGCGGGATCATGCTGTGCTTGGCGATGTGCTGGCTCAGGATGAAGTAACCGCGTACGTTGAGGTTCATGACCTTGTCCCAGGCGTCGACCGGGTGGTCCTCGGCCGGCGCGCCCCAGGCGGCGCCGGCGTTGTTGACCAGGATGTCCACCGGGCCCATGCGCTCCAGCGTCTGGTCGGCCAGGCGGCGGATGTCTTCCTCCTTGGCGCAGTCGGCCGCGATCCAGCGCGCGTCTATGCCTGCGGCCTGCAGGTCGGCCACCGCGGTCTCCAGGTCGTCGGCCTTGCGCGAGCTCAGCATCACGCGGGCGCCGGCCTCGCCGAGCGCCTGCGCCATCTGCAGGCCCAGGCCGCGCGAGCCGCCGGTGACCAGGGCGTTCTTGCCCTGGAGGTCGAAGAGTTGCTGGACGGTACGGGTCATGGGGTTGGTCTCCTGTTCATTGTGAATCGGTGCGGGTTCATCGGTCTTCCCTGAGTTTGGCACGCAGGTAGATCAGGGCGAAGCCGGCCGCGGCCACGAGGCCGCCGACGACAACGAGCGACCAGCCCAGGGGCTCGTCGACGCGCTGGACCGCGAGGCCGAGCACCAGGGTCAGCAGGCCGCCGTAGATCAGGACCCAGAGCAGGGCCTGCAAGCGCTTGATTGTGGAAGATGTGGCCATCAGAAAGCTTCCTCGGGCAGTTCGGCGCAGGTCGGGTCGCGGGTTTCCACCACCTTGAGCCACGCCATGGTCTTGGGGAGCTCGTAATGATAGAAGTAACGCGCCGCGCCCAGGCGGCCGGCATGGGCCGGGTCGCCTTGCGCGGCACGCGCCTGCGAGGCCAGAGCCACCTCGAGCCAGATCCAGGCCAGCACCGTGTGGCCGAAGGCCTGCAGGTAGGGCACGGCATTGGCCAGGGCCTCGGCAGGCTGGCCCGTGGCCCAGGCGGCTTGCGTGGCCGCGAGCAACTGGCCCAGGGCCTGCGCCAGCGCCTCGGCGTGGGCGGCCAGCGCCGGCACGCCCCGCGCCCTGCCCACCGTTACTGCGATGCGCGCGGCCAGCAGCTCGAGGCCCCGGCCCTCCTCCATGCGCACCTTGCGCCCCAGCAAGTCCATGCCCTGGATGCCGTGCGTGCCCTCGTGGATCATGTTGAGGCGGTTGTCGCGCCAGTACTGCTCGACCGGGAAGTCGCGCGTGTAGCCGTAGCCGCCGTGCACCTGGATCGCCAGGCTGTTCGCCTCCAGGCACCATTCGCTGGGCCAGCTCTTGGCGATCGGCGTGAGCACCTCCAGCAGCAGGCGCGCCTCGTCGGCCGCCGCCGCGTCGCCCGTGTGCTGCTCGTCGACCAGGCGCGCGCAATAGAGCTCGAGCGCCAGCGCGCCCTCGCAATAGGCTTTCTGGGCCAGCAGCATGCGGCGCACGTCGGCGTGCTCGATGATGCGCACCTGGGGTTGGGCGGCGTCCTTGCCGGCGGCGCCCGCCGCGCCGGCGCGGCTGCCCAGGAGATGCCGGCCCTGGGGCCGGTTCTTCGCATAGTCGAGGCTGGCCTCGTAGCCGGCCATGCCCAGCATGGTGGCGGCCATGCCGACGCCTATGCGTGCCTCGTTCATCATGTGGAACATGCACCTGAGGCCCTCGCCGGGCTGGCCCACCAGGTAGCCGATCGCGCCGGCCTGGCCGCGCACCGGGTAACGCCCTTCGCCGAAGTTCAGCAGCGTGTTGGTCGTGCCGCGCCAGCCGCACTTGTGATTGAGTCCCGCCAGCGCCACGTCGTTGCGCTCGCCGGTCAGCCGGCCCTCGGTGTCGACCAGCTTCTTGGGCACGACGAACAGCGAGATGCCCTTGACGCCCCAGGGCAAGCGGCCGTCCGGCCCCGGGATCTTGGCCAGCACCAGGTGCACGATGTTCTCGGTCAGCTCGTGCTCGCCGGCCGAGATCCACATCTTGTTGCCCGTGAGGCGGTAGCGCGAGCCCAGCGGATCGGCCTCGGAGCCCTCGCCGTCCGGCAGCGCGCGTGTGGCCACGTCGCTGAGGCTGGAGCCGGCCTGCGGCTCGCTCAGGCACATGGTGCCCGACCAGCGGCCGGAAAACTCGTTCAGCGCGAAGACCTTCTTCTGCAGCTCGCTGCCATGCGCCATCAACAGGTTGGCGTTGCCCACCGTGAGCATGCCCGAGCCCATGCTGACCGAGGCCATGGCGAAGAAGGCATTGGCCGCGGCTTCCACGGTGTAGGGCAGCTGCATGCCGCCGATCTCGTAATCCTGCGCGGCGCTGAGCATGCCTGAGGCCGCGTAAGCCTGGTGCGCCTCGTGCGTGGCCCGGGGCAGGACGACCTTGTCGCCCTCGACCTTCGGCTCCTCGGTGTCGACCAGACGGTTGAACGGCGCGTACTTCTCGCGCGCGATGCGCTCGCAGGTCTCGAGCACGGCGTCGAAGGTCTCGCGCGAATGGTCGGCGAAGCGCGGGCGCCGGTTCAGCGACTCGGCTTGCAGCCAGTCATAGAGCAGGAAGTCGAGGGTGGTGCGCAGTTTCATGGCAGGCAGGCAGGAGGACTCTGAGGCAAGGCGTTTTCGGGGGCGTCTCCTCCCTCGCACCTTTGGGGAGAGGGAGTGAAGGCTGCCTCAGAGCACTTCGAACACGCCGGCCGCGCCCATGCCGCCGCCTATGCACATGGTCACGCAGACGCGCTTGGCACCGCGCCGCTTGCCTTCGATCAGCGCATGGCCGGTCAGGCGCTGGCCGCTGACGCCGTAGGGGTGGCCCAGGGCGATCGCGCCGCCGTTGACGTTCAGGCGATCGGCGGGGATGCCAAGCTTGTCGCGGCAGTACAGCACCTGCACGGCGAAGGCCTCGTTGAGCTCCCAGAGGTCGATGTCGGCTACCGTGAGTCCCAGGCGATGCAGCACCTTGGGCACGGCGAACACCGGGCCTATGCCCATCTCGTCGGGCTCGCAGCCGGCCACGGCGAAACCGAGGAAGCGGCCCAGGGGCTTGAGGCCCTTGCGGCTGGCGTAGGCCTCGCTGACCACGGCGCAGGCGCCCGCGCCGTCGGAGAACTGGCTGGCGTTGCCGGCGGAGATCAGGCCGCCCGGCAGGGCCGGCTTGATGCCGGCGATGCCTTCCTTGGTCGTGCCCTCGCGCGTGCCTTCGTCCTTGCTGACGGTGACTTCGCGGGTGATCAGGCCCAGGGCCTTGTCGGCGATGCCGGCGGTCACGGTGATAGGCGCGATCTCGGCGTCGAACCGGCCCCCCGCCTGGGCGGCGCAGGCCTTCTGCTGGCTGGCGGCGCCGTACTCGTCCATGGCGTCGCGGCCTATGCCGTAGCGCTTGGCCACCTGCTCGGCGGTCTGCAGCATGCTCCAGTAGATTTCCGGCTTGATTTTCATCAGCGCCGGGTCGGCGATCATGTGCATGTTCATCTCCTGCTGCACGCAGGAGATGCTTTCCACGCCGCCGGCCACGTAGACCTCGCCCTCGCCGGCGAGGATGCGCTGCGCGGCCAGCGCGATGGTCTGCAGGCCCGAGGAGCAGAAGCGGTTGACGGTCATGCCCGAGACCGTGACCGGACAGCCGGCCTTGAGCGCGATCTGGCGTGCGATGTTGCTGCCGGTCGCCCCTTCGGGGTTGGCGCAGCCCATGATCACGTCCTCGACCTCGGCGGCGTCTATGCCGGCGCGCTGGATCGCGTGCTGCACGGCATGGCCGCCCAGGGTGGCGCCATGGGTCATGTTGAAAGCGCCTTTCCAGCTCTTGGCCAGCGGGGTGCGCGCGGTGGAGACAATCACGGCGGAAGTCATGGCGGTTTCCTTATCAGTTGAACGTCTTGCCTTCGGCGGCCAGGCGGGCCAGCAGCGGCGCGGGTTGCCAGAAAGCGGCGTCGTCTTGCGGGTTGCGCGCGAAGCGCTTCATGGCTTGGGCCACGTTGAACAGGCCCACGGTGTCGGCGTACTGCATGGGGCCGCCGCGCCACAGCGGGAAGCCGTAGCCGGTCAGGTAGACCATGTCGATGTCGCTGGCCTTGCTGGCGATGCCCTCCTCGAGGATGTGCGCGGCTTCGTTGACCAGCGAAAAGACCAGGCGCTGCACGATTTCCTCGTCGGAAATCTTGCGCGGCGTGATGCCCTGCGCCTGGCGGTGCTCCGAGATCATCTTGTTGACCAGCTCGCTCGGGATCGCGTCGCGCTTGCCGGCCTGGTAGTCGTACCAGCCCGCGCCGGTCTTCTGGCCGAAGCGGCCCATCTCGCACAGCAGGTCGGCCGTCTTGCTGTACTTCATGCCGGGCTGCTCGACATAGCGGCGCTTGCGTATGGCCCAGCCGATGTCGTTGCCGGCCAGGTCGCCCATGCGGAACGGGCCCATGGCGAAGCCGAATCTCTCGATCGCCTTGTCCACCTGCTCGGGCGTGGCGCCTTCCTCGAGCAGGAAACCGGCCTGGCGGCTGTATTGCTCGATCATGCGGTTGCCGATGAAGCCGTCGCAGACGCCCGAGACCACGGCGGTCTTCTTGATCTTCTTGGCCAGCTGCATGACCGTGGCCAGCAGGTCCTTGGCCGTCTTCCCGCCGCGCACCACCTCGAGCAGCTTCATCACGTTGGCCGGGCTGAAGAAGTGCATGCCGACCACGTCCTGCGGCCGCTTGGTGAACGACGCGATCTTGTCGACGTCCAGCGTGGAGGTGTTGGTGGCAAGGATGGCGCCTGGCTTCATGGTCTGGTCGAGCGTCTCGAACACCTTCTGCTTGACGCCCATCTCCTCGAACACTGCCTCGATCACGAGGTCGGCGTCGCGGATGTCCCCGTAGCTCAGCGTGGTGGACAGCAGGGCCAGGCGCTGCTCCAGCACCTCGGGCTTGAGCTTGCCCTTCTTGACCTGGGCCTCGTAGTTCTTGCGGATGGTGGCCAGGCCGCGCTCCAGCGCCTCGGGCTTCATCTCGAGGATCTTGACCGGCAGGCCGGCGTTGAGGAAGTTCATGGCGATGCCGCCGCCCATGGTGCCGGCGCCGATCACGGCCACCTGCTCGATCTTGCGCGCGGGCTGGTCCTCGGGCACGTCGGGGATCTTGGACGCCGCGCGTTCGGCCGCGAACACATGGCGCAGGGCCCTGCACTCGGGCGTCTGCATGAGGTTGATGAAGATCTCGCGCTCGAACGCCAGGCCCTGGTCGAACTTCATCCTGGTCGCGGCCTCGACCGCGTCCACACATTTGGCCGGCGCCGGGAAGTTCTTCGCCATCCCCTTGACCATGTTGCGCGCGAACTGGAAGTAGGCGTCGCCCTGCGGGTGCCGGCAAGGCAGGTCGCGCACCCGGGGCAGAACGCTGCCACCGGCCTGCTGCGCCGCCACCTTGCGCGCCAGCGCCAGCGCTTCGTCCAGCAGCGAGGCGGGCGAGGCCGCGAGCTGGTCGAACAGCTTCTGGCCCGGCAGGCCGGCCAGCCGCTCGCTGGCCACCGGCTCGCCGCTGACGATCATGTTCAGCGCGGCCTCCACGCCCAGCACGCGAGGCAGGCGCTGGGTGCCGCCGGCGCCCGGGATCAGGCCCAGCTTGACCTCGGGCAGGGCTACCTTGCAGCCCGGCGCGGCCAGCCGATAGTGGCAGCCCAGGGCGAGCTCGAGGCCGCCGCCCATGCAGACCGAGTGGATGGCCGCGACCACGGGCTTGGACGCGTTCTCGAGCGCCAGGATCACGCTCAGCAGGTTCGGATCCTGGTAGGCCTTGGGCGAGCCGAACTCCTTGATGTCGGCCCCGCCCGAGAAGGCCTTGCCGGCGCCGGTGACGACGATGGCCTTGACCGCCGGGTCGGCCTCGGCCTGCTCCAGGCCCCTCGTGATGCCGACCCGGGTCTCGTAACCGAGACCGTTGACCGGCGGGTTGTTCAGCGTGATGAGCGCCACGTCGCCGTGGACCTTGTATTCAGCCGTCATGCGGTTGCTCCTCGAGATGTTGGTGAGATCGCAAAAAGAACGAGCGTTCTATTTTTGGATTCTAGAGGCTTGGTGCTGCACTGCAATATGCGCCTGTCGCAAACGGGACCTGGCAGGAGATCAGGCCGGCGCCGGGCCGCCCCAAGCCGGCCTGGGCCCCCTCGGGGGGCAGCGAGGACACGGCAGTGCCGAGCGTGGGGGCCATCCTCAGACCTCCAGCCACTCCTTGCGGATGTAGGCATCGGCGCGCAGGCTGGCCGGCGTGCCCTCGAACACGATGCTGCCATGCCCCATGACCAGCACGCGGTCGGAGATGCTCATGGCGATGGTGAGCTTCTGCTCTATCAGCAGCACCGAGACGCCGCGGCTTTTCAGCTTCTGCAGGTACTCGCCCACCAGTTCGACGATCTTGGGCGCCAGGCCTTCGGTGGGCTCGTCGATGATGATGAGGTCGGGGTCGCCCATCAGGGTGCGGCACAGCGTGAGCATCTGCTGCTCGCCGCCCGACATCACGCCGGCCTCGGTGTGCTGGCGCTCCTTCAGGCGAGGAAACATCTGGTACATGTCCTCGAAGCTCCAGCGGCTGCCCTTGCCCGATCCCTTCTGACCCAGCAGCAGGTTCTGATGCACCGTCAGCCTGGGAAAGATGTCGCGGTTCTCGGGCACGTAGCCCAAGCCCAGATGGGCGATCTCGTAGGCCTTGCGGCCCCGGATCTCCTGCCCCTTCCACAGGACGCTGCCCTCGCATTCGACCAGGCCCATGATGGCCTTGGCCGTGGTCGAGCGCCCCGAGCCGTTGCGCCCCAAAAGCGCCACGATCTCGCCGGGCCGCACCTCGAAGCTCACGCCATGCAGCACATGGCTCTTGCCGTAATAGGCGTGAAGATTTTCTATCCGCAACATTTCAGAACTCCGCCGGGCCGCCCGGAGCCGTTGGTCTGCGAAGCGAACCAGGCGCAGGGCGGCAATGACGCTGCTTCGCTGTACAGCTGCGCGCACCACGCTACGCAGCGCCGCCCCAAGGAGGGCTGGGCCCCCTTGGGGGGCAGTGAGTACACGAAGTGAGGAACGTGGGGGCTCATGCACCCCCTCCTGCCTGAGCCTCGGCCACAGTCGAACCGAGATAGGCCTCCTGCACGCGCGCGTTGGCGCGCACCGCCTCGGGCGTGTCGAAGGCGATCACCTCGCCGTAGACCACGACCGCGATCTTGTCGGCCAGGCCGAACACCACGCCCATGTCGTGCTCCACCGTCAGCAGGGTCTTGCCCTCGGTGACCTCGCGGATCAGGGCGATGAAGCGCGCGGTCTCGCTGCGGCTCATGCCGGCCGTGGGTTCGTCCAGCAGGATCACGCTGGCGCCGCCGGCGATGGTGATGCCGACCTCCAGCGCACGCTGCTCGGCGTAGGTCAGGTTCACGGCCAGCACATCGCGCTTTTTCTCGAGCCGGATCATCTGCAGGAACTTCTCGGCGCGCTCGTTCGCATCTTCCAGGCGCGAGAGGAACTTGAGGAAGCTGTAGCGGTAGCCCAGGCTCCAGAGCACGGCGCAGCGCAGGTTCTCGAACACGCTGAGCTTGCCGAAGATGTTGGTGATCTGGAAGCTGCGCGACAGGCCCAGGCGGTTGATCTCGTAGGGCTTTTTGCCGTCTATGCGCGTGCCGTGCAGCAGCACCTCGCCGCTCGTGGGTGCGAAGCGGCCGCTGATCAGGTTGAACAGCGTGGACTTGCCGGCGCCGTTGGGGCCGATGATGGCCACCCGCTCGCCCGGGCGCACGGCGAGCTCGGCGCCGCGGATGATCTCGGTCTTGCCGAAGCTCTTGCGCAGCTCTTTCAGCTCGAGAGCGTAGCCGGCGTTGGGGTTGGCGTGGCTCATCAGGCGGTCTCCCTGCGCTTGATTTCCTTTTCGATCTCTTCCTGGATCTGGCCCCACTCGCGCCGGAACTGGCGCCGCGTGAGCTCGAACAGGCCGAGCCCGGTCAACGTGATGAAGGCGGCGCCGAACCAGCTGTCCAGGCCCTTGGGCTGCAGCGCCACGCCCATGAAGCGCAACGCATCGCCGCCCCCGGCGTCGAGCTGCAGGTGGTAGACCATCTCTATCATGGCGCCGGCGCCGGCCAGCATGACCAGGCCCGTGAGCGCGAGCGCCAGGTAGCTGACCCACAGCCGGCGCAGCTTGCCGAAGGCCGCCACGCGCAGGTTCATCATGATCAGGCTGGCAATGCCGCCCGGCGCGTACATGACCATGAACAGGAACACCAGGCCCAGGTACAGCAGCCAGGCCTTGGTGAGCTCGGACAGCAGCACGAAGGCGATCACCATCAGCACGGCGCCGATGATGGGGCCGAAGAAGAAGGTCGCGCCGCCCAGGAAGGTGAACAGCAGGTAGCTGCCGGAGCGCGCCGCGCCGACCACTTCGGCCGTGACGATCTCGAACAGTATGCTGGCCAGGCCACCCGCCACGCCGGCGAAGAAGCCCGAGATGATGAAGGCCTGGTAGCGCACGCGCTGCGTGTTGTAGCCGATGAATTCCACGCGCTCGGGGTTGTCGCGCACCGCGTTGAGGATGCGGCCCAGCGGGGTCTGGGTGAAGGCGAACATCAGCGCCACGCAGACGAAGGTGTAGGCCGCGATCAGGTAATAGACCTGCACCGCCGGGCCGAAGCCGATGCCCAGGACAGGCTGGCCCACCACGCGGTTGCTCGAGACGCCGGCCTCGCCGCCGAAGAACTCGGAGAACATCAGCGACATGGCGAACACCAGCTCGGCCATGCCCAGCGTGATCATCGCGAACGGCGTGCCGGACTTGCGCGTGGTCACGTAGCCCAGCAGCACGGCGAAGCCCAGGCCGGCCAGGCCGCCGACCAGGGGCACCAGGCTCACGGGCAGCGCCAGCGTGCCGGCGCCGACCGCGTTGAGCGCATGGATGGCCATGTAGGCGCCCAGGCCCGTGTAGACCGCATGGCCGAAGCTCAGCATGCCGCCCTGGCCCAGCAGGATGTTGTAGGACAGGCAGGCGATGATGGCGATGCCCATCTGCGACAGCATGGTCACCGAGAGGTTGCTGCTGAACAGCCGGGGCGCCACCAGCAGCAGCGCGGCGAAGACGCCCCAGATCAGCCAGCGGGCTACGTTGTAGGGCTTGAAACGGTAGTAGCGCTGGGTCATGGCAGCTTGGGGCCGGACCGCCCCCTGGACATCGGCATCGGCGTCGGCGCCGGGGGCCTGGAAGACCCCGGTGGTCGAGGAAGGAAGGTACATGGCTCAGCCCTCGCGCGTTCCAAGCAGGCCCTTGGGCCGGAAGATCAGGATCAGCACCAGGAACAGGTAGGGCAGTATGGGCGCCACCTGCGACAGCGTGAGCTTGAGCAGCGAGTTGCCGCGCAGCGCCTCGCTGAGCGTGATGCCCAGCTGCTGGGCCAGCGTGATCAGCGAGTAGTCGAAGGCCACGGCGAAGGTCTGGACCACGCCGATCAGCAGCGAGGCCAGGAAGGCGCCGGACAGCGAGCCCATGCCGCCGACCACGACGACCACGAAGATGATGGAGCCCACGGTGGCGGCCATGGCCGGCTCGGTGACGAAGGTGCTGCCGCCGATCACCCCCGCCAGTCCCGCCAGGCCCGTGCCCGCGCCGAACACCAGCATGAACACGCGCGGCACGTTGTGGCCCAGGGCCTCGGCCATCTCGGGGTGGGTCAGCGCGGCCTGGATCACCAGGCCGATGCGCGTGCGCGTGAGCAGCAGCCACAGGCCCAGCAGCATCAGCAGGGCCGACAGCATCATGAAGCCGCGCGTGGCAGGGAACGGCGAGCAGACCACGCGCACCGCCGCATCGGCCGCGCGGCACAGCTCGGCCGGCGCCGCGCCCCAGACCAGGCTCAGTCCGTCCACCGCGTGGTGGATCAGGGTGAAGGCCGGGCCCTGCAGCACCTGAGGCGGGCGGAATTCCACCGCCGTGCGCCCCCAGACCAGCTGCACCAGCTCCAGCGCAATGTAGGACAGGCCGAAGGTCACCAGCAGCTCGGGCACATGGCCGAAGCGGTGCACCTTGCGCAGCGCCATCCGCTCGAAGCCCGCGCCCAGGGCGCCCACGAGCAGCGGCGCGGCCAGCAGCGCCGGCCAGAAGCCGAGCCAGCCGGCCAGCGTGTAGCCGATGTAGGCGCCTAGCATGTAGAAGCTGGCGTGCGCGAAATTGAGCACGCCCATCATGCTGAAGATCAGCGTGAGCCCGGAGCTGAGCATGAACAGCAGCAAGCCGTAGCTCAGCCCGTTGAGCATGGAGATGATGAAGAACTCCATCGCGATTCGACTTTCCTTGTTTGGGTCGCAGCCGGCGCGGGAACGCGCCGGCCCGGGCGGCGGCGGCGCCGGGCCCGAACTTCACCGAGGATATGGGGGTGCGGGGCCCAGGGCGCGCCCGGTCCCCGCCTGCATCAGCCCGCCGAGGGCCGCTTCATCTGGCAGCTGGTCGGCGTGCTGGCGATGTAGGCCGGGAACTCCTTGACCGGCGCCAGCGTCATGCCCGTGTTCTCGGGGCTGTAGGGGTACTTCTTGTCCGCCTTCTGCCACACCGTGAGGAACAGGCCCTGCTGCAGCTGGTGGTCGTTCCTGCGCATCTCGACCTCGCCGTTGAAGCCCTGGTACTTGAGGCCCTCCAGCGCCGCCGCGACCTTGAGCGGGTCGGTCGACCTGGCCTTGGCCATGGCCTGGGCCAGCGCGCTGTAGACATGCGAGATCGAGCCGGTGAACTGGTCGTCGTTGAAGCGCTTCTTGAACTCGTCCTGCCACTTGGCCATCTGGCCGCCCATGTTGTAGTGCTGGTAGGCGATCTGGAACACCTTGCCCTCGCCGCCCTGGCCCAGCGCCGTGGGCGTACCGGTCACGCCGGTGTAGTAGGTGTAGAACTTGCCGTTGTAGCCGCCCTCGTTGGCGGCCTTGATCAGCAGCGCCAGGTCCGAGCCCCAGTTGCCGGTGATCACCGTGTCGGCCCCCGAGGCCTTGATCTTGGCGATGTAGGGCGCGAAGTCGCGCACCTGGGCCAGCGGGTGCAGCTCCTCGCCGACGATCTGCACGTCGGGCCGCTTGCGCGCCAGGTTGTCCTTGGCGAACTTCGCCACCTGCTGGCCGTGCGAATAGTTCTGGTTGAACAGGTAGACCTTCTTGACGTCGGGCTGGTCCTTCATGAAGGTGGTCAGCGCCTCCATCTTCATCGAGGTGTCGGCGTCGAAGCGGAAATGCCAGTAGCTGCACTTGCTGTTGGTGAAGTCGGGGTCCACCGCGGCGTAGTTCAGGAACAGCACCTCCTTGCCGGGGTTGCGCTCGTTGTGCTTGTTCACCGCCTCGATCAGCGCGCCCGCGACCGAGGAGCCGTTGCCCTGCGTGACGTAGCGCACGCCCTGGTCCAGGGCGGCCTTGAGCGCGTTCAGGCTGTCGGCCGGGCTCAGCTTGTTGTCGAAGGCCACCAGCTCGAACTTGACGCCGGCCGGATTGCTCTTGCTGATCGCGTCGGCGAAGAACTGGTGGCTGCGCATCTGGTTGATGCCCAGCGGGCCCATCAGCCCGGTCTGGGGATCGATCAGCGCCACCTTCACGGTCTCGCCCTTCTGGGCGAAGGCCGTGCCCAGGCTCAGCGCCATGCAGGCCACGGCCATGGACTTGAATGCGAATTTCATCCTTTGGTCTCCTTGGGTCAAAGCGGGGTCAGCGTATCGCCTTCGAGCGCTGCGGCGCTCGGGGTAAGCCCGTAGGCGCTATCGCTTAGGTGACTGTGCCGCCGCAAGACGGCACGCCGCACTCACAGGCCGGGCAGGCGGTAGTCCTTGAGCTGCTCGCGCAGCCGGGTCTTGAGCATCTTGCCGGTGGCGCCCAGCGGGATGGCCTCGACGAACACCACGTCGTCGGGGATCTGCCACTTGGCGGTCTTGCCCTCGTAGAAGGCCAGCAACTCCTCGCGCGTGAGCTCGGCGTCGGGCTTCTTGACCACCGCGACGATAGGCCGCTCGTCCCACTTGGGGTGCCGCATGCCTATGCAGGCCGCCATCTGCACCGCCGGGTGGGCCATGGCGATGTTCTCCACCTCGATCGAGCTGATCCACTCGCCGCCGGACTTGATCACGTCCTTGCTGCGGTCGGTGATCTGCATGTAGCCGTCGGCGTCTATGGTGGCCACGTCGCCGGTCGGGAACCAGCCCACGCCCAGCTCGTCGCTCACCAGCGGGTCGCCGCCCTCGCCCTTGAAGTACTCGCGCACGATCCACGGCCCCTTGACCAGCAGGTCGCCATAGCTCTTGCCGTCCCAGGGCAGCTCGTGCCCGTCGTCGGCGACGATCTTCATGTCCACGCCGTAGATGGCCCGGCCCTGCTTGAGGCGGATCTTCATCTTCTCGGCCTCGGGCAGCGCCAGGTGCTTGTTCTTGAGCGTGCACAGCGTGCCCAGCGGGCTCATCTCGGTCATGCCCCAGGCGTGCAGCACCTCGACGCCGTACTCGTCGTTGAAGGCCGTGATCATGGCCGGCGGGCAGGCCGAGCCGCCGATCACCGTGCGCTTGAGCGTAGAGAACTTCAGGCCCGCGGGCTTCATGTGCGACAGCAGCATCTGCCAGACCGTGGGCACGCCGGCGGCGTAGCTCACCTGCTCGGCCTCGATCAGCTCGTAGACCGACTTGCCGTCCAGCGCCGGGCCGGGAAACACCAGCTTGCAGCCCGTCAGCGCGGCCGAGTAGGGGATGCCCCAGGCGTTGACGTGGAACATGGGCACCACGGGCAGCACTGCGTCGCGCGCCGACAGGCACATGACGTCGGGCAGCGCGGCGGCGTAGGCATGCAGGGTGGTCGAGCGGTGGCTGTACAGCGCGGCCTTGGGGTTGCCGGTGGTGCCGCTGGTGTAGCACATGCTCGAGGCGGTGTTCTCGTCGAAGCTCGGCCAGGCGTAGCGGCTGGGCTGGGAGCCTATCCAGGCCTCGTAGCTCACGAGGTTGGGGATGCCGCTGCCCTGCGGCAGCTTGTCGGCGTCGCACAGCGCCACCCAGTGCTTCACGCCGGCGCACTTGGCATGGACCGCCTGCACGATGGGCAGGAAGCTGAGGTCGAAGCACAGCACCTGGTCCTCCGCGTGGTTGACGATCCAGGCGATCTGCTCGGGGTGCAGGCGCGGATTGATGGTGTGCAGCACGCGGCCCGAGCCGCTGACGCCGAAGTACAGCTCCAGGTGCCGGTAGCCGTTCCAGGCCAGGGTGGCCACGCGGTCGCTGAAGGCCAGCTGCAGGGCGTCGAGCGCGTTGGCGACCTGGCGCGAGCGCGCCGCCACGTCGCGCCAGCGGTAGCGGTGGATGTCGCCCTCGACCCGTCGCGAGACCACCTCGGCGTCGCCATGGTGTTTGTCCGCGAAATCGATCAGCGACGAAATCAACAGCGGTTGGTTCTGCATCAAGCCCAGCATGGCCATCACTCCTTGTCTCCAGTAGGTATCGTTCGCCCCTCATCGTAGCGCCGGGGGCCAGCCGCACTGTGCGGCAAGCCGCCGGCGCGCGCAACACCTGTCGCCCAGGCGATAGTTGCCGCGGCAGCGCGCACAATCCAGGGGTCGCGCCCTGCCCTGTCCGTCCATGCTGCACAGTCCCTGCTCTCCCGCCGCCAACTTCCTGCAAAGCCAGCCCTGGCACGCCAGCCTGGCGCCCGAGGAGCAGCTGCGCGTCCTCGAGCGCCTGACGCTGGTCGAGGGGGGCAAGGGCGACTGCCTGCTGCCCTTGGGGGCGCAGGTCCAGGGCTGGTACGCCGTGCTGTCGGGCCTGGTCAAGCTGCAAAGCGCCTCGGCCGAAGGGCGGGTCCAGGCCTTCCTGGGCGTTCCCGCCGGCGAATGGTTCGGCGAGGGCTCGGCGCTCAAGGCCGAGCGCCGGCGCTACGACGTGATCGCCCTGCGCGACACCACCCTGCTGTGCCTGCCGCTGCCGGTGTTCGAGGCACTGCGCCAGTCCAGCCTGGCCTTCAACCAGTACCTGGTGGCCCACCTGAACCGCCGCCTGGGCCAGGCCATGGCGCTGATCGAGGCCGAGCGGCTGCGCTCGGCCGAAGAACGCGTGGCGCTGTACCTGAGCCGGGTGTTCTGGCCGGGCGCGCGCCGCCTCAGCCTGTCGCAGGAGGAGCTGGGCCACCTGACCGGCCTGTCGCGCCAGACCGTCAACCGCGTGCTGGGCCAGATGGCGCGCCAGGGCCTGGTGTCGCTGAAGTTCGGCCGGGTGGATATCCTGGACGAGCCCGCGCTGCTGGGCCACGAGGCGGGCAAAAGCCCTGGCGCGCCCAAGCCTGTGGGCGGCCGGGGACAATAGACACATGGACATGCCGGTGCAAGCCCCCCAAGACATCCCCTCCCAGGCAGACAGCGGGCTGCACTGGCGCAACCGCTTCGCCGCGCTGGGCCCGGCCTTCTACACGCGGCTCATGCCCCAGCCGTTGCCCGCGCCCCACTGGGTCGCGCGCAGCCAGGCCATGGCGCGCGAGCTGGGCCTGGCGCCGGAATGGCTGGATTCGCCGGCCGCGCTGGCCGTGTTCAGCGGCAACCAGGGCCTGGCCGGCAGCGAGCCGCTGGCCAGCGTCTACAGCGGCCACCAGTTCGGCGTGTGGGCCGGCCAGCTCGGCGACGGACGCGCCATCCTGCTGGGCGAGCTGCTGACGCCGGACGGCCGCGGCCTGGAGCTGCAACTCAAGGGCAGCGGGCGCACGCCCTACTCGCGCATGGGCGACGGGCGCGCCGTGCTGCGCTCCAGCATCCGCGAATTCCTCTGCAGCGAGGCCATGCACGCCCTGGGCATTCCGAGCAGCCGCGCACTCTGCGTGACCGGCTCGCCGGCGCCGGTGCGGCGCGAGGAGATCGAGACCGCGGCCGTGGTCACGCGCGTGGCGCCCAGCTTCATACGCTTCGGCCATTTCGAGCATTTTTCCTACAGCGGCCAGCACGAGCAGCTGAGGGCCCTGGCCGACTTCGTGATCGACGCCTTCTACCCCGACTGCCGCGCCGGCAGCGGCTTCAAGGGCAACGCCTATGCCGCCCTGCTGGAAGCCGTCAGCGCACGCACGGCGGCCATGGTGGCGCAATGGCAGGCCGTGGGCTTCTGCCATGGCGTCATGAACACCGACAACATGAGCATCCTGGGCCTGACGATCGACTACGGCCCGTTCCAGTTCCTGGACGGCTTCGACCCCGGCCATATCTGCAACCACAGCGACCCGCAAGGCCGCTACGCCTACCACCGCCAGCCCAACATCGCCTACTGGAACCTGTTCTGTCTGGGCCAGGCCCTGCTGCCGCTGATCGAGGAGCAGGAACTCGCGCTGGCCGCACTCGAGCCCTACAAGGCGGTGTTTCCGCGCGAGCTCGACGCCCGCATGGGCGCGAAGCTCGGCCTGCAGGATGCCGCGCCGCAGGACCGCGAGCTCACCGAGTCCATCCTGCAGCTGATGGCCAAGGAGCGCGTGGACTACACGATTTTCTGGCGCCGGCTGTCGCGCCATGTGGCCGGCGAGCCGGTGGACGCCGTGCGCGACCTGTTCCTGGACCGCGCCGGCTTCGACGACTGGCTGGGCCGCTTCCGCGAGCGCTCGACGGGCCTGGCCTCAGCCGAGCAGTCCGCTCGCATGCTCGCCGTCAACCCCAAGTACGTGCTGCGCAACCACCTGGGCGAAGTCGCGATCCGGGCCGCGAAACTCGGCGACTTCTCCGAGGTCGAACGCCTGCTGGCCCTGCTGGAGCATCCGTTCGACGAACAGCCCGGCATGGACGCCTATGCCGGCTTCCCGCCCGACTGGGCATCCTCCATAGCAATCAGCTGCTCATCATGACCCCTCCCATCCAGAAAACCGAGGCGGAATGGAAGGCCCTGCTGGCCGACAAGGGCGCCGAACCCGTGGCCTTCGAGGTCACCCGCCACGCCGCCACCGAGCGCCCCTTCACGGGCAAGTACGAGCGCCACTGGGCCGACGGCAGCTACCACTGCATCTGCTGTGGCGCCAAGCTGTTCGAGTCGGGCACCAAGTTCGACGCCGGCTGCGGCTGGCCCAGCTTCTCCCAGGCCGCCGTGGATGGCGCGATCGAGGAGCGCGTGGACCGCAGCCACGGTATGCTGAGAACCGAAACCCTGTGCGCCCACTGTGGCGCCCACCTGGGCCATGTGTTCGAGGACGGCCCGGCGCCGACCGGCCTGCGCTACTGCATGAACTCGGCCTCGCTAGACTTCACGCCTCGCTAGGGCCTGTTCACACTGTTTTTGCCAGATGCGTTGCGGATCAAAAAGGTCATGCGCAAGGCGCGAAACGCAGCCGGGGTCGGCCCCCGGCAAGGCTTCGCAACGCGGCGCATGGCCTTTTTGGCCGCAACCCGAAGGGAACGTGGTTAAAAGCGCGCCACTCGTTGTTGCACTCCTAGCCCAGGCGGCCAGCCTGGGCGTCGTCGCGCGCCTAGATTGGCGCACTTTTAACCACGTTCGCACTGGCAAAAACAGTGTGAACAGGCCCTAACCGGCCTTTCCGCCATCGCATGAAAATCCTGCTCGACTTCTTTCCCATCCTGCTGTTCTTCGCAGCCTACAAGTTCTACGGCATCTACGTCGGCACCGGCGTGCTGATGGCCGCCACCGTGCTGCAGATGGCCACCATCTACGCCATCGACCGGCGCCTGCAGACCATGCACAAGATCACGCTGGCCCTGGTGCTGGTGTTCGGCGCGCTGACCCTGGCGCTGCACGACGAACGCTTCATCAAGTGGAAGCCCACCGTGCTCTACGCGGCCATGGCCGTGGCGCTGGCCTTTGCGCTCTGGGCGCTGAAGAAGAACTTCCTGCAGATCCTGCTGGGCAGCCAGCTCAGCCTGCCGCCGCGCGTGTGGCACCGCCTCAACCTGGCCTGGATCGCCTACTGCGCCTTCATGGCCGCGCTCAACGGCTATGTGGCGGCGCTCTACAGCACCGAGGACTGGGTCAACTTCAAGCTCTGGGGCTACGCCTTCCCGCTGGTCTTCATCCTGGGCCAGGGCATCTACATCTCGCGCTACCTGCAGGGCGAGGACTCCGCCGGCCGCCCGTCCGGCGGCTCGGGCCGTTGAAGGGGCGCGGCATGGACAACCTGGCCTCCCGCATGGACGCGCGCCTGCGCGCCACCCTGCAGCCCACCGCCCTCGAGGTGATCGACGAAAGCCATGACCATGCCGGCCACGCCGGGGCCGATGGCACGGGCTTCGGCACCCATTTCCGGGTGCGCATCGCCTCGCCGCTGTTCACTGGCCGCAACCGCGTGGCGCGTCATCGCCTTGTGTATGATGCGCTGCAAGATTTCATCGCCCAGGGCGTACACGCCATCGCGATCGAAGTGCTTTGAGTGCGCTGCGGGCCCCTGCCCGGCGGCCGTTGAACCGAATCCATCGAGGAAACACCCATGAAGAAACAGCTCCTGTTGGCCGCCCTGGCCGCAGCCATGGCGCTGCCCGTGGCGGCGCAGAACGTCGCCATCGTGAACGGCAAGGCCGTGCCCAAGACCCGCATCGACGCGCTGGCGCAGCAGGTCGCGCGCTCGGGCCGTCCGGTCACCCCGGAACTGCAGGGCCAGCTCAAGGAAGAAGTGATCGCCCGTGAGATCTTCATGCAGGAGGCGCAAAAGCGCGGCCTGGACGCGAGCGAGGACTACAAGAACCAGCTCGAGCTGGCGCGCCAGACCATACTGATCCGCGAGCTGTTCGCCGATTTCCAGAAGAACAACCCGGTCACCGACGCCGACATCAAGTCCGAGTACGACAAGTTCGTCGCGGCCAACGGCGGCAAGGAATATCGTGCCCGCCACATCCTGGTCGAGAAGGAAGACGAGGCCAAGGCCATCATCGCCCAGCTCAAGAAGGGCGGCAAGTTCGAGGACATCGCCAAGAAGTCCTCTAAGGACCCCGGCTCCGGCGCCAACGGCGGCGACCTGGACTGGGCCGGCGCCAGCAACTACGTGGCCGAGTTCTCGGCTGCCATGGTCAAGCTGAACAAGGGCCAGACCACCGACACCCCGGTCAAGAGCCAGTTCGGCTGGCACGTGATCCGCCTGGACGACGTGCGCGAGGCCCAGCTGCCCAAACTCGACGAGGTCAAGCCCCAGATCGCCCAGCAGTTGCAGCAGCAAAAGCTCGGCAAATACCAGGAAGACCTGCGCGCCAAGGCCAAGGTCGAGTAAGCGACCGGTCACCCTACCGACAACGCGGCTTAGGCCGCGTTGTTCGTTTGGGGCCCCGGATGACGAAGGCGCCGCAGGGTCCGCAGCGAACCGCCTGCGCCTCGAAACAGAGGTAACAGATCGTCATCCCCGACCGGCCGCGCCGCCATGCTCATCGGCCCCCAAGCCGCATGGCGCCACGCTGTGCGGCGCATGCACGGCCTATCCGCAGCACGCCACAGGAACGCTTCGCCACAGGCCAGGGGAACCTTGCGCAGCCCGGGTAGCCGAACCAGAATCTCTGGCACAACATCGATCGAGCAGGGATGCTGAGACTCGCCAAATGGAGCGCCGTGCTGGCGCTGGTTCTGGGACTGCTGCTGGCGGCAGGCGCTCTGTTCATCGCCCGTTTCGACTGGAACCTGGCCCGCCCCTGGCTCAACGTCACGGTGTCCCAGGCCACGGGCCGGCCGTTTTCCGTCGAGGGCGAACTCTCGGTGCGCTGGCAGTGGCCGCAGCAGGGGCCGGAGACCGGCTGGCGGCGCTGGCTGCCGGCGCCCACGGTGACGGCGCGGCAGCTGGTGCTGGGCGATCCCCTCTCCGCGGCGCCGCCACTGGCACCGGCCTCCGCGCCGGCCATGGTCCGCGTCGAGCAGGTCCGCGCCCATGTCGCACTGCTGCCGCTGCTGCGCCGGCAAATCCTGGTCCGCGACCTGGTGCTGACCCGGCCCGAGTTGTGGCTGCGCCGCGCCAGCGACGGCCGCCACAACTGGAGCTTCGCCTTGCCCCCCGCCTCGGATGCCGATGCCGGCTGGCGCGTGCGGCTGCAGACCCTGGTCATAGGCGAGGGCCGGCTGGCGCTGGAAGACGCGCTCAAGGACCTGCACCTGCAGGCCCAGTTCGACACCCTGCCCCCGGCACCTGCGGGCTCGCCGGCCAGCGCCTACGGCCTGGCTTTCCGCTTCAGCGGCCGTCACGTCAAGGCCCCGTTGACAGGGTCGGGCCAGGCGGGCCATATCCTCTCGCTGGGCGCGGCACGGCTGCGTTTTCCGCTGTTGCTGCAGGCGCAGACCGGCAAGCTGCAGCTGCGCGCCGAGGGTGTGCTGCGCGAGCCGGCGGCACTGGCCGGCATGGACCTGCGCGTGGCGCTCAGCGGGCGCAGCATGGCCGACCTGTTCCCCCTGACCGGCCTGGTGCTGCCCGAGACGCCGCCGTTCCAGACCAGCGGCCGCCTGGTCGGCAGCCTCAAGCCCGAGCAGGCGGTGTGGGACTACCGCGACTTCAGCGGCCGGGTGGGCGACAGCGACCTGCACGGCAACCTGACCTACACCTCGCGCAAGCCGCGCCCGCTGCTGGAAGGCACCATGTTCTCGCGCCGGCTGCGCCTGGCGGACCTGGGGCCGCTGATCGGAGCGAACAGCGAGACGGCGCGCCGGGCCAAGGTGCTGCCCAACGACGCCTTTGCCACTGCGCGCTGGAAGACCATGGACCTGGACCTGCGCTTCAGCGGCGAGCAGATCGTGCGCGATGCCCGCCTGCCGCTCGAGCGGCTCAGCGTGCATGCGCGCCTGGAGGACGCCGTGCTGACGCTGGCGCCGCTGCGCTTCGGCATCGCCAGCGGGCAGCTGGACTCCGAGCTGCGGCTGGACGCGCGCAGCCAGCCGCTCAAGAGCAGCCTGCGCGGCGAGGTGCGCGCGCTCAAGCTGGCCGACCTGTTCCCCAAGGTGGCCCTGATGCAAAAGAGCTTCGGCCAGATGGACGGCGCGCTGGCGCTGCAGGCCACAGGCGACTCGGTGGCGCGCATGCTCGGCAGCAGCACGGGCGAGGTCAAGCTCTATGTGCGCGACGGCGTGCTGAGCAAGCAGCTGCTGGACCTGGCGGCGCTCAACCTGGGCAGCGTGCTGGTGAGCCGGCTGTTCGGCACCGACCGCGAGGTCAAGCTGCGCTGCGCGGTGGCCGACCTGCCGGTGCGCGATGGCCTGGTGCAGATCCGCAACCTCAAGCTCAGCACCGACGAAGCCCTGGTGGACGTGACCGGCACGGCCAACCTGGCGACCGAGCAGCTGGACCTGCACATCCGCCCCGAGTCGCTGGGCCTGAAACTGCTGTCGCTGCGTACCCCGCTCTACGCCCGTGGCAGCTTTGCCGATCCCCAGGTCGGCCTGGAAAAGGGGCCGCTGCTGCTGCGCGCGGGCGCCGCCGTGGCGCTGGCCGCGCTCTCGCCGGTGGCCATGGCCGCCCTGCCCGTCACCGTGCCGGGCGCCGAGGACGACGCGCAGTGCAAGCCACTGCTGGCGGCGGCGAAGCTCCGGCCTTCGTCCGCCGCCGGGCGTTAGGCCCTGAGCCTTTGCCCCAGGCAAGCCAAGGGCGTGAGCGGGGTGCAGGGCGCGGCGCGCGCCGAACCCAACCCTTGACGCTGATCAACGGCCACGACAAACTGGGCTTGCGTTTCGACTGCAAGCCCTGTGAAATGCACGTGGTGGGCAAGATCCGGCGCTCGGTGCTGAACCAGGCGCCTGCCGTGCCCATGAAGTTCTACAAGACCCGGCCGGAGGCCTCGCCCTCCCGAGGCCGGCATGAAAGGAGTCTGGCCATGAAAATCCTGCTACCCGTGGACGGCTCCGAACTTTCCCTGCACGAGGTGCGCTTCGCGCTGCGCCTGGTGGCCCAGGGCCTGCAGGCCAGCTTCCTGCTGGCCAACGCGCAGGAGCCGGCCAGCCTCTACGAAATCGTCAAGGCGCCCGACGCCGAGGTGCTGGAAAACGTGAGCCACGCCGCCGGCGAGCACCTGCTGGCGTCGGCCGAGGCGCTGCTGCACGACGCCGGCATCGCCTACGAGCACGAGGTGGTCACGGGCGACCCGGCCCACGCCATGCTGGAGCTGATCGAGCGCCACGGCTGCGACATGGTGATCATGGGCACCCACGGCCTGGGCGTGCTGCGCACCGCCTTCCAAGGCTCGGTGGCGCAGATGCTGGTGCAGTCCTCGCCGGTCCCCGTGCTGCTGGTCAAGCCCCCCGAGGAAGCGTCCACCGAGGAAGAAGCGGAAGCCGGCGCCGACGAAGGCGCATGAGGGTCGGCAGCGACTGGCATCTGCGCGAGGCGCAAGAGCTGGCCAGCGAGCAAGGCGTCGATCCAGCCAGCGGCCTGCACGCCGACGAGGCCCTGCGCCGCGCCAGCCTGCATGGCCGCAACCTGCTGGCCACGCAGGCGCCGCGCAGCGCCTGGACCCTGCTGGCCGAGCAGTTCGGCGATTTCATGATCCTGGTGCTGATCGCCGCGGCCGTAGTCTCGGGCCTGGTCGGCGACCTGGTCGACACCCTGGTGATCCTGGTGATCGTGCTCTTGAACGCACTGATCGGCTTCGTCCAGGCCTGGCGCGCGGACCGCGCGATGGCGGCGCTGCGCCAGCTGGCGGCCGCCCAGGCGACGGTGCTGCGCGGCGGCGAGCCGCATCTGGTGCCGGCCAGCAGCCTGGTGCCGGGCGACATCGTGCTGCTCGAGGCGGGCAACCAGGTGCCGGCCGACCTGAGGCTGATCGAGATTTCCCAGCTCAAGGTCGACGAGTCGGCGCTGACCGGCGAGTCGGTCTCGGTGGAAAAGCGGAGCGCGGCGCTGGACCGCGGGGCCCATGCGCTGGGCGACCGGCTCAACATGGCCTTCAAGGGCACGACCGCCACGCACGGACGCGGCCGGGGCCTGGTGGTCGCCACCGGCATGGCGACCGAGCTGGGCAAGGTGGCACGCCTGATGGCGCAGGCCGAGGACCGCAGCACACCGCTGCAGCGCCGCCTGGCGGCCTTCGGCCAGCGCCTGGCCTGGGCGGTGCTGGCCATCTGCGCCGTGGTCTTCGTGGTCGGCGTGCTGCGCGGCGAGGCGCCGATGCTGATGATGCTGACCGCGATCAGCCTGGCGGTGGCGGCGATTCCGGAGGCGCTGCCGGCCGTGGTCACGGTGCTGCTGGCCCTGGGCGCGCGCCGCATGGTGACGCTCAATGCGCTGATCCGGCGCCTGCCCTCGGTCGAAACCCTGGGCTCGGTGACCCACATCTGCTCCGACAAGACCGGCACCCTGACCCAGAACCGCATGCACGTGGAATGGCTGCTGGTCCAGGGCCGGCGCTGGACGCCCGGCGATCCGCTGCCCGGCCCCGCCCATGGCGAGGCGCTGCGCGCCGCCGCGCTGTGCAACGACGCCCGGTGCCAAGCCGCGGCCGCCCATGGCGAAGGCAGCTGGCTGGGCGACCCGACCGAGACCGCCCTGGTGCTGGCGGCCCATGCAGGCGGGCTGGACAAGACGCAGCTCGAGCGCGACAACCCGCGCGTGCAGGAGCAGCCCTTCGACGCCGAGCGCAAGCGCATGACCACCTTCCACCGCGCGGCAACGGCGGCCGGCGGCGGTTTCGTGGCCTACACCAAGGGAGCGCCCGAGTCGGTGCTGCCGCGCTGCGTGGCGCAGTGGACGCCGCAGGGGCCGGTCGCGCTGGACCGCGCCGCGGCGCTGGAGACCGCCCAGGCCCTGGCGGCCCAGGGCCTGCGCGTGCTGGCTCTGGCCAGGCGCGACCATGGCCGGCTGCCCGACACCAACGCGCTCGAGACGGTGGAGGACGCGCTCGAGCTGCTGGGCCTGGTCGCCCTGATCGATCCGCCGCGGCCCGAGGCCGCCGCCGCGGTGCGCGACTGCATGGGCGCCGGCATCACGCCCGTCATGATCACCGGCGACCACCCGGCCACGGCGCGCGCCATCGCCCTGCGCCTGGGCATCGTGAGCCAGGCCGACGCCCCGGTGCTGACCGGCGCCGAGCTGGCCGGGCTCGACCAGGCGCTGCTGAGCGCCCGCGTGCTGCAGGTGCGCGTCTACGCGCGCGTCGACCCGGCGCAGAAGATACGCATCGTCGAGGCCCTGCAGGCGCATGGCCGCTTCGTCGCCATGACCGGTGACGGCGTCAACGACGCGCCGGCCCTCAAGCAGGCCGACATCGGCGTGGCCATGGGCCGCGGCGGCACCGACGTGGCGCGCGAGGCCGCCAGCCTGGTGCTGCTGGACGACAACTTCGCCACCATCGTGGCGGCCGTGCGCGAGGGCCGGCGCATCTACGACAACATCCGCAAGTTCGTGCGCTACACCATGACCAGCAACTCGGGCGAGATCTGGACCATCTTCCTCGCCCCGCTGCTGGGCCTGCCGATCCCGCTGCTGCCCATCCACATCCTCTGGGTCAACCTGGTCACCGACGGCCTGCCGGGACTGGCCCTGGCGGCCGAGCCGGGCGAGCGCGGCCTGATGCAGAGGCCGCCACGGCCGCCCGGCGAGAGCCTGTTCGCCCACGGCCTGTGGCAGCATGTGCTGGGGGTCGGCCTGCTGTTCGGCGGCCTGTGCCTGGCCGTGCAGGCCTGGGCCCTCGCTGGCGGCCACGCGCACTGGCAGACCATGGTATTCACCGTGCTGACCCTGGGCCAGATGGCCCATGTGCTGGCGATCCGCTCGGAAACCGAGCCGCTGTGGCGCCTCGGCCTGGGCTCCAACCGGCCGCTGCTGGCCGCCGTGCTGCTGACCTTCGCGCTGCAGATGGCGACCATCTACGTGCCCCTGCTCAACCCCATCTTCAAGACCCAGCCGCTGTCCGCCGCGGAGCTGGCGATCTGCCTGGGCGCCGCCGCCCTGGTCTGGCTGGCGGTCGAACTCGAGAAGGCCTGGCGCCGGCAGCGCGCGCGGCCGCTCGAGGATTTCGCCGCCGACGCGCCGCTGAAGCCATGAACCCGCTGAGCATCGGCGAACCCTGGATGTGGAGCGCCTTCATCGCCTTCCTGGTCGCGGTGCTGGCGCTGGACCTGTTCGTCTTCGGCGGGCGCCTCGCGCACCGCGTGTCCGTGCGCGAGGCGCTGGCCTGGGTCGGCGCCTGGCTGGCCCTGGCGCTGGGCTTCGCGGCCCTGCTGTGGTGGTACCTGGACCAAAGATTCGGCGCCGAGATCGCGCAGCGCAAGACGCTGGAGTTCCTGACCGGCTACCTGATCGAGCAGTCGCTGTCGATCGACAACATGTTCGTCTTCGTCATGATCTTCGGCTATTTCGCGGTGCCGCCGGAGTTGCAGCGCCGCGTGCTGCTGTACGGCGTGCTGGGCGCCATCGTCATGCGCGCCGTGATGATCCTGGCCGGCGTCTGGCTGGTGCAGGAGTTCGCCTGGCTGCTCCATGTGTTCGGCGCCATCCTGGTCTTCACCGGCGTCAAGATGCTGATCTTCGCCAAGCGGGCCCCCGACCTGGAAAAGAACCCCCTGCTGCGCTGGCTGCGCGCCCGCTTGCGCATCACCGAGGGCTTTCGCGGCGAGCGCTTCTTCGTGCGCGAGAGCGGCCTGCGCTGGGCGACGCCTATGTTCCTGGTGCTGGTGCTGATCGAGGCCAGCGACCTGGTGTTCGCGATCGACAGCATTCCGGCCATCTTCGCCGTCACCACCGACCCCTTCATCGCCTTCACCTCCAACATTTTCGCCATCATGGGCCTGCGTGCGCTGTACTTCGTGCTCGCCGACATGGCGGGCCGCTTCTACCTGCTCAGGTACGGGCTGGCCATGGTGCTGGTGTTCATCGGCGGCAAGATGCTGGCCGGGCGCTGGGTCCACATGCCTATCCAGTGGTCGCTGGCCATCGTCGGCGGCATCATCCTGGTGTCCGTGATATTGAGCCTCGCCCTGCCCAAGGGCAACCAGCACGTGACGGGGGAAGAACCATGAAGCAGGCACAGCCACCGGCGACGCCGGCCCGGACCGAGCGCGACGGCGACGCGCGCCTGGTGGGCGTCGTCCTGGACGGCGCCAAACCCTTGCCGCCCCAGCCGGACGACACATGGCTGGTCGCCATCGACGGCTCCCAGCATTCGCTGCGCGCGGCCGCCCAGGCCGCCCAGCTGGCCAAGCGAGGCAGGCACTGCGCCATCCATCTGGTGCATGTGCAGCCCTGGCTCAGCAAGGAGGCGGCCGAGATCGAGTTGGCGCAGCGGGGCTGGGAGGCCACGGCCGAGGCCCGCGCGCTGCTCGACCGCAGCGGTATCGCCTGGCGCCTGCATGTGCTGATGGGCGACCCAGCCGAGCGCATCGCGGCGCTGGGCGCCGAACTCGGCTGCCGCGGCATCGCGATCGGCAGCCAGGGGGTGGGCGCGACCGTGGGCCTGCTGCTGGGCTCGGTCGCCTACAAGCTGCTGCACCTGAGCCAGACGCCGGTGCTGCTGGTGCGCTGAGAGCTGGAGGCGCGGGGCAGCAGGCCCTAGTCTGGCGCCCGGTAAAGCAGCACCTTGAGGGAACGGTCGGCCGACACGTCGGCGAACACCGGCGGATTGGGCACGCGCTCCACGAACGACAGCTGCGGCGCCAGCGCCTGCATCTGGTCCTGCAGGAAGGCCATGCCCAGCTCGGGCGCGTTCAGGCACAGCAGCGCGTGGCCGCCGGGCGCCAGCAGGTCCGGCAGGCGGCGCATGAGGCGGGCGTAATCCTTGGTGGCGACGAAGCTGCCCTTCTGGTAGCTGGGCGGATCGAGGATGATCAGGCCGTAGGGGCCGCCGCGGCCGATCTTGCCCCAGGAGCTGAAGATGTCATGCGGCAGGAAGCTGGCACCGCCCGCGAGGCCATTGAGCTGGTGGTTCTGCTGCCCGATGGCCAGCGCGCCGTGGCTCATGTCCACATTGACCACCTGCGCGGCGCCCGCCTGCCGCGCCACCACCGAGAAGGCGCAGGTGTAGGCGAACAGGTTGAGCAGCTTGATCCCCGGGCGGTCCGCCACATGCTCGCGCACCCAGCGCCGCCCGCCCGCCATGTCCAGGAACAGGCCGTGGTTCTGCCCCTTGAGCACATGCACCCGAAAACGGGCGCCCTCCTCGGTCACCACGTGCGGCTCGGGCACGCCGCCCGCCATCAGCCGCGTCTCGGCGCGGCCCCCATGGCGGCACTGGTAGACCCAGTGGAGCGGCTGACCGGGAGCCAGTTGCTGCCAGCGGGCCGACAAGGCCGCACCAAGGGTGGCCAGTTCCTCGTCGCTGGCCGGTTGAAAGCTGGTCAGCAGCCAGACCGGGGGAAAGGCGTCCAGCACCCAGTGCTCGCAGCCGGGGTGGAGGCCGCCCCGGCCGTGGAACACGCGCTGGGCGTCGGCAGGAAGGACCATCGTCGCGATGGCGTTCAGCAAGGCTTGCATGGTGGAGAGCGTCCGCAGAAATCCAAAGGGCGTGCTGGGCCAGGGCCGATCGGTTCAACGCGGCCGCTCGAAGCCGCCCTCCACCCAGGCCTGCGCACTCGAACTGTTGAGCTTGAAGGCCTGAGACACCGCCACCCGGGCGATCTCCTCGCCGAACGCATCCTGCGCGCTCAGCGTGGCGGTGGCGCCCTCCTCGTCCGGCACGATGGCCAGCACCACCTCCAGGCGACGGCCGTCCACCGTCACGCTGATGCGCTTGTTCAGCAACGCATGGAGCTGCTGCTCGTGGCGGCGCCGCACCTCGTTGGCCGTCTTGACCAGCGTGTGGAAGGCCGGCGCGTCGAGCGGCTTGGGGTTCTTCTTGTCGCGTCCCATGGTCCAGGGCCCCACCAGCGCAGGCTCGGATTCGCCGTGCAGCGTCATCGCCACGGCCCAGCCATCGTCGTCCTCGTTCTTGATCACGCGCGCGGTCCAGCGTTCGTCGCTCCACAGGCGCGCTTCCTGGATCGTCACGGGGCTGTCTTCTGTCATGGTTTTCCGGCGAAAAAGCCGCCAAGCATAGGGCATCGACAGACCACGCGCCGTCGCTCTTTGTTCGCAACGATCGATGGCGACGCTGCGGCCCGATGGCTGGCCGCAGGCCAGGGGCTGGTGCGGGGCGGCGGTCAGCCGACCCACTTGCGCGCGTTGCGCCAGATGCGCAGCCAGGGGCTGAAGGCATCCTGGTCGCCGCTGGTCCAGCTCATCTGGATGTTGCGGAAGACGCGCTCGGGGTGCGGCATCATGGCGGTGAAGCGGCCGTCGGCCGTGGTCACGCCGGTCAGGCCGCCGGCGCTGCCGTTCGGGTTGAACGGGTAGGCCTCGGTGGGGGCGCCGGAGTTGTCCACGAAACGCATCGCCGCGACGGCCTTGGCCGCGTTGCCGCGGACCTTGAAGTTGGCATAGCCCTCGCCGTGCGCCACGGCAATCGGCAGCCGGCTGCCGGCCATGCCGGCGAAGAACAGGCTGGGCGATTCCAGCACCTCGACCATGGACAGGCGGGCCTCGAAGCGCTCGCTCTGGTTGGTCGTGAAGCGCGGCCAGTCCTGCGCGCCGGGAATGATGTCGGCCAACTCGGCGAACATCTGGCAGCCGTTGCACACACCCAGGGCAAAGGTGTCCGGGCGCGCAAAGAAGCCCTGGAACTGCTCGGACAGCAGCGGGTTGAAGGTGATGCTGCGCGCCCAGCCTATGCCGGCGCCCAGGGTGTCGCCGTAGCTGAAGCCGCCGCAGGCCACGATGCCTTTGAAATCCTGCAGCCTGGCGCGACCGGCCTGCAGGTCGGTCATGTGCACGTCGTAGGCGTCGAAGCCGGCCTCGGTGAAGGCGTAGGCCATCTCCACATGCGAGTTCACGCCCTGCTCGCGCAGCACGGCGACGCGGGGCCGGGACAGGTTCAGGAAGGGCGCTGCCAGGTCCTCGGCCGGGTCGAAGCTCAGCGCCAGGTGCAGGCCGGGGTCCGCTGGCGCGCCGGCGGCGGCGTGCTCGGCGTCGGCGCAGGCGGGGTTGTCGCGCTGCTGGCAGATCTTCCAGCTCACGCTGTCCCAGACCTGGTGCAGGTCCTCGAGCTTGGCGGCGAACACCTCCTTGGTGTCGCGCCAGACGCCGAGCTCGCCCTGGCCCTTGGCGATGGAAGAGGAGGCGGGTCGGGTCTTGCCGATGAAGTGGCTGTGCTTGGACAGGCCGTGCTCGCGCAGGGTCTGCATGACGGCGTCGCGCTCGGCGGTCGCCACCTGCAGCACCACGCCGAGCTCCTCGCTGAACAAGGCCTTGAGCGTGAGCTCCTCGCGGCGCGCGCTGATCTGGCTGGCCCAGTTCTTGGCGTCGCCGTACTCGGCGCGGCTGTCGGAAATGCCGTCGCCTTCGGTGACCAGCAGGTCGACGTTGAGCGCCACGCCCACATGACCGGCGAAGGCCATCTCGGCCACCGCCGCCAGCAGGCCGCCGTCGCTGCGGTCGTGGTAGGCCAGGATCCGGCCCTGGGCGCGCAGCGCGTTGACCGCGTCGACCAGCTTCACCAGGTCCTGGGCGTCGTCGAGGTCGGGCGCGGCGTCGCCGGCCTGGCCCAGCACCTGGCCCAGGATGCTGCCGCCCATGCGGTTCTGGCCCTTGCCCAGGTCGATCAGCAGCAGCGTGCTGTCTTCGCAGGCTGCGTCGAGCTGGGGCGTGAGCGTGCCCCGCACGTCGGCCAGCGTGGCGAAGGCGGTGACGATCAGGCTGACCGGCGAGGTGACCTTCTTCTGCTGGCCGTCGGCCTGCCCTTCAACCCGCCATTGGGTGCGCATGGACAGGCTGTCCTTGCCCACGGGAATCGAGACGCCCAGTGCGGGGCACAGTTCCATGCCCACGGCCTTGACGGTCTGGTAGAGCGCGGCGTCCTCGCCGGGCTCGCCGCAGGCGGCCATCCAGTTGGCCGAGAGCTTGACGCGCGGCAGGGCGATGGGCGCGGCCAGCAGGTTGGTGATGGCCTCGGCCACGGCCATGCGGCCCGAGGCCGGCGCGTCGATCGCGGCCAGCGGCGTGCGCTCGCCCATGGCCATGGCCTCGCCGGCGAAGCCCTGGTAGTCGGCCAGGGTGACGGCGCAGTCGGCCACCGGCACCTGCCAGGGGCCCACCATCTGGTCGCGATGGGTCAGGCCGCCCACGGTGCGGTCGCCGATGGTGACCAGGAAGCGCTTGGAGGCCACCGTGGGGTGGCTCAGCACGTCGATCACGGCTTTTTGCAGGCTCACGCCGCTCAGGTCGATAGACTGGAACTCACGCGCCACGGTCTCGACATCGCGGTGCATCTTGGGCGGCTTGCCCAGCAGCACGTCCATGGGCATCTCTACCGGACTCTCATTGCCTTCGTCGGCCAGCAACAGGCGACGCTCTTCGGTGGCCACGCCGACCACGGCGAAGGGGCAGCGCTCGCGCTCGCAGAAGGCCTTGAACTGCGCCAGCGACTCGGGCGCTATGGCCAGCACGTAGCGCTCCTGGCTCTCGTTGCACCAGATCTCCTTGGGCGCCAGGCCCGACTCTTCCAGCGGCACGGCGCGCAGGTCGAAGCGCGCGCCACGGCCGGCGTCGTTGGTCAGCTCCGGGAAGGCGTTGGACAGGCCGCCCGCTCCCACGTCGTGTATGGCCAGGACGGGGTTGGCCTCGCCCTGGGCCCAGCAGTGGTTGATGACCTCCTGGGCGCGGCGCTCGATCTCGGGGTTGCCGCGCTGCACCGAGTCGAAGTCGAGCTCGGCCACATTGGTGCCGCTGGCCATGGAGCTGGCGGCGCCGCCGCCCATGCCGATGCGCATGCCGGGGCCGCCGAGCTGGATCAAGAGCGTGCCGGCGGGGAACGCTATCTTCTGGGTGAGGCGCGCGTCTATGGTGCCCAGGCCGCCGGCGATCATGATGGGCTTGTGGTAGCCGCGCTGCACGCCGCCCACGGGCAGCTCATACTCGCGGAAGTAGCCCAGCAGGTTGGGCCGGCCGAATTCGTTGTTGAAGGCCGCGCCGCCCAGCGGGCCCTCGGTCATGATCTGCAGCGGGCTGGCGATGTGCTCGGGCTTGCCGCCCGGCTGGTCGGACCAGCCGCCCCAGAGCTTGGACACGGTGAAGCCGGTCAGGCCGGCCTTGGGCTCGGAGCCGCGGCCGGTCGCGCCCTCGTCGCGGATCTCGCCGCCCGCGCCGGTGGAAGCACCCGGGAACGGCGAGATGGCCGTGGGGTGGTTGTGCGTCTCGACCTTCATCAGCACATGGTGGGTGACCCGGCTCTTCTGGTACTGCGCGGGGCTGTCCGCCTGCAGCGCTTCGAAGGGGGCGACGAAGCGCTCGACCTCGCTGCCCTCCATGACGGAGGCGTTGTCCGAATAGGCCACCACCGTGTGCTGGGGCGCCTGCTGGTGGGTGTGGCGGATCATGCCGAACAGGCTCTTGTCCTGCGGCACGCCATCGATCGTGAACTGGGCGTTGAAGATCTTGTGGCGGCAGTGCTCGCTGTTGGCCTGGGCGAACATCATCAGCTCGACGTCCGTGGGGTTGCGCCCCAGGCCCTGGAAGGCATTGACCAGGTAGTCGATCTCGTCCTCGGCCAGCGCCAGGCCCCATTGGGTGTTGGCCTGGAGCAGTGCCGCGCGACCGCCGCCGAGCAGATCCACATGGTCCATGGGCGCCGGCTGCAGCTCGGTGAACAGGCCGGCCGCCTCGGCGCGGTCGAACATCACGCTCTCGGTCATGCGGTCGTGCAGCAGCGCGGCCACGGCCTGCAGCTGCTCGGCCGAGAGGCTGGCCTTGCCCAGCAGCGGATCCTTGAGCGTGAGGCGGTACTCGGTGACGCGCTCGACGCGGTGGATGGCCAGGCCGCAGTTGTGGGCGATGTCGGTCGCCTTGGAGGCCCAGGGCGAGACCGTGCCGAAGCGCGGCGAGACCAGGACCAGCAGCCCCTGTTCGGCGCCGGCGTAGGGCTCGCCGTAGCTCAGCAGCGCAGCCAGCTTGTCGCGCTCTGCCGGCGCCAGCGGCGCGTCGCAGGCCACCAGGTGCACGAAGCGCGCCGCGATGCCGGCTATCCGCTCGTGGACGGCCTGCAGGCGCGGCAGGAGTTGCTGGACGCGAAAGTCGCTGAGGGCGTTGCCACCTTCGAACTGGGTGATGTGCAGGGTCACGTTGCGGGCCTTGGGGATGGGGAGAGCGGATTGGCAAAAAACGCCCGCCGTCGCCGCTGACTGGGGCGATTTGGGCAAACTGCGATTTTACCCGCCCGGCCAACCCAGCCGCCTGCGGCTGGCCACCCTCGATGGGATAATGCCCGCCATGACGACCACCTACAAAGACGCCGAGGGCATCGCCGGCATGCGCGTGGCCGGCCGGCTCGCCTCCGAAGTGCTGGACTACCTCACGCCCCATGTCAAACCGGGCGTGACCACCAACGAACTCGACCGCCTGGCGCACGACTACATCACCCAGGTGCAGGGCGCGATCCCGGCGCCGCTGAACTACCAGCCGCCGGGCTACATCCCCTACCCCAAGTCGATCTGCACCTCGCTGAACCACCAGGTCTGCCACGGCATTCCCAACGACAAGCCGCTGAAGAAGGGCGACAGCCTGAACATCGACGTCACCGTGATCAAGGACGGCTGGCACGGCGACACCAGCCGCATGTTCCTGGTCGGCGAGGCCTCGATCGCGGCGCGGCGCCTGGCCGCCATCACCTACGAGGCCATGTGGCACGGCATCGTGCAGGTGCGCCCCGGTGCGCGCCTGGGCGACATCGGCTGGGCGATCCAGAAATTCGCCGAGGGCCAGGGCTACAGCGTGGTGCGCGAGTTCTGCGGCCATGGCATAGGCCGCGGCTTCCACGAGGAGCCGCAGGTGCTGCACTACGGCAAGCCCGGCACCCTGGCCGAGCTCAGCCCCGGCATGACCTTCACCATCGAGCCCATGATCAACGCCGGCAAGCGCGACATCAAGGAGATGGGCGACGGCTGGACCATCGTCACCAAGGACCATTCGCTGTCGGCCCAGTGGGAGCACACCGTGCTGGTCACTGAAGACGGCTACGAGGTGCTGACCCTGTCCGTGGGCAGCCCGCCGCCGCCGGCCTTCGTGAACGCCTGAGCGGGCTCCAGCCGCTGCGGGCATGTTCCTTGCTGAGCCGCACGCCATGACCGACCTGCCCGCGCTTCGCGACCAGTACCGCCGCGACAAGGCCCAGTTGCTGGAGCAGCTGGGCGCGGCCGGCGCCTCCACGCGCGGCCTGCGCGCGACCCTGCAGAAGCTCGCCGGCCTGGCCGATGGCCTGCTGCGTGAGCTCTGGCAGCAGGCCGGCCTGGGCGCGCCGCTGGCCCTGGCCGCCGTCGGCGGCTTCGGCCGCGGCGAGCTGTTCCCGCACTCCGACGTGGACGTGCTGCTGCTGCTGCCCGACGGCACGGCCGTCGACGCCGACCCGGCGCTCAAGGCGCGCATCGAGGCCTTCATCGGCGCCTGCTGGGATGCGGGCCTGGAGATAGGCTCCAGCGTGCGCACCCTGGGCGACTGCCTGGCCGAGGCCGCCAAGGACGTGACGGTGCAGACCTCGCTGCTCGAGTCGCGCCTGATCACGGGCAACGCGGCGCTGTTCGAGGCCTTCCGCGCGCGCTTTCAGGCGGCGCTGGACCCGCGCGCCTTCTTCGTGGCCAAGACGCTGGAGATGCGCCAGCGCCACACCAAATTCGAGGACACGCCCTACGCGCTCGAGCCCAACTGCAAGGAGTCGCCCGGCGGCCTGCGCGACCTGCAAATCATCCTCTGGGTGGCCCGCGCCGCCGACTTGGGGCAAAGCTGGGACGAGCTCGCGCGCAAGGGCCTGGCCACGCCCTTCGAGGCGCGCCAGATCAAGCGCAACGAGGCGCTGCTGAGCCTGATCCGCGCCCGGCTGCACCTGATTGCCAGGCGCCGCGAGGACCGCCTGGTGTTCGACCTGCAGGCGTCGGTGGCCGAGTCCTTCGGCTACAGCTCGCGCACCACGCCCGAGGGCCGGCTGGCCATGCGCGCCAGCGAGGTGCTGATGCGCCGCTACTACTGGGCGGCCAAGGCGGTGAGCCAGCTCAACCAGATCCTGCTGCTCAACATCGAGGAGCGGCTGCAAAGCGAGCAGGGCGAGGCCACCCGCGAGCTGCGTCCGATCAACGAGCGCTTCTACGAGAAGGCCGGCATGATCGAGGTCGCCAGCGACGACCTCTACGAGAAGAACCCGCACGCCATCCTCGAGACCTTCCTGCTCTACCAGACCACGGTGGGTATCAAGGGCCTGTCGGCGCGCACGCTGCGCGCGCTCTACAACGTGCGCGGCATCATGGATCCTGCCTTCCGCCGCGACCCGGTCAACCGCCAGACCTTTCTGCGCATCCTGCAGCAGCCGCAGGGCATCACCCACGCCATGCGCCTGATGAACCAGACCTCGGTGCTGGGGCGCTACCTCTGGGTGTTCCGACGCATCGTCGGCCAGATGCAGCACGACCTGTTCCACGTCTACACCGTGGACCAGCACATCCTGATGGTGCTGCGCAACGTGCGGCGCTTCTTCATCGCCGAGCACGCCCACGAGTACCCGTTCTGCTCCCAGCTGGCCGCCGGCTGGGACAAGCCCTGGATCCTCTACACGGCGGCGCTGTTCCACGACATCGCCAAGGGCCGCGGCGGCGACCATTCCCAGCTCGGCGCGGCCGAGGTGCGGCGCTTTTGCCGCCAGCACGGCATCGCGCGCGAGGACGCGCAGCTGATCGAGTTCCTGGTCGGCGAGCACCTGAGCATGAGCCGCATCGCCCAGAAGGAAGACCTGAGCGACCCCGGCGTGATCGCAGCTTTCGCGCGCCGCGTCGGCGACGAGCGCCGCCTCACCGCGCTGTACCTGCTCACGGTGGCCGACATCCGCGGCACCAGCCCCAAGGTCTGGAACGCCTGGAAGGGCAAGCTGCTGGAAGACCTGTACCGCTACACGCTGCGCGTGCTGGGCGGCCGCGCGCCCGACCCGCACGCCGACATCGAGGCGCGCAAGCGCGAAGCCCTGGTGCTGCTGGCCCTGCACGCCCTGCCCTTCGAGGCGCACAAGGCGCTGTGGGACACGCTGGACGTGGGCTACTTCATGCGCCACGACGCGGCCGACATCGCCTGGCACGCACGCCATCTCTCGCGCCACGTGCCGCGCCCCGGCCAGGCCGGCGCCGGCAAGACCATCGTGCGCGCCCGCATCTCGCCGGTCGGCGAGGGCCTGCAGGTGCTGGTCTACACGCCCGACCAGGCCGACCTGTTCGCGCGCATCTGCGGCTATTTCGAGCAGGCCGGCTTCAGCATCCTGGACGCCAAGATCCACACCGCCCACAACGGTTGGGCGCTGGACACCTTCCAGGTCGTCACGGCCATGCTGCCCGAGCATTACCGCGAGCTCATCACCATGGTCGAGACCGAGCTGGCCCAGACCATAGATGCCCGCGGCCCGCTGCCACCGCCGAGCCGCGGCCGCGTGTCGCGCCGCGTCAAGAGCTTCCCCATCACGCCGCGCGTTCAGCTCACCCCCGACGAAAAGGCCCAGCGCTGGCTGCTCAGCATCTCGGCCAGCGACCGCGTGGGCCTGCTCTACAGCATCGCGCGCGTGCTGGCCAGGCACCACATCAACCTGCAGCTGGCCAAGGTCACGACCCTGGGCGAGCGGGTCGAGGACACCTTCCTGATCGACGGGCCCGAGCTGCAGCAGAACAAGGCGCAGATCGAAATCGAGACGGAGCTGCTGGAAGCGCTGCAGGCTTGACGGCCGCGGCGCCCTGGCCGCCCCGTGGGCCCCGTCCCCGCGCGTCACTCCTCCGGTGTCGCGTCCAAGCCCGGAAACAGCACCTCGGTGAAGCCGAACTGCCGGAAGTCGCGCATGCGCATCGGGTAGAGCGTGCCGATCAGGTGGTCGCATTCGTGCTGGACCACGCGAGCGTGAAAACCCTCGACCTGGCGATCGATCGGGCGGCCGTAGGGGTCGAAACCGGTATAGCGGATGCGCGCAAAGCGCGGCACCAAGCCGCGCAGACCGGGCACCGACAGGCAGCCTTCCCAGCCCTCCTCCTGCTCGCTGCCGATGGGCGTGACCACGGGGTTGAGCAGCACGGTGCGCGGCACGCGCGGCGCATCGGGATAGCGCGGATTGGGCGCGTCACTGCCGAAGATCACGAGCTGCAGGTCCATGCCGATCTGCGGCGCGGCCAGGCCGGCACCGTTGGCGGCGACCATGGTGTCCTGCAGGTCGGCGACCAGGGCGTGCAGCTCGGGCGTGTCGAAGACCTTGACCGGCTGCGCCACGCGCAGCAGGCGCGGGTTGCCCATCTTGAGGATTTCACGGACCGTCATGAAAGCTCTCCTTGCAAAAGGATCATCAGGCCCGCCTCGTCCAGCACGGGAACGCCCAGCGCCTGCGCCTTGTCGAGCTTGCTGCCGGCTTCCGCGCCGGCGACCACGTAGTCGGTCTTCTTGCTGACCGAGCCGGCCACCTTGGCGCCGGCGGCCTCGAGCAGGTCCTTGGCCTCATCGCGGCTCAGCGTGGGCAGGGTGCCGGTCAGCACGATGGTTTTGCCGGCCAGCGGCTTGGGCGCCTGGGCCGCGGGCTCGCCCTCTTCCCAGCGCACGCCGCAGGCGCGCAACTGCTCGACCACCTCGCGGTTGTGCGGCTGCTCGAAGAAGGTCCTGATGCTTTGCGCCACCACCGGCCCCACGTCGTTGACTTCGAGTAGCTGCTCGACGCTGGCGTCCATGATGGCGTCGAGGCGGCCGAAGTGGCGCGCCAGGTCCTTGGCCGTGGCCTCGCCCACGTGGCGCAGCCCCAGGCCGAACAGGAAGCGCGGCAGCGTGGTTTGCTTGGACTTCTCCAGCGCGTCGAGCACGTTTTGCGCGGACTTCTCAGCCATGCGTTCCAGGCTCGCGAGCGCCGTCAAGCCCAGCTTGTAGAGATCCGGCAGGGTGCGGATCACGTGGGACTCCACCAGCTGGTCGACCAGCTTCTCGCCCAGGCCCTCGATGTCCATGGCGCGGCGCTGGGCGAAATGCAGTATGGCCTCCTTGCGCTGTGCGGCGCAGAACAGGCCGCCGGTGCAGCGGTGGTTGACCTCGCCCTTTTCGCGCACCACGGTGCTGCCGCAGACCGGGCAGCGGCGCGGCATGCGGAAGTTGGGGACGTAGTGAGCCCGAGGGCCGCCGACCACGCCCACCACCTCGGGGATCACGTCGCCGGCGCGACGCACGATCACGGTGTCGCCCACGCGCACGCGCTTGCGCCGCATTTCGAACAGGTTGTGCAGGGTGGCGTTGGTCACCGTGACGCCGCCGACGAACACCGGGGCGAGACGTGCCACCGGCGTGAGCTTGCCGGTGCGCCCGACCTGCACGTCTATGCCCTGCATCACGGTCAGCTGCTCCTGGGCCGGGTACTTGTGCGCCACGGCCCAGCGCGGCTCGCGCGTGACGAAGCCGAGCCGGCGCTGCAGCGCCAGGCTGTCGACCTTGTAGACCACGCCGTCGATGTCGAACGGCAGGCGGTCACGGGACGCACCTATGCGCTGGTGGTAGGCCACCAGCCCGTCGGCGCCAGACACCCGGGCCACGAGCTCGGTCACCGGGAAACCCCAGGCCTTGAGGGTCTGCAGCATGTCGTAATGCGACTCGAAGGCCGGGCCGCCCTGCTCGGCCGGCGTGAGGTCGCCCAGGCCGTAGGCATAGAAGCTCAGCGGCCGCTGGGCCGCGATGGCCGGGTCGAGCTGGCGCACCGCGCCGGCGGCGGCGTTGCGCGGGTTGACGAATGTCTTTTCGCCCTTCTCGCGCTGAGCCTCGTTCATGGCCTCGAACTCGTCGCGGCGCATGTAGACCTCGCCGCGCACTTCCAGCACGGAAGGGACCCCCAAGGCTTTCGCGCCCGCAGGGTGCGCATCAGGATTCAAACGCAAAGGAATTTGGCCGATGGTGCGCACGTTCTGCGTGACATCCTCCCCCACCTCGCCGTCGCCGCGGGTGGCGGCCTGGACCAGCACGCCATGCTCGTAGCGCAGGCTCATGGCCAGGCCGTCGAACTTGAGCTCGGCCACGTAGTCGATCGGTGGCTCGCTCTCCGACAAGCCCAGCTCGCGGCGCACGCGCGCGTCGAAATTGCGCGCCCCGCTGGCCTCGGTGTCGGTCTCGGTACGTATGCTGAGCATGGGCACGCGGTGGCGCACGCTGGCAAAGGCCTCGAGCAGCTTGCCGCCCACGCGCTGGGTCGGCGAGTCCGGGGCGCGCAGCTCGGGGTGGGCCGCCTCCAGCGCCTGCAGCTCGTGGAACAGGCGGTCGTACTCGGCGTCGGGGATCTCCGGCGCGTCCAGCGTGTAGTAGAGATGGGCGTGGTGGTGCAGCAGCGCGCGCAGCGCCTGGGCGCGTGCGGCCGGCGGCTCGGACGGCTGCAGCGCCGCGGAGAAAAGGTCCAGGGTGGCCATGGCAGGCAGGAAAAATCGTTCGGTAAGCGGCGGCAACGGCTGGGCGCCGCCCGCCTTCAGGAAAACAGCCGCCGCGCCTGGGGCGAGCCGGCCGAGAGGTCGCGCGCGTCCAGCGTGTCGTAGAGCTGCTCGAGGTCGGCGCCGATGCCGTCCATGGTCTCTTGCGCCAGGCGTTGGCCGCGGTCGTCGGTGACCAAGCCGTCCATGGCCTCGGCCAGGACCTGGGCCGCCTCGCGCAGGCGCTGGAAGGGATGCTCGGCGCGCTGCACCTGGGGCACATCCAGGCTCAGCGTGAGCTCGCGGATGGCCGATTGGGCCGGGTCGTCGGCCAGCGCGGCCTGGGTGTCGAAGGACAGGACCAGGATGGGCGGCAGGCCGGTGGTGCTGGCGGGCAGCACCATGCGCCCCGGGATCGCCCCGGCCACGAAGCCCAGGCGCGCCGCGTTCTGCTGCACATAGCCCGGGCTCCAGGCCGCGCTGCGCGCGCGCAGCGTGAAGCCGAGCTGGGCGTCGTGCTCGCCGGCGAACTGGTCGAGCTCGCGCGCGCGGTTGACCTCGTCGAGCATTTCCGGAAACTCGGGCGCGCCGTTCACGGCGTCGGCGAAGGCCTGCGCCTTCATCACGAATTCCGAATACTCGATCTCGTTCAACGCGCCAATGCGGTTGGCCAGCTGCACGCCGGCCTGGAACGCGGTGTAGCGCTGGCCGGCGAGCGGCAGCTCCCAATGCCCGGTGGCCTCGTTCAGGCCCTCGATGGCAAACGGCTTGCTGCCGGCGCGGCGCGTGGGCGGCAGGGCCGCCAGCGCCGCGTCGCCCGAGACCAGGCCCTCGAGCGCGATCGGCGCGATCACGTCGATCAGCGCGTCCAGGCCGGGCTTCTTCTCGGGCAGCGGCAGGGGCGCCAGCGTGGAATCGAAGCTCGGCTCCTGGCGCTCGCCCGGCGCTTCCAGCGGCGGGTCAAGGCGAGGCTCTTCGGCGGGGCGAGCCTCGGGCCGGGCCTGGCGCGGCGCGTTGCGGCGCGAGAACCAGGCGCTGTGCGCCACCACGCCGGCGAGCACCAGGCCGCCGGCGACCGCCAGTCCTATCTGCAATGAACTCATGCGTGTGTTGCCTCGTGTATCGGGTATCAGGCCGCCTCGGCCATGCCGACGGCGGACTCCATGTCCACCGCCACGATGCGCGAGACGCCTTGCTCCTGCATGGTGACGCCGATCAGCTGCTCGGCCATCTCCATGGCGATCTTGTTGTGGCTGATGAACAGGAACTGGGTTTCCTTGCTCATGCTGGCCACCAGCTTGGCGTAGCGTTCGGTGTTGGCGTCGTCCAGCGGCGCGTCGACCTCGTCGAGCAGGCAGAACGGCGCCGGGTTGAGCTGGAAGATCGCGAACACCAGCGCGATCGCGGTCAGCGCCTTCTCGCCGCCCGACAGCAGGTGGATGGTCTGGTTCTTCTTGCCCGGCGGCTGGGCCATGACCTGCACGCCGGAGTCCAGTATCTCCTCGCCGGTCATCATGAGCTTGGCATTGCCGCCGCCGAACAGCTCGGGGAACATGCGGCCGAAATGCTCGTTGACGGTCTTGAAGGTGCCGGCCAGCAGCTCGCGCGTCTCGCCGTCGATCTTCTTGATCGCGTCCTCCAGCGTGGTCATGGCCTCGGTCAGGTCGGCCGACTGGGCGTCGAGGAAGGTCTTGCGCTCGCGCGCGCTGCTGAGCTCGTCCAGCGCCGCCAGGTTGACCGCGCCCAGGGCGGCGATCTCGCGGTGCAGGCGGTCGATCTCGCCCTGCAGGCCAGCCAGGCGCACCGCGCCCTCGGCCACCGAGCGGGCCACAGCCTCCAGGTCGGCCTGGTTGTCGGCGAGCAGCTGTGCGTACTGCTCCAGGCCCAGGCGCGCGGCCTGCTCCTTGAGCTGGAAGTCGGTGATGCGCTGGCGCATCGGGTCGAGCTCGCGCTCGAGCTTGAGGCGGCGCTCGTCGCTGGCGCGCAGCTTGGCCGTGAGATCGTCGTACTCGCTGCGGCGGGCGCCCAGGGTCTGCTCGCGCTCGTGCTTGAGCGAGAGCGCGCCCTGCAGCCCGGCCTGGGCCGCGGCGTCGGTCAGGCGGGCCAGCTCGTCGTGGGCGCGCTGCTCCTCGGCGGCCAGGCCCTGTGCCTGCTGGGCGGCGGTCTCGATGGCGCGAGAGAGCTCGGCGCGGCGCGCCTGCAGGCTGCGCTCGGCGAAGGTGGCCTCCTGGGCCTGACGCTCCAGGCTGCGCTGCTGCTCGCGGCATTCGGCCAGCTTGCGCTCGGCCTCGATCACGCGCTCGTCGAGCTGGGCATGGCGCTCCTGGCTGTCGGCCAGCTGCATGTCCAGCTCCTCGAAGCGTGCCTCGGCCGTCACGCGGCGCTCCTGCAGTGCATCGAGCTGGGCGTCGACCTCGGCCAGGTCGCCGGCAATCTGCTCGCTGCGCGCGCGGGTCTGCTCGGCCAGCTGGGTCAGGCGCAGGCTCTCCACCTGCAGCTCGTGCGCGCGCGCCTGCGACTCGCTGGCCTCGCGCCGCGCCGTGACCAGGCGTTGCGAGGCGTCAGCGTAGGCGGCCTCGGCGCGCACCAGCGCGGCACGCGCCTCCTCGCTGATCAGGGCCTGGGCGCGCAGTTGTTTCTCGAGGTTCTCGATCTCCTGGGCGCGTGCCAGCAGGCCGGCCTGCTCGGAGTCCTGGGCGTAAAAGCTCACGCCATGCGCGCTGACCGCGTGGCCCGAGCTCACGTAGATCAGCTCGCCGGGCTGCAGCTGGCCACGCTGGGCCAGCGCCTCCTCGAAGCTGGGGGCGGTGTAGCAGCCGCTGAGCCAGTCGCCCAGCAGGGCGCGCAGGCCGGCATCGTTCAGGCGCAGCAGGTCGGCCAGGCGCGGCAGCGCGCCGGCTTTCTCCGGCAAGGCCGCCTGGGGCGGGCTGTAGAAGACCAGCTTGGCCGGCGGCGCGTCGGCGGCGAAGGCGCGCACCATGTCCAGGCGCGAGACCTCGAGCGCGCCCAGGCGCTCGCGCAGCGCGGCCTCCAGCGCGTTCTCCCAGCCTTGCTCGATGTGGATGCGGCTCCACAGGCCTTGCAAGCTGTCCAGGCCATGCTTGGCCAGCCAGGGCCTGAGCTTGCCGTCGGTGCGCACCTTCTCCTGCAGCGCCTTGAGCGCCTCCATGCGCGCCGACAGGTCGGCCTGCCTGGCCGACTCCTGGTTCACGGCCTGCTGCAAGGCGCGGCGCACCTCGTCGAGCTGGGGCACCTGCTCCTGCAGCTCCTGCAGGCGGGCGTCGGCCACGGCCGCGCCCTCCTCGGCCGCCGAAAGCTGGCCCTGCAGGTTGGCCAGGCGCTGCGCGTCGGGCGCGGCCAGGGCATTGCGGTCCGCGCTCAGGCGCTCGCGGCGCTGGTCCAGCTGGCGCGACTGCTCCTCGATGTTGCGCTGGTCGGCCGCCAGCACCTGGATCTGCTGCTGCACCTGGGTCACGCTGGCGCGCTGCGCGTTGGCGCGCGCCTGGGCCTGGCGCAGCCCGTCCTCGAGGTCGGGCAGGGCCAGGGCCTGCTCCTCGACCTGGGCGGCCAGCAGCGCGGCCTTTTCCTCGGCCTCCATGGCCTGGGCGGCCAGGGTCTCGGTCTCGGCCAGGGCCTCGTCCTTGCGCGCCGCCCACTGCGCGGCCTGCTCCCTGAGCTGGGCCAGGCGCTGCTCGGCGCGCTGGCGGCCTTCCACCACGAAACGGATCTCGGCCTCCAGCCGGCCCACCTCGGCACTGGCCTCGTAGAGCTGGCCCTGGGCCTGGTTGACTTGGTCCCCCGCCGTGTAATGCGCCTGGCGTATGGTCTCGAGGTCGGCCTCGACATGGCGCAGATCGGCCACGCGCGACTCGAGGTCGTTGACCGCTTTGTCGGCCTCGGCCTTGAGCTTGCCCTGGTCGGCCTCGGCCTCGGCGCGCTTGAGGAACCACAGCTGGTGCTGCCGGAGCGTGGCGTCGGCCTGCAGCTGGGTGTATTTCTGGGCCACCTCGGCCTGCTTTTCCAGCTTGTCGAGGTTGCTGTTGAGCTCGCGCAGGATGTCCTCGACCCGGGTCAGGTTCTCGCGCGTGTCGGACAGGCGGTTCTCGGTCTCGCGGCGCCGCTCCTTGTACTTGGAGACGCCCGCCGCTTCCTCGAGGAACAGGCGCAGCTCTTCCGGGCGCGACTCGATGATGCGGCTGATCGTGCCCTGGCCGATGATGGCGTAGGCGCGCGGGCCCAGGCCGGTGCCCAGGAACACGTCCTGCACGTCGCGCCGGCGCACCGGCTGGTTGTTGATGTAGTAGCTGCTGGTGCCGTCACGCGTGAGCACGCGCTTGACCGCGATCTCGGTGAACTGGCTCCACTGGCCGCCGGCGCGGTGGTCGGCGTTGTCGAACACCAGCTCCACGCTGGAGCGGCTGGCCGGCTTGCGGCTGGTGGTGCCGTTGAAGATCACGTCCTGCATGGACTCGCCGCGCAGCTCGGAGGCCTTGGACTCGCCCAGCACCCAGCGCACGGCGTCCATGATGTTGGACTTGCCGCAGCCGTTCGGCCCCACCACACCCACCAGCTGCCCCGGCAGCATGAAGTTGGTGGGCTCGGCGAAGGATTTGAACCCGGATAACTTGATGGAATTGAGACGCACGGCGAACTTGTATTCGAAGCAGCCCGCACCGGCTGGCGCGGGAGGACCTAGGGACCTGGGCGCGGCGAGGCCGGCGCCAGCGGGCAATGTTAACCGACCACCTCCGGTGGGCGGGTGACTATCCCGGATAATCCAGGGCATGAATCCCCTCCTGGCGACCCTGCAGCCCTATCCTTTCGAGCGGCTGCGAGAACTTTTTGCGTCCGTGACGCCGAATCCGGCCTTTTCGCCCATCAGCCTGGGCATAGGCGAGCCCAAGCACGCCACGCCCTTGTTTCTGAAGCAGGCCCTGGCGGCTGCGCTAGACACCGGCCTGGCCGGCTACCCGGCCACCGGCGGCACGCCGGCCCTGCGCCAGGCCTGCGCCGGCTGGCTGCAGCGTCGCTACGGGGTCAGCCTAGACCCGGCAACGCAGATCCTGCCCGTGAACGGCTCGCGCGAGGCCCTGTTCGCCTTCGCCCAGACCGTGGTCGACGCTACGCGCGAAGGGGCCACCGTGGTCTGCCCCAACCCCTTCTACCAGATCTACGAGGGCGCCACCCTGCTGGCCGGCGCCCGGCCCCACTACGCGCCCAGCGACCCGGCGCGCAACTTCGCCGTGGACTGGGACAGCGTGCCCGAGGCCGTCTGGGCGCGCACCCAGCTGCTTTATGTCTGCTCGCCGGGCAACCCGACCGGCGCCGTCATGCCGCTGCAGGAATGGCAACGCCTGTTCGAGCTCAGCGACCGCCATGGCTTCGTCATCGCCTCGGACGAGTGCTACAGCGAGATCTACTTCCGCGACGAGCCGCCGCTGGGCGGCCTGGAGGCTGCCGTCAAGCTGGGCCGCACCGATTTCAGACGCCTGGTCGCCTTCACCAGCCTGTCCAAGCGCAGCAACGTGCCGGGCATGCGCAGCGGCTTCGTGGCCGGCGACGCCGCCATCCTCAGGCAATTCCTGCTCTACCGCACCTACCACGGCAGCGCCATGAGCCCCGTGGTTCAGGCCGCCAGCATCGCGGCTTGGAACGACGAGGCGCATGTGGTCGAGAACCGTGCCATGTACCGCGACAAGTTCGCCCAGGTCACGCCGCTCTTGGCCGGCGTGATGGACGTGGCTCTGCCCGATGCAGGCTTCTACCTCTGGGCCGGCGTGCCCGCCGCCTGGGGCGGCAGCGACACCGAGTTCGCGCGGGCCTTGCTGGCTCAATACAATGTGACCGTGTTACCCGGCAGCTACCTCGCGCGCGAGGTGGCCGGCCAGAACCCGGGACGCGGCCGCGTGCGCATGGCCCTGGTGGCGGAAACCGCCGAATGCCTGGAAGCCGCGCAGCGCATCGTTCAATTCATCTCATCCAACCCGAAGTCAAGCACATGAGCCAACAACTGCAGCAAATCATCGACACCGCCTGGGACAACCGCGCCAACATCTCTGCCGCCGCCGCGCCCAAGGAAGTGGCCGACGCCGTCGAGCATGTGATCGCCGAGCTCAACAACGGCCACCTGCGCGTGGCCACGCGCGAAGGCGTGGGCCAGTGGACGGTGCACCAGTGGATCAAGAAGGCGGTGCTGCTGTCCTTCCGCCTCAAGGACAACGAGCTCATGCGCGCCGGCGACCTGGGCTTCTACGACAAGGTGCCGACCAAGTTTGCCCACCTCTCCGAAGAGGAAATGAAGGCCACCGGCGTGCGCGTGGTGCCGCCGGCCGTGGCGCGCCGCGGCAGCTTCATCGCCAAGGGCGCCATCCTGATGCCCAGCTACGTGAACATCGGCGCCTACGTGGACGAGGGCACCATGGTCGACACCTGGGCCACCGTGGGCTCCTGCGCACAGATCGGCAAGAATGTGCACCTCTCCGGCGGCGTGGGCATCGGCGGCGTGCTGGAGCCGCTGCAGGCCAACCCGACCATCATCGAGGACAACTGCTTCATCGGCGCGCGCTCGGAAGTCGTCGAAGGCGTGATCGTGGAGGAAAACTCGGTGGTCTCCATGGGCGTGTACATCGGCCAGAGCACCCCGATCTACGACCGCGAGAAGGACGAAGTGAGCTACGGCCGCATTCCGGCCGGCTCGGTGGTGATCAGCGGCACCCTGCCCAAGGCCGGCGGCAAGTACAGCCTGTACGCCGCCATCATCGTCAAGCGGGTGGACGCCCAGACCCGCGCCAAGACCAGCATCAACGACCTGCTGCGCGACTGAGCTGTAACCAAAAGGCCGACAGGAAGATGAAAGACCGCGCATGAACATGTTGGAGCGCATCCTGCGCCTGATGGCCGAGCGCAAGGCCTCGGACGTCTACCTGTCGGCCCATTCGCCCGTGCTCATCAAGATCAACGGGCAGTGCATCGCGGTCAACAACCAGGTCCTGCCGCCCGAGGCCACGCTGAACCTGCTGTCCGAGCTGATTCCGCCCAACCGCATCGAGGAACTGCGCGAAACGGGCGAGCTCAACCTGGCGGTCCCGCTGGAGGGCGTGGGCAACTTCCGCTTCAGCGCCTTGCGCCAGCGCGGCAGCTACGCGGCCGTGATCCGCTACATCACGCCCGACATCCCGCCCCTGGCCACGCTGAACCTGCCGCCCATCCTGTCCCAGCTGATCATGGAGCGGCGCGGCCTGCTGCTGATGGTCGGCGCCACGGGTGCCGGCAAGAGCACCACGCTGGCCTCCATGATCGACTACCGCAACGAGAACGCGGCCGGCCATATCCTGACGATCGAGGATCCGATGGAGTTCGTGTTCCGCAACCGCAAGTCGGTAGTCAACCAGCGCGAGGTCGGCGCGGACACCCAGTCGCTGCAAGTGGCGCTGAAGAACGCCCTGCGCCAGGCGCCCGACGTGATCCTGATCGGCGAGATCCGCGACCGCGAAACCATGTCCGCCGCCATCGCCTACGCGCAGTCGGGCCACCTGTGCCTGGCCACCATGCACGCCAGCAACAGCTACCAGGCGCTCAACCGGGTGCTGAGCTTCTACCCCGTCGAGGTGCGCCCCACCCTGGTCGGCGACCTGGCCGCGGCGCTCAAGGCCGTGATCTCGCAGCGCCTGCTGCGCACGGTGGACAACGCCCGGCTGCCCGCGGTCGAGGTGCTGCTCAACACGCGCCTGGTGGCCGAGTTGATCGAGAAGGGCGACTTCTCCGGCGTCAAGGAGGCCATGGACAAGTCCATCGCCGAGGGCTCGCAGAGCTTCGAGCAGGACATCGCGCGCCTGATCCTGGAGGGCAAGGTGGAGCGCCGGGAGGGCCTGGCCCAGGCGGACTCGCCGACCAACCTGATGTGGCGCCTGCAGAACGACTTCGTGCGCAAGACCTCGCCCCAGGACGAGATGCCGAGCGACGAGCCCTCCTTCACCGAAATCACGCTGGACGTGCGGCCCTCGGGCTTTGGCACGACCGGCTTTGGCAGCAGCGGCCGGGGCAGCGGATCGCACCTGGGCAGCGTCTGAGCCGCCCTCCCCTCAATATTCCGGATTCATGTCTGACACGCTTCGCCTTGCCGAACAACTGATTTCGCGCCCTTCGGTCACGCCGGCCGACGAGGGCTGCATCGACATCCTCGTGGCGCGCCTGGCGCCGCTGGGCTTCGTCTGCGAGGTCATAGCCAGCGGCCCTGCCGATTTCCGCGTGCGCAACCTCTGGGCGCGCCGCCCCGGCCGTGGCATGGCCACGCTGGCCTTTGCCGGCCACACCGACGTGGTGCCCACCGGCCCGCTGGCGCAATGGCACAGCGACCCGTTCACGCCCACGCACCGCGAGGGCCGGCTCTACGGCCGCGGCGCGAGCGACATGAAGACCTCGCTGGCCGCCATGGTGGTCGCGGTCGAGGAATTCCTCGCCGCCCGGCCCGAACCCACCCTGGGCCTGGCCTTCCTGCTGACCAGCGACGAGGAAGGCCCGGCCGTCGACGGCACCGTGGTGGTCTGCGAGCGGCTCAGGCAGCGCGGCGAGGCCCCCGACTTCTGCATCGTCGGCGAGCCCACCTCGGTGGAGCGCACCGGCGACATGATCAAGAACGGCCGGCGCGGCACCATGAGCGGCAAGCTCACGGTGAAGGGCGTGCAGGGCCACATCGCCTACCCGCATCTGGCGAAGAACCCCATCCACCTGGTCGCGCCCGCGCTGGCCGAGCTGGTGTCCATCGAATGGGACCGCGGCAACGACTTCTTCCAGCCCACCAGCTGGCAGGTCAGCAACATCCACGGCGGCACGGGGGCGAGCAATGTGATCCCGGGCAGCGTGGTGATCGATTTCAACTTCCGCTTCTGCACCGAGTCCACGCCCGAGGCCCTGCAGCAGCGCCTGCAGGCCGTGCTGGACCGGCACGGCCTGGACTACGAACTGGCCTGGACCCTAGGCGGCCTGCCCTTCCTGACCACGCCCGGCACCCTGGTCGACGCGGTGCAGCAGGCGATCCGCGCCGAGACCGGCATCGCCGCCCAGCTGTCCACCACCGGAGGCACCAGCGACGGCCGTTTCATCGCCCAGATCTGCCCCCAGGTGGTCGAGCTCGGCCCGCCCAACGCGAGCATCCACAAGGTCGACGAGTACGTGGTCGTGGCCGACATCGAGCCGCTCAAGAACATCTACCGCCGCACCCTGGAACAGCTCGACACCGGGCTCGCCGCATGACCGTCCTGGAATTGATAGAAGAGGCGGCGCGCCGCCTCGACGCCGCCGGCGTGGCCTTCGGCCACGGCACGGGCAACGCCTTCGACGAGGCCGCTTGGCTGGTGCTGTGGCGCCTGGGCCTGCCGCTTTCCAGCGCACTGGAGGGCGAAGACGGGGTCGGTAGCCGGCCGGTCACGCCCGACCAGCAGACGCAGGTCGAGGCGCTCGTCACGCAGCGCATCGCCACCCGCCGACCCGCCGCCTACCTGACGCGCGAGGCCTGGCTGCAGGGCGTGCCCTTCTACGTCGACGAGCGTGCCATCGTGCCGCGCAGCTTCATTGCCGAGCTGCTGGCCGACGGGACCATAGACCCCTGGCTGAGCGAGCCGAGCGCTGTGCCGGGCCGCCCCAAGCAAGCGAGCGCCCCCTCGGGGGGCAGCGAAGCACACGAAGTGGCGAGCGTGGGGGCTCAATCACTGCGCGTGCTGGACCTGTGCACCGGCAACGGCAGCCTGGCCGTGCTGGCGGCCATGGCCTACCCCGAGGTCAGCGTGGTCGGCGCCGACATCTCGCCCGATGCCCTGGCCGTGGCACGCATCAACGTCGACAAGCACCAGCTCGGCAAACGCATCGCGCTCATCGAATCGGACGGTCTGCAGGCGGTCGAGGGCCGCTTCGACCTGATCCTGTGCAACCCGCCCTACGTCAACGCCGAGAGCATGGCCGCCCTGCCCGCCGAGTACCAGGCCGAACCCGCCCTGGCGCTGGCCGGCGGCGCCGACGGCATGGATTTCGTGCGCGCCCTGCTGCGCGATGCGCCGGCCCGCATGAACCCGCAGGCCGTGCTGGTGCTGGAGATCGGCCACGAGCGCGCGCATTTCGAGGCCGCCTTCCCGCAGCTCGAAGTCGTCTGGCTGTCCACCAGCGCCGGCGACGACCAGGTGCTGCTGGCCACGCGCGAGGCGCTGGCCACCCTGCCCTCCCAACCATGATCACGCTCAAGAACCTCGTCCTTCGCCGCAGCGCGAAGGTGCTGCTCGATGGTGCCTCGGTCACCCTCAACCCCGGCGAGAAGGTCGGCCTGGTGGGCCGCAACGGCGCCGGCAAGTCCACCCTGTTCGCCCTGCTCAACGGCACGCTGCACGAGGACGGCGGCGACTTCGCCATGCCCGCGCAGTGGCGCCTGGCCCAGGTGGCGCAGAACATGCCGGAAACCGATGAAAGCGCCACCGACTTCGTGCTGGGCGGAGACACGCGCCTGGCCGAGGCCAAGACCGCATTGGCCGCAGCCGAGACCTCGGGCGACGGCATGGCCATCGCCCACGCGCACAGCGACCTGGCCGACGCCGGCGAGCACGACGCCGCCTCGCGCGCCCAGGCCCTGATCCTGGGCCTGGGCTTCAAGACCGGCGAGCTCGGGCAGCCGGTCAACAGCTTCTCCGGCGGCTGGCGCATGCGTCTGCAGCTGGCGCGCGCGCTGATGTGCCCGTCCGACCTGCTGCTGCTGGACGAGCCCACCAACCACCTGGACCTGGACGCCCTGGTCTGGCTCGAGGCCTGGCTCAAGCGCTACCCCGGCACGCTGATCGTGATCAGCCACGACCGCGAGTTCCTCGACGCCATCACCAACGTCACCCTGCACCTGGACAACGCCCGCTTGACACGCTACGGCGGCAACTACAGCGCCTTCGAGACGCTGCAGGCCCAGCAGCTGGCCCTGCAGCAGGCCGCCTTCGCGCGGCAGCAGGACAAGATCGCCCACCTGCAGAAGTTCATCGACCGCTTCAAGGCCAAGGCCAGCAAGGCCAAGCAGGCCCAGAGCCGGGTCAAGGCCCTGGAGCGCATGGAAAAGATCGCGCCGGTGCTGGCCAACGCCGAGTTCACGTTCGAGTTCAAGGAACCGGACAACCTGCCCAACCCCATGCTGGCCATCACCGACGCCAGCTTCGGCTACCGCGGCGACGGCGAGGTCAAGACCATCCTGCAGGGCGTCAACCGCACCGTGCTGGCCGGCCAGCGCATCGGCATCCTGGGCGCCAACGGCCAGGGCAAGTCCACGCTGGTGAAGACCATCGCCCGCACCATGGGGCCGCTGGCTGGCACCGTGACCGAGGGCAAGGGGCTGAACATCGGCTACTTCGCCCAGCAGGAGCTCGACGTGCTGCGCCCGCAGGACAACCCGCTGGAGCACATGGTGCGCCTGGCCAAGGAGCTCGGCGCGAACGCCCGCGAATCGAGCCGCGAGCAGGACCTGCGCAACTACCTCGGCACCTTCAACTTCAGCGGCGACATGGTCAAGCAGTCCGTGGGCACCATGAGCGGCGGCGAGAAGGCGCGCCTGGTGCTGGCCATGATCGTCTGGCAGCGCCCCAACCTGCTGCTGCTCGACGAGCCGACCAACCACCTGGACCTGGCCACGCGCGAGGCGCTGTCGATGGCGCTCAACGAGTTCGAAGGCACGGTGATGCTGGTCAGCCACGACCGCGCCCTGCTGCGCGCCGTCTGCGACGAGTTCTGGCTGGTCGGCCGCGGCGGAGTGGCGCCCTTCGACGGCGACCTCGACGACTACCAGCGCTACCTGCTCGAAGAGGCCAAGCGCCTGCGCGAGCAGGCACGCGAGGCTGAACGCACAGCGGCGGCGCCCGAGGTCGCGGCCCCCGTCGCCGCGCCAGACAACGCGCCGCGCGGCGCCGAACAGCGGCGCCTGGACGCCCAGCGCCGCCAGCAGCTCGCAGAGAAGACCCGGCCGCTCAGGCGCGCGCTGGAGCAGACCGAGCAGCGCATGGCCGCACTGAACGCGCAGAGGAGCGAGCTCGAGCAGCGCCTGGCCGCGCCGCAGCCGGCCAACGCGATCGCCGAGGCCGGCCGCGAGCTCAAGGCCGTCAACGACGAGCTCGAGGCGCTGGAGGAGAAATGGCTGCATCTCAGCGAACAGATCGAGCAGGCGACTACCTGAGTTTGTTGATTTAGCTTCCTCTCCCTCTGGGAGAGGGCGGGGGTGAGGGCCAGCGGGAGCCCAGCCAGGCCGCTCCGCGCTACAGTTGCGACATCCTCCACACGCGAAAGGCTGAGCCCATGCCCTCCGCCATGGAACTGGCCGCCGACCATCCGGCGCTCAAACAGGCCGTGCAACGCAGCCGCGCCCTGCTGCACAAGCGCGCCTTGGTCGCTGCAGCCGCCGGCGTCGTGCCCCTGCCCGGCCTGGACTGGGCCGTGGATGCGGCCCTGCTGGCGCGCCTGATCCCGAGAATCAGCGGTGAGTTCGGCCTGCTACCCGACCAGATCGACCGTCTGGCCCCTTCGCAGCGCGAGCGCGTGCAAAAGGCCGTGGCCATGATCGGCTCGGTGCTGATAGGCCGCTTCATCACGCGCGACCTGCTGCTGCGTGCAGCCCAGGCCATCGGCTTGCGCCTGAGCGCTGGCCAGGCCGCACGCTTCGTTCCGCTGGCAGGCCAGGCGGTCTCGGCCGCCATCGGCTACACCACCCTGCGCTATCTGGGCGAGCAGCACATCAAGGACTGCGTGCGCGTGGCGCTGGCGGCGCAGATGCGGCTGCCGGGGCCAGAGTCGAGCGGGCCGGCGTTCACTGCCGGCACGCCGTAAGCAACTTAAGCAACTAGTACAACATCCCTGAAATAACTTTATGTATTTCAGGGCTCAAGATAGGGCGCCAGAAGGGTGGTGACGAGTTCGGCGGTTTGCTTCAGGTCGGCCACTGGAGCCGGCAACGGCTCCCAGCGGCCAGTGTGACTGCGAAACGCTGCCGTGTACTTGTTGCGTGCGACCTCGGTCAAACGCGCCACGGTATCGACGGCGTCGTCACGTTGCATCTGGATCAGCAGGTGCTTGCCGTAGGGGCGCACATGGGCCACGGTGTGGCCGGTGAGTTCGGCGAGGTGGCGCTGCAGCTCAGCGGCGCTTGCTTGGGCGAGGGGTGTGGGCATGGCGGGCGAATTTCTTGGGTTCACCAGTTTGCAGCTCGATGCGCTGGCCAATGTGGAGCGGGCATTCCGCTCACTCAAGACGGTGGACCTGAAGGTGCGCCCGATCCACCACCGCACGGCCGATCGGGTGCGCTCGCACATCCTGCTGTGCATGCTGGCCTACTATGTGGAATGGCACATGCGCGAGGCCTGGCGCGAATTGATGTTCGCCGACACCGACCAGGCGGCCAAGGCCGTGCGCGACCCGGTGGCGCCGGCCAGGCGATCCAAGAAGGCGCTGGACAAGGCGGCGAGCCACACGCTCGATGACGGCACGCCGGTGCACAGCTTCTCCACCTTGATGGCGGAGCTGGCCACCGTCGTGCGCAACACCTGTCACACGCCCGGCGCCGGGCCCCAGGCGCCGACGTTCGACATCGTCACCACGCCCAATGCCAAGCAGCGGCGCGCCCTCGAGTTGATCGAGCAGATCAGCGCGTAGACAGAAACCGGAACCCCGCTCTCACTGCAAGTGCTTGTCGCACAAGGACAAACTCGCTCACAGCTTGGAGGAACTTCGGGCTAGGCGAAGCTGGCCACGGCACGGCTCGGGACATTTGCGACGGCGCCCGTTCGGCGCAGACCCGAAAAGGAAAAAGCCAGCGCATGCGCTGGCTTTTGAATTGGTGGGTGATGCAGGGTTTGAACCTGCGACCCCTGCCGTGTGAAGGCAGTGCTCTACCGCTGAGCTAATCACCCTTTTAACCGGATCGTTTGCTATCCGGCGAAAACGTCGATTATGCCACAGAATTTTGCGCTTCCGCCGCCGGCGAAACAAGTCGCCAGACCGTCTTGCCGCCGCTGGCCTTGTCGAGCTGGTTCAGCAGGTCCTCGTGCGCAGCCTGTTCCTGTTCGTTGGCGGCGAGCACGGGCAGCTGGAAGCCGCTGAGGTCGATGCGCGTGGCCTCGCCACCGCCCTGCGCCTCGGGGGTCAGGTCGATCAGCAGCGCGTCCTGGCCGCGCGTGAGGTTGATGTAGACATCGGCCAGCAGCTCGGCGTCGAGCAGGGCGCCGTGCAGCGTACGACCCGAGTTGTCCACGCCCAGGCGGTCGCACAGCGCATCGAGGCTGTTGCGCTTGCCCGGGAACATCTCCTTGGCCAGGGCCAGGCTGTCGGTCACGCCGGACACGAACTCGCTCAGGCGCTGCTTGCCGATCAGCTCGAGCTCCTTGTTCAGGAAGCCCACGTCGAAGGCCGCGTTGTGGATGATGAGCTCGGCGCCCTGCAGGTAGGCCAGGATTTCCTCGGCCAGCTCGCCGAACCTGGGCTTGTCGCGCAGGAACTCGTTGCTGATGCCGTGCACCTTGAGCGCGTCCTCGTGGCTGTCGCGCCCGGGGTTGAAGTAGAAGTGCAGGTTGTTGCCGGTCAGCTTGCGGTTGAGCAGCTCGACGCAGCCGAGTTCGATGATGCGATCGCCACCCTCGGCGGACAGGCCGGTGGTCTCGGTGTCGAGAACGATTTGCCTGGACATCAATGATTCTCTTTGGCGTGGTTGATCGAGTACTTGGGGATCTCCACGACGAGGTCCTGCTGCCCGACGATGGCCTGGCAGGACAGGCGCGAGTTGGGCTCCAGGCCCCAGGCACGGTCGAGCAGGTCTTCCTCGTTCTCGTCGAGCTCGTTCAGGCTGTTGAAGCCCTCGCGCACGATCACGTGGCAGGTGGTGCAAGCGCAGCTCATGTCGCAGGCATGCTCGATCGCGATGTCGTTGTCGAGCAGGGCCTCGCAGATCGAGGTGCCGGCCGGCGCCCTCAGCTCGGCGCCGTGGGGGCAGTACTCTGCATGCGGAAGAATCTTGATCACGGCCATGGGCTTGCTTGTCCTCAAATGGTTTCCACGTTCCGGCCGGCCAGGGCTTTCTGGATGCCGTGGTTCATGCGTTCGGCGGCAAAGGCCTCGGTGCCCTTGGCCAGCGCCTGGGTCGCGTCCTCGATCGCCTTGGCCTCGGTCTCGCGCGCGGCGGCCTCGCGCAGCGCCAGCATCAGCGCCTCGATTGCAGCGCGCTCCTCGGGCTTGAGCAGTTGCCCATCGGCGTCGAGCGCGCTCTGCGTGGCCAGCAGCATGCGCTCGGCGTCGACGCGGGCCTCGACCAGGGCGCGCGCCTTCATGTCGGCCTCGGCCGTACTGAAACTGTCCTGCAGCATGGCGGCGATCTGCGCGTCCGACAGGCCGTAGGAGGGCTTGACGTCGATATGGGCCTCCACGCCGCTGCCGAGCTCCTTGGCGCTGACGCTGAGCAGGCCGTCGGCGTCGACGGTGAAGGTCACGCGGATGCGCGCGGCGCCGGCCGCCATGGGCGGGATGCCGCGCAACTCGAAGCGGGCCAGGCTGCGGCAGTCGGCCACCAGGTCGCGCTCGCCCTGCACCACGTGCAGCGCCAGCGCGGTCTGGCCGTCCTTGTAGGTGGTGAAATCCTGGGCCTTGGCCGTGGGGATGGTCTCGTTGCGGTGCACGATGCGCTCGACCAGGCCGCCCATGGTCTCCAGCCCCAGGGACAGCGGGATCACGTCGAGCAGCAGCAGCTCGCCCGTGGGGTCGTTGCCGGCGAGCTGGTTGGCCTGCAGGGCCGCGCCCAGCGCCACGACCTCGTCGGGGTTGAGGTTGGTCAGCGGCTCGCGGCCGAAGAACCCGGCCACGGCACGGCGCACCTGGGGCATGCGCGTGGAGCCGCCGACCAGCACCACGCCCTGCACCTCGTCCCTGGCCAGCCGGGCGTCGCGCAAGGCCTTGCGCACGGCCGCGATGGTGCGGGCCGTGAGCTCGGCCGTCACCGTCTCGAACTGGGTGCGTGCGACCTGGAACTCGACCGGCGTACCGGCCAACGTGGCGCTTACCGTGGTGGCCTCGGCGTCGGACAAGGCCTCCTTGGCGCGGCGCGCCGCCATATGGATCGCCGCCTTGTCGCCGGCCGATACGGCCTGCAGGCCGGCCTGCGCCAGCATGGCGTCGGCCAGCGCGCGGTCGTAGTCGTCGCCACCCAGGGCCGAGTCGCCGCCGGTGGCGATCACCTCGAACACGCCGCGCGTCAGGCGCAGGACGGAGATGTCGAAGGTACCGCCGCCGAGGTCATAGACCGCGTAAATGCCTTCGCTGGCGTTGTCCAGGCCGTAGGCGATGGCAGCCGCGGTCGGTTCGTTGATCAGGCGCAGCACGGGGATGCCGGCCAGTTGGGCGGCGTCCTTGGTGGCCTGGCGCTGGGCGTCGTCGAAATAGGCCGGCACCGTGATCACGGCGCCATAGAGGTCGTCGTTGAAGCTGTCCTCGGCGCGGTAGCGCAGCGTGGCCAGGATCTCGGCGCTGACCTCGACCGGGGACTTCTCGCCGACGCGCGTGTGCAGGCCCACCATGCCGGGCTTGTCGACGAAGCGGTAGGGCAGCTTGTCGCGGCCCGCGATGTCCTGCAGGCCGCGGCCCATGAAGCGTTTGACCGAGGCGATGGTGTTCTCGGGGTCCTCGGCCTGGGCGCCATGGGCGTCGAAGCCGATCTGCCGGGCATTGCCGGCCAGGTAGCGCACCACCGAGGGCAGGACCACGCGGCCCTGCGCGTCGGGCAGGCATTCGGCCACGCCGCTGCGCACGGCAGCCACCAGGGAATGGGTGGTGCCGAGGTCTATGCCCACCGCGATGCGCCGCTGGTGCGGATCGGGCGACTGGCCGGGTTCTGAAATCTGTAGCAATGCCATGGCCGTTATTGTCCTTGTTCGCCAGTGTCCATCTTCTCGATGCGTGCTTCGACGTCGCCGGCAAAACGCTCGATGAACATCAGCGCCCGCACCTGCTGGGCTGCGGCGCCAAAGTCGCCCTGGGCGTCGAGCAGCTGCTCCAGGCCCTGCAGCGTCTCGCGGCGCGAGCGCATCAGCTCGGCCTCCAGGCGCTCCAGATCGGCCGCGCTGTCCGCCTCCTCGAGCGCCTCGCGCCAGGCCATCTGCTCCATCAGGAAGGCCGCAGGCATGGCGGTGTTGCTCTCGGCCTGGATGGGCGCGCCGCCCAGCTCGCACAGGTAGGCGGCGCGCTTGAGCGGGTCCTTCAGGCGCTGGTAGGCCTCGTTGATGCGCACCGACCACTGCATGGCCACGCGCTGCGCCGCCGCGCCCTGCGCCGCGAAGCGGTCAGGATGGGCTTCACGCTGCAAGGCCTTCCAGCGCGCGTCGATCGCCGCGCGGTCCTGGGCGAAGCGCTGCGGCAGGCCAAACAGCTCGAAATCGTTGGATTGCAGGTTCATGTCAAGAAAAAACCGCCGACACGCTGCGTGCAGGCGGTTTGATCGAAAAAGCCGGCGCTCAGACGCGGAAGCTCTCGCCGCAGCCGCAGCGGTCGCGCTCGTTCGGGTTGTTGAATCGAAAGCCCTCGTTCAGGCCCTCGCGCACGAAGTCGAGCTCGGTGCCATCGATGTAGGCCAGGCTCTTGGGATCGATCAGCAGCTTCACACCGTGCCCTTCGAACACCATGTCCTCGGGGGCGACCTCGTCCACGTATTCGAGCTTGTAGGCCAGGCCCGAGCACCCCGTGGTCTTGACGCCCAGGCGCACCCCCACGCCCTTGCCGCGCTTGGCCAGGTAGCGGGTCACGTGCCGCGCGGCGGCTTCGGTCAATGTCACTGCCATGTCGGTCCCGGTATCAGTGCGCGTGCTTCTTCTTGTAGTCGTCCACGGCCGCCTTGATCGCGTCCTCGGCCAGGATGGAGCAGTGGATCTTGACCGGCGGCAGGGCCAGCTCCTCGGCGATCTGGCTGTTCTTGAGCGCCGCCGCCTCGTCCAGGGTCTTGCCCTTGACCCACTCGGTGACCAGCGAGCTCGAGGCGATGGCCGAACCGCAGCCGTAGGTCTTGAAGCGCGCGTCCTCGATCACGCCGGTGGCCGGGTTGACCTTGATCTGCAGCTTCATCACGTCACCGCAGGCGGGCGCTCCCACCATGCCGGTGCCCACCGACTCGTCGCCCTTGTCGAAGGAGCCGACGTTGCGCGGGTTCTCGTAGTGGTCAACAACTTTTTCAGAATATGCCATTTGGTGTACCTCTTTCAGTCAATCAGTGAGCCGTCCACTGGATCTGGCTCAGGTCCACGCCATCCTGGTACATCTCCCAGAGCGGGCTCAGCTCGCGCAGCTTGGCCACGTTCTGCTTGATGACGGCGACGGCGTAGTCGATCTCTTCCTCGGTCGTGAAGCGGCCTATGGTCATGCGCAGGCTGCTGTGGGCCAGCTCGTCGCTGCGGCCCAGGGCGCGCAGCACGTAGCTGGGCTCCAGGCTGGCCGAGGTGCAGGCCGAGCCCGATGACACGGCCAGGCCCTTGATGCCCATGATCAGCGACTCGCCCTCGACGAAGTTGAAGCTCATGTTCACGTTCTGCGGCACGCGCTGCGTGGCGTGGCCGTTGAGGAACACCTGCTCCAAGTCCTTGAGGCCGTCCAGCAGGCGGTCGTGCAGGGCGCGCGCCTTGGCGTTGTCCTGCGCCATCTCCAGGCGCGCGATGCGGAAGGCCTCGCCCATGCCCACGATCTGGTGCGTGGGCAGGGTGCCCGAGCGCATGCCGCGCTCATGGCCGCCGCCGTGCATCTGGGCCTCTAGGCGCACGCGCGGCTTGCGGCGCACGTACAGCGCGCCTATGCCCTTGGGGCCGTAGGTCTTGTGCGAGGCCAGGCTCATCAGGTCGACCGGCAGGGTCTTGAGGTCGATCTCGACCTTGCCCGTGGCCTGGGCCGCGTCCACGTGGAAAAGAATGCCCTTTTCGCGGCACAGCGTGCCGATCGCCGGGATGTCCTGGATCACGCCGATCTCGTTGTTCACGAACATCACGCTGATCAGGATGGTGTCGGGGCGGATCGCGGCCTTGAGCTTGTCCAAGTCCAGCAGGCCGTCCTCCTGCACGTCGAGGTAGCTGACCTCGAAGCCCTGGCGCTCGAGCTCTCGCATGGTGTCGAGCACGGCCTTGTGCTCGGTCTTCACCGTGATCAGGTGCCTGCCCTTGCTCTGGTAGAAATGCGCCGCGCCCTTGAGCGCGAGGTTGTTGGACTCGGTGGCGCCGCTGGTCCAGACGATCTCGCGCGGGTCGGCACCGATCAGCTCGGCCACCTGCTCGCGCGCCTGCTCCACGGCGGCCTCGGCCTCCCAGCCCCAGGCATGGCTGCGCGAGGCCGGGTTGCCGAAATGCGCGCGCAACCAGGGGATCATGGCGTCGACGACGCGCGGGTCGCAGGGCGTCGTGGCGCCGTAGTCCATGTAGATGGGAAGATGAGGGGTCATGTCCATGAGCGGGCTGTAGGGCTGGCGGTCGGTAAAACGGATTCGGTGCAAGCTGGCGCCGGGCCATGCCCGGTCTGTGCGCCTGGAGTGTCAGTCTGTGGTCGGCCTCACGACTTGGCAAAGGCATTGCCCAGCGCGAACACCGAGTTGGGGGCGTTGACGCGGATAGGCTTGACCACGGGGGCGCTCGAGATGGCGCGCTTGATAGCGGGCTTGTCCTCGATCTGCACGCCCTTGGCCAGTTGCTCGTCGACCAGCTTCTGCAGCGTGACCGAGTCCAGGAACTCGACCATGCGCGCGTTCAGCGCGGTCCACAGGTCGTGCGTCATGCAGCGGCCGGCGTCGTCGCCCTGGCAATTTTCCTTGCCGCCGCAGTGCGTGGCGTCTATGGGCTCGTCCACCGAGACGATGATGTCGGCCACCGTGATATCGGAGGCCTTGCGGCCCAGCGTGTAGCCGCCGCCGGGGCCACGGGTCGACTCGACCAGTTCGTGGCGACGCAGCTTGCCGAACAACTGCTCCAGATAGGACAGGGAAATCTGCTGGCGCTGGCTGATGGCCGCCAGCGTCACTGGCCCGCTGTTCTGCCGCAGGGCCAGATCGATCATGGCAGTGACCGCAAAGCGGCCTTTGGTGGTGAGACGCATGGCAAAGCTCCTATCACTGTGCTCGGCTACCGCTGAAGACTCCGCCGCCCGATGCCACGGACGCCGGGGCAGCAACCCATCTCCACCTTTCTCCGCTCGTGGCGAAATCCGGCTTCACTCCAGGGTTGTTCCTGACTGTTTGCGTCAAGTATACCACAAATCCCTAACGAATTTATCGGGTAAGTGAACCAATCAGTCTTTTTTTGAACCATTAAGTCTTTTTGGCAAAGGAAAGGCAAACTCCACGCGCGTGCCCGGCCGGTTGGCCTCGAAGCGCACACTGGCCCCTATGGCCGCGGCGCGCATGCGGATGTTGCTGACCCCCCTGCCGCCTTCGCGGAAGCCCTCGCCCAGCCCGCGTCCGTCGTCGGCGACGCTGAGCATGGCGCGCCCCTCCTCCAGCCAGGTACGCACCTTGACATGCCGGGCCTTGGCGTGCTGGATGATGTTGGCGAACACCTCCTGAAGGCAGCGGAACAGCTGCATCACCCCCTGCGACTCGAGGCCGTCCACCGGCGGCACCTCCTGCACCTGCCAGTCCAGCTCGATGCCGGCCGCGTCCAGGGCCGGCGCGATGCGCTGGCGCAAGGTGCCCAGGATGGTCGGCAGGTCGCCGTCCAGCGGCTCGAGCGAGTCGAGCGTCATGCGCAGCTCCTCCAGCGCGTGCTGCAACATGGCCGTCACCGTCGCGGGATTCAGGGCTGTGCCGGTACGCACCAGGTTGAGCGTCTGCACCAGCTGACTGCCCAGGCCGTCGTGCATGTCGCGCGTGAGGCGGCGGCGCTCATCCTCCAGCACCTGACGGCGCTCGGCCTCGCGCAGGCGGTCGAAGGCTGCGTGCAACTCGGCCTCTCGGTCCTTCACGCGCTGCTCCAGAGCCTGGTTGAGCTGACCGATCTGCTGCAGGTAGCTCGAGGTGCGCCGCACCAGCACGGCGGCCAGGGTCAGCAGGAACACCAGGCTGCCCACCGGCATCCAGCGCAGGTCGGCATCGCCAGGCCAGCCGAGCTGGACCACCCCGAAGTCGCGCACCCCGGTGACCACGGTCACCAGGCCGGCCACCAGCAGCAGGCGCTGCTGGCCGTCCAGGCCCCAGCGGGCGCGACGGAACATCAGGGTCAGCGCGGTCATGGCCACCACCGCCAGCACGCCGGTCCAGATCCGGTAGAGGTTGTAGTTGTCGCTCAGCGTCGTGACCGCCAGCCAGACCGGCCCGAGCCACAGAATGCCGGTGCCCAGCACGCGCAGCCGCCCCGCGCGGTGATCGAACAGGTCCCAGAGAAACAAGTAGATGAAGCCGCAGTACAGGGTGTAGCTGAGCTTGTGCAGGTAGAACCAGAGCTCGAACGGCAGCGCCGGGTGGACCATTGGCGACAGGGCCAGGCGCAGCGCCCAGGCCGCTGCCCCCGCCGCCAGGAAGGCAAACACGCGCTCCCTGCTTTGCAGCCAGATCAGGCCGCTGAGCAGGGCCAACACCACCGAGCAGGCCACCACCATCCAGATGACATGCACCTGCCACCAGAACACCCGTTGGTAGCGCGCCTCGAGCGCCTCGCGCGGGCCGATGTTGAACGGCGACAACCCGCTCTTGCGCAGCAGCTGCCCCTTGACCTCGACCACCAGGCGGTTGTCTGCCGCACGCTCGCGCAGCAGCGGGGCCGGCAGGCTCACCAGGTGGGGGACGACGCTGGCGTCGACGTAGCCCGGCGTGCTCCAGTGCACCTCGTCGACCAGGGTGTCGTTGAGCCAGACGCGGAAACGCGCGCCTATGCGCGGAAAGTACAGCGCCAGTCGCGTGCCGGGCCCCGCGGTCAGGCCCTCGGGCCAGGCCACCGTGTAACGTGCCTCGCCCTGCCAGGGCGGGCGCTCGTCGTCCCAGACATGCGGCAATGCCACCGTTTTCCCGTCGCCGGGCGCCGCGCCCGGACGCCAGACCTGCGCCTGCTGCACCAGCACGGCACCCTGCACCACGCGCGGCAGCGACACCAGGGTCAGGCCCAGCAGCAGGGCCAGCAGCAGCCCTCCCACCCAGACCCAGGCCGGCACGCGCGCCAGCACGCCCGAGGCGTGCCGCGTCATACCAGCCCCCGCGCCTGGGCGATGCGCACCACCTGCACGCGCGAGTGCACGGCCAGCTTGCTGTAGAGGTTCTTGATGTGAGAGCTCACCGTGTGGCTGGAAATCTCGAGCTTGCGCGCGATCTCCTTGTTCACATAGCCCTGTGCGACCAGCTTGAGGACTTCGACCTCGCGCTCCGACAGGATCGCATCGCCCGCCACCGGCGGCAGCGGCGTCGCCACGCGCTGCGCCTCCTGCACCGAGCGCAGGCGCTTGAGCAAAAGACGCGCCAGCAGCGAGGAGATCGGCGCCCCGCCCTCGCAGATCTGCTCGATCGCCGCCAGCAGCTCGTCCGTGCTGCAGCCCTTGAGCACATAGCCGGTGGCCCCGGCCTCGATCGCGTTGATCAGCCGCGTCTCGTCGCCGAACACGGAAAACACCAGCAATTCCGATCCTGGGTTGGTCTGCGAGAGTGCGCGCAGCAGATCCTCGCCGCGTCCGTCGGGCAGGCCCAGGTCCACCAGGTAGACGCTGGCCGCGGCCTGGGCGGCATGGGCCAGCGCGTGGCCTAGCGAGGGCGAGTAGCCCGCCAGCGTCCAGTCGGGCCGCTGCCGCAGGGCTCGCACGACGAAATCACGCACCGTGGCGTCGTCTTCAATCAGGTAAATCGAGATCGGCATGGCCCCCGCCTCGAGCGCCTCAGCGGGCGGCCGCGGGCGGCACATGGTCCTCGCCCGGGGCGCCAAAGGCCTGCTGCTTGAGCAGGTGCAGCTGGTCGCGCACGCGCGCGGCCTGCTCGAACTCGAGGTTGCGCGCGTGCTCCAGCATCTGCTTTTCCAGGCGCTTGATCTCGCGCGCCACGTCCTTCTCGCTCATGTCCTCGACGCGCGCGCGCTGCAGCGCCTGCTGGGCCAGGCGCTCGGCATCCTGGCCGGCCTTTTCGCTGTAGACGCCGTCGATCAGGTCGCGCACCTGCTTGACGATGCTGCGCGGCGTGATGCCGTGCGCGGCGTTGTGCTCGATCTGCCTGGCGCGCCGGCGCTCGGTCTCGCCAATCGCCTTCTTCATCGACTCGGTGATGCGGTCGGCGTAGAGGATGGCCCTGCCGTGCAGGTTGCGCGCCGCCCGGCCTATGGTCTGGATCAGGCTGCGCTCGGCGCGCAGGAAGCCCTCCTTGTCGGCGTCCAGGATGGCCACCAGCGAGACCTCGGGGATGTCCAGCCCCTCGCGCAGCAGGTTGATGCCGACCAGCACGTCGAAGACCCCCAGCCGCAGGTCGCGGATGATCTCCACCCGCTCCACCGTGTCCACGTCCGAGTGCAGGTAGCGCACCTTGGCGCCGTTGTCGGCCAGGTAGTCGGTCAGCTGCTCGGCCATGCGCTTGGTCAGCGTGGTGATCAGCACGCGCTCGCGCCGCTCGACGCGGATGCGGATCTCCTGCAGCACGTCGTCCACCTGGTGCGTGGCCGGGCGCACCTCGACCTCGGGGTCGACCAGGCCGGTCGGGCGCACCACCTGGTCGACGACCTGTCCCGAGTGCTGCTTCTCGTAGTCGGCCGGCGTGGCCGAGACGAACACCACCTGGCGCATGCGCTGCTCGAACTCCTCGAACTTCAGCGGCCGGTTGTCCAGCGCGCTGGGCAGGCGAAAGCCATATTCCACCAGCGTGGTCTTGCGCGCCCGGTCGCCGTTGTACATGGCGTTGAGCTGGCCGATCATCTGGTGGCTCTCGTCCAGGAACATCAGCGCGTCCCTGGGCAGGTAGTCGGTCAGCGTGGAAGGCGGCTCGCCGGGCGCCGCGCCCGAGAGGTGGCGCGTGTAGTTTTCGATGCCCTTGCAATGGCCGACCTCGCTGAGCATCTCCAGGTCGAAGCGGGTGCGCTGCTCCAGGCGCTGGGCCTCGACCAGCTTGCCGGCGGCAACGAGCTCCTTGAGGCGCTCGCCGAGCTCGACCTTGATGGTTTCCACGGCCGCCAGCACCTTGTCGCGCGGCGTCACGTAGTGGCTGGACGGATAGACCGTGAAGCGCGGGATCTTCTGCTTGATGCGGCCGGTGAGCGGGTCGAACAGCTGCAGGCTCTCGACCTCGTCGTCGAACAGCTCGATGCGGATCGCCAGCTCCGAGTGCTCGGCCGGAAACACGTCGATGGTGTCGCCGCGCACGCGGAACTTGCCGCGGCTGAAATCCTGCTCGTTGCGCTGGTATTGCATGCGGATCAGCTGGGCGATCACGTCGCGCTGGCCGACCCGGTCGCCGGCGCGCAGCGTCATCACCATGCGGTGGTAGCTCTCGGGCTCGCCTATGCCGTAGATCGCCGAGACCGTGGCCACGATCACCACGTCGCGCCGCTCCATCAGGCTCTTGGTGCAGGACAGGCGCATCTGCTCGATGTGCTCGTTGATCGCGCTGTCCTTCTCGATGAACAGGTCGCGCTGCGGCACATAGGCCTCGGGCTGGTAATAGTCGTAATAGCTGACGAAGTACTCGACCGCGTTCTTGGGGAAGAACTCGCGGAACTCGCTGTACAGCTGGGCCGCCAGGGTCTTGTTCGGCGCGAACACGATGGCCGGGCGCCCCAGGCGGGCGATCACGTTGGCCATGGTGAAGGTCTTGCCAGAGCCGGTCACGCCCAACAGAGTCTGGAACACCTCGCCGTCGCGCACCCCCTCCACCAGTTTGACTATCGCCTCGGGCTGGTCGCCGGCGGGCGGGTACGGCTGGTAGAGCTCGAACGGCGAGCCCGGAAACTGGACGAACTGCCCTTTTTCCGGCTCGGCAATGACTTCGGCAAGTTCTGGCATGGCGGTGGCAACAGCAGGCAAACGGGGCGGGCGGCGCGGCCCGCTAAAATCGCGGACAACCCGACAGCCTACCGCAGCTTCGGAAATCCTGCCACAGACTTTCCATTCCAAGGACCGTTCATGTCTCTGTTCACCGCCGTCGAAATGGCCCCCCGCGACCCCATCCTGGGTCTCAACGAGCAATTTGCCGCCGACACCAACCCCAACAAGGTCAACCTGGGCGTGGGCGTGTACTTCGACGACAACGGCAAGCTGCCCCTGCTGCAGTGCGTGCAGGCCGCCGAGAAGGCCATGATGGACAAGCCCGCCGCGCGCGGCTACCTGCCCATCGACGGCATCGCCGCCTACGACGCCGCGGTCAAGAGCCTGGTGTTCGGCACCGACAGCGAGCCGGTCAAGTCCGGTCGCGTCGCCACGGTGCAGGCCATCGGCGGCACCGGCGGCCTGAAGATCGGCGCCGACTTCCTCAAGAAACTCAAGCCGAACGCCACGGTGCTGATCTCGGACCCGAGCTGGGAGAACCACCGCGCCCTGTTCACCAACGCAGGCTTCACGGTCGAGGCCTACCGCTACTACGACGCGGCCAAGCGCGGCGTCGACTTCGAGGGCATGCTGGCCGACCTCAACGCCGCCGCGCCGGGCACCGTCGTGGTCCTGCACGCCTGCTGCCACAATCCCACGGGCTACGACATCACGCCGGCCCAGTGGGACCAGGTCGTCGCCGCGGTCAAGGCCAAGGGTCTGGTCGCCTTCCTGGACATGGCCTACCAGGGCTTCGGCAACGGCATCGCCGAGGACGGCGCCGTGATCGGTAAATTCGTCGCCGCAGGCCTGGACTTCTTCGTCTCCACCTCGTTCTCCAAGAGCTTCAGCCTGTACGGCGAGCGCGTGGGCGCCCTGTCGGTGCTGTGCGAGAACAAAGAGGAAGCCGGCCGCGTGCTGTCCCAGCTCAAGATCGCGATCCGCACCAACTACTCCAACCCGCCCATCCACGGCGGCGCGGTGGTGGCGGCCGTGCTCGGCAACCCCGAGCTGCGCGCCCAGTGGGAGAAGGAGCTGGGCGAGATGCGCGTGCGCATCAAGGCCATGCGCCAGAAGCTGGTCGACGGCCTGAAGGCCGCCGGCATCCAGCAGGACATGAGCTTCATGACCCAGCAGATCGGCATGTTCAGCTACTCGGGCCTGTCCAAGGACCAGATGGTGCGCCTGCGCAGCGAGTTCGGCGTCTACGGCACCGACACCGGCCGCATCTGCGTGGCGGCACTCAACAGCAAGAACATAGACTACGTCTGCCAGTCCATCGCCAAGGTCATGCTCTGAGCCGCCAAGGCGCCGCCCTCCCCCGCCATGCCGCCCTCCGGGCGGCTTTTTCTTTCTCTGCGCGCCCAGGCCCCCGGCCCCACAGCAGCGGTTCGGGCTGCCTAGCCCATCATCGCGCCGACGACCACGAAATAGGTCAGCAGGCTCAGCAGGTCCTGGATGATGGTGGCCAGCGGGCCGCTGCCATAGGCCGGGTCGGTGCCCAGGCGATCGAGCAGCCAGGGCAGGGCCAGACCAATGGTGGTGGCGATGCCGCCGGCGGCCACCAGGGCGCTGGCGACCGCCAGGGCCAGGCGAAGGTCGCCAAAGGCCAGCCACACGCCGGGCAGCGTGAGGCCGCCCAGGACCAGGCCGATCAGCACGCCGGTGCGCGCCTCCCCGCCCACGAGGGTCGACAGGCGCGAATGGCTGAGCGAGAGCCCGCGCACCGCCACCGCCTCGGCCTGGGTGCCTATGGCATCGGCGAGGTAGACCAGCCCCGGGACGAAGAAGGCGATCGCCGGGTTCAGCGCCAGCGCGGCCTCGAAGCGCGCCATGATCAGGGTGGCGACGACGCTGCCCCCCAGCCCCAGCAGCAGCCACGGCAGGCGGTGCCGCAGCCGGCGCATGGGCGGGGCCTCGATCGCCTCGCGGGCGCGCAGGTTCTCACGTGTGATGCCGGCGAAGCGGTGGATGTCTTCCACATGCTCTCGGCGCAGGATATGCAGCAGGGCCACCGGAGGCACCACGCCGAGCAGGCGGCCACTGCCGTCGACTACCGGGATGGCGCTGAGCGCGTGGTGCAAGGCCAGCGAGGCCACTTTCTCCTGGTCGGTGTCCGCGTGCACCCTGGGAAAGCCGGCGTGGACCGACTGGCCCAGCCGCGCGTCCCGCGGCAGCGCCAGCAGGCCAGCCAGCGGGATGACGCCGACCAGATGCTCGTCGGCGTCGAGCACGCAGACGATGTCCACGCAGTCATGGGCATGGGCGAGCAAGGCGTCGACCGTCTCGCCCGCGGTCCGGTCCCGGCCGGCCCGTGGCACGCTGGCGATCACGTAGTGGCCGGCCGTCTCCTCGCGCCGCGGCGGCGCCTTGCCGCCTGGACCGGACTCGATGGCATTCGTCATCGGCATCTCCTGTGAACTGCTCGCGAAGATCGGAGACAAACAGTCTATGCGCTCCAGGGCCAGCGCCCCGCCGTCATCCAGACGTCACGAATTTGTCACCTGAACAGAGCCCAATGGCAGACCGAACATGAACCACTCGACCCCCTTGAGCCCCACCGACCTCGAACGCCTGCGCGCAGACCTGCTGGACGGACTGGATGAAGAACTGGAGATGGAACTGGACGATAGGCCGGGCGAGGCCGGCTCGGAAGCCCCGTCCGCGGCCAGGGCGGCGCGCCTGGCCTACTTCCGCGACCTGCTGCGCCTGCAGGGGGAGCTGGTCAAGCTGCAGGACTGGGTGGTCGCCACCGGGCACCGCCTGGTGATCCTGTTCGAAGGCCGGGACGCGGCCGGCAAGGGCGGCGTGATCAAGCGCATCACCCAGCGCCTGAACCCGCGCGTTTGCCGTGTGGCCGCCCTGCCGGCGCCCAACGACCGCGAGCGCACGCAGTGGTATTTCCAGCGTTACGTCGCGCACCTGCCGGCGGCGGGTGAGCTCGTGCTGTTCGACCGCAGCTGGTACAACCGCGCCGGCGTCGAGCGCGTGATGGGCTTTTGCAGCGACGACGAGTACGAGGAGTTCTTCCGCTCCGTGCCCGAGTTCGAGAAGATGCTGGCGCGCAGCGGCATACAGCTGCTCAAGTACTGGTTCTCGATCACCGACGACGAGCAGCATGCGCGCTTTCTCGGCCGCATCCACGACCCGCTCAAGCAATGGAAGCTCAGCCCCATGGACCTGGAGAGCCGCCGTCGCTGGGAAGACTACACCCGTGCCAAGGAAACCATGCTGGAGCGCACCCACATCGCCGAGGCACCCTGGTGGGTGGTGCACGCGGTGGACAAGAAGCGTGCACGCCTGAACTGCATAGACCACCTGCTCGGCCAGGTGCCCTACCACGAGATCGAGCACGCGCAGATAGATTTGCCGGCGCGGGTGCGCAACCCGGACTACATCCGGGTGCCCGTGCCGCAGCACATGATGGTGCCCGAGAAATACTGAATGGCCGCGTCGGCGCGCCAAGGGCGCGCTCTCAGCCCCAGAGCACCGAGCGCATGGAGATCGAGGCGGCCTGGAAGCTCGCGTTGAACACCTGGGGCGCGTCCTTGGGGTGTACCGCCCCGGCCGCGTAGAGCAGCGGCAGGTAGTGCTCGTGGGTCGGATGGGCAAGCCGGGCCAGCTGGCCCAGCTGCTGGAAGTCGGCCAGCGCATCGAGCTGGCCCTGGGCGATCTGCTCGCCCACGCGCTGGTCGAACTCGAGCGCCCAGTCGTAGGCCTGGTCCGCCGCCGCGCTGCGGTCGATGGCGCGCAGGTTGTGCACGATGTTGCCGCTGCCGATGATCAGCACGCCGCGCTCGCGCAGGCCGGCGAGCTGCCGGCCCAGGGCGTAATGCTCGGCCGGCGGGCGGCTGTAGTCCATGCTCAGCTGCAGCACCGGGATCTCGGCAGCGGGAAACATGGGCTTGAGGACGGACCAGCTGCCATGGTCCAGCCCCCACTCGCCGGGGTCCACGCCGAGCGTCGCGTGCGTGGCCGGGTGCTGCAGCTGCTGCGCCAGTTGCCGCGCCAGCGCCGGCGCGCCCGCCACCGGGTACTGCTGGTCGAACAGGGCCTGCGGAAAGCCGCCGAAATCGTGGATGGTCTTGGGCTGGCCCATGCCGGTCAGCCACCAGCCGCGCGTGAGCCAGTGCGCCGAGATGCAGAGGATCAGCTGGGGCCGCGGCCAACGCTGTCCGAACTCGGTGCCCAGCGACTGCCAGGCACGGCGAAAGCCGTTGTCCTCGATCGCGTTCATGGGGCTGCCGTGGCCCAGGAACAGCAGGGGCATGCGGGGCGAGGGCTTGAGGTCCTGAAGGGCCGGGGCCGCGGCGGCGTCTGTGCCGGATGTCATGAAAGCTCCTGGAAAAGCCGACAGGATGAGGGCAGCTGCGAGCTGATTGCCGCGTTGCATCGATAAAAAAGACAGGGTTCAGCAGGAAGGAGCCCCGGCCACAGCCAAAGTTCCGGCAGGGCCGCGCCGGCCCCGCCACAGCCTGACGGCCAGCTGAATTGGTATGACGACTCCAATACGCTACAGCCACAGCTGCTATATTGCATTGCAACATCCTGAAACAGGAGCTTCCGACATGCTCTACCAGATCTACGAAACCCAGCGCACCCTCATGGAGCCCTTTGCAGACTTTGCGCAAGCGGCTGCCAAGATTTTCGCCAACCCCCTGACTCCCCTGGGCCAGGTCCCCATGGCGCAACGTGTGGCGGCGGGCTACGACCTGATCCACCGCCTGGGCAAGGATTACGAGAAACCCGAATTCGGCATCCGCACCGTCAGCGTCGACGGCGTGGAGGTGGTGGTGCACGAGCGCGTCGAGATCCACAAGCCGTTTTGCGAGCTGCGTCGCTTCAAGCGCTTTTCGGACGATCCAGCCACGTTGACCAAGCTCAAGGCCCAGCCGCCGGTGCTGATCGTGGCGCCGCTGTCGGGCCACTACGCCACGCTCTTGCGCGACACCGTGCGCACCATGCTGCAAGGCCACAAGGTCTACATCACCGACTGGATCAACGCCCGCCTGGTGCCGCTGTCCGAGGGGGATTTCCACCTCGACGACTATGTGAACTACGTGCAGGAATTCATCCGCCACTTGCAGGGCATCTATGGCAACTGTCACGTGATCAGCGTCTGCCAGCCCACCGTGCCGGTGCTGGCCGCGGTTTCGCTGATGGCCAGCCGCGGCGAGAAGACGCCGGTGACCATGACCATGATGGGCGGCCCGATCGACCCGCGCAAGTCGCCCACCTCGGTGAACAACCTGGCCGTGAACAAGAGCTTCGAGTGGTTCGAGAACAACGTGATCTACCGTGTGCCCACCAGCTTCCCGGGCGCGGGCCGTCGCGTCTACCCCGGCTTCCTGCAGCATGCCGGCTTCGTGGCCATGAACCCGGACCGCCACGTGACCAGCCACTACGACTACTTCAAGGACCTGATCAAGGGCGACGACGCGAGCGCCGAGGCGCATCGCAAGTTCTACGACGAGTACAACGCGGTGCTCGACATGGACGCCCACTACTACCTGGAAACCATCCACACCGTGTTCCAGGACTTCAGGCTGGGCAACGGCACCTGGGACGTGCGCGGCGAGGACGGCCGCATCGAACGCGTGCGCCCGCAGGACATCCGCGGCACGGCCTTGCTCACCGTGGAGGGCGAGCTCGACGACATTTCCGGCTCCGGCCAGACCGCGGCTGCGCACAATCTCTGCACCGGCGTGGACAAACGCCAACAGAAGCACCTCGAGGTCAAGGGCGCGGGCCACTACGGCATCTTCAGCGGCCGGCGCTGGCGCGACATCGTCTACCCGGAAATCCGGCGCTTCATCCTCGAGCACGACAGTGCCGAGATCCACGCCGAGAGCGAGCCGGGCGCCAGCGACGACATCCCGGCACCGGCCAAGCGTCCAGCCGCGCGCAGCAAGCCGGCGCGCCGTGCCTGAAGCCGGCGCAGCCCGCACGGCTGCGCTGGCCGAACGCCTGCTCGACGCCCTGCCCCAGACCCAGTGCACGCGTTGCGGCTACCCTGATTGCGCCGCCTATGCACGCGCCGTGGCCGCAGGCGAGGCGGCCATCAACCAGTGCCCGCCCGGGGGCGCCGAAGGCATAGCGCGGTTGGCGGCGCTGACCGGCCAGCCGGTGATCCCGCTCAGCCCCGACCATGGAGAGGAAGGCCCGCGCAGCCTGGCCGTGATCGACGAGGCCTGGTGCATAGGCTGCACCCTGTGCCTCAAGGCCTGCCCCACCGATGCCATCGTGGGCGGGAACAAGCGCATGCACACCGTGATCGAGCCCTATTGCACGGGTTGCGAGCTCTGCATTCCGGTCTGCCCGGTGGACTGCATTTCACTTGAGAACGCGAGCGGCGAGCGCACCGGCTGGGCCGCCTGGTCCGTTCGTGAAGCCGAGCAGGCGCGCGCGCGCTACGCCTTCCACCGGCAGCGCCAGGCGCGCGACGGGGCCGAGCAGGCAGCCCGCCTCGAAGCCAAGGCCGCGGCCAAGCTGGCCGACCTGCCGGCCCATTCGCGCCACACCGACCCGGCCGTGCTGGAGCAGAAGCGCCGCATCATCGAAGCGGCGCTGGCCAAGGCGCGCGAGCGCCGCAAGACTTAAGCTGCTGCCTGCAGCCGGGCGAAGGCCGCCACCACCTCGGGCGGCGCCTGCACCAGCTCGATCAGCACGCCCTCGCCGCCGATCGGCAGTTCCTCGCTGCCCTTGGGGTGGACGAAGCAGATGTCGAAGCCGGCCGCGCCCTTGCGTATCCCGCCCGGCGCGAAGCGCACGCCCTGCGCCGTGAGCCAGTCGACCGCGCGCGGCAGGTCGTCGATCCACAGGCCCACATGGTTCAGCGGCGTGGCATGCACGGCCGGTTTCTTGTCCGGATCGAGCGGCTGCATCAGGTCGACCTCGACCTTGAACGGGCCGCTGCCTATGGCGCAGATGTCCTCGTCGACGTTCTCGCGCTCGCTCTGGAACTGACCGGTGACTTCCAGGCCGAACATCTCGACCCAGAGTTTCCGCAGGCGGGACTTGTCCGGCCCGCCGATCGCGATCTGCTGGATGCCCAGCACCTTGAAGGGGCGTTGCGTCATGAGCCGCCTCCTCACACGAACTCGACGATGGGCTGGTCCACCGCCAGGCTCTCGCCCTTGGCGGCCAGCACCTTGCCGACCACGCCGTCGGCCGCGGCGAACAGCACGTTCTCCATCTTCATCGCCTCGATCACCGCGACGCGCTCGCCGGCTTGCACCTTCTGGCCCGGCTGCACCGCCACGTCGACCAGCAGGCCCGGCATGGGCGAGAGCACGAAGCGGCTCATGTCGGGCGGCGCCTTGAACGGCATCAGGCGATGCAGTTCGGCCATGCGCGGCGAGATCACCAGCGCTTCGATGAGCGTGCCGTTGTGCTGCAGGCGCAGCGCCAGCGGATTCTTGAGCGTGCCGCGCTCGACCTGGACGATGAAGGGCTGGCCGTTCACCGTGCCGGCGATGCAGATGTCGTTGAGCCGCGAATCGCTGCGGATTTCGTAGCTGCGCCCGCCGACCCGCACACGGGCCTGGCCCACCGCGCCGACGAACTCGTCCACATGCACCGGCATGTGCACATGCCGGCCGTCGGCAGCCAGGGTGATGACCACATAGTCCTGGCCGGCGTTCACCGCATAGCCCGGCAGCTGGCCGCTGATGCCGGCCGCGCGCTCGCGCGACTTGCGGCGCACGAAGGCCGCCAGCGCGACCAGGAAGTCCGGGTCCTCGTGCGGCACGTCTTCCGAGGAGAAGCCCTTGCCGTAGTGCTCGGCAATGAAGCCGGTGTTGAAGTCGCCGGCAACGAACTTGGGGTGCGCCAGCAGCGCGGCCTGGAACGGGATGTTGCTGCTGATGCCGCGGATCACGAAGCCGTTGAGCGCCTCGCGCATCAGGCGAATAGCGTCGTTGCGGTCCTTGCCGTGCACGATGAGCTTGGCGATCATCGAGTCGTAGTACATGGGGATCTCGCCGCCGTCCTGCACGCCGGTGTCCACGCGCACGCCGAACAGCTCCGCGGTGTCGGCCTGCCACATGCTCTGGGCCGGCGGCGTGAAGCGCACCAGGCGGCCGGTGGAGGGCAGGAAGTTGCGGAACGGGTCCTCGGCGTTGATGCGGCACTCGATGGCCCAGCCCTCACGCTTCACCTGGCCTTGAGCGAGCGGCAGTTTCTCGCCGGCGGCGACGCGGATCATCAGCTCCACCAGGTCCAGGCCGGTGATGCATTCGGTCACCGGGTGCTCCACCTGCAGCCGGGTGTTCATCTCCAGGAAGTAGAAGCTCTGGTCCTTGCCGACCACGAACTCCACCGTGCCGGCGCTCTGGTACCTCACGGCCTTGGCCAGGGCCACGGCCTGCTCGCCCATGGCCTTGCGGGTCGCATCGCTGATGAAGGGCGAAGGCGCCTCCTCGATCACCTTCTGGTGGCGGCGCTGGATCGAGCACTCGCGCTCGTTCAGGTAGATCACGTTGCCATGGGCGTCGCCCAGCACCTGGATCTCGATGTGGCGCGGCTCCTCGACGAACTTCTCGATGAACACACGGTCGTCGCCGAAGCTGTTGCGTGCCTCGTTGCGGCAGCTGGTGAAGCCCTCGAAGGCCTCCTTGTCGTTGAAGGCCACGCGCAGGCCCTTGCCGCCGCCGCCGGCGCTGGCCTTGATCATGACCGGGTAGCCGATGTCCTTGGCGATCTGCACGGCGGCTTCAGCCGACTCGATGGCGTCGTTCCAGCCCGGGATGGTGTTGACCCTGGCTTCCTTGGCCAGCTTCTTGGAGGCGATCTTGTCGCCCATGGCGGCGATCGAATAATGCTTGGGACCGACGAAGACCAGGCCCTCTTCCTCGACGCGCCGGGCGAAGTCCTCGTTCTCGGACAGGAAGCCGTAGCCGGGGTGAATGGCCTCGGCGCCGGTCTGCTTGGCCGCGGCGATGATCTTGTCGGCCACCAGGTAGGACTCGCGGCTGGGCGCCGGGCCCAGCAGCACGGCCTCGTCGGCCAGCAGCACGTGGCGCGCTTCGCGGTCGGCTTCGGAATAGACCGCCACGGTGGCGATGCCCATCTTGCGGGCGGTGGCGATCACCCTGCATGCTATTTCGCCACGGTTGGCAATCAGAATCTTCTTGAACATGTCTTCTTCTCCTCGTGCGCTTACAGGGGAATGTTGCCGTGCTTGCGCCACGGGTTGTCCAGTTTCTTGTCCTTGAGCATGACCAGCGAGCGGCAGACGCGCTTGCGGGTCTCGTGCGGCAGGATCACGTCGTCGATGAAGCCGCGCGCGCCGGCCACGAAGGGGTTGGCAAAGCGCGCCTTGTACTCGGCCTCCTTGGCGGCCAGCTTGGCCGGATCTCCCTTGTCCTCGCGGAAGATGATCTCCACCGCGCCCTTGGCGCCCATCACCGCGATCTCGGCGTTGGGCCAGGCGAAGTTGACGTCGCCGCGCAGGTGCTTGGAGGCCATCACGTCGTAGGCACCGCCGTAGGCCTTGCGCGTGATCACGGTGATCTTGGGCACGGTGGCCTCGGCGTAGGCGTAGAGCAGCTTGGCGCCATGCTTGATGATGCCGCTGTACTCCTGCGAGGTGCCGGGCATGAAGCCAGGCACGTCGACGAAGGTGATCACCGGAATGTTGAAGGCGTCGCAGAAGCGCACGAAGCGCGCGGCCTTGATCGAGCTCTTGATGTCCAGGCAGCCGGCCAGCACCAGCGGCTGATTCGCCACGATGCCCACGGTCTGGCCGTCCATGCGCGCGAAACCGATCAGGATGTTCTTGGCGTACTCGGGCTGCAGCTCGAAGAAGTCGCCGTCGTCCACCGTCTTGAGGATCAGCTCCTTCATGTCGTAGGGCCTGTTCGGGTTGTCCGGCACCAGGGTGTCCAGGCTCTGGTCCATGCGGTCTATCGGGTCGCCGCTCGGGCGCACCGGCGCCTTCTCGCGGTTGGACAGCGGCAGGTAGTTGTACAGGCGCCGCAGCATCAGGAGCGCCTCCACGTCGTTCTCGAACGCCAGGTCCGCGACGCCGCTCTTGGTGGTGTGGGTGACGGCGCCGCCCAGTTCCTCGGCCGTCACCTCCTCGTGCGTGACGGTCTTCACGACCTCGGGTCCGGTCACGAACATGTAGGAGGAGTCCTTGACCATGAAGATGAAATCGGTCATGGCCGGGCTGTAGACCGCGCCGCCGGCGGACGGCCCCATGATCATGCTGATCTGCGGGATCACGCCCGAGGCCATCACGTTGCGCTGGAACACCTCGGCATAGCCGCCCAGCGAGGCCACGCCCTCCTGGATGCGCGCGCCGCCCGAATCGTTCAGGCCGATCACCGGCGCGCCGACTTTCATGGCCTGGTCCATGATCTTGCAGATCTTCTCGGCGTGCGCCTCGCTCAGGGCGCCGCCAAACACGGTGAAGTCCTGGCTGAACACGAACACCAGGCGGCCGTTGATCATGCCGTAGCCCGTGACCACGCCGTCACCCGGGATCTTGTTGTCCTGCATGCCGAAATCGGCGCAGCGGTGCTCGACGAACATGTCCCACTCCTCGAAGGTGCCCTCGTCTAGCAGCACTTCGAGGCGTTCGCGCGCCGTCAGCTTGCCCTTGGCGTGTTGCGCGGCGATGCGCTTCTCGCCGCCGCCCAGGCGCGCAGCGGCGCGCTTTTTCTCCAGTTGTTCCAGGATGTCGTGCATGGCTTGTCCTCTGTTGAATGGTTTGGATTCGGTGTGTTCGGGATGGGCGCTCAGGCATGGCCGGCATGGGCCGATAGCAGGTTCCGTGCCGCGGTCGAGGCTGCGATGCGGCCCTCGACCACGCGCTGCTGCAGCGCGGGCAGCTGCTCGCGCACCTCGGGGTTCTCGCGGAACGCCTGCTTGAGGCCGGCGTCGATGCGCTCCCACATCCAGGCCAGCGCCTGCTGCTGGCGGCGCGCGGCCATGCGGCCGTTGGCGGTCTGCAGCGACCTGAACTCGGACACAGCGGCCCAGAAGCGGTCCACGCCCTGGCCGCGCAGCGCGCTGAGCTGCAGCACCTGGGGGTGCCAGAGCCCGGCCGCATGGCCTGCATGGCCTGCGCCCCCACGCTCACCGTGTTCGCTGCCCCCCGAGGGGGCGCTCGCGTCCTTGGGGCGGCCCGGCGAACGCTCGGGGTGGCCGTGCAAGCCCAGCAGGCGCAGGGCCGAGGTGATCTGGGCCTGCGCGCGGGTGGCGGCGTCGGGGTCGATGTCGGCCTTGTTGATGACCACCAGGTCGGCCAGCTCCATCACGCCCTTCTTGATCGCCTGCAGGTCGTCGCCGGCATTGGGCAGCTGGAGCAGCACGAAGATGTCGGTCATGCCGGCCACGGCGATCTCGCTCTGGCCCACGCCCACGGTTTCGACGATCACGATGTCGTAGCCCGCCGCCTCGCAGACCAGCATGGCCTCGCGCGTCTTCTCGGCCACGCCACCGAGCGTTCCGCTGGACGGGCTGGGGCGGATATAGGCCTTCTCGTGCATGGACAGTTGCTCCATGCGCGTCTTGTCGCCGAGGATGGAGCCGCCCGAGACCGTGGACGAGGGATCGACGGCGAGCACGGCCACGCGGTGGCCCAGGGCGATCAGGTACAGGCCCAGCGCCTCGATAAAGGTGGACTTGCCGACACCCGGCACGCCGCTGATGCCCAGGCGGAACGAGCGCCCCGCGTGCGGCAGCACGGCCGTGAGCAGCCCGTCGGCCTGGGCACGGTGGTCCGCCCGCGTGGACTCCAGCAGCGTGATGGCCTTGGCGACGGCGCGGCGCTGTACGGGCGGCGTGCCGTGCAGGACCCCTTCCACCAAGACAGCGGCGCTCACTTGAGCGCTGCCCTGATCTGCTCCAGCACGTCCTTGGCGCTGGCCGGGATCGGCGTGCCGGGGCCGTAGATGCCCTTGACGCCGGACTCATAGAGGAAGTCGTAGTCCTGGCGCGGGATCACGCCGCCCACGAAGACGATGATGTCATCCGCGCCCTGCTTCCTGAGCTCGGCGATGATGGCCGGCACCAGGGTCTTGTGGCCGGCCGCCAGCGTGGACACGCCCACGGCGTGCACGTCGTTCTCGATCGCCTGGCGCGCGCATTCCTCGGGGGTCTGGAACAGCGGGCCCATGTCCACGTCGAAGCCCAGGTCGGCGTAGGCCGTGGCCACCACCTTGGCGCCGCGGTCGTGCCCGTCCTGGCCCAGCTTGGCGATCATCACGCGCGGGCGGCGGCCCTGCTGCTCCGCGAACGCGCCGATTTCCTTCTTCAGGTTTTCCCAGCCCTCGGCCGAGTCGTAGGCAGCTGCATACACACCGGTCACCTTTTGCGTATCGGCGCGGTGGCGCCCGAACACCTTCTCCAGCGCATCCGACACCTCGCCGACGGTGGCGCGCAGGCGGATGGCCTTGATGGCCAGGTCCAGCAGGTTGCCCTGGCCCGAGTCGGCCGCGGCCGTGAGTGCGTCCAGCGCCGCCTGTACCGCCGCGCTGTCGCGACTGGCCCGGATCGCCTTCAGGCGCGCGATCTGACCATCGCGCACCTTGACGTTGTCCACCTCGAGGATCTCGACCGGGTCCTCCTTGGCCAGCTTGTACTTGTTGACGCCGACAATCACGTCCCTGCCCGAGTCTATGCGCGCCTGCTTCTCGGCGGCAGCGGCCTCGATCTTGAGCTTGGCCCAGCCGCTGTCCACGGCGCGCGTCATGCCGCCCATGGCCTCGACCTCCTCGATGATGGCCCAGGCCTTGTCGGCCATGTCCTGGGTCAGCCGCTCCATCATGTAGCTGCCGGCCCAAGGGTCGATCACGTTGGTGATGTGGGTTTCTTCCTGGATGATGAGCTGGGTGTTGCGCGCGATGCGGGCGCTGAACTCGGTGGGCAGCGCGATCGCCTCGTCGAGCGCATTGGTGTGCAGCGACTGGGTGCCTCCGAACACCGCGGCCATGGCCTCTATGGTGGTGCGCACCACGTTGTTGTAGGGGTCCTGCTCGGTCAGCGACCAGCCCGAGGTCTGGCAATGCGTGCGCAGCATCAGGCTCTTGGGATTCTTGGCGCCGAAGCCCTTCATGATGCGGCACCACAGCAGGCGGGCGGCGCGCATCTTGGCAACCTCGAGGTAGAAGTTCATGCCGATCGCCCAGAAGAACGACAGGCGGCCGGCGAAGTCGTCCACGTCCAGCCCCTGGCGACAAGCCGTCTTCACGTACTCCTTGCCATCGGCCAGGGTGAAGGCCAGTTCCAGCGCCTGGTTGGCCCCCGCCTCCTGCATGTGGTAGCCCGAGATCGAGATCGAGTTGAACTTGGGCATGTTCTGGCTCGTGTAGGCGATGATGTCGCCGATGATGCGCATCGACGGCTCGGGCGGGTAGATGTAGGTGTTGCGGACCATGAACTCCTTGAGGATGTCGTTCTGTATGGTGCCGCTCAGCTTGTCCTGCGAGACGCCCTGCTCTTGCGCCGCCACCACGTATCCGGCCAGCACGGGCAGCACGGCGCCGTTCATGGTCATGGACACCGAGACTTTGTCGAGCGGGATCTCGTTGAACAGGATCTTCATGTCCTCGACCGAGTCGATGGCCACGCCGGCCTTGCCCACGTCGCCGGTCACGCGCGGGTGGTCGCTGTCGTAGCCACGGTGCGTGGCCAGGTCGAAAGCCACCGAAACGCCCTGGCCGCCCGCCGCCAGCGCCTTGCGGTAGAAGGCGTTCGACTCCTCGGCCGTGGAAAAACCGGCGTACTGACGGATGGTCCAGGGCCGCACGGCGTACATGGTGGCCTGCGGGCCGCGCAGGAAAGGCTCGAAGCCCGGCAGGGTGTCGGCGTAGGGCAGGTCCCGCGTGTCCTCCGCCGTATAGAGCGGCTTGACGCTGATGCCGTCGGGCGTGGTCCAGTTCAGGGCGTTCACGTCGCCGCCGGGCGCGGACTTGGCGGCGGCCTTGTGCCAGGCCTCGAGGCTGGCGGCGGCGAATTCGGGGGTTTTCTGGCTCATGGCGGAATGGCGTTGGAAGAAGAAATGGCCGCACTGCCGCGCGGCGCCTGGTGCGAACCGAAGTTTACATCATTCATAATTATTGATGCAGAATTTTTTCTGCCATACAATCGAGGCCCAGAGACCTGAACACCATGGCCGCCCTCTCCCTCTCCCCCCGCGCCCTCTACGAGGAAGTCGCCGAATTGCTGCGCCAGCGCATCTACCGGCGCGAGCTCGAGCCCGGCGCCTGGATCGACGAACTCAAGCTCGCCGAGGAATACGGCATCAGCCGCACGCCGCTGCGCGAGGCGCTCAAGGTGCTGGCGGCCGAGGGCCTGGTGACCATGAAGGTGCGCCGCGGCGCCTACGTGACCGAAGTCTCTGAAAAAGACCTGGCCGACGTCTACCACCTGCTCAGCCTGCTCGAGAGCGACGCGGCCGGCGTGGTCGCCGAACGCGCGACGGAGGCGCAGTTGCGCGAACTGCAGGCCCTGCACGATGAGCTCGAGGCCGCCGCCCTGCCCGTCCAGGAAAACCGCGATCGCTTCTTCGCGCTCAACGAGCGCTTCCACCTGCGCGTGCTGGAAATGGCCGACAACCGCTGGCGCAGCCAGATGGTGGCCGACCTGCGCAAGGTCATGAAGCTCAACCGCCAACACTCTCTGCTCAAGGCCGGCCGCATCGAGGAGTCGCTGCAGGAGCACCGGGACCTGATGACGGCGCTGGCGGCACGCGACACCCAGGCCGCCGTGCGCTGCGTCCAGCGGCACTTCAGCCACGGGCTCGAAGCCGCAGTCTGAAGCGAGGTCCCGGCACGCTGCCCACCAGCGGTTGGCAGCACGAGGCGCAAGGCGTATATTCAAAGCCGCCATGCGCCCTGTCCTGCAGCGCAAGCGAAAGGAGTTGTCATGAAGCCGTTTGAGTTGACCTCGAGCATGCTGACCCTACGCGGCGTGTTCTATCCCACGGGCTACCTTTTCGTGATGCTGCCCAGCATCGAAGCCGCAGAGAAACTCGACCGCGATCTGCAGGCCAGCGGCTTCAACGGCGACGAGCCCATGCTGGTGACGCCCGAGGCGATTCTGGGCGAGATCCGCCACACGGTGCGCGATGACGCCAACATCTTCCCCTCGGTCGGCACCGAGAACGCCACGGTGCTGCGCTACGAGGAACTGGCACGCCAGGGGCACTGTGCGGTCATGATCCACGTGCGGTCCGAAAAAGAGACTCAGCACGTCATGGACGTGGTGCACAAGAGCCCGTTCTCCTACGCGGAGAGATACCGCCATCTGGTGATCGAGGATATGAGCTGAGGACCGAGGGGCGGGCCGCCCCGGCTCAGTTGACGATCTGGGGAGGCGCGACTTCCCAGTGCTGCAGCACCTTGCCATGGCTGTCCACGCTCTCCAGCCGCACCTTGAAGCCCCACAGGCGCGCGACATGCTTGAGCACCTCCTCGGCCTCGGCATTGAGCGGACGGTCGTTGTGGCGCGTGTGGCGCAGGGTCAGCGAACGGTCGCCGCGCAGGTTCACGTTCCAGACCTGAATATTGGGCTCGCGGTAGCTGAGGTCGTGCTGGCGTGACAGCGCCTCACGCACATGGCGGTAGCCCGACTCGTCGTGGATGGCCGACACCACGAGTTCGCTCTGGCTGGCGTCGTCGAGCAGGGAGAACAGGCGGAACTCGCGGATCAGGTGCGGCGACAGGTACTGGCCGATGAAACTCTCGTCGCGGAAATGCCGCATCGCATTGTCCAGTGTCTCGTGCCAGTCGGAGCCGGCGATGTCCGGGAACCAGCGCCTGTCCTCCTCGGTGGGATGCTCGCAGATGCGCCGCAGGTCGCTGAACATGGAGAAGCCCAGCGCGTAGGGATTGATGCCGCTGTAGGCCGGGTGGGTGACGGGCGGCTGGTAGATCACGTTGGTGTGCGAGCGCAGGCACTCGATCATGAAGCCGTCAGTCAGCAGGCCTTCGTCGTACATGTCGTTGAGCAGCGTGTAATGCCAGAACGTGGCCCAGCCCTCGTTCATGACCTGGGTCTGGCGCTGCGGATAGAAGTACTGCGCCACCTTGCGCACGATGCGCACCACCTCGCGCTGCCAGGGATCGAGCAGCGGCGCGTTCTTCTCGATGAAGTACAGCAGGTTTTCCTGCGGTTCGGCAGGAAAGCGCCGGTTGATCCTTTCCGTCTCCTTGTCGGCCCGCTTGGGCAGGGTGCGCCAGAGGTCGTTGACCTGCTGCTGCAAATAGGCCTCGCGGTCCTTGCGCCGCGCCTCCTCCTCGGCCAGCGACAGCTTCTGCGAGCGCTGGTAGCGGTCCACGCCATGGCTCATCAGCGCATGGCAGGAGTCGAGCAGTTGCTCGACGGCGTCGATGCCGTGGCGCTCCTCGCACTCGGCGATGTAGGAGCGCGCGTAGACCAGGTAGTCGATGATCGACGAGGCATCGGTCCACATGCGGAACAGGTAATTGCCCTTGAAGAAGGAGTTGTGGCCATAGCAGGCATGGGCCATCACCAGCGCCTGCATGGGCATGGTGTTCTCTTCCATCAGGTAGGCGATGCAGGGGTTGGAGTTGATCACGATCTCGTAGGCCAGACCCATCTGGCCGCGCCGGTAGCTCTTCTCGGTCGTGATGAACTGCTTGCCGAACGACCAGTGGCGGTAGCTGACCGGCATGCCGACCGAGGCGTAGGCGTCTATCATCTGCTCGGCCGTGATCACCTCGAGCTGCACCGGGTAGGTGTCCAGGCCGAAGCGCTGCGCCGTGCGCGCGATCTCGCCGTGGTAGGTCTCGATCAGCTCGAAGGACCAGTCGGAAGGACTGGGCAGGGGCGCGCGGCGTCGCCCCACGCCGGTCAGGGCCGCGGGCCCGCCGCCCTCTGTGGGGGCATGTTCTTCGCTCATGCATTGACGCCTTTCTTGAACAGCTCCCGAAAAACCGGATAGATCTCCGACGCATCGGTGATCTTCTGCATGGCGAAGTTGGGGTTGGTCTCGGCGACCCGGCAGTACTCTTCCCAGAGGTTCTGGTTCTCTTCGCCCACCTGCACGTAGGCGAAATAGCGCGCGCTCGGCAGCAGCTTGTCGATCAGCCATTCGCGGCAGGTCGACGAGTCCTGCTGCCAGTTGTCGCCGTCCGACGCCTGGGCGCCGTAGATGTTCCATTCGCTGCTCGGGTAGCGGGCCTGGATGATCTGGTGCATCAGGATCAGCGCGCTGGACACCACGGTGCCGCCGGTTTCGGTCGAGTGGAAGAACTCGTCCTCCGAGACTTCGGCGGCCTGCGTGTGGTGGCGGATGAAGACCACGTCGGTGCGATCGTAGTGCCGCGTGAGGAACAGGTAGAGCAGGATGAAGAAGCGCTTGGCCAGGTCCTTGCGCGACTCGTCCATGGAGCCCGAGACATCCATCAGGCAGAACATCACCGCCTTGGCCGTCGGCAGGGGCACGCGGACGCGATTGCGGTAGCGCAGGTCGAAGGGGTCCAGGAACGGGATCTGGTGTACCCGCCGCCGCAGGGCCTCGATCTGGACCTTGACCTCCAGGATTTCGTGCTTGGGCTCCGGCACCTGGCGCATGAGCTCGGCCAGGAGCAGCTCCAGCTCCCGCAGGCGGCGCCGCGCGTCGCTGCCCATGGCGATGCGCCGGCCCAGGGCCATGCGCATGGATCGGACCACGTGCAGGCTGGTGGGCGTGCCCTCGGAAATGAAGCCGGCGCGCTGCGAGCGCCATTCGGGCGCGTCGGGCAGCAGCTGGGTGCGCACCAGGTGCGGCAAGGCCAGGTCGTCGAAGAAATACTGCATGAACTCTTCGCGCGTGATGCGGAACACGAAGTCGTCCTCGCCGCTGCCGTCCGGGCTGGCCTGGCCGGACCCGCTGCCGCCACCGCCGCCCCCCGAGGGCCGCTCGATGCGGTCGCCCTGCACGTACTCACGGTTGCCGGGATGCACGCCCTCGCGCGAGCCGCCGGCGCCATGGCCGAACACCGGCTCGGACACGTCGCGCCGCGGCAGGGTGATGTCCTCGCCCTGCTCGATGTCATGGATGCTGCGCCCCGACACCGCGCGTCGGATCGCGTCGCGGATCTGCTCGCGGAAGCGCCGCAGGAATCGCTCCCGGTTGCCTATCGATTTGTTCTTGCCCGACAGGCGCCGGTCGATGACTTGCTGGAGCATCCGGGTCTCCGCTGCGGCCATGGTGATCGTTCCGCCGCGGCCTCAGGAACTCTTGCGCACCCGCAGGTACCAGTCGCACAGCAGACGCACCTGGCGCTTGGTGTAGCCCTTGGCGACCATGCGGTTGACGAAGTCCTCGTGCTTTTGCTGCTCGTCGGCGCTGGCCTTGGCGTTGAAGCTGATCACCGGCAGCAGGTCCTCGGTGTTGGAGAACATCTTCTTCTCGATCACGGTGCGCAGCTTCTCGTAGCTGGTCCAGACCGGGTTCTTGCCCGCGTTGTTGGCGCGCGCGCGCAGCACGAAGTTGACGATCTCGTTGCGGAAGTCCTTGGGGTTGCTGATGCCGGCGGGCTTCTCGATCTTCTCCAGCTCCGCGTTCAGCGCCGAGCGGTCGAAGATCTCGCCGGTATCCGTGTCGCGGTATTCCTGGTCCTGGATCCAGAAGTCGGCGTAGGTCACGTAGCGGTCGAAGATGTTCTGCCCGTACTCCGAGTAGGACTCGAGGTAGGCGGTCTGTATCTCCTTGCCGATGAACTCGGCATAGCGCACCGCGAGCTGTTCCTTGATGAAGGCCAGGTACTTCTGCTCGATCTCGGGCGGGAACTGCTCGCGCTCGATCTGCTGCTCGAGCACGTACATCAGGTGCACGGGGTTGGCCGCGATCTCGGTCGAGTCGAAGTTGAACACCTTGGACAGTATCTTGAACGCAAAGCGCGTCGAGACGCCGCTCATGCCCTCGTCGACGCCGGCGTAGTCGCGGTATTCCTGGTAGCTCTTGGCCTTGGGATCGGTGTCCTTGAGGGTCTCGCCGTCATAGACCAGCAGCTTGCTGAAGATGCTCGAGTTCTCGGGCTCCTTCAGGCGCGTGAGCACGGCGAACTGGGCCATCATCTTGAGCGTGCCCGGGGCGCAGATGGCCTGCGACAGCGAGGAATTGCGGATCAGCTTCTCGTAGATCCTGACCTCCTCGGACACGCGCAGGCAGTACGGCACCTTGACGATGTAGATGCGGTCGAGGAAGGCCTCGTTGTTCTTGTTGTTCTTGAACGCCTTCCACTCGCTCTCGTTGGAGTGCGCCATCACGATGCCGTCGAAGGGAATCGCGCCGAAGCCTTCCGTGCCCTTGAAGTTGCTCTCCTGGGTGGCGGTCAGCAGCGGGTGCAGCACCTTGATCGGCGCCTTGAACATCTCGACGAATTCGAGCAGGCCCTGGTTGGCCAGACACAGGCCGCCCGAGTAGCTGTAGGCGTCCGGGTCGTCCTGGGCGAAGGTCTCGAGCTTGCGGATGTCGATCTTGCCGACCAGCGAGGAGATGTCCTGGTTGTTCTCGTCGCCCGGCTCGGTCTTGGCGATCGCACACTGCTTGAGGATGGACGGGTAGCGTTTGACGACACGGAACTTGCGGATGTCGCCGCCGAATTCGTCCAGGCGCTTGACGGCCCAGGGCGAGAGCACGCGCTGCAGGTAGCGCTGCGCGATGCCGTACTGCGATTCCAGCACCGGCGCGTCTTCGGCGTTATTGAACAGGCCCAGCGGCGACTCGTTGACCGGCGAGCCCTTGAGCGCGTAGAACGGCACATGCTCCATCAGCTGCTTGAGCCGCTCGGCGATCGAGGACTTGCCGCCGCCCACCGGCCCCAGCAGGTAGAGGATCTGCTTCTTCTCCTCCAGGCCCTGGGCCGCATGGCGGAAATAGGAGACGACCTGCTCGATCGGGTCCTCCAGGCCGTAGAAGTCCTGGAAGGCCGGATAGATCTTGATGACCTTGTTGCCGAAGATGCGCGACAGGCGCTGGTCGTGCCGGGTGTCGAGCAGCTTGGGCTCGCCGATCGCGGCCAGCATGCGCTCGGCCGCCGTTGCGTAGATCAGCGGATCGCGCCGACAGGCTTCGAGGTATTCCTCGATGGAGAGTTCTTCTTCGCGCGTCTGCTCGTAACGCGTGAGGAAATTGCTGACGACATCCATAAAACCTCCTTTGTACGCAGCGATCTGAGGAGAGGATCGCACAACACAGAGTGGTGTCTGGACTCAGCTTACCGCATACCAGACTCGCATGTCTACATCGAGTCTGCCGGATAAGAGCGCCGGCCCTAGGGAAAGTTCCGGTGGCGACGGCCCTCAGGCCGCTAGGCGCAAGCCCTCGTGCGCCAGCGCCATGACCTCGCGCGGCGCCAGGGCCTTGAGGCGGTGGTCGCTCCAGACCTGGCGCCAGCGGCGCGCGCCCGGCAGGCCGCTGCGCAGGCCCAGCATGTGGCGAGCGATGGCCTGCCAGGGCGTGCCGTGCTGGACCGCCTCGCGCTCCATGTAGGCAACCATCTGCTCCTCCACGGCCTCGCGCGAGAGGTCCGAGGCGGCGGCGCCGTGAAAGCGCCGGTCCCAGCCGGCCAGCAGCCAGGGGTTGTGGTAGGCCTCGCGCCCGACCATCACGCCATCGACCTGGCCCAGGTGCTGGTCGATCTGATCGTCACGCGTGATGCCGCCGTTCACGCAGACCACCAGGCCGGGGAAGTCCTGCTTGAGCCGGTAGGCCAGCTCGTAGCGCAGCGGCGGAATTTCGCGGTTCTCCTTGGGCGAGAGCCCCTGCAGCCAAGCGTTGCGCGCGTGCACGATGAAGACCCGGCAGCCGGCCTCGCTGACCTGGCCGACGAAGTCGCGCACGAAACCGTAGCTCTCGGCCTTGTCGATGCCGATGCGATGCTTCACGGTGACCGGCAGGTCGACCACGTCCAGCATGGCCTTGACCCCATCGGCCACGAGTTGCGGCTCGGCCATCAGGCAGGCGCCGAAGGCGCCGCGCTGCACGCGCTCGCTGGGGCAGCCGCAGTTGAGGTTGATCTCGTCGTAGCCCCAGGCTTCGCCCAGCCGGGCGCAATGCGCCAAGTCTGCCGGCTCGCTGCCGCCGAGCTGCAGGGCCACGGGGTGCTCCTCGTGGGCGTAGCGCAGGTGGCGGTCCACGTCGCCATGGATCAGGGCGCCCGTGGTCACCATCTCGGTGTAGAGCAAGGTGTGGCGGCTGAGCAGGCGGTGCAGGTGGCGGCAGTGCCTGTCGGTCCAATCCATCATCGGGGCGACGGAAAGTCTCCAGCGGCTGGCGGGCACGGACATCTGGGAATGCATCGCCCCGATTATCCCAGGCCCGCCGGCGCGCCGCGGCCGGTCGCCGTCATGCCCCCGGGGCGAATGCGCCCAGGCGACATGCCCGGCGCCAGTCCCGCTTTTCCCCGCCCCGGAACGAAAAAAACCCGCCGAAGCGGGTTTTGATGCGGCCGGTCCGGCGCCGCTCAGCCCATGTGCAGGCCGCCGTTGACCGAGAAGTCGGCGCCCGTGGAGTAGCCGCCGTCCTCCGATGCCAGCCAGGCGATGATGGAGGCGATCTCACCCGGCTCGCCCAGGCGCTTGACCGGGATGGTGGCGACGATCTTGTCGAGCACGTCCTCGCGAATGGCCTTGACCATGTCGGTGCCGATGTAGCCCGGGCTCACGGTGTTCACGGTCACACCCTTGTTCGCCAGTTCCTGCGCCAGGGCCATGGTGAAACCGTGCATGCCGGCCTTGGCGGCCGAGTAGTTGGTCTGACCCGCCTGGCCCTTCTCGCCGTTGACCGACGAGATGTTGACGATGCGGCCCCAGCCCTTTTCGACCATGTCGCCGACCACCTGCTTGGTGACGTTGAACATGGAGTTCAGGTTGGTGTCGATCACCGCATCCCAGTCTTCGCGGCTCATCTTGAGGAACATGCGATCCTTGGTGATGCCGGCGTTGTTCACCAGCACGTCGATGCTGCCATGCTCGGCCTTGGCCTTGGCGAAGGCGTCGACCGTGGAATTCCAGTCGGCCACGTTGCCCACGCTGACGTAGAAAGTGAAGCCCAGGGCCTTCTGCTCGTCCAGCCACTTGGCGTGGTCGCGCGTCGGGCCGCAGCCCGCGATCACCTTGAAGCCGTCCTTGTGCAGGCGCTGGCAGATCGCGGTGCCAATGCCCCCCATGCCGCCGGTCACGTACGCTACTTTCTGGCTCATATCGCTCTCCTCGTCTTGCTACAAACACGATAGCTCAAGAACCCGACCATCCGGGCTCAGAAGCAGTCTATTGCGCTGAATCAGCGCTCCACGGCCAGGGAAACCCCCATGCCGCCGCCGATGCACAGCGCCGCCAGGCCCTTCTTGGCATCGCGCCGCTGCATTTCATGCAGCAGCGTGACCAGGATGCGGCAGCCAGATGCACCAATCGGGTGCCCGATGGCAATGGCGCCGCCATTCACGTTGACCTTGGCCGGATCGATGTCCAGCTCCTTGTTGACCGCGCAGGCCTGGGCCGCGAAGGCCTCGTTGAGCTCGAACAGGTCGACGTCGGACGCCTTCCAGCCGGCGCGCTGCAGGGCCTTGCGCGAGGCCGGCACCGGGCCCATGCCCATGGTGGCGGGGTCCAGGCCGCTGGTGCCGAAGGCGACGATGCGCGCCAGCGGCTTGAGGCCCAGCGCGGCGGCCTTCTTGGCCGTCATCACGACCACCGCGGCGGCGCCGTCGTTGATGCCCGAGGCATTGCCGGCCGTCACCGAGCCGGCCTTGTCGAAGGCCGGGCGCAGGCCGGCCAGGGCTTCGGCGCTGGTCTTCTTGTTGATGAACTCGTCGGTGTTGAACAGGATGGGATCGCCCTTCTTCTGGGCCAGCGAGACGGTGACGATCTCGTCCTTGAAGCGGCCGGCCTCCAGCGCGGCGACGGCCTTCTGCTGGCTGGCCAGGGCCAGGGCGTCCTGCATGTCGCGGCTGATGCCGTACTGCTTGGCCACGTTCTCGGCGGTGATGCCCATGTGGTACTGGTTGTAGACGTCCCACAGGCCGTCGACGATCATCGAGTCGACCATCTTCCAGTCGCCCATGCGCTGGCCGTCGCGCGAGTTCAGCAGCACGTGGGGCGATGCGCTCATGTTTTCCTGGCCGCCGGCCACCACGATCTCGCTGTCGCCCCAGGCCACGGCCTGCGCCGCCAGCATCACGGCCTTCAGGCCCGAGCCGCACACGGCGTTGATGGTCAGCGCCGGGGTTTCCTTGGCCACGCCGGCCTTCATCATGGCCTGGCGCGCCGGGTTCTGGCCGGCACCGGCCGCGAGCACCTGGCCCATGATGACCTCGCCGATCTGGTCGGCCTGTAGGCCGGCCCGCGCGATGGCCTCCTTGATCACGATGCCGCCCAGCTCCGTGGCGGGCGTCTTGGCGAGGGATCCGCCGAACTTGCCCACTCCGGTGCGGGCAGCCGAAACGATGACGATGTCTTCCATTTGAAAGGTCTCCTGGTACTAGAGAAGAGAAGAAAACAGGGGGAGAAAACGGTGGCTCAGGCCCGGGCCTTGACGTAGCGGCCGGGCGCGGGCTCGATGGCCTGGTACTTGCCCTTCTTGCCATAGGTCTTGGGTACAGCAATTTGCTTGCCAGCTTGGCCGCGCAGCCAGTCCGACCAGTCGGTCCACCAACTGCCCGGCAGCTCCTCGGCACCGGCGACCCAGTCGTCGACGCTCGACGGGAGCTGGCCATCCTCTCGGATCCAGTGGCTGCGCTTGTTCGCGGCAGGCGGGTTGATCACGCCGGCGATGTGGCCGGACGCCCCCATGACGAAGCGCTTGGGTCCGGGCAGGACCTGGGTCGAGGCGTAGGCGCCACCTATCGGGACGATGTGGTCCTCGCGCGAGCCGTAGAGGTAGACCGGCAGGTCGACCTGGCCCAGGTCGATCTTCTGGCCGCACACCGTGACCTTGCCGGGCTTGACGAGGTTGTTCTCGAGGTAGGTGTTGCGCAGGTACCAGGCGTAGAACGGTCCAGGCAGGTTGGTGGCGTCGCTGTTCCAGTACAGCAGGTCGAACGGCGGCGGGGTCTCGCCCTTGAGGTAGTTGCCGACCACGTAGTTCCACACCAGGTCGTTCGGCCGCAGGAAGCTGAAGGTGCAGGCAAGGTCCTGGCCCTTGAGCAGGCCGCCCTGGCCCAGCTCCATCTCCCGGTACTTGACGAAGGCCTCGTCGATGAAGACGTCGAGGATGCCGGTGTCGGAGAAATCCAGGAAGGTGGTCAGGAAGGTCGCCGAGGCCACCGCCTTCTCGCCGCGCGCGGCCAGCACGGCGAGCGCCGTGCCCAGGATGGTTCCGCCCACGCAGAAGCCCAGCGTGTTGATCTGCGGCGCGCCCGAGATCTCCTGCACCAGATGGATGGCCCGGATGGCCGCGTCCTCGATGTAGTCGTCCCAGGTCTTGGTCGCGAGCGAGCGGTCCGGGTTGCGCCAGCTGACCACGAAGGTGCGGTGCCCCTGCGCCACGGCGTAACGGATCAGCGAATTGCCCGGCTGCAGGTCGAGGATGTAGAACTTGTTGATGCAAGGCGGCACCAGCAGCAGCGGACGCTCGTAGACCTTGTCCGTGAGCGGCTTGTATTCGATGAGCTGGAACAGCTCGTTCTCGAACACGATCGCGCCCTCGGTCGTGGCCACGTTCTTGCCGACCTCGAACAGGCTTTCGTCGGTCATCGAGACATGGCCTTGGCGGATGTCGTGCAGCAGGTTCTGCAGCCCCTTGGCGATGCTCTCGCCGTGGCTGTCCACGGCTTTCTTCTGCGCGTCGGCATTGAGGGCCAGGAAGTTGCTGGGCGCGGCGGCGGCCATCCACTGCTCGACCGCGAAGCGGATCCGCTTCTTGGTCTTGGCGTCGGTCTCGACGGCCTCCGCCAGGCCCATCAGGGTCCGGGCGTTGAGCAGGTAGGTCGCGGCCGAGTAGGCGGCCATGGGGTTGCTGGCCCAGGCCTCGGCGGCAAAGCGCTTGTCGCTGACCTTGGGAGGAGATTGGAGACCCTGGTTCCACAGTTCGGCCGCCTCCTCGAGGTAGCGCCTGCGCACCTCGGCCAGCCGATCGGGCGAGAAGCTCAGCTGAGGCAAGTTGAGCTTGCCCGGCACCACCCCGCCCAGGTCCATGTGCTGGAAGGACTGCAGGGCCTGTGCCCAGTTGCCGGCCAGGTTCTGTTGCAATTCCTGAGCGGCACGGCTCCAGTATTCCGATGAGGCTTGATTCACGCCTTCTCCTCCTTGCGATCCTGAATCGTGCTTAGATAATAGGGCGAGTATGTCAGGTTTCTGTCACCGGAATTTGACTTTCTTGTCATAAACCAAGGTACAAACTCAACATGTACCTCGTCGCCATTGCCTGGCTCTATGTCGCCCTGATGATGAGCGTGGCCGAAGCCAGCCACCCCGATGGCACCCTGCTCGGTGCAGTCATCACCTTCCTGCTCTACGGCGTCGGACCGCTGGCCCTGGTGCTGTACATCATGGGAACGCCGGCCAGACGCAAGGCGCTGCGGGCGCGGGAAGCGGCGGCCACCCCGACCGATGTGACGCCCGGCTCAGGCGAGCCAGACGCAGGCGGCCAGCCGGCCGCTGCCGCCGAGCGCGGCCTGGTCGCGCCGGAACGAGAAAAACCGTGAGGGCTGGCTGACCGTGCACCAGGCGGCGCTGCCGTCGTTGCCATGGACGCGCGTGATGCCCAAGGCGCGCAGGCGCTGGCGCGCCAGCCCCGCGAGGTCGGCCAGGTACTTGCCTGCCCCGCTGGGCAGGAAATGCTGCGCTGCGGCCGCATCGCCGGCGCAGAAGACCTCGCGCACCTCGGCCCCCACCTCGAAGGCACGTGGCCCGATGCAGGGACCGAGCCAGGCCAGCGACTGCGAAGCCAGAGCGGCCCTGGCCTGCGCCCCATGCAGCGCCTCAACCTGGGCCGCAAAGCGCTCGAACACCGCCTCGAGCACCCCTCTCCCACCCGTTCCAGCCAGCCCGCGCCAGCCCGCATGGGCGGCGGCGACGACGCTGCCGCGCGCGTCGGACAGCAGCACCGGCAGGCAGTCCGCGACCAGGATGGCGCAGGCCAGGCCGGGCTCGCTGCTGACGCTGGCGTCGGCCTCCACGCCGTCGGGCATGGCCGGATCGAGCATGGCCACGCCGCTGCCATGGACCTGGCGCAGGAACACCGGCCGAACCCCGGTCGCCTCACGCAGGATCCGGCGGTTGGCGTCCACCGCCTGCGGCTCGTCCCGCACATGGTCGCCCAGGTTCAGGCTGTCGTAGGGCGGCCTGGACACGCCGCCCGCACGCGTGGTGCAAACGGCGTGCACGCGCGCCGGCACGGGCCAGTCGGGCACGATCCAGTCGGGGTGCAAGCCCACGAAGACCAGCGCCTCAGGCTTCGTTGTCGGGGCAGGCCGAAGGCTGGGCCTGCTCAAACGCATCGAGTTTCATGCAGGCCTCGAACGCGCCCATGGTGCGCGGCAGGCCGTCGAAGTTCACGTCGAAACGCTGGCCGTTGAAGATCTGCGGCACCAGGCAGCAGTCGGCCAGCGTGGGCGTCTCGCCGTAGCAGTAGGTGGCGGCGGGCAGGCCGGCCAGCTGCCGCTCGAAGGCCTCCAGCCCGGTGCGCACCCAGTGGCGGTACCAGGTGTTCTTGGCCTCGTCGCTCACGCCCATCTCCCGCACCAGGTACTTGAGCACGCGCAGGTTGTTCAGCGGATGGATCTCGCAGGCGATAGCCTGCGCCAGCGCACGCACGCGGGCACGGCCCAGCGCGTCCGCGGGCAGCAGCGCCGGCTCAGGGTACGTCTCGTCGAGGTACTCGATGATGGCCATGGATTGCGACAGGCGCTGGCCGTCGTCGGTCTCCAGCATCGGCACCAGCTGCTCGGCCGACAGCGCGGCGTAGGCCTGCTGCTTGTGCTCGCCCTTGGCCAGGTGCACAGGCAGGTAGTCGTAAGGCAGGCCCTTGAGCTTCAGCGCGATGCGCACGCGGAACGAGGCAGAGGAGCGAAAGTAGTTGTAGAGCTTCATGGCCTGCAAGGATATACCCGTATGGGCCGATTCCGGCCCGGTCAGTCCGGCCCGGGTGCGAGCGATGCCGCTCGGCTCTGACGGTAGACTCGGCCGCTTCGCAACACGACCACATCAGGCCCCACCACCATGATTCTCGAGATCGCCGACATCCGCATCCAGCCCGGCCAGCAGGCCGCCTTCGAGCAGGCCATCCAGCATGCACTGGCCACGGTGGCCTCGCGCGCCCAGGGCTTCCAGGGCGCCAAGGTCAACCGGGGCATCGAGTCGCCCGAGCGCTATATGCTGCAGATCTTCTGGGCCACACTGGAGGACCACACGGTGGGCTTCCGCCAGTCGCCGCTGTTCACCGAGTGGCGCGCCATCATCGGGCCGTTCTTCGCCGCGCCGCCGGCCGTGGAGCACTTCGAGCTCGTGACCAAGACGGCCTGAACGCAGGCCATCGAACGACGAAGGGGGCCAGCGGCCCCCTTCGTGCTTTGATGGACCGTCAGCGGGTCACTGCTGCGCCACGGCGCGCTCGGCCAGGAAGATCTCGATGCGGCGGTTGCGCGCGCGGCCGGCGTCGGTGCCGTTGTCGGCCATCGGTTCGCGCGAGCCGCGGCCCTCGGTCATGATGCGGCGGCCGTCGACGCCGCGCGCCATCAGGTAGTCGCGCGCGCTGTTGGCGCGGTCCACCGACAGCGGGTTGTTGATCGCGTCCGAGCCGGTGCTGTCGGTGTGGCCGACGATGCGGATCTCGGTGTTCGGCTGGCTGCTCAGGCCCTGGGCGAACTGGTTGAGGATGGGCTGCAGATTGGGCTTGATGTTGGAGCGGCCGGTATCGAACGAGATGTCGCTGGGAATGTTGAGCTTGAGCTGGTTGTCGGCGGTCTGGCTCACGCTCACGCCGGTGCCGGCCGTGGCCTTTTCCATCGCGGCCTTCTTCTCCTGCATGTGCTTGGACCAGACATAGCCACCCAGCGCGCCCACGCCTGCACCTATGGCCGCGCCCTTGGTGTCCTTGCCGATCACGGCGCCGGCCAGGGCGCCGATGCCGGCACCGATGGCGGTGTCACGCTGGGTCTCGGTCATGTTGGCGCAGCCGCTGACGAGCAGCGCCAGCGCGCTCAAGGAGAGTACCGCGGTACGACTCCGGGTAAGAAGCTTGCTCATGTTGCGTCCTGCCTTGTTGTTGATGGGGGAACAACTTTACGCGTGAAATTCGCCAGGCTTCCGATGGCCTGGCCTGCAGTCGCAACAAATTGTGAGTTACGTCAAACAACCCGCTGGCGCTCAGGCTTCAGGCCTGCCTCGACGCCTCGTGTCCCAGCACCAGCTTGTGCAGCAGGGCCAACAGTTGCTCGCGCTCGGCCGCTTCGAGCGGGCTCAGGATTCGGCCCTGCACCTTGATCACTGCACGCTTCATCTGCAGGGCCGCCTGCTCGCCTTCCGGCGTGAGCCACAGCAGCTTGCGGCGCTTGTCCTGCGTGTCGGCCTCCCGCCGCACCCAGCCCTTGGCCTCCAGTCGGCCGATCACCGAGCCCGAGGTCGCCGCATCGAAGGCCACGCGGCCCGCCAGCGTCACCTGGTCCACGCCCGGCGTGTCCATCAAGGCGTTGAGGATGGCGAACTGCACGGGCGTGACGTCGTAGTCCGCCGTCTCCTCCATGAAGACGGCGACGGCCAGTTGCTGCGCGCGCCGGATCAGGTGGCCCGGCGCATGCTCGAAATCGAAGCTCTTGGACATGATGGCGGCGAGTGTAGCGATTGCCGCCGAGCGGTCCTGCGCCGACCCGCATCGACCTGGGGGAACCCCCAATGCCAATCCCCATTTTAATATGCACACTTACGACATTCGGAAAACTTGGCCCTGTCACGCCCACGTGGCACACTGCCCGCAACCCGGCCCCCCGAGGAATCCGCCATACCCCATAAGAAAGGCCTCCATGAGCTACGTTGTTTCCCCGCCTGCCATCGTCTGCGTGCCCGTGACCGGCAAGAGCGAACGGTTCCCGGTGCACCGCATCTACTGCGTGGGCCGCAATTACGAAGAGCACGCCAAGGAAATGGGCTTCACGGGACGCGAGCCGCCGTTCTTCTTCCTCAAGCCGGCCGACGCCATCGTCGCGATCGAGGCCGGCAGCACCGGACGCATCCCCTACCCCAGCCTCACGCACAACCTGCACCACGAGATCGAACTCGTGGTCGCCATCGGCAAGGGCGGACGCAACATCAAGGCCGCCGACGCGCAACAGCATATCTACGGCTATGCCGTGGGCCTGGACATGACGCGGCGCGACCTGCAGAACGACATGAAGAAGCAGGGCCGGCCCTGGTGCATAGGCAAGGCCTTCGACCATTCGGCGCCGATCGGCCCGATCACGCCCGCGGGCGAGGCCGGCGACGTTGACCAGGCCGAGATCCACCTGCAGGTCAATGGCCAGGACCGCCAGCGCAGCCATGTCTCCAAGCTGATCTGGAACATCGCCGAAACCATCGAGCACCTGTCTGCCGCCTGGGAGCTCCAACCGGGCGACCTGATCTTCACCGGCACCCCCGAAGGCGTGGCGGCCGTTCAGCCGGGCGACCTGCTGGAAGGCGGCGTCGCCGGACTGGGCTCGCTGAGACTGGGCATCGAGTCAGCCTGAACCCCTCTGCCTGCCGCGCCGCGACGCAGCCGCGCGATGGCTGTCGCCGCCAAGCGACATGCAGAATAGTTCCACCTATAATATCCTATTGGTAAATGCGTTACGCATGGTTAAACAGGAGACTACTTTGCGATTACTGGAATCATTGGCCAAGCTCTGCGCCATCCTGGCCGGGGTGCTGCTGACGGGCATCACCCTGCTGACCTGCGGCAACCTGATCGCCCGCAACACCACGGGCGACTCCATGGCCGGCGCGTTCGAGTTGACCGCCGTGGCCGCCGGCGCCGCCATCGCCCTGTTCATGCCGCTGTGCCAGGTCCGTCAGGGCAACATCATCGTGGACTTCTTCACGGCCAGGCTCAGCGATACCGCCAACGGCCAGCTCGACCGCCTGGGCGCACTGATCCTGTCCCTGGTGTTCGCGCTGCTGGCCTGGCGCACCACGCTGGGCGGCCTCAACGTCTACGAGGCCCATTCGGAGACCCAGATCATGGGCTTTCCGGAATGGGTGGTCTACGCGGCCATGGTGCCGCCTTTCGCATTGACCTGCCTGATCGGCCTGCACCAGGCGCTGTTCGGCTTTGACCAGGCCTCGGAGAGCCAAGCATGACGCCCATCCAGCTGACCATCCTCATCTTCGGCAGCATGCTGTTCTTCATGGCGATCCGGGTGCCGATCGCCATCAGCATGTTCTGCGCGGGCGCCATCGGCTACGTCACCCAGACCGGATGGGCACCGTTCGCCAGCTTCCTGAACTCGCAGGCTTTCGCCCGTTTCGCCGGCTACGACCTGTCGGTGATCCCGCTGTTCATCCTGATGGGCAACTTCGCCACCCAGGGCGGCATCAGCAAGTCGCTGTTCTCCTTCGCCGCCAGCGTCATGGGCCGCTTCAAGGGCGGCTTGGCCATGGCCTCGCTGCTGGCCTGCGCGGCCTTCGGCGCCATCAGCGGCTCCTCGGTGGCCACGGCCGCGACCATCACCGGCGTGGCCCTGCCCGAGATGAAGCGACACGGCTATTCGGGCCGCCTGGCCACCGGCACCCTGGCCGCCGGCGGCACGCTGGGCATCCAGCTGCCGCCCTCGGTGGTGCTGGTGATCTACGCCATCCTGACCGAGCAGAACATCACCAAGCTGTTCGCCGCAGCCGTGGTGCCCGGCCTGATCGCCCTGGTCGGCTACCTCACCGCGGTCGCCCTGTTCGTGCGCCTGGTGCCCGGCCATGCGCCCGAGGTGGACGAGGACCGCGAGCCCATGACGCTGGCCACCCTGATGGGCGTGCTGCCCATCGTCGTGATCTTCGTGCTGGTCTTCGGCGGCATCTACGGCGGCTTCTTCACGCCGACCGAAGGTGCGGCCGTGGGTGCAGCCTCGACGCTGGTCACGGCCCTGCTCAAGCGCGAGATGACGCTGGGCAAGTTCAAGGAATGCTTCCTCGGCACGGCCGCCAGCTCGGCCATGATCTTCCTGATCTTCGTGGGCGCCGACCTGATGAACGCGGCGTTGGCCATGACGCAGGTGCCCAATCAGCTCGCCGCCACGGTCGGCAGCTGGGGTCTGTCACCCTACGCCGTGGTCGCCGCCATCCTGGTGTTCTACGTGATCCTGGGCGCGGTGATGGACGAGATGTCCATGCTGCTGCTGACCATCCCGATCTTCTTCCCCATGGTCATGGGCCTGGACTTCGGCATGCCCAAGGACTTGGTGGCGCTGTGGTTCGGCATCATGGTGCTGATGACCGTGGGCTTCGGCCTGGTGGCGCCGCCGGTCGGGCTGAACGTCTACGTCGTCAACAGCATGGCCAAGGACGTGCCCATCGCCGAGAGCTACCGCGGCGTCATGCCCTTCCTGGCCAGCGACGTGATCCGCACGCTGCTGCTGCTGTTCTTCCCCATCATCCCGCTCTGGCTGGTCCAGTTCGTGGGCTAGGGTTTGCACCCAACACCGCCCCACCCTCCATCGCGTTAACCCAATAGGCTTTTTTCAGGAGACCCCCATGATCCAACGTCGCACCCTGCTCAAGAGTTCCGCCGCCGTCGCGCTGGGCGCCCCCGCCCTGGCCGGCCTGGCCCAGCAAGCCGTGACCCTGAAGTTCCACACCTTCATGGCGCCGATGTCCAACGTCTGGCTGGACATGCACAAACCCTGGATGGCCAAGGTCGAGAAGGAGTCGGGCGGCCGCATCAAGTTCGAGGCCTACCCGGCCATGCAGCTCGGGGGCACGCCGGTGCAGCTGTACGACCAGGTCAAGGACGGCGTGGTCGACGTGGTCTGGACCCTGCCCGGCAACACGGCCGGCCGCTTCCCGCGCGTGGAAGTCTTCGAGCTGCCGTTCATGATGAACAATGCCGAGGCCACCTCCAAGGCCTACTGGGAATACGTGCAGACCATGGCGCCCGACGAGTTCAAGGACGTGCAGGTCTTGGCGCTGCAGGTCCATGGCCCCGGCGTCATCCACACGGCCGACAAGGCCGTCAAGTCGGTGGCAGACCTCAAAGGCCTGAAGCTGCGCGCGCCCACGCGCCAAGTCACCAAGCTGCTGGCCGCCCTGGGCGCCACGCCGGTCGGCATGCCGCTGCCCAGCATCCCCGACTCGCTGAGCAAGGGCACGATCAACGGCTGCGTGATCCCCTGGGAGGTGGTGCCTTCGGTCAAGGTGCACGAGCTCACCAAGTACCACGCCGAGTTCGACCCGGCGGGTGGCAGCCTCTACACCACGACCTTCGTGATGGCCATGAACAAGGCCAAGTACAACGCCCTGCCGCCCGACCTCAAGAAGGTCATCGACAACAATTCCGGCCTGGCCACCTCGGCCTGGCTGGGCAAGGTGCAGCAGGGCAACGACGTGCAGGGCCGCAAGGCGGCCAGCGACCGCGGCAACAGCATCTTCACCGTGAGCCCGGCCGAGGCCCAGGAGTTCCGCCGAAAGGCACGTGCCATCGAGGTCGACTGGGCCGAGGACATGAACAAGAAGGGCTTCGACGGCAAGAAGCTGCTGGAGACCGCCAAGGCCCTGATCGAGAAACACGGCAAGGTCGCGGCGCCCGCCGCACCGGCCGCACCAGCCGCCAAGAAGAAGGGCTGAACCGCCAGCAGGCCGCAAGGCCGCAGCGCCAGGGGGCTCCGCAAGGCGCCCCTTTTTCTTTTCAAATTACACTGACGGGCATGCTCCGCACCCCGATCAAGCACTGCCGCAACTGCGGCACCGCCGTCACCTACCGCGTCCCTGACGACGGGGACACCAAAGAGCGCGCCATCTGCACCCGCTGTCAGACCATCCATTACGAAAACCCGCTCAACGTGGTCGGCACCCTGCCCTATCTGGGCGACCGGGTCCTGCTGTGCAAGCGCAACATCGAGCCGCGCTGGGGCAAGTGGACCCTACCTGCCGGTTTCATGGAGCTCGGCGAAACCACGCGCGAAGGCGCCGCGCGGGAGACCGAGGAAGAGGCCGGCGCCAGCTTCGAGATGGAGTCTCTGTTCACGGTGATGAGCGTGCCGCGCGTGGGCCAGGTGCACCTGTTCTACCGCGCCCGTCTGCTCAGCGCGCAGTTCAATCCCGGGCACGAGACGCTTGAGGCGCGCCTGTTCGACGAGGACGAGATCCCCTGGGACGACATCGCCTTCCGCACCGTCAAGGAAACCCTGGAGCATTTCTTTGAGGACCGGCGCCGCGGCCAGTTTGCCGTGCACAACATAGACATCACCTGAACGCCACCAGGTAACACATAAGCGTTCACCCATTCGCGGGATGGCCTGGGGCGCCAGGGCGGGCTAAGGTTCGCCCCCTGTCCGCACCCCGCTTGGCAGCAGGGACAGGGAAGAGTCATGAAGAACACACTGGATCACATTGTCCAATACGGGTCGAGGCGCAGCGGCAAGCGCCGCACGGGCGACGGCAACGAGGAGCGCAACGATGGCTTCCTGTCGACCAAGCAGTTACGGCAGCTGCGCAGCGAATTGCAGCAGCGGCGGCTGAGCAACGAAGGTTCGCTGCGCCGCAAGCTTGCGCGGGTGTTCAGGTGGCTGGGCGTGTAGCCACGTGCCCTGGGACTTCAAGGACCAAGCCCCGGTATCGGCATAGGGGGCCTCCATGATCGGAGGCACCCCTGCCACACCACCCGGCATGCGGGTCCGCACCGGGCGGTTCGAGAGCTTGAGGTCATGACAGCCTTGGCACTCCCAGA
>SCMQ01000012.1 GCA_005503335.1 Comamonadaceae bacterium 2FH
CCCACACCCTCACGAATGTGCACGCATGACTCGGGGCCGCCGTAGCTGGCTAAGCCTTCAACGTATGACTCTTTCATTCACAACACTTTGCCGGTTTTGACCGGCGCACGGAGACCCGCATGACAACTTGGTTCCACCGCTGTCTCGCCACCGGCTTGCTGGCAGGGCTGACCGCCCTGGCGCAGGCCCAGGACAAGCCGCCGCTGAAGATTCTGGTCGGCTTCCCGCCGGGCGGCTCGGCCGACACGCTGGCCCGCCTGGTGGCCGACGGCCTGCGCAACGACTTCAGCCCGGTGACGGTGGAGAACCGCCCCGGCGCGGGCGGGCGCATCGCGCTCACGCAGACGCGCCTCTCGAAGCCCGACGGGCAGACCGTGATCGTCCTGCCCAGCGGGCCCATGGTGCTGTTTCCGCACGCCTACAAGAAGCTGGACTACGATCCGGCCCGGGACTTCACGCCGATCTCGCAGATCGCCCGATTCCAGTTCGGCGTGGTCGCCGGCCCCGGCAGCCAGGCCCGGACCATCCAGGAGATGGTGACCCAGGCCAAGGCCAAACCGGGCGAAACCAGCTACGGCACGCCCGGCCTGGGTACGCTACCGCACTTCATGGGCGTGCTCATGGAACAAAGCGCCGGCATCCAGCTCAACCACGTGCCTTTTCAGGGCGGCGGCCCGGCTAACACGGCGCTGCTGGGCGGGCACATCGGCTACAAGTTCGACGTGGTGTCGGAAACCGCCGAACTGCACCGCGCGGGCAAGGTGCGCATCCTGGCCGTCACGGGCCCCCGGCGCGACACCCAGGTGCCCGAGGTGCCCACGCTCAGGGAGGCCGGCATTCCCATGGAGGCCACCGCCTGGTTCGCCGTGTACGGCCCGGCCGGTCTGGCGCCCGACACCCTGGCCCGGATCGAAAAGGCCATGGCCGTCGCGGTACGCAAACCCGAGATGCAGGAACGCCTGCTCAAGCTTGGCTACGAGCCTATCGGGTCCACCTCGGCCGAACTGGCCGCCGCGCAACGCGCCGACCTCGCGCGCTGGGAAAAGCCGATCAAGGCCACCGGCGTGCAACTCGACTGATCCCCCGTTTTCCTTCCTGCAACTGGAATGCCTACCATGAATGCCCCACTTCCCCGCCGTGTGGCGCTGCTGGCGCTCGCCACCATCGCGCTGACCCTGGCCGCTGCGCCGGCCGACGCCCAGGACAGCTACCCAACCAAGGCCGTCAAGTTCGTCAACAACTTCCCACCCGGCGGCCCCTCGGACATCCTGGCCCGCTCGGTCGCCGACTGGCTACAGGCCAGCCTCAAGCAGCCCTTCGTGGTCGAGAACAAGCCCGGCGCCAGCGGCAACATCGGCGCCGACCTGGTGGCCAAGAGCCCGGCCGACGGCTATACGGTGCTGTTCGGCATAGACACGACCTTCACCGTCAACCCGCACATCTACAAGGGCATGCCCTTCAAACCGGCGGACCTCAAGCCGGTGATGGTGATGGCCTCGTCGGGCCTGCTGGTCGGCGTCCACCCCTCGACCGGCTTCAAGACCCTGTCCGAGCTGGTCGCGGCGGGCAAGTCCAAGGGCCTGAACTTCAGCTCGGCCGGCAGCGGCAGCCCCGGCCACCTCGCGGCCGAGGTCTTCACCGAGGCCACCGGCATGAAGATCAGCCACATCCCCTACAAGGGCAACACCCCGGCCGTGACGGCCGTGCTGGCCGGCGAAGTGGACGGCGGCGTGCTGGCCACGCCGGGCATGCTGCCCCATGTCAAGGCCGGCAAGATCACGGCCCTGGCCGTGACCAGCCGTCAGCGCTCCAGGCTCGCGCCCGAGATACCCACCGTGGCCGAGGCCGGCCTCAAGGGGCTGGAGCAGGAGGTGGTCTACATCGCCATGGTGCCGGCCGCCACGCCGGAGGCCGTGGTGCAGACCCTGCAGCGCGGCTTCGCCGAGGCGCTGACCCGCCCCGACGTGCAGGCCCGCCTGGTCAACCTGGACCTGCACTACGAGGGCCTGACCGGCGCCGCCGCGAGCAAGCGCCTGGCCGAGCTGTCCGAGCGCTACAGCCGGGTGATCCGCAGCACCGGCATGAAGGTCGAGTGATGAAACGCCCCAACATCGTCTTCATCGTCGCCGACGACCTCGGCTACGCCGACCTCGGCTGCTACGGCGGCCGCGAGGCCGCGTTCGGCCCGGTGTCGCCGGTGCTCGACCGCCTGGCGGCGGGCGGCCTGAAATTCACCGAGGGCTACGCGAACTCGCCGGTCTGCTCGCCCACGCGCTTCGCGCTGATGACGGCACGCTGGCAGTACCATCTGCGCGGCGCGGCCGACGAGCCGATCAGCAGCAAGAGCCGCGGCAGCCAGGTGCTGGGCCTGCCGCCCGAGCACCCCACCCTGCCCTCGCTGCTCCAGGCCAGCGGCTACCGCACGGCGCTGATCGGCAAATGGCACCTGGGCTACCCGCCGGCCTTCGGCCCGCTGCGCTCGGGCTACGAGGAGTTCTTCGGCCCCATGGCCGGCGGCGTGGACTACTTCAGCCACTGCGACTCGCGCGGCGTGCACGACCTCTGGTTCGGCGAGGAGGCGCGCAGCGAGGAGGGCTACCTGACCGACCTGCTGTCGCGCCGCGCCGTCGACTACGTGCAGCGCATGGCGCAGCAGGACGCGCCCTTCTTCCTGAGCCTGCACTACACGGCACCGCACTGGCCCTGGGAGACCCGCGAGGACCGCGCCGTCGCCGGCGAGGTCAAGGACAACCTCTTCCACCTGCACGGCGGCAACATCCACACCTACCGCCGCATGATCCACCACATGGACGAGGGCATAGGCTGGCTGGTCGAGGCACTGCGCGCCCAGGGCCAGCTGGACAACACGCTGATCGTCTTCACCAGCGACAACGGCGGCGAGCGCTTCTCCGACAACTGGCCGCTGGTCGGCGGCAAGATGGACCTGACCGAGGGCGGCATACGCGTGCCCTGGATCGCGCACTGGCCGGCCATGATCGCGCCCGGCGGCGTGAGCCGCCAGCACTGCATGACCATGGACTGGTCGGCCACGATGCTGGACCTGGCCGGCGCGAAGCCCGATGCGGCCTACCCGCTGGACGGGGTCTCGCTGGCGCCGGTGCTGCGCGACGCAGGCCACCGCTTCGCGCGCCCGCTCCACTGGCGCATGAACCACCGCGGCCAGCGCGCGCTGCGCGACGGCGACTGGAAATACCTGCGCGTGGACGGCAACGACTACCTGTTCAACATCCCTGCCGACGCGCGCGAGCGCGCCAACCTGGGCGGCCGCCAGCCCGAGCGCCTGGCCGCGCTGCGCGCGGCCTGGGAGGCCTGGAACGCGACCATGCCGGCGATCCCCGAGGACGCGACGATCAGCCTGGGCTATTCGTACAAGGACATGCCGCAGCGATGAGGCCTTGACGGTCGACCCCTGAGCGCCGGGTAGGATCACGGCATGTCCAGACTGCACCGCCTGTTTCCCTTCCTGAACTGGCCCCGCCCCGACGCCGCGCTGCTGCGCGGCGAGGCGCTGGCCGGCCTGACCGTGGGCCTGATGGTCATCCCGCAAAGCGTGGCCTATGCCGCGCTGGCCGGCATGCCGCTGATCACCGGCATCTACGCCTCCATCCTGCCGGCCCTGGTGGCGGCCCTGTTCAGCGCCTCGGCCCGGCTCTCGGTGGGGCCCACGGCGCTGAGCTGCCTGATCATCGGCGCCTCGCTGGCCGGACTGGCCGAGCCGGGCAGCGCGCGCTGGGTCGAGCTCGCGGTCTGGCTGGCCCTGCTGTCGGGCCTGCTGCAGGTGCTGCTGGGCTTCATGCGCTTCGGCTGGCTGCTCAACCTGGTGAGCGCGCCGGTGCTGATGGCCTTCACCCAGGCCGCGGCCGTGCTCATCATCGGCTCCCAGCTGCCGGCCCTGCTGGGCCTGCCGGCCGGCGCGCTGTGGCGCGGAGAGCTCGCGTCCCTGCATGGGCCCTCGCTGGCCTTCGGCCTGGGCAGCCTGGCCCTCCTGATGCTGGTGCGGCGCTGGCGCCCGGCTTTTCCCAGCGTGCTGCTGATCGTGCTCGCGACGGCCGGCGTGAGCGTCTGGACCGGCTTCGAGGCCGGCGGCGGCGCGGTCGTGGGCGCGCTGCCCGAGGGCCTGCCCGCGCCCTACCTGCCCTCTTGGCCGGGCTGGGCCACGCTGGGCCAGCTGCTGCTGCCCACCCTGGTGATCACGCTGGTGAGCTTCCTCGAGACCGCCTCCAGCGCCAAGGTGGACAACGAGCGCGAAGGCAAGCGCTGGAACCAGGACCAGGACCTGATCGGCCAGGGCCTGGGCAAGCTCGCGGCCGCGTTCAGCGGCGCCTTCCCCACCAGCTCCTCGTTCTCGCGCTCGGCGCTCAACCTGTACGCGGGCGCGCGCACCGCCTGGGCCACCCTGGCCTCGGTGGCCGTGGTGCTGCTGGCCCTGCTCTGGTTCACGCCGCTGCTGCGCCATGTGCCGCAGGCGGTGCTGGCCGCCATCGTGCTGGCTGCCGTGCTGGGCCTGATTCGCCCGCGCGAGTTCTCACGCCTGTGGCGCATCTCGCGCCCCGAGGCCGTCACGGCCGGCGCGACCTTCACGATCACGCTGGCGGCCGCGCCACAGCTGTACTGGGGCGTGCTGGCCGGCGTGCTGATGGCGCTGAGCCATTTCCTCTACCAGCGCCTGCACCCGCGCATCATCGAGGTGGGCCTGCACCCCGACGGCAGCCTGCGCGACCGCCACCTGTGGCGGCTGCCGCCGCTGGCGCCGCACCTGTACGCGCTGCGCATGGACGCGGCGCTGGACTTCGCCGCCGCCAGCGGCTTCGAGCGCGCCATCACCGAGCAGATGGCCGCACACCACAAACTGCGTCATGTCTGCCTGTTCGCGCAGCCGATCAACCGCATCGACGCCACCGGCGTGGAAACCTTTGCCAAGCTGCGCACCCAGCTGCAGCGGCAGGGCGTGACCCTGCACATCAGCGGGCTCAAGCTGCCGGTGGAAAAGGCGCTGCGCCGCGCCGGCGAGCTGGTCGAGGGCGAGCGCCTGAGGATGTACCGCACCGACGCCGACGCATTGGCGGCGCTGGCGCAGCTGGAGGAGCTGCCGGCCGACATCGCGGCAGCCGCGATCTGACCCCCGCAACTTGGTCGCTCAGGCCGTGAGGATCCAGCCCTCCAGCGGGTCGAAGTCCGGCAGGCCGTAGCGCGCATCGCCCGCTGCGTGGCGCTGCTGCGCCCAGGCCGCCTGCACCAGGCACAGCACGGCGTCCAGGCGGTCGCCGCTGGCGTCGTCGACCAGGGCGTCGCGCTGGGCGTGGCTGAGCTTGAGGCGCAGGCCGAGGCGGGTGCGGCCCTGCTCGAGCGCGGTGATCAGGTCCTTGCGCGCGATCAGGCGCTCGGGCGTCTGGCGGGCCCGCTCGTCGCTCTTGTAGCTGCGGCGGCCCAGGACCTCGCGCGCCAGCAGGCCCGGATAGGCCTCCAGCGCCACGCGCGCCGGATCGCCCGCCTGCAGGCCCGGCAGCTGGGCGCCGGCCGCGAGCAGCAGGGGCAAGCCCGCATGCAGCATGAAGGCCACCGGCGGATTGACCCATTTCATGCTGGTGCTGCAGCCGGCCGGCCCGTCGGTGGCGCGGTGGGCGAACTTGCCGCCCGCCGGCCGTGCGGCGCAGAAGGCGGCGAAAGCCGCGCGGATCTGCTCGCGGCTCAGGGCGGCGTAATGAAGCTGGCAGGCCCGCCATTCGAGCGGCCAGCCCAGGGCCTGGACCAGCTCGCGTGGCAGGCCGAACGGCAGGTCGAAGCCGCCCACCCAGGACTCGCGCGGCGCGCCCAGCCAGTCGGCCAGGGCGGCCAGGGACTCCAGGGTTTCGAGGCGCTCGAGCAGCACGCGGCCGGCGGCCAGCCGACCGAGCGCGAGCACGATGGGCTTGCGGCGCGAGGGACTGCTGGAGAAATCGCAGCCGAGCAGCAGGGCCATGGACGCGCCTTCGACCGGCCCCCTCGCCTGCCGACTCAGGCGCGCCCGATGATGGAGGCGGTAGCCATCAACTCCTCGAGCAGGGCCAGCGAAACCTGGCCCGAGACGCTGTAGGGGTCGAGCTCGGCGCGCTCGGAGTACTTGAGCAGGATATTGGTGTTGATCTTGGTCATGTTGACCTGGCCCATGGTCCAGCCGCCGAAGCGCCGCTCGGAGATCTCCTCGTAGTGCAGCAGCACCACGTCCTTGTGGCGGGCGTCGCGCTGGATATGGCCGTACAGCTCGCTGATCGCCATGCGCCCGCCCTCGATGGCCTGCAGGAAGATGCCGCCGCCGTAGCAGAGGATGCCGGTGATGCCGCAGGTGGGGTTGAAGTGGCGCGACTGGTCCAGGATCTCCTCGATCACCTCGGGCCGGGGATCGACGGCGCGGCTGGCGTAGAGCAGGCGTACCAACATGTTCAGGACCTCCGGGGGATGAGCGACAGGAACTCGCGGCGCAGGTTGGCGTCCTTGAGGAACACGCCGCGCATCACCGAGTTGATCATCTTGCTGTCCATGTCCTTGACGCCGCGCCAGGCCATGCAGTAATGGCTGGCCTCCATGACGATGGCCAGGCCGTCGGGCTGGGTCTTGTCCTGGATCAGGTCGGCCAGCTGGATCACGGCCTCCTCCTGGATCTGGGGGCGGCCCATGACCCACTCGGCCAGGCGCGCGTACTTGGACAGGCCGATCACGTTGGTGTGCTCGTTGGGCATGACGCCGATCCAGATCTTGCCGATCACCGGGCAGAAATGGTGGCTGCAGGCGCTGCGCACCGTGATCGGGCCGACGATCATCAGCTCGTTCAGGTGCTCGGCGTTGGGGAACTCGGTCAGGCCGGGCACCTTGACATAGCGCCCCTTGAACACCTCGTTCAAGTACATCTTGGCGACCCGGCGCGCGGTGTCGCTGGTATTGTGGTCGCGCTCGGTGTCGATGACCAGGCTGTCGAGCACGCCCTGCATCTTCTGCGACACCTCGTCCAGCAGCCGCTCCAGCTCGCCGGGCTGGATGAATTCGGCGATGTTGTCGTTGGCGTGGTAGCGCTTGCGGGCCGCCTGGACGCGCTCGCGGATCTTCACGGAGACCGGCGTCCCTTCGTCGACCGGGCGTGCGGCATCGGCAGCAGTCATGGCTTGGGGGGCTTTCATTAACATCCGACGATGGTACCAGCACTGGCCCGCCGAGGCCTTCCACTCGAAAACGCCCTACCCCATTGCGTAGCAAGCTATCAAATCAGGAGCTTGGTAGGTCGACGGCCCCTTCCGGCCGCTCAGTAGCGCTTGCCCGTGATGAACAGCGCCAGCCGCATCAGGCCCAGCGCCATGCGCTCGAGCAGGCGCTGGTAGAGCGGCCGGTTGGCGTACTCGCTGGCCGCCACCGGCCGGCTGTCGTGGCGTATGGCGTGCATCAGGCGCTCGCGCAGCACGGCGGCAAAGTGTGCGTCCTGCACCACGACGTTGGCCTCGCGCGCCAGCAGCATGCTCAGGGGGTCGATGTTGGACGAGCCCACCGTGGCCCAGGGACGCTCGCCTTGCGCATCGATCACGGCGACCTTGGCGTGCAGGAAGCTGGCCGTGTACTCGTGGATCTCGACCCCCGCCGCCATCAGGGCGCCATAGACCGGGCGGGTGGCGTGGAACTGCATGAAGTACTCGTAGCGCCCCTGCAGCAGCAGGCGCACCTTCACGCCGCGCCGGGCCGCGTGGATCAGCGCCTTGCGCAGCTTGCGCCCGGGCACGAAATAGGCGTTGGCGATGATGATTTCCTGGCGCGCGCCGGCGATCGCCCGACGGTAGGCCTTCTCGATCTGGCTGCGGTGCAGCAGGTTGTCGCGCAGCAGCAGGCCGGCTTTGGCCACCCAGAGGTGGCCGCGCCCAGGCGCGGGCTCGGGGCCGGTCCAGGGCAGGTGCAGGCCACCGGCGCGGAACGAGCTGAAGGCCTGCGGGAAATTGTGCTGGCGCACGTTGCGCACCGCCTGGATGCGCCACCACAGCTGGGCCGTGGTCTCCTGGGCCTGCTGCACCAGGGCCCCGCTGGCGCGCACCGCGAAATCGAGCCGCGGCCGCGCCAGCTGGCCATGGTTGGGGTCGTGGTAGTCGTCCAGGATGTTGATGCCGCCGCAGAACGCCAGCCGCCCGTCGACTACGCAGAGCTTGCGGTGCAGGCGCCGCCAGCGGCTGGGAATCAGCAGGCCCAGCGCGCCCAGCGGCGAGTAGACGCGCCACTGCACGCCCGCGGCGTCGAAGCGCCGCTGCCAGCTCGGCGGCAGCGCCCCCGTGCCCACGCCGTCGACCACCAGCCACACGGTGACGCCGCGCCGCGCGGCGCGCTCCAGCGCCTCGGCCACCTCGGCGCCGACGCCGGTGCAGTCGAAGATGTAGGTCTCCAGCCTGACCTCCGAGCGCGCCTGGTCGATCGCCGCGATCAAGGCCGGGAAGTACTCCTCTCCGCCCTGCAGCAGCTGGATCTGGTGGCCGTCGCGCAGCAGGGCGCCAGGGTTGCGCATGCCTTGCGGCCCTAGGGCCTGTTAACACTGTTTTTGCCAGTGCGAACGTGGTTAAAAGCGTGCCAATCTAGGCGCGCGACGACGCCCAGGCTGGCCGCCTGGGCTAGGAGTGCAACAACGAGTGGCACGCTTTTAATCACGTTCCCTCCGGGTTGCGGCCAAAAAGGCCATGCGCCGCGTTGCGAAACATCGCCGGGGTGCCGCCCGCAGCCGTTGGTCTGCGAAGCGAACCAGGCGAAGGGCGGCATTGGCGTTGCTGCGCTGTACAGCTTCGCGCACGGACGCTGCGCAACGCCCCCCGGCTGCGTTTCGCGCCTTGCGCATGGCCTTTTTGATCCGCAACGCATCTGGCAAAAACAGTGTGAACAGGCCCTAGAGTTTGAACTCGGCGATCAGCGGCAGGTGGTCCGACATGCGGCCCCAGACCGGGCCGCGTGGCACATGCTGGGCCAGGGGCTTGAGGCCGCGCACGTAGACGCGGTCGAGCGCCGCCAGCGGCAGGCGCGAGGGATAGGTCGGGCGCGGAGCGTCGTCGCCCTCGCGCAGGCCGACGCTGGCCATCATGCGCTGCACCTGCGTGCCCCAGTCGTTGAAGTCGCCGGCCACGACCAGCGGCGCCCTGGCCGGCACCTCGCGCGCCATGTAGCCATGCAACTGCTCGATCTGGCGCACCCGGCTGGCAGGGATCAGCCCCAGGTGCACGACGATCACGTGCAGCCGCCGCGTCTGCACCTCGATCTCGACATGCAGCAGGCCGCGCTGCTCGAAGCGGTGGTCGGACATGTCCTCGTGCTGGTGCATCACCACCGGCCAGCGCGAGAGCAGCGCGTTGCCGTGCTCGCCGTGGCGGGTGAAGGCATTGGTGCGGTAGACCGACTCGTAGCCCTCGGGCGCCAGGAACTCGGCCTGCGGCAGCTCGGGCCAGTGCGCGAAGTAGCGCTCCTCGCGCCGGTGCAGCTTGCGCACCTCCTGCAGGCAGACCACGTCGGCGTCCAGCTGCTCGACCGCATGGCCCAGGTTGTGGATCTCCAGCCGTCGGCGCGGGCCTATGCCCTGCACACCCTTGTGGATGTTGTAGGTCGCGATGCGGAGCTGGCGTGGCTGGGCGTTCACAGCGCCAACATTACCGCAAAAAGCGCGGCAGCAGCATGATGGCTTCGGCGTTGGACGGCGAAAAACAGGCGTCGGCCGCGGCTTGGTAAGGCAGCCAGCGCAGGGCGGTGTGCTCGCTCGGGTTGAGCCGGACCGGCGTGCCCTGCGGCACGCGCAGGCCGAACAGGTGCTCGGTGTTGCGCGTCACGCCCGGCGCGTAGCGGTGCCGCCAGCGCGGATAGATCTCGTAGACGTTCTCCAGCCCCCAGTCGCTCAGCCGACAGGCCGGGCCCAGGGCGTCGATGCCGGTTTCCTCCAGCACCTCGCGCACCGCGGTCTGCTGCCAGGACTCGTCCTCATGGTCCTTGCTGCCGGTGACCGACTGCCAGAAATCCACCGCATCGGCACGCTGGATCAGCAGCACCTCGAGCGCCGGCGTGTGGATCACGACCAGCACGGATTCGGGGATTTTCCAGCGTGGGGCGCCGGACGAAGGCGGCATGGCACGACCTCCTTGCCCTAGAAGAAGCCGCCCCGCGCCTGGCCCAGCCCCTGGCGCAGGCGTGCCAGCAGGCGCCAGCCCGACCACAGACGCAGCCCCCAGCGCAGGGTACGCCGCGGGCGCAGCAGCGCCAGCCCGAGCGCGGCAGCGGCGACCGCCAGCGGGTGCTCGCGCAGCCAGGCCACCCCCGCGCGCACCTGGTCACCCAGGCCCAGCACGGGCTGCAAGCCGGAGGCCTGCTGCGCGACGCGCTCGCGCAGCAGGGTCGAGCGTTGCTGCAGCGACTGGCGCCTGAGCACCAGCTCCTCGCGGCGCAGGCGGCGCGCGGTCATGGCTGCAAGCGGTCGTGATCGCGCTGCAGCTCCTCCAGGCTGGCGGAGAACAGCCGCGTGCCCTCGCGCAGCCGCTGCCGCGCCAGCCAGGCGGCAACGGCGCCCAGCGTGAGAAACAGCGTGGCGAACACAGTCAGGGCCAGCAGACGGTGCCCGTCCCACAGCAGCACCGTGAGCAGCACCGCCAGGAAGGTCAGCCCCAGACACAGGAAGGCGATGGCGCAGGCCCCATAGACCACCAGTTCGCCCAAGCGCAGCACTTCCTCGCGGGCTTCCACCGTGAGCAGTTCCAGCCGCACCCGCAGCAACTCGACCAGGCCAGCGGCCAGGCCGCGCAGCGACGCAGCCAAGGAAGGCGGTGGGGGCGATGGCGCCATGCGCTGACCGCCCGCGCTCAGCGGCGGCCGATCAGCAGGCCGACCACCAGCCCGATGCCGGCGCCGACGCCGATGGCCTTCCAGGGGTTCTCGTGCACGTAATCGTCGGTGGCGCGCGCCACCTCGCGCGTCTTGGCCTCGATCGCGGCCTCGGCGTCGGCCAGCTTGTTGCGCGCCACGCGCAGGTTTTCATTCATGCGCACGCGCAGTTCGGCGACCTTGCCCTCGCTCTGGGTCGCGGTGGCCTGCAGCAGCTCTTCGGCATCGGCGATGACCTGTTTCAGGTCGGTCACGAGTTTTTCCCGGCTGGCGGCGGTGTCGGCGAAATCGGTCATGTCGTCTCTCCTGCGTGAAAAAAGCGAATGGATCCAGACCCGAAACATCATACTGGCCAATCGGCGCAGGACCCGGCTTGCGGGACGTCACCACGCGGCCGCAGAAAAAGGGCCCTGAATCAGGGCCCTCTTGGTCGAGCCGCCGGCCGGCGGTCCAGTCTGACCGCTCAGGCGGCCTTGACGGCGTCCGGGTTGCGCAGGCGGATGTGCAGCTCGCGCAGCTGCTTCTCGTCCACCGGCGACGGCGCCTGGGTCAGCAGGCACTGGGCGCGCTGGGTCTTGGGGAAGGCGATCACGTCGCGGATCGACTCGGCGCCGGTCATCAGCGTGACGATGCGGTCCAGGCCGAAGGCCAGGCCGCCGTGCGGCGGCGCGCCGTACTGCAGCGCGTCGAGCAGGAAGCCGAACTTCAGCTGCGCCTCGTCGGGCGTGATCTTCAGCGCGTCGAACACCTTCTGCTGCACGTCGGCGCGGTGGATGCGCACCGAACCGCCGCCGATTTCCCAGCCGTTGAGCACCATGTCGTAGCCCTTGGCCAGGCATTTCTCGGGCGCGGTCACCATCCAGTCCTCGTGGCCGTCCTTGGGCGCGGTGAACGGGTGGTGCACGGCAGTCCAGCGGTCCTCTTCCTCGTCGTGCTCGAACATGGGGAAGTCGACCACCCACAACGGCGCCCAGCGATCCTCGAACAGGCCGCGCTTCCTGGCGAACTCGCTGTGGCCGACCTTCAGGCGCAGCGCGCCGATCGCGTCGTTGACGATCTTGGCCTTGTCGGCGCCGAAGAACAGGATGTCGCCGTCCTGCGCGCCGGTACGCTTGAGGACCTCGGCGATCGCGGCGTCGTGCAGGTTCTTGACGATGGGCGACTGCAGGCCCTCGCGGCCCTTGGCCACCTCGTTGACCTTGATCCAGGCCAGGCCCTTGGCGCCGTAGATCTTGACGAACTCGGTGAAGCCGTCGATCTCGCCGCGGCTCATCTCGGCGCCGCCCGGCACGCGCAGCGCGACCACGCGGCCGCCCTTGGTGGTGGCGGGATGCGAGAACACCTTGAAGTCCACGTCGGCCATCACCTCGGTCAGCTCGGTGAACTCGAGCTTGACGCGCAGGTCCGGCTTGTCGGAGCCGAAGCGGTACATGCCCTCGCCATAGCTCATGACCGGGAACTCGCCCAGGTCCACGCCCAGCACCTTCTGGAACACCTGCTTGATCATGCCCTGGAACATGTCGCGGATGTCCTGCTCGCCCAGGAACGAGGTCTCGATGTCGATCTGGGTGAACTCGGGCTGGCGGTCGGCGCGCAGGTCCTCGTCACGGAAGCACTTGGTGATCTGGTAGTAGCGGTCGTAGCCGGCCACCATCAGCAGCTGCTTGAACAGCTGGGGCGACTGCGGCAGGGCGAAGAACTGGCCGTCGTGCACGCGGCTGGGGACCAGGTAGTCGCGCGCGCCCTCGGGCGTGCTCTTGGTCAGCATCGGCGTCTCGATGTCGATGAAGCCGTGCTCGTCGAGGAACTTGCGCACCTCCATCGCCACCTTGTAGCGCAGCATCAGGTTGCGCTGCATGTAGGGGCGGCGCAGGTCCAGCACGCGGTGCGTGAGGCGCGTGGTCTCGGACAGGTTCTCGTCGTCGAGCAGGAAGGGCGGCGTGACCGAGGGGTTGAGCACCGTGAGCTCGTGGCACAGCACCTCGATGCGGCCGCTCTTGAGGTGCTCGTTGGTCGTGCCCTCGGGGCGGGCGCGCACCAGGCCCTTGACCTGGATGCAGAACTCGTTGCGCAGGCCCTCGGCCAACTTGAACATCTCGGCCCGGTCCGGATCGCAGACCACCTGGACCGAGCCCTCGCGGTCGCGCAGGTCGACGAAGATGACCCCGCCATGGTCGCGGCGGCGGTTCACCCAGCCGCAGATGCTGACGGTCTGGCCGATCAGTTCTTCGGTCACGAGACCGCAGTAATGGGAGCGCATGGACATAGGAGAGTCTTTCTGGGGCTGCGTCCGCGGGACGGGCCCCGACGCAGCAGATTCATGAATGGGAGGCTTCGACGACGGCCGGCGCCACCGGCAGGGCCGCGGGGCCGCCGGGCACCACCACCCCCATCGAGATGACGTACTTGAGCGCCTCGTCGACGCTCATCTTCAGCTCCACCACGTCGGCCCGGGGCAGCATGAGGAAGAAGCCCGAGGTCGGGTTGGGCGTGGTCGGCACGTAGACGCTGACATGCTCGCCCACCAGGTGGCTGGCCACCTCGCCGCCGGGCCGGCCGGTCAGGAAGGCGATGGTCCAGGCCCCCTGGCGCGGGTACTGGACCAGCAGGGCCTTGGAGAAGGCGTGGCCGCTGCCGGAGAACAGGGTGTCGGACACCTGCTTGACGCTGGTGTAGATGCTGCGCACCACGGGAATGCGCGTGAACAGCTTGTCCCACTGGCGCACCACCCACTGGCCGAACATGTTGGCCACGAACACGCCGGAGGCGAAGATGACCACGATCACCAGGATCACGCCCAGGCCCGGCACGTTGCGCAGGCGCTCGGCCAGCAGGTGCATGCCTGGGATGACCGCGTCGGCCGCGCCGAGCACGGCCAGGAAGATGCCGTCGAGCACGCCCACCATCCACAGCAGCAGCCACAGCGTGATGGCCAGCGGCAGCCAGACCAGCAGACCGGTGATGAAATAGTTCTTGATGTGGTGCTTCATGCCGTGGGGCTCGGTGGGGCGGGGACCGGCGCGCTCAGTGGCAGGCGCAGGCCGAGCCGCAGCCGCCGGCCGCCGGCGCCGAGTCGGCCGCCGCGCTGCTGGCCGGCGCGCTGGCGCTGTCCGAGCCGGCGCTGGTGCCGGAGTTGGCAGGCGCCGGGTCGCTGCCGCCCGCGCCGCTGCCGCCGCGGAAATCGGTGGCATACCAGCCCGAACCCTTGAGCTGGAAGCCGGCCGCCGTCAGCTGCTTGGCGAAGCTGGCCGCGCCGCAGGCTGGGCATTCGGTCAGCGGGGCGTCGGAAATCTTCTGCAGAACGTCCTTGGCATGACCACAGGACTCACACTTGTAGGCGTAGATGGGCATGACGGGAACTCTCGACTTTGGTGCAAAGCCCGCAATTATAGGCGGACGGCCCTAATTCAAGTCCCAAGGGACCAGCGGCGCACCTGGGGTCTTATACAATCGGCCGGTTTTTCGGCCTGCCGAGCCCCTGGCGCCCGGCATGGCCCTTTGGAGCACCCCAATCTTCGGAGCATGGGCATGATGAACAAAAAGCATTTCTGGATTCTGGCGCTGTCCTTCCTCGCGTTGACGGCCTGCGGCAAGAAGGAAGAGCCCAAGGAAGCCGCCGCGCCGGCCGCTGCACCGGCGCCCGGCGCCAACACCGAGGAAAAGGTGCTGAGCGTCTACAACTGGCCCGACTACGTGGCCAAGGACATGATCGCCGACTTCGAGAAGGAAACCGGCATCAAGGTCAACTACCAGACCTTCGAAAACAACGAGGCGCTGCACGCCAAGCTGGTCGCGGGCAACTCCGGCTACGACGTCGTGGTGCCGGGTGCGGTATTCGCCAAGGGCCAGATCGAGGGCGGGCTGCTGCAAAAGCTGGACAAGAGCAAGATCCCCAACTACGGCAACCTGGACAGCGCCATCATGGCCAAGCTGGCCACGGTGGACCCGGGCAAGGAGTACCTGGTGCCCTGGGCCTGGAGCTACACCACGGTGGGCATCAACAAGACCAAGGTCATGAAGGCGCTGGGCAGCACCCCGATGCCCGAGAACGCCTGGGACCTGGTGTTCAACCCCACCTACACTGCCAAGCTCAAGTCCTGCGGCATCGCCTACCTGGATTCGCCGACCGAGGTGCTGCCGCCCGCACTGCACTACATCGGCAAGAACGCCTACTCCAACGACCCCGCCGACCACAAGGCGGCCGGCGAGATGCTGGCCAAGGTGCGCCCGCACGTCCGGCTGTTCTCCAGCACCATGATCGACGACCTGGCCGGCGGCAAGGCCTGCGTGGCCCTGGGCTGGGCCGGCGACATCAACATCGCCCGCAGCCGTGCCATCGAGAACAAGAGCGACGCCGACATCCAGGCACTGCTGCCCAGCACCGGCGGCCTGATCTTCATGGACAACCTAGCCATCCCCAAGGACGCCAAGCATCCGAACAACGCGCTGACCTTCATCGACTACTTCCTGCGTCCGGAAGTCTCCGCCGCGCTGACCAACGAGCTCAGCTACCCGACGGCGAACAAGGCCAGCCTGGCCAAGGTCAAGCCGGAAATCGCCCAGGACAAGACGGTGTTCCCGGATGCCGGTACGCTGGCCAAGATGGTTGCGCCGTCGAACTTCAGCAATGCCGCGCGCGAGTCGCTGAGCAACGTCTACACCGCCTTCAAGAAGGGCAAGTAAGCATCGCCAGCGCATGCGGTGCGCTGCCATGCGTTGAAGACCCCAAGGGCTGTGGACACCACCGGTGTGCACAGCCTTTCTTTTGACCCTAGCTGACGAGATGGACACCTCCCCTGCCGCCGCGCCCGGAGCCGGCTTCCTGGTCATCGACGCCCTGACCAAGCGCTTTGACGGCGCCACGGCCGTCGACGAGGTTTCGCTGGAGATTCCCAAGGGCGAGATCTTCGCTCTGCTGGGCAGCTCGGGCTGCGGAAAATCGACCCTGCTGCGCATGCTGGCCGGTTTCGAGACCCCCACCTCCGGCGCGATCAGGCTGGGCGGGCGGAACATCGCCGACCTGCCGCCCTACGAGCGGCCGATCAACATGATGTTCCAGTCCTATGCGCTGTTTCCCCACCTGACGGTGTGGGACAACATCGCCTTCGGCCTCAAGCGCATGCAGATGCCCAAGGCGCAGATCCAGGAGCGCGTGCAGGCCATGCTCGACCTGGTGCAGCTGGGCAGCTTCGCGCAGCGCAAGCCGCACCAGCTCTCGGGCGGACAGCAGCAGCGCGTGGCGCTGGCGCGCAGCCTGGCGCGCAAACCGGAACTGCTGCTGCTGGACGAGCCTCTGGGCGCCCTGGACAAGAAGCTGCGCGAGCAGACGCAGTTCGAGCTGGTCAACATCATCGAGTCGGTCGGAGTGACCTGCGTGATGGTCACCCACGACCAGGAGGAAGCCATGACCATGGCCTCGCGCATTGCCGTGATGAGCCATGGCCGCATCCTGCAGGTGGGCACGCCCAGGGAAATCTACGAGACGCCGAATTGCCGCTTCGTGGCCGACTTCATCGGCAGCGTGAACCTGCTGGACGGCCAGCTCGTGCAGGACGCGGCCGACCACTGCACGGTGCAGACGCCGCAAGGCGAGGTCCGCGTCGGCCACGGTATGGCGGGGACCCTGGGAATGCGCCTGTCGATCGCGATCCGGCCGGAGAAGATGCACATTGCCACCGAGCGTCCGCCCCAGCCGCACAACGTGCTGGCCGGCCAGGTGAGCGAGATCGCCTACCTCGGCAGCTACAGCTCCTACATGGTGACGCTGGCCGACGGAAAAATCATCAAGGTCACCCAGGGCAACACCCATCGCCGCGACGACCCGCACATCGCATGGGGCAGCCAGGTGTACTGCTGGTGGGACGACACCGCGCCTATCGTGCTCAAGAGCTGACACCCGGGAAAGGCAACCATGTTTTCGAGCCCACGCTTGCGCTGGACCGGTGGCCGTCGCTGGGTCATCGGCGTGCCCTACCTCTGGCTGCTGGCGTTCTTCGCCCTGCCCTTCCTGATCCTGCTGCGCATCAGCATCACCGACATGGGCGAGGGGGTGGACCCGTTCGCGCCCATCCTGGCCAGCACCGACGGCCAGTGGCAGCTGATCCTGCGGCTCGACAACTTCGCGGCGCTGTTTCGCGGCGAAGACGGTCCGTGGGGCGCCACGCTGTACACCGACGCCTACCTGACCTCGCTCAGGTACGCGTTCTGGACCACGCTGTCCTGCCTGCTCATCGGCTACCCGTTCGCCTACTTCATGGCGCGCGCCGAGCCCAGCCGCCGGCCGGTCTACCTGATGATGGTGATGCTGCCGTTCTGGACCTCGTTCCTGCTGCGCGTCTACGCCTGGAAGGGCATCCTGGCCGACCAGGGCGTGATCAACCAGGCGCTGATGGCGCTGGGTCTGATCTCCGAGCCCCTGGTGATGCTCTATACCGACGTCTCCATGCTGGTGGGCATGACCTATGTGTACTGCCCGTTCATGATCCTGCCCTTGTACGCCAACCTGGTGAAGCTCGACCTGAGGCTGCTGGAGGCCGCCTACGACCTCGGCGCCACCCCCTGGCAGGCCTTCTGGCGCGTGACCGTGCCGCTGAGCCGCGGCGGCATCCTGGCCGGCTCGATGCTGGTGTTCATCCCCTGCGTCGGTGAGTTCGTGATCCCCTCGCTGCTGGGCGGGGCCGAGAACATCATGATCGGCCGCGTGGTCTGGGACGAGATGTTCAGCAGCAACAACTGGCCCAAGGCCGCCGCGCTGGCTATCCTGATGATCCTGCTGGTGATCGTGCCGCTGGCCTGGTTCAACCACCGCACCGCCCAGCGCGTGGCGCAGGAAGGAGCCTGAAATGCCCCCACGCTCATCACTTCGTGTATTCGCTGCCCCCCGAGGGGGCCCAGGCCTCCTTTGGGGCGGCGCTGTGCAGCGTCGTGCGCGCAGCTGTACAGCGCAGCAGCGCCATTGCCGCCCTTCGCCTGGTTCGCTTCGCAGACCAACGGCTCCGGGCGGCCCGGCAGGAGGCCTGAAATGACCGGCTTGACCCGCTGGCTGACGGCGAACCTGCCCCGCCTCTGGCTGGGCGCCGTGTACCTTTTTCTCTACCTGCCGCTGCTGTTCCTGATCGTGTTCTCGTTCAACAGCACGCGCCAGGATGGCGTGTTCACCGGCTTCTCGTGGCGCTGGTACCAGGCCCTGTGGGGCGACACCCGGCTGGTCGAAGGCTTTTTCCTGTCGCTGAAAGTCGCTCTGCTGACCGGCACCTTGTCGACCGTGCTGGGCACCTTTGCCGCCTTCGTGCTCGTGCGCTACGGGCGCTTTCGCGGCCGCGCGCTGTTCACGGGCATGGTCAATGCGCCCCTGGTCATGCCCGAGGTCATCGTCGGCCTGTCGCTGCTGCTGCTGATGGTGGCCGTCCAGCGCCAATTCGGCTGGCCCGAGCGAGGCATGCTGACCATCGTGCTGGGCCATGTGCTGCTGGGCATGGCCTACGCCACGGTGGTGATCCAGTCGCGCCTGCGCGAGATGGACCGCTCGATCGAGGAGGCCGCCATGGACCTCGGCTGCCGTCCGGCCCAGGTGTTCTTCCTGGTGACGCTGCCCAGCATCGCGCCGGCGCTGCTGGCGGCCTGGCTGCTGACCTTCACGCTGTCGTTCGACGACGTGGTGGTGTCGGAATTCCTTTCCGGGCCGGGCGTCACGACGCTGCCGCAGGTGATCTTCAGCTACGCGCGGCGCGGCGTGAACCCCTCGATCTATGCGGCGGCCACCTTGCTGATGGCGGTGGTCACGCTGGGCGTGCTGGCCTACAGCCTGCAGCTGGCGCGCCGGCAGCGGCTGCGCGAGCGGGCCCGGCTGGCCCGAGAAGCAGCCGACGCACTCACCTGAGCCAGGCGGCCATGGCCACCAGTCCGCCGATGAAGCCGGTGGCGGCCCAGGCCATGCCGCGCAGCAGGCGCCGGGTCGCGCGCTGTTCGGCGAGCAGTTCGCGCACCGACGCCGCCGAGCCGCCCTCCTGCTCACGCTGCTGCAGGAAGCTGTGCAACAGGCGCGGCAGCTCGGGCAGCAGCTTGGCGTAGCGCGGCGCCTGGGCCTTGAGCTCGCGCCACAGCCGCCTGGGGCCGACCTGGTCGAGCATCCAGCGCTCGAGAAAGGGCTTGGCCGTGGCCCAGAGGTCCAGCTCGGGGTCGAGCTGGCGGCCCAGGCCCTCGATGTTGAGCAGGGTCTTTTGCAGCAGCACCAGCTGCGGCTGGATCTCGACGTTGAAGCGGCGCGAGGTCTGGAACAGCCGCATCAGCACCATACCCAGCGAGATTTCCTTGAGCGGCCGGTCGAAATAGGGCTCGCAGACACTGCGTATCGCCGACTCCAGCTCGTCCACGCGGGTCTCGGGCGGCACCCAGCCCGACTCGATGTGCAGCTCGGCCACCCGCTTGTAGTCGCGCCTGAAGAAGGCCGTGAAGTTCTGCGCCAGGTATTCCTTGTCGTATTCGGTCAGCGTGCCGACGATGCCGAAGTCCAGCGAGATGTAGCGGCCGAAGCTGGCCGGGTCGACGCTGACCTGGATATTGCCCGGGTGCATGTCGGCGTGGAAGAAGCCGTCGCGGAACACCTGGGTGAAGAAGATGGTCACGCCGTCGCGCGCCAGCTTGGGGATGTCGACGCCGGCCGCGCGCAGGCGCTCGACCTGGCTGATCGGCACGCCGTCCATGCGCTGCATGACGATGACCTCGTTGTGGCAGTAATCCCAGAACATCTCCGGGATCAGCACCAGGTCCAGCCCCGCCATGTTGCGCCGCAGCTGGGCTGCGCTGGCCGCCTCGCGCACCAGGTCCAGCTCGTCGTGCAGGTACTTGTCGAACTCGGCCACCACCTCGCGCGGCTTCAGGCGCTTGGCGTCGGCCGACAGGTTCTCGACCCAGCCGGCCATCATGCGCATCAGGCTCAGGTCCTTCTCGATCACCGGCAGCATGCCGGGGCGCAGCACCTTGACCGCGACCTCGCGCATGCGGCCCTCGCGGTCCTTGAGCGTGGCGAAATGCACCTGGGCGATCGAGGCGCTGGCCACGGGTTCGCGCTCGAAGCGGGTGAAGATCTGGTCCACCGGCCGGCGGAAGGCGCGCTCTACGGTGGCCACCGCGACCTCGGAGGGAAACGGGGGCACGCGGTCCTGCAGGCGAGCCAGCTCCTCGGCGATGTCGGGCGGCAGCAGGTCGCGCCGGGTCGACAGCACCTGGCCGAACTTGACGAAGATCGGCCCCAGGCGCTCGAGCGCCTCGCGCAGCCGCTGGCCGCGCGGCGCCTGCAGGTTGCGCCCCAGGGCAACCGTGCGCGCCAGCAGGTGCAGCCAGGGCTTCTGGAAGCTGGTCAGGACCAGCTCGTCCAGACCGTAGCGCAGTGCAATCCAGACGATGTAGGCACCGCGCAGCAGTCGCCTCATGAACCGGCCCCGCCGGCGCCGGGGCGGGTGCGGGACAGGACGAACTGGCGCAGCGCCAGCGCCGCGCCGCGCGCGGCCTGGGCCAGCTGGTGCGCCGGCGCATCGCCGATCAGGCGCGCCAGGTCTTCCTCGGCGTCCCAGCGCACATGGTCGACCAGCCAGTTCACCTCGGCGGCGAGCTGCACGTCGCCCTCGATGCGCACCGCGGGCCGCTCGCCGCTCAGCACCGCCTGGGCCAGGGCCAGCGGCGAGCTGTCGGTGAGCGTGAGGCGCAGCTCGGGCTCGCCGTCCGGCACCTGCTCGAGCAACCCCGCCGGCGTGGCGGCCAGCTGCAGGCGGAACTGCCGCCACTGCAGGCGCACCCGGCTGCCCTTCTGCCGCATCAGCCGCGCCTGGGCCTCGGGCTCCTGCATCAGCACGTGGTTGAGGAACAGCACCAGGCGGTGCTGGACCTCGTCGGCCATCCAGTCAGGCGGCTGCAGCCGGTCGCCGAGCTGCTCCAGCGCGCCGGCCAGCATGGAAAAAGGGGACGATGTTGCCATGGTCCCCGATTATTCCCTGAAAGCGGTGCCCCACCGCGGCAACCGCACGATGCAGCCGGTGCCTTATTGCAGCGCCTGCACCCCTGCCACCAGCCAGCCGCTGGCGCCGCTGCGGGGCTTGGTCATGTTCCAGACCTCGCGGAACGGGCTGGGGCCGGCCGAGGGCTCCTCGCGGATCATGCCGTTGAACTCGACGCTGGCCATGTAGTGGTCGGGCAGCTCCTCGATGCCCAGCAGCTGCGCCTCGAGCATCACCACCTCGGTCTTGTTCGGCTGGCCCGGGGCATGGCTCTCGCGCTCGGCCAGCTGGGCCCGGATCTCGCCGACCATGGTGTCGGTCATCATGGAGCGCAGGGTCGCGATGTCCGAGCGGTCCCAGGCGTCCTGCAGGGTCACGAAGTTGCGCTTGGCGGCGCCCAGGAAGCCGGCCACGTCGAAGCCTTCCGGGGTGCCCCAGGCCTGGGCGCCGGCCAGGGCCGAGCCGATCATGGAGCCGCCGGATGCCGCACTGGCATCGAAGGGGGTGGCATTGCTTTCCCAGGGACGCGCCGAGGCGTCGTTGCCGACCTTGTCCGGGCTGTACTGGCGCGGCAGGCTGGGCACGGCCGGCGCGTTGCCGGCGCCCTGGAAGGCCAGGCCGCCCTCGGTGCGCGGCGTTCCCTTGCGTGCGCGCATCACCGCGCCGATCACGGCCATCACCACCAGGGCCAGCAGGCCCATCAGCAGGAACTGGCCGAAGGCCTCGCCCAGGCCCAGCGAATGGGCCAGCCAGGCCAGGCCCAGACCGGCCGCCAGGCCGCCCAGCATGGCGCCCCAGGGCTTTCGGGCCGCCGGCGCAGCCGCACCGGCGGCCGTGGCTGCGGTGGCGGGCTGGGCCGTGGGGCTGGCCGCCTGGGTCGTGGTGGTGGGCGCGGCCGGCGCCTTGGTGGCCTCGCGCTGGGTCACGTTGCTCGACTGCTGGCCAATCGACTTGCCGCCGCCCAACCGGCGCGCGGCCTCGGCGTCCAGACTTGCGACGGCCAGCATGGCGACCAGGACCAGGGACAGGATCTTCTTCACGTTGCCTCCTCGTTTGCGTGATGCGTCAACACTTGATTCCAACATGCAAGGCCACCACTCCGCCCGTGAGGTTGTGATAGTCCACATGGCCGTAGCCACTATTTTTCATAAGGGCTTTGAGCTCCTGCTGCCCCGGGTGCATGCGGATCGACTCGGCCAGGTAGCGGTAGCTCGCGTCGTCGCCGGCCACCAGTTGCCCCAGCCGCGGCAGCACCTTGAAGGAATACCAGTCGTAGGCCTTCTCCAGTGGGGGCGCCACCTTGGAGAACTCGAGCACCAGCAGCTTGCCGCCGGGCTTGAGCACGCGGCACATCTCCTTGAGCGCCAGGTCCTTGTGCGTCATGTTGCGCAGGCCGAAGGCCACGCTGACCAGGTCGAAATGGCCGTCGGCAAAGGGCAGCTTCTCGGCGTCGCAGACCAGGGTGGGCAGCACCACGCCGGCGTCCAGCAGGCGGTCGCGCCCGGTGCGCAGCATGGCCTCGTTGATGTCGGTGTGCACGACCTGGCCGCGCGGGCCCACCTTGCGGGAGAAGGCCAGGGACAGGTCGCCCGTGCCGCCCGCGATGTCCAGCACCCGGTCGCCCTCGCGCAGGTTCGCCACCTGGACCGTGTAGGCCTTCCAGAGGCGGTGCAGGCCCATGGACATCAGGTCGTTCATGAGGTCGTACTTGGGCGCGACCGAGTCGAACACCCCGCGCACGCGGCGCGCCTTGTCCTGTTCGTCGACTGACTGGAAACCGAAATGCGTGCTGCTCATGGATCAGATGCTAGAGGAGTGAGGGCCCCAAAACAGGGACAACCCCGCCCCGCCGTAGGGCATTGACGGGGCTGGGCACCGGCGTGGGGGCCGACCGTTGCGAAAAACCGACTGCGGGCCAGCCCGGCTCAGTGGTGGTGGCCGCAGGCCGAGCCGCCCTTGTCCGGCATGGGCGCGTCGCGCTCGACGCCGGCCGCCTGCAGGCGCGCGGCGTAGTCGGCCCAGAGCTGCTCCTGCTGCGAGCCCAGGAAATAAAGGTAGTCCCAGGAGAAGATGCCGCTGTCGTGCCCGTCCGAGAAGCTGGGCTGCACGGCGTAGTTGCCGACCGGCTCCAGCCCGGTCAGCGTGACCTCGCGCTTGCCGGTCTGCAGCACTTCCTGTCCCGGGCCATGGCCCTTGACTTCGGCCGAGGGCGAGTACACGCGCATCAGCTCGAAGGGAATGCGAAAGCGCGCGCCGTCGGAAAAGCCCACCTCGAGCACGCGCGACTGGCTGTGCACCGTGATGTCCACCGGTGTCGGGGCACCGGCCTTCAGTCCTGCCATGGCTGTCGTCTCCTTCGCTGCTCAGACCAGCACGCGCTCGATGCCGCCGGCGTTGGCGGCCGACACGTACTCGGGCAGCCACTGCTCGCCGAGGATATGGCGCGCCATCTCGACCACGATGTAGTCGGCCTCGAGCAGCCCGTTCTGCAGGTCGCCGCCGTAACGGGACAGGCCCTGCAGGCAGCTCGGGCAGCTGGTCAGGATCTTGACGTTGTCCTGCGCGCCGACCGCACCCGAGGCGCGCAGCGCCGCCTCGCCCTTGCGGATCTCCTCTTCCTTGCGGAAGCGCACCTGGGTCGAGATGTCGGGCCGGGTCACGGCCAAGGTTCCCGACTCGCCGCAGCAGCGCTCGCTCTTGAGCACCTGCTCGCCGACCAGGGCCTGCACGGTCTTCATGGGATCCTGCAGCTTCATCGGCGTGTGGCAGGGGTCGTGGTAAAGATACGCGCCCTGGCCCTCGAGCTTGATGCCCTTCTCGAGCAGGTACTCGTGGATGTCTATGATGCGGCTGCCAGGGAAGATCTGGCCGAACTCGTAGCCCTGCAATTGGTCGTAGCAGGTGCCGCAGGAGACCACCACGGTCTTGATGTCCAGGTAGTTCAGCGTGTTGGCCACGCGGTGGAACAGCACCCGGTTGTCGGTGATGATCTTCTCGGCCTTGTCGTACTGGCCCGAGCCGCGCTGCGGGTAGCCGCAGCAGAGATAGCCCGGCGGCAACACGGTCTGCACGCCGGCGTGCCACAGCATGGCCTGGGTGGCCAGGCCCACCTGCGAGAACAGGCGCTCGGAGCCGCAACCCGGGAAGTAGAACACCGCCTCGGTCTCGGCCGTGGTGGCCTTGGGGTTGCGGATGATGGGCACGTAGTCCTTGTCCTCGATGTCCAGCAGGGCGCGCGCCGTGCGCTTGGGCAGGCCGCCCGGCATCTTCTTGTTGATGAAGTGGATCACCTGCTCCTTGACCGGGGCCGTGCCCACGGTGGCCGGGGGCCGGGCGGTCTGCTTCTTCGCCAGGCTGCCGAGCAGGTCGTTGGCCAGGCGCTGGGCCTTGTAGCCCACGTCGATCATGGCCGTGCGCATCAGCTTGATGGTCTCGGGATTGGTCGCGTTGAGGAAGAACATGGCCGCGGCATTGCCGGGGCGGAACGACTTCTTGTCCATCTTGCGCAGCAGGTTGCGCATGTTCATGGACACGTCGCCGAAGTCGATCTTGACCGGGCAGGGCGAGAGGCACTTGTGGCACACCGTGCAGTGGTCGGCCACGTCCTCGAACTCCTCCCAGTGCTTGATCGACACGCCGCGGCGCGTCTGCTCCTCGTACAGGAAGGCCTCGACCAGCAGCGAGGTGGCCAGGATCTTGTTGCGCGGGCTGTACAGCAGGTTGGCGCGCGGCACATGGGTGGCGCAGACCGGCTTGCACTTGCCGCAGCGCAGGCAGTCCTTGACGCTGTCGGCGATGGCGCCGATGTCGGACTGCTGCATGATCAGCGACTCGTGGCCCATCAGGTTGAAGCTGGGCGTGTAGGCGTTGGTCAGGTCGGCGTGCAGCGCCCCGCCCGCGCCGCCCGGCGCGCGCAGCAGCTTGCCCTTGTTGAAGCGGCCTTCGGGGTCGACCTGCTGCTTGTACTCGCTGAACGGGCGCAGCTCCTCGTCGCTCAGGAACTCGAGCTTGGTGATGCCTATGCCGTGCTCGCCCGAGATCACGCCGTCGAGCGAGCGCGCCAGCACCATGATGCGGGCCACGGCCTCGTGCGCGGTCTGCAGCATCTCGTAGTCGTCGCTGTTGACCGGGATGTTGGTGTGCACGTTGCCGTCGCCGGCGTGCATGTGCAGCGCCACCCAGACCCGGCCCTTGAGCACGCGCTGGTGGATGGCGTTGCATTCCTCGAGGATGGGCTGGAAGGCCGCACCGGCGAAGATGGCCTGCAGCGGCTCGCGGATCTGGGTCTTCCAGCTCGCGCGCAGGCGGTGGTCCTGCAGCTGCGGGAACAGCGTGTCTACGCCGTCCAGCCAGCCCTGCCACAGCGCGCGCACCTCGCACAGCACGGCCAGGGCCTGGGCCACGCGGTCCTCCAGCAGCTCGGCCGAGGGGATCTCGCTGGCGTCGTCGCTCTTGCCCAGCGGCAGATTGCCCTGGGTGAAGAAGGCCTCGAGCTCGCGCGTCAGCTTGAGCTTGTTGCGCAGGCTCAGCTCGATGTTGATGCGCTCGATGCCGTCGGTGTACTCGGCCATGCGCGGCAGCGGGATCACCACGTCCTCGTTGATCTTGAAGGCGTTGGTGTGGCGGCTGATGGCGGCCGTGCGCTTGCGGTCCAGCCAGAACTTCTTGCGCGCCTCCGGGCTGATCGCGATGAAGCCCTCGCCGCTGCGCGAGTTGGCGATGCGCACCACCTCCGAGGTGGCGCGCGCCACGGCGTCGGCGTCGTCGCCGGCGATGTCGCCGACCAGCACCATCTTGGGCAGGCCGCCGCGCTTGCTCTTGGTGGCATAGCCCACCGCCTTGAGGTAGCGGTCGTCCAGGTGCTCCAGGCCCGCGAGCAGGGTACCGCTGCGCTCAGCCTCGGCGAACATGAAGTCCTTGATCTCGACGATGCTGGGCACGGCGTCGCGCGCGTTGCCGAAGAACTCCAGGCAGACGGTGCGCGTGTGCTCGGGCATGCGGTGCACCACCCAGCGGCCGCTGGTGATCAGGCCGTCGCAGCCTTCCTTCTGGATGCCGGGCAGGCCGGCGAGGAACTTGTCGGTCACGTCCTTGCCCAGGCCCTCCTTGCGGAAGGTCTTGCCCGGGATGTCCAGGCGCTCGGTGCGGATCGGCGTGCGGCCGTCGGCCTCGAAGTACTTGAGCTCGAAGCTCGCGACGTCGACGTCGTGGATCTTGCCCAGGTTGTGGTCCAGGCGCGTGACCTCCAGCCACTGCGCCTGCGGCGTGACCATGCGCCAGCTGGCTAGGTTGTCCAGCGCCGTGCCCCAGAGCACGGCCTTCTTGCCACCGGCGTTCATGGCGATGTTGCCGCCGATGCACGAGGCCTCGGCCGAGGTCGGGTCGACTGCGAACACGAAGCCGGCGCGCTCGGCCGCGTCGGCCACGCGCTGCGTGACCACGCCGGCCTCGGTCCAGATGGTCGGCACGGGCCGGCCCACGCCGGGCAACGTAACCATCTCCACCTCAGTCATGGCCTCGAGCTTCTCGGTGTTGATCACCGCGCTCTTCCAGCTCAGCGGGATGGCGCCGCCGGTGTAGCCGGTGCCGCCGCCGCGCGGGATGATGGTCAGGCCCAGCTCGATGCAGCCCTTGACCAGGCCGGCCATCTCGGCCTCGGTGTCGGGCGTGAGCACGACGAAGGGGTATTCGACGCGCCAGTCGGTGGCGTCGGTCACGTGGCTGACGCGCGAGAGGCCGTCGAACTTGATGTTGTCCTTGGCCGTCAGCCGGCCCAGCGCGCGCTGGGCCTTGCGGCGCAGCGCCGCCACCTCCTGGAACGCGGTGTCGAAGCTGCGCACGGCGTGGCGCGCGGCCTCCAGCAACTCGGCCACCAGCGCATCGCGCGCCGGGTCCTGGTCGGGCGTGCGGCGCTTGGCCACCTCGCCGAGCCGGTGCCCCAGCGCCTCCACCAGCGCCTTGCGGCGCCCCGGGTTATCGAGCAGGTCGTCCTGCAGGTAGGGATTGCGCTGCACCACCCAGATGTCGCCCAGCACCTCGTAGAGCATGCGGGCCGAGCGGCCCGTGCGGCGCTCTTCGCGCAGCTGGTTCAGCAGGTCCCAGGCACGGGCCCCCAGCAGGCGGATCACGATCTCCCGGTCAGAGAAACTGGTGTAGTTGTAGGGGATTTCGCGCAGTCGGGCGGGCTCTGCAGCCTGGGACAGGATGGCGGCCAACGCGGTGGGAGCATTCATGGATGGAACCTGAGGGGTGGGCGTTGCACGCCCAGAAGCCTTGGGTGGACGATTCTAAGTCACGGACCAAGGGGCCGCCGGGGCGCGGCGCGGCAACCCTTGCGGCGCCGCGGGCAGGCTGAACGTGGCCCCGGGGCCGACTTGGCCCGGCCGCGGGGATCGCCTAGCATCGAGAACCGGGACCCTCCCCCGCATGCGATGAAGCCCGACGCCCTCACCCCCTGGCCCTACCCGCGCTGGATCGCCCACCGCGGCGCCGGACGGCTGGCACCGGAAAACACCCTGGCCGCCTTCCGTCTCGGGGCCCAGCAGGGCTGGCGCATGTTCGAGTGCGACGTCAAGCTCAGCGCCGACGAGGTCCCCTTCCTGCTGCACGATGACACGCTGGAGCGCACCACCAGCGGAAGCGGCCCGGCCGGCCAACAGCCCTGGGCTGCGCTCTCGCGGCTGGACGCCGGCGGCTGGCACTCGCCCGCCTACGCCGGCGAATCCCTGCCGACGCTGGAGAACCTGGCTCGCTTTTGCCTGGCCAACGACTGCCGGCTGAACATCGAGATCAAGCCCAGCCCGGGCACCGAGCAGCGCACCGGCGAGGTCGTGGCGCAGCAGGCGGCGCGCCTGTGGCGCGCCGAAGCCGTGCCGCCGCTGTTGAGCTCGTTCCAGACGGCGGCGCTGCGCGGCGCCCTGCAAGCCGCGCCGCAGTTGCCACGCGCCCTGCTGCTCGACCAGCTGTGGAGCGGCTGGCAGGCCGCGGCGAGCGCCCTGGGCTGCGTGGCCGTGGTCGGCCAGCACGCGCTGTGGGACACCGCCAGCGTCGCGCAGGCGAAGAGCGCGAGCCTGCGCTGCCTGAGCTACACGGTGAACGACGAGGCCACGGCGCAGCGCCTGCTGGCGCTGGGCCTGGACGGCCTGATCAGCGACCGGGTGGACCGCTTCGATCCGCGGGGCTAGCAGCCCGTCGGGATCCTAGCGGCGCAGCGACATCAGCCACTGGCAGGCCAGGGCCGCCAGCACCAGAACCGCGTAACTGCCCATGCGGCCGTCGCGCCCGGTCAGGACCAGGCCGCCGAGCAGCACCGCCAAGCCCACGCCGGCCTGGACCGCGAACTGCACGCGCCAAGCCAGGGCGGCCCGCCCCACCACCCAGGGCGCCGCCAGGGTCACGATCAGGGCGACGAACAGGGCGGGGGCGGCGAAATTCAGCAGGTGGTTGAGCAGATCGAGCGGACCCATGGCGGGCGAAGGCAGCGGCGGGCAGGGTTGAAGCGACAAATTTTATAATCCCGTCATGGCAGTCTGGGCATTGGGGCTTAATCACACGACCGCGCCGCTCGATCTGCGCGGTCGTTTCGCGTTTGCCGTCGACCAGATCGCGCCCACGCTCCACGGTTTGCGCGAGTCCCACGCGCGCCACCCCGAGGCCGCCATCCTCTCCACCTGCAACCGCACCGAGATCTATTGCGCCTCCGACCGGCCCGAGGTCGACCACACGCTGGACTGGCTGGCCGCCAGCGGCGGCGTTTCGCCGGGGTTGCTGCGCTCGCACACCTACCTGCTGCAGGACGGCCAGGCCGCGCGCCATGCCTTCCGCGTCGCCAGCGGCCTGGATTCCATGGTGCTGGGCGAGGCGCAGATCCTGGGCCAGATGAAGGACGCGGTGCGCGCGGCCGAGGACGCCGGCGCCCTAGGCACCACGCTGAACCAGCTGTTCCAGCGCAGCTTCGCCGTGGCCAAGGAGGTGCGCAGCGCCACCGAGATCGGCGCCCACTCGATCAGCATGGCCGCCGCCGCGGTGCGCCTGGCCGGCCAGCTGTTCGAGGACCTGGGCGAGATCCGCGTGCTGTTCGTCGGCGCCGGCGAGATGATCGAGCTGGCCGCCACGCATTTCGCCGCCAGGAACCCGCGCGCCATTGCCATCGCCAACCGCACGCTGGAGCGCGGCGAGAAGCTGGCCACGCGCTTCGGCGGCGAGGTCATGCGCCTGGCCGACCTGCCCGATCGCCTGCACGAATTCGACGCCGTGGTCAGCTGCACCGCCAGCACCCTGCCGCTGATCGGCCTGGGTGCGGTCGAGCGCGCGCTCAAGAAGCGCCGCCACCGCCCCATGTTCATGGTCGACCTGGCCGTGCCGCGCGACATCGAGCCCGAGGTCAAGGCCCTGGAGGACGTCTACCTCTACACCGTGGACGACCTGGCCGCCGTGGTGCAGACCGCCCAGGCCAGCCGCCAGGCCGCCGTGGCCCAGGCCGAGGCCATCATCGACGCCGGCGTGCAGAGCTTCATGCACTGGCTGGGCCAGCGCGGCACGGTGCCGCTGATCCAGCAGCTCAATGCCCAGACCGACGCCTGGCGCGCGGCCGAGATCGCGCGCGCGCGCCGCCTGCTGGCGCGCGGCGAGGACGTGGACGCGGTGCTCGAGGCGCTGTCGCGCGGCCTGACCCAGAAGATGCTGCACGGCGCCCTGGCCGAGCTCAACGCCGCCGACCCGGCCCACCGCGAGCAGACGGCGCAGGCGATCAGCCGGCTGTTCCTGCGCAGCCAGAACAAGAACGGCCTGTAGCGCCCGTCCCGAGGACGCGCTCCGCTGCGAGGCCCGTAGCGAACCACCCTAGCCCGCATGAAACCCTTTCTCCGCCAGCAGCTCGAACGCTACGCCCAACGCCTGTCCGAGCTCGACTTCCTGCTCTCGCGCGAGGACATCATGGCCGACATGGGCCAGTTCCTCAAGCTCTCGCGCGAGCACGCCGAGGTCGCCACGCTGGCCGGGCGCTACGCCCGCTGGCGCCAGCGCGAGGCCGACCTTGCCGCGGCGCGCGAGATGCTGGCCGACCCCGACATGGCCGGCATGGCGCAGGAGGAGATCACCGCCTGCGAGCAGGAGCTGGCCCAGCTCGAGCAGGAGCTGCAGCGCCTGCTTTTACCGAAGGATCCGGACGACGCGCGCAACGCCTTCCTGGAAATCCGCGCCGGCACCGGCGGCGACGAGTCGGCGCTGTTCGCCGGCGACCTGCTGCGCATGTACCTGCGCTACTGCGAGCGCCAGGGCTGGCGCGCCGAGCTGCTGAGCGAGTCGCCGAGCGAGCTCGGCGGCTACAAGGAGGTGGTGCTGCGCATCGCGGGCGAGCACGCCTACGGCCGGCTGCGCTTCGAGTCGGGCGGCCACCGCGTGCAGCGCGTGCCGGCGACCGAGACCCAGGGCCGCATCCACACCAGCGCCTGCACCGTGGCCGTGCTGGCCGAGCCCGACGAGGCGGCGACCGTGCAGATCAACCCGGCCGAGCTACGCATAGACACCTTCCGCGCCAGCGGCGCGGGCGGCCAGCACATCAACAAGACCGACTCGGCCGTGCGCGTCACCCACCTGCCCACCGGCATCGTGGCCGAATGCCAGGACGACCGCAGCCAGCACCGCAACAAGGCCCGGGCGCTGCAGGTGCTGGCCGCGCGCATCCAGGAGAGGGAGCGCACCGAGCGCGCCGCCAAGGATGCAGCCCTGCGCAAGGGGCTGATAGGCAGCGGCGACCGCTCGGACCGCATACGCACCTACAACTTTCCCCAGGGCCGGCTGACCGACCACCGCATCAACCTCACGCTGTACAAGCTGCCCTTCGTCATGGAGGGCGATCTGCAGGAGGTGGTGGACGCGCTGCAGGCCGCGCGCGAGGCCGAGCAGCTGGCCGAACTCGAGGTCGGTGCCGCGTGAGCCCCGCTCCCCATTCTCTGCGTTCAGAGCACCAGGGTATAGACCTGGGCCTCGGCACGCTCTTCGGCGCTGTGGCCAGCCAGGGCCTTGTCCCATTCGGACGCCGTCGCGCCATGGGCGGGGACGATGCCCTCGGTGGTCTCGGACACGTCCTCGGACGAGGCGTCCATGTCGATGACATGGACACGGTTCGCGTCGAACAGCCGTGCCACCATGGGGCCACCCGACTCGATCACGATCAGGTATTTCACCGGTGAGCTGTGCATGATCCGCCCCTCGTTTTCAGTCCATCAGGCCCACAGCATAAGCACCCCGGCCCCCAATCTGCAAGCGGCCCGTCCGAGGGAATGCGCATGACCCTGGCCCAGGCCCTCGCCGCGGCCCAGGCCCTGGGCCTGGCGCGCCTCGATGCCCAGCTGCTGCTGCTGCTGGCGCTGGAGCGCGGGCCGCAGGAGCGCGCCTGGCTGCTCGCGCACGACACCGACCCGCTGCCGCCCGAGCGCCAGCAGCGCTTCGAGCAACTGCTGCAGCGGCGCGCCGGCGGCGAGCCGCTGGCCTACCTCAGCGGGACCAAGGAGTTCTTCGGCCTGCCCCTGCGAGTCGACGCGCGCGTGCTCGACCCGCGGCCCGACACCGAGACCCTGGTCGAATGGGCGCTGGAACTGCTGGCCCCGCTGCCCGGCGCCAGCGTGGTCGACCTGGGCACCGGCAGCGGCGCGATCGCACTGGCGCTCAAGCACGCCCGGCCCGAGCTGCGGGTGACGGCGGTGGACGCCAGCGCCGATGCCCTGGCCGTGGCGCGCGCCAACGCCGAGCGCCTGGACCTGCCTGTGACCTTCCTGCAGGGCAGCTGGCTGTCGCCGGTGGCCGGCCGCCACCAGCTCATCGTCTCCAACCCGCCCTACGTGACCGACGACGACCCGCACCTGGCCGCCCTGGCCCACGAGCCCCTGCAGGCGCTGGCCAGCGGGCCCGACGGCCTGCGGGACATCCGCGAGATCATCGCCCAGGCTCCGGCCCACCTGCTGCCCGGCGGCTGGCTGCTGCTCGAGCAAGGCTGGGACCAGGCCGCGGCCGTGCGCGCCCTGCTCGCCGGCGCCGGCTTCGTACAGGTGCAAAGCCGCATGGACCTGGCCGGCATTGCCCGCTGCAGCGGCGGGCAATGGCCAGGGCTGGGATAATCATCGCTTGTCCGGGCCGCGCCGGCCGCAACCCCTTTCCTTAAGGAACCGAACCATGAGTGACGCCCAGCAACGCATAGACGAACTGGTCAAGAGCAACGACATCCTGCTGTTCATGAAGGGCAGCGCCAGCTTTCCCATGTGCGGCTTCTCCGGCCGCGCCATCCAGATCCTCAAGGCCTGCGGCGTGGACCCCAAGGCCCTGAAGACGGTCAACGTGCTCGAGGACGACGCGATCCGCCAGGGCATCAAGGAATACAGCAACTGGCCGACCATCCCCCAGCTCTACGTGAAGGGCGAATTCATCGGCGGCTCGGACATCATGATGGAGATGTACGAGTCGGGCGAGCTGCAGCAGGTGCTGGGCGCCCAGGCCTGACCCGCCCCGCCCGCCGCGGCGGGCTCCCACAGGACGGCCACCTCCGGGTGGCCGTTCGTTTTGGGCCGTCATAGGGCGGCGACCCTAGATTCGCCACGGACATTGAGAGCAGGCACGTCTTGTGCTTGAATGGATGCGTATCGTGCGTCAAAGGAGTGAACGATGGCATCCCGCAGTCTCGTGCCCTCATCCTCATCCCTGCGCCTGCCCGTGGCCCGGATGCGCAGCGTGTTCCAACCCGGCGAGGTCGAGCGCAAGCTGGCCAAGCTGCAGGACGGCGGCAGCCCGCGCGAGCACGAAGGCCTGCGCGCCACCTACGAGCGCATGCTCGAGCGCGGACCGCAGCGCTTTCAGGTCAAGCCATCGGGCGTGCCCGACATGGCAGGCCTGTACGAAACCCTGCCCAATTTCAGCGAGGTGCTGGACGACGTCAAGCGCCATGTGGCGCTGGCCCAGGACAGCCGCGACGGCCTGGAGGTCACGCCCATGCTGCTGCTCGGGCCACCCGGCATAGGCAAGACCCATTTCGCGCGCCAGCTGGCCGACCTGCTGGGCACCGGCATGTGCCTGGTGCCCATGAGCTCGATGACCGCCGGCTGGCTGCTCTCGGGCGCCTCCTCGCAGTGGAAGGGCGCGCGCCCCGGCAAGGTGTTCGAGGCCCTGGTCGACGGCGAGTACGCGAACCCGGTGATCGTGGTCGACGAGATCGACAAGGCCAGCGGCGACGCCCAGTACGACCCGCTGGGCGCGCTCTACAGCCTGCTCGAGCACGACACGGCGCAAAGCTTCACCGACGAGTTCGCCGAGGTCGCGATCGACGCCAGCCAGGTGATCTGGATCACCACGGCCAACGACGAGCGCGCCATTCCCGAGCCCATACTCAACCGCATGAACGTGTTCCAGGTCGACGCGCCCACGCCCGAGCAGGCGCGCCGCATCGCGGCCCAGCTCTACACCGGCATACGCGCCGCGCACGACTGGGGCCAGCATTTCGACGAGGCGCCGGCCGACGACCTGCTCGACCTGCTGGCCCAGATGCCGCCGCGCGAGATGCGCCGGGCGCTGATGACGGCCTTCGGCAATGCCCGCCTGGCCGGGCGCGACAGCCTGCGGCCCGGGGATCTGCCGGCGGCCAGCGCCGGCAAGCCGCGCATCGGCTTCGTGCAGTAGCGCACCAGCCTGGCGCGGTCAGGCGGTGGCCGGCGTCGCCGCGTCGTTCAGCGGCAGAAAGCGCTGCACCAGGCCAGCCCACAGGGCCGCGCCGGTGGGCAGGATGGCGTCGTTGTAGTCGTAGCCGGGGTTGTGCACCATGCAGCTGCCCTCGCCCTGGCCGTTGCCGACCAGCAGGTAGCAGCCGGGCACCCGCTCGAGCATGAAGGCGAAATCCTCGCTGCCCGAAAGCGGCGCCCCCTGCGGCGTGACCCGCTCGGCGCCGAACAGCTCTCGCGCCACCTCGGTGGCCAGCCGGGTCGGCGCCTCGGCATTGACCAGCACCGCGTAGCCATGCCGGTAGTCGAGCTCGGCCTGCACGCCGTAGCTCTGGGCCTGCGCCTCGACCAGGGCGCGCAGGCGCTGCTCGAGCAGGGCGCGCACCTGCGGGTTCAGCGCGCGCAGGCTGAGCTCCAGCGTGACGCTGTCGGGGATCACGTTGTTGGCCTGTCCGCCATGGATCGCGCCCACGGTGACCACGGCCATCTCGCCGGGGTCGACGTTGCGCGACACCAGGGTCTGCAGTGCCATCACGATCGAGGCGGCCGCCACCACCGGGTCGGTCGCGCGATGCGGCATGGCGCCGTGGCCGCCCACGCCGCGCAGCCGGATCGTGGCGTAGTCCGAGGAGGCCATGAAGGCGCCGCTGCGAAACACCAGCTGGCCCTGCGGCAGGCCCGGCATGTTGTGCAGCGCGAACACGGCGTCGCAGGGGTATTTTTCGAACAGGCCGTCCTGCATCATGCGCAGCGCGCCGCCCAGCCCCTCCTCGGCCGGCTGGAAGATCAGGTTCAGCGTGCCGGAAAAGCCGCGCGTGTCGCCCAGGTAATGCGCGGCGCCCAGCAGCGTCGCCGTGTGGCCGTCGTGCCCGCAGGCATGCATCACGCCGGCATGGGCGCTGGCCCAGGGCAGGCCCGAGGCCTCCTGGATAGGCAGCGCGTCCATGTCGGCGCGCAGGCCGATGGCGCGAGAGCCCGTGCCGCAGCGCAGCCGCCCCACGACGCCGGTGCCGCCCAGGCCGCGTTCGACCTCGTAGCCCCAGTCCGTGAGGCAGCGCGCCACGATGTCGCTGGTGCGCCGCTCCTCGAAACCGAGTTCGGGGTGCTGATGGATGTCGCGGCGCAGCGCCGTCATCTCGGGCGCGTAGCCCTGCATGGCGGCCAACAAGTCGGCGGGAGCTGGGGAAAGCCTCTGCAGCATGGCCGGCCTCACTGACGCTCTATGCCGACCGCGCGGGCCAGCTTGCGGTAGCCCGCCGTCTCGGTGGCGTAAAAGCGCGCCGACTCCTCGAGCGACATGGGGCGGGCCACCAGCTGGCTTTGCGCCGTCAGCGACTCGCGCACCTTGGAGTCGCTCAGCGTCGCCTGGATGGCCTTCTGCAGCCGCTGCACCACCTCGGCCGCCGTGCCCTTGCGCACCAGGTAGCCGGTCCAGGTCATGTAGGCGAAGTCCTTGAGCAGCTTGCCCTCGGTCGCCGTGGGCAGCTGCTTGAGGGTCTCGGCGCGCTGGGCGCCGAGCTGGCCCAGCAGCTTGACGCGGCCGGCCGCGACCATGCCGTCGATGGCGCCGAAATGCGGCAGGATGGCGTAGTCCACGTTGCCGCCGGCCAGGTCCTGCAGCAGCGGCGCCGCGCCCTTGTAGGGCACATGGGTCATCTTCGCGCCTATCACCTGGCCCAGGTGCTCGGACAGCACATGGTAGAGCGAGCCCGTGCCCACGCTGCCGTAGTTCAGCGGCTTGTCCCTGGGCGCCTGGCGCGCCAGCGTGACCAGCTCGTCCATGCTGGCGGCCGGCAAGTCCTTTCTCGCCACCACCACCATGGGCGTCTGGGCGATCAGCTGCACCAGCTGGAAATCCTCGGCCTCGAACTTCACCGCGGCATTGGCCAGCGGGGCGAGGATCAGCTCGTTCGGCGAGCCCTGGAAGAAGCTCTGGCCATTGGCCGGCGCCGACAGCACCTTCTGCGCGCCCAGCGCGCCGCTGACGCCGCCCAGGTTTTCAACCAGCACCGGCACGCCCAGATCCCTGGCCATGGGGGTGTTGAAGATGCGCGCGATCACGTCCGAGGCGCCGCCGGCCGGGTAAGGCACCATCAAGGTCAGCGGGCCGCCGGGGTAGGCCTGGGCCGAGGCACCGAGCGCGAGCAACAGGCTAGCCGCAGCCAGCACGGCACGGCGGGAGAGCTGGGAAATGGCATTCAAGGCGGGTCTCCTGGGTTGTGGGCAAGTCATGACCGAATGCTAGGAAACCCGGATGAATATGTCCAATGCATGTTTATTTTTATTTGAATGAGAAAAAGTTATTAATTCAAGGCCATGCATGGCCTTGTCGCCAGCCATAGCACGGCCCAGTCGTTACACTGGTAAAGACCTCGTGCGAGCCCGTAACATCGGGCCGATCCCCATGAGCCTGACCCAAAGCCTCATCGTCATCGCCCTGCTGATCGGCGTCAGCGCCTTCTTCTCGGTGGCCGAGATTTCGCTGGCGGCCTCGCGCCGCCTGCGCCTGCGCCAGATGGCCGACGAGGGCGACGCGCGGGCCGACCAAGTCATGCACATCCAGGAGCACCCCGGCAATTACTTCACCGTCGTGCAGATCGGCCTGAACGCGATCGCCATCCTGGGCGGCATCGTCGGTGAGGGGGCCCTGAGCCCCCACTTCAGCCAGCTCTTTGGCTGGTGGTTGCCGCCTGCACATGCCGACAGCGCCGGCTTCGTCGTCTCCTTTGCGATCGTCACCTCGCTGTTCATCCTGTTTGCCGATCTGCTGCCCAAGCGCATGGGCATGACCGAACCCGAGAAGCTGGCCGTGCGGGTGGTCGGTACGATGCAGTTGTGCATGTCGGCGTTCAAGCCCCTGGTCTGGCTCTACGGGAAGGGGGCGGACGGGCTGTTCCGCGCCTTCGGACTGCCGGCCGAGCGCGACGAGCGGGTCACGTCCGGCGACATCCTGGCCCTGACCGAAGCCGGTGCCCAGTCCGGCCTGCTGGCACGGGGCGAATTGCAGGTGATCGAGAACGTGTTCGAGCTGGACACGCGCAGGGTGGAAAGCGCCATGACGCCACGCGACCGCATCGCCTACTTCCTCAAGGACGACCCCGACGCCGTGGTGCGCGCACGCATCGCGGCCGAACCGTTTTCTACCTACCCCGTCTGCGACGGCGACATCGACCATGTGCTTGGCTATGTCGACGCCAAGGACCTGTTCCAGCGCGTACTGAACGACCAGCCGATCGCGCTGACCGACGAAAGCCTGCTGCACAAGGTGCTGATCGTGCCAGATCGCCTGACCCTGGGCGAGGTGCTGGAGCAGTTCCGCCAGGTGCACGAGGACTTTGCGGTGATCGTCAACGAGTACAGCCTGGTGGTCGGCGTGGTCACGCTCAACGACGTGATGAGCACGGTGATGGGCGAGCTGGTGTCGCTGCCGGCCGAGGAGCTGATCGTGCAGCGTGACCAAGACTCCTGGCTGATCGACGGCGTCACGCCGGTGCAGGACGTGCAGCGCGCACTCGACATCGACACCCTGCCGCACGAAGATGAGTACGAGACCCTGGCCGGATTCCTGATGGTGATGCTGCGCCGCGTGCCCAGGCGCACCGACAGCGTGAGTTGGGGCGGCTACAAGTTCGAGGTGATCGATGTCGACAGCTACCGCATCGACCAGGTCATGGTGACGCGGCTGGACGCTGCGGCCCCCGCCCCTCCTGCGTGCAGCGAAACGGCCCCCTCCGCACCGGCTCAGGCGCTGCCGAGCTCCCACTGACGCGTCGCGCCCAGCACGGCGTCGGGGTACGGCGCCCGGCCCCGGCTGCCGTTGTAGCGGCCCAGGGCCAGGAACAGGTCGCCGCGCTCGCGCTCCAGGTAATGGCGCAGGATCACGCAGCCGAAACGCAGGTTGGTCTGCGTAACAAACAGATTGCCCGGATCGCCGTCGCCGATCACGCGGGCCCAGAACGGCATGACCTGCATATAGCCGCGCGCGCCAACTTGCGATATTGCACGACGTCGGAAGGCGCTCTCCACTTGGATCAGCCCCAGCACCAGCGACTTGTCCAGCCCAGCACGCGTCGCCTCGTACCAGACTGTCTGCAGAAATTCATCGCGCTCCTGCAAATCTGGCATGCGCCGCGTAAGTCGCGCTCCCATCCTAATTCGCCAGCGCAGGTACTGCAGCCGCGCCTCCGTTGTGCGGAACTCGGACTCGGGCGGTGCGCTGTAAGCAATCGCTGCGCGAAGCGCGCTGCGCACCGAGTCGGCCAGCGGCTCCTCGAGCTGACCTCCGGCCCGGGCCGGCGCGGCCCAGCCCCCCAGCCCCAGGCCCGCTGGCAGGGCCAGCAGGCAGGTTCTGCGGGACAGGCCGGGCTGCATGGTCGCCAACTCGCCGCCGGCCCCGCTCAGGCCGCGAGCCGCCCCTTCACGAAGGCGAACACCTGGTCCGCCGGCACCTTGCTCGCCGCCGCCTCGCGGCGGTGCTGGTACTCGAGCAGCCCTTCCTTGAGGCCGCGGTCCGAGATCACCACGCGGTGCGGCACGCCGATCAGCTCCCAGTCGGCGAACATGGCGCCGGGCCGCTCGCCGCGGTCGTCGAGCAGCACGTCCACCCCCGCGTCCTGCAGTTCGTCGTGCAGCCTCTCGGCGGCGGCCCGGACCTCGGCGCTGCGGTCCATGCCTATCGGGCAGATCACCACAGTGAAGGGCGCGATCGCGTCGGGCCAGATGATGCCGCGCTCGTCGTGGTTCTGCTCGATGGCAGCGGCCGGCAGGCGGGTGATGCCTATGCCGTAGCAGCCCATTTCCATGAACTGCGGCTTGCCGGTCTCGTCCAGGAAGGTCGCGTTCATGGCACGCGAGTACTTGGTGCCGAGGTAGAACACATGGCCGACCTCGATGCCGCGCTCGATCGCCAGCGGGCCCTGTCCGTCGGGCGAGGGGTCGCCGGCGACCACGTTGCGCAGGTCGGCCACCAGGTCGGGCTCGGGCAGGTCACGTCCCCAGTTGACGCCGGTCAGGTGGTGGTCCACCTCGTTGGCGCCGCAGATCCAGTCGGCCATCACGGCGACCTCGCGGTCGGCCACCACGGTGAGCGGCTGCTTGAGCCCGATCGGTCCCAGGTAGCCGGGCGGGCTGCCGAAATGGGCCTCGATCTCGGCGCCTGTGGCGAAGCGGAAACCCGCCTCCAGGCCCGGCAGCTTGCCGACCTTGACCTCGTTCATCTCGCGGTCGCCGCGCAGCAGCAGCAGCCACAGGCGGGTCTTGACCACCTCGTCGTAGTCGTTGAGCTCGTCGCTGGCCAGCACCAGGGACTTGACCGTGGTCGCGAGCGGCACGCCCAGCAGCTCGGCCACCTTGGCGCAGGTGCTGCGGTCCGGCGTGGGGGTGAGCGTGAGGGCCTGGGTCGCGGCCGCACGCGGCCCGGCCGGCGCCAGGGCCTCGGCCTTCTCCATGTTGGCCGCGTAGTCGCTCGCCGGGCAGTAGACGATGGCGTCCTCGCCGGTGGCGGCGATCACCTGGAACTCCTCGCTGAGGTCCCCGCCGATGGCGCCGCTGTCGGCCGCCACCGCGCGGTAGCGCAGGCCGAAGCGGTCGAAGATGCGGCGGTAGGCCTGGGCCATGACCTGGTAGCTGGCCTTGGCCGAGGCCGGGTCGCGGTCGAAGCTGTAGGCGTCCTTCATGACGAATTCGCGCCCGCGCATCAGGCCGAAGCGCGGGCGGCGCTCGTCACGGAACTTGGTCTGGATCTGGTAGAGGTTCTTGGGCAGCTGCTTGTAGCTGCGCAGCTCCTGGCGCGCGATGTCGGTCACCACCTCCTCCGAGGTCGGCTGGATCACGAAATCGCGCGCGTGCCGGTCCTTGATGCGCAGCAGCTCGGGCCCCATCTTCTCGAAGCGGCCGGTCTCCTGCCAGAGCTCGGCCGGCTGCACCACGGGCATGGTCAGCTCCACGGCGCCGGCCCGGTTCATCTCCTCGCGCACGATGGCCTCGACCTTGCGGATCACCCGCAGGCCCATGGGCATGTAGCTGTAGATGCCGGCACCCAGCTTCTTGATCATGCCGGCGCGCATCATGAGCTGGTGGCTCACCACCTCGGCGTCGGCGGGGGCTTCCTTGAGGGTGGAAATCAGGAACTGGGAGGCTTTCATTGACGGCTCGTGCGGGACGGGTAAGAGCTGGTCCTCTTGGCTGGCGCGATGCCTGCCGGGCATAATGGACTCAGTTCAAAAATTTGGGGTTTGATTATGCTCGACCGGGACGGCTTCAGGCCAAACGTCGGCATCATCCTGCTCAACCAGAGAAACCAGGTGTTCTGGGGCAAGCGCATCCGCACCCACAGCTGGCAGTTTCCGCAGGGTGGCATCGACCGGGGAGAGACACCCGAGCAGGCCATGTACCGGGAACTCCAGGAAGAAGTGGGCCTCCTGCCGGAGCATGTGCGCATCGTGGCCCGCACCCGCGACTGGTTGCGCTACGAGGTGCCAGACCGGTACATACGCCGCGACGCGCGCGGCCACTACAAGGGTCAGAAACAGATCTGGTACCTGCTTCAGCTGCTGGGCCATGACTGGGACCTGAACCTGCGCGCCACCGACCATCCGGAGTTCGACGCCTGGCGCTGGAACGACTACTGGGTGCCGCTGGACGTGGTGGTGGAGTTCAAGCGCGGCGTCTACGAGATGGCGCTGACCGAGCTGGCCCGCTTCCTGCCGCGTCACGAGCACCGCAACCGCTACCTGCGCGGCGGCATGCGCGCGCGCGAATTCGAGCCGGCCGGCCCGCGCCAGGAGCGCCCGTCCGGCGCCGGCCTGGAACTGCCGCCCGGCGCCACCTTCGAGCCCGACCCGCACACCGACCTGCCGTCCAGCGCGCAGGATGCCTCACATGCGGCGCCGCGCTAGGCGCGCGGCGCTGGCGCTGGCCCTGTCCGTGCTGGCCGCCACGGGGGCCTGGGCCCAGCTGGTTCCCGACGCACCGGACTGGCGCGAGAGCGAGGTGCCGCCCCCGCCGGCCTTCGACGTCAAGCGCCTGCTGACGGTGGAGATGCCGCGCCCCTCCTCGCTGAGCGTGGGAGTGGACCCGGCCACGCTGTCGATCAGCCGCGACGGCATCGTGCGCTACGTGGTCGTGGCCGCCAGCCCCAGCGGGGCCATGAACGTGATGTACGAGGGCATACGCTGCAGCACCGCGCAGCACCGCGTCTATGCGCGCCACCATCCGGACAGCGGCTGGACCACCGACAGCCAGTCCGCCTGGCGCTCGCTGCGCGACCCCATGCCGTCCCGGTATCCGCTGGTGCTGGCGCGCACCGCCCTGTGCAGCGGCGCAGCGCCCAACGGCCCGGTCGCCGAGATCGTGCGCAGCCTCAAGAACCCCTACCCGAGCGGCCAGCGCGATTGACGCCGCCCCTGGCGGCGCGGTCTTAGCGGCTGAGCACCAGGTTGTCCCGGTGCACCATCTCCGGCTCGGCCAGGTAGCCGAGCAGGCCCTCGATCTCGCTCGAGGGCCGGCGGCACAGCAGGCGGGCCTCGGCGCTCGCGTAGTTGGCCAGGCCGCGCGCGATCTCCTGGCCCTGGGCGTCGCGCACCGCGATCACGTCGCCGCGCGAGAACTCGCCCTCGACCGCCGTCATGCCGATCGGCAGCAGGCTCTTGCCCTCCTCGCGCAGCTTGGCGACGGCGCCGGCGTCTACGGTCACGGCGCCGCGCAGTTGCAGGTGGTCGGCCATCCACTGCTTGCGCGCCTGCTGCTTGGCCGTCTGCGCCACCAGCAGCGTGCCTATGGCCTCGCCGCGCGCCAGGCGGATCAGGGCGTCGGGCTCGCGCCCCCAGGCAATCACCGTGGAGGCGCCGGAGCCCGCCGCGCGCTTGGCCGCCAGGATCTTGGTGATCATGCCGCCCTTGCCCAGGCTGGAGCCGGCGCCGCCGGCCATGGCCTCGAGCACCGGGTCGCCCGCCTGGGCCTCGTGCACGAACTGCGCCGACGGGTCCTTGCGCGGATCGGCCGTGTACAGGCCCTTCTGGTCGGTCAGGATCACCAGCGCGTCGGCCTCGATCAGGTTCGCGACCAGCGCACCCAGGGTGTCGTTGTCGCCGAACTTGATCTCGTCGTTGACCACGGTGTCGTTCTCGTTGATCACCGGCAGCACCCGGTGCAGCAGCAGCGTGCGCAGCGTGGAGCGCGCGTTCAGGTAGCGCTCGCGGTCGGCCAGGTCGGCGTGGGTCAGCAGCACCTGGGCGCTGCCCAGGCCATGCTCGCGCAGCTTGGTCTCGTACATCTGGGCCAGGCCCATCTGGCCGACGGCGGCGGCAGCCTGCAGCTCGTGCACCTCGTGCGGCCGCGTGGCCCAGCCCAGCCGCTTCATGCCCTCGGCGATGGCGCCGCTGGACACCATCACGACCTCGCGCCCCTCGCGCGCCAGCGCCGACATCTGGCGGCACCATTCGCCGATGGCGACCTCGTCCAGCCCCCTGCCCTCGTTGGTCACGAGGCTGGAGCCGACCTTGACGACGATGCGCCGCGCGTCGCGCAGCACGGTGGAAGCGGGTTTCTGAGTCATTCGGGTTCCTGGGCCGCGCCGCGCGGGCAGCAGGCCGATTGCTAGGTTGTCAGGCCGGCCGTTCGGCGAAGCGCGGATCGGGCTCCACCGGCTGCTGCTCGGACACCTGCTGCGCGCGGATGTGCTGATAGACGGCCTGGATCAGCGGCTCGCAGCCCTCGTGCGTGAGCGCCGAGATCTCGAACACCGGGCCCTTGTACTTGAAGCGCTTGACGAAGTCCTTGACGCGGGCGGCGCGCTGCTCGGCCGGCACCATGTCGAGCTTGTTGAGCACCAGCCAGCGCGGCTTGTGGTAGAGCTCGTCGTCGTATTTCTTGAGCTCGGCCACGATGGACTTGGCCTGCGCCACCGGGTCCACGCCCTCGTCGAAGGGCGCCAGGTCGACGATGTGCAGCAGCAGCCGCGTGCGCTGCAGGTGGCGCAGGAACTGCAGGCCCAGGCCCGCCCCCTCCGAGGCGCCCTCGATCAGGCCTGGCACATCGGCCACGACGAAGCTCTGCTCGGGGCCGACGCGCACCACGCCCAGGTTGGGATGCAGGGTGGTGAACGGGTAGTCGGCGATCTTGGGCCTGGCGTTGGAGATCGCGGCGATCAGCGTGGATTTGCCGGCGTTGGGCATGCCCAGCAGGCCCACATCGGCCAGCACCTTGAGCTCGAGCTTGAGGCTCTTGCGCTCGCCGGGCCAGCCTGGCGTCTTCTGGCGCGGCGCGCGGTTGATCGCGCTCTTGAAGCGCATGTTGCCGAAGCCGCCGTCGCCGCCCTTGGCAATCATGATGCACTCGCCCGGCGTCAGCAGCTCATAGAGCACGTCGCCGGTCTCGGCGTCCGTGACGATGGTGCCCACCGGCATCTTGAGCGTGATGTCGTCGCCCGCGGCGCCGAACATGTCCGAGCCCATGCCGTGCTGGCCGCGCTTGGCCTCGTGGCGGCGCGAGAAACGGAAGTCGACCAGGGTGTTGAGGCTGGGATCGGCCACGGCGAACACATGGCCGCCGCGCCCGCCGTCACCGCCGTTGGGGCCGCCGAACTCCTTGTACTTCTCATGCCGGAACGAGACGCAGCCGTTCCCGCCATCGCCGGCAGCGATGTCAATATAGGCTTCATCCACGAACTTCATGACGGGTCCAGTTTACAAAGGAAAGTTGAGGAGGCGGGGCCAAAACACAGAAGCCCCGACCAGGCGGGGCTTCCGGAGTGGATCCTGCGGGCTTCAGGCCGCCGGGGTCACGTTCACCATGTGCTTGTTCAGCGCCCCCTTGGTGGCGAACGACACATGGCCGTCGACCAGGGCGAACAGCGTGTGGTCCTTGCCCACGCCGACGTTGGTGCCGGCATGGAACTTGGTGCCGCGCTGGCGCACGATGATGGAGCCGGCGCTGATCAGCTCACCGCCGAAGGCCTTCACGCCGAGCATCTTGGGCTTGGAATCGCGCCCGTTTCGCGTAGAGCCGCCGCCTTTTTTCTGTGCCATGACCTGTGCTCCTTAGGCAGTGATCGCGCCGATCTGCAGCTCGGTGAACTGCTGGCGGTGCCCTTGACGTTTCTGATAGTGCTTGCGACGGCGCATCTTGAAGATGCGAACCTTGTCGTGCTTGCCGTGCGCCACGACCGTGGCTTTGACAGTCGCGCCGGACACCAGGGGCGTACCCACCTTCAGCTCAGCGCCGTTGCCGACAGCCAGAACCTGGTCGATGACGATTTCCTGGCCTACGTCCGCAGCAATCTGTTCTACTTTAATTTTTTCGCCAGCAGCAACACGGTACTGTTTGCCGCCGGTTTTTATGACCGCGTACATGAATGACCTCTTGAAAGGAAGTTCCGCAAAAAGGATTTTTCGAGGAACCGGGGATTCTATCACGCATGCGGCGCGCTGTCACGACTGGCGGCCAGGCCTCGGGGGCGGCGGCGCGCGCTCCCTATAATGGCGCAACTTCCGTCCAATCGCCGCCTTGTCAGCCTCCCCCAGCACCGCCGCCATTCTTGCCCTCGTTGCCGACGACATGCGCGAGGTGGACAAGGTCATTGCCCACCGCCTGGCCTCCGGCGTCCCGCTGGTCGGCGAGGTGGCGCGCTACATCATCTCCGCCGGCGGCAAGCGCCTGCGCCCCGTGCTGCTGCTGCTGACCTGCGGCGCCCTGGGCTACCGGGGCGCGCAGCGCCACGAGCTCGCCGCGGTGGTCGAGTTCATCCACACCGCCACCCTGCTGCACGACGACGTGGTCGACGCGTCCACACTGCGCCGCGGCCGCCCCACGGCCAACGAGACTTTCGGCAACCCGGCCAGCGTGCTGGTGGGCGACTTCCTCTACTCGCGCGCCTTCCAGATGATGGTCGAGGGCGGCAGCATGCGCGTGATGCAGATCCTGGCCGACGCGACCAACGTCATTGCCGAGGGCGAGGTGCTGCAGCTGATGAACATGCACGACGCCTCGCTCGACGAGGCTGCCTACCTGCGCGTGATCCAGTCCAAGACGGCCAAACTGTTCGAGGCCAGCGCCCGGATCGGCGCCGTGCTGGCGGACAGCCCGCCCGCGGTCGAAGAGGCCTGCGCGCGTTACGGCCAGGCCCTGGGCACGGCCTTCCAGGTCATCGACGACGTGCTGGACTACGACGGCGACGCGGCCGAGATGGGCAAGAACCTCGGCGACGACCTGCGCGAGGGCAAGGCCACGCTGCCGTTGATCGCCGCCATGCGACGCGGCGACGCGCGCCAGCGCGACGTCGTGCGCCAGGCCATCGAAACGGGCTCGGTCACCGAGCTGACCGCCATCGTCGACATCGTGCGCCAGACCGGTGCCCTGGAGGCGACGCGGCAGGCCGCGGCCGCGGAGGCCGAGCGGGCCATGGAGGCCGCGCGCGAGTTGCCGCGCAATGAGCACTCCGAAGGTCTGCTACAATTGGCGGCTCAGCTTTTGGAGCGACGTTCCTGAAACCACTCAGGGCCCGTCATCCGCATCGGGGTGTAGCTTAGCCTGGTAGAGCGCTACGTTCGGGACGTAGAGGCCGGAGGTTCGAATCCTCTCACCCCGACCAGCTGATTCTCGACTGTCTTCTTTTGCCCACTTCGCGGCAATCCTCCACGGCCTGCAGGTTTACACGCACATCCCGATCGGCGATGATCAGGCGCTGTTCCCGCTCTTCGCCTTTCACCGCCGCACATGGCCTCTGTTGACACCGTCCTGAGAGAAGCTGCCGCCGCGACCTTGCCCGGCCTGGGTCGCGCCCTCGTGATGGCAGGCAAGCTCGATCAGAAGACGGCCGAGGAGCTCTACCGCAAGGCCCTGGCCAGCCGCAGCAAGTTCATCGCCGAGCTCACGGGCTCGGGCGCGGTCTCGTCGGCCGACCTGGCGCACACCATGTCGAACGCCTATGCCGCGCCCCTGCTGGACCTGGACGCGGTCGACCCGCAGCGCCTGCCCAAGGGACTGCTCGACGGCAAGATCTGCCTGGCCTACCGCGTGGTGGTGCTGCGCAAGCGCAACAACCGCCTGATCGTGGCCACGGCCGACCCTTCCGACCAGGAGGCTGCCGAAAAGATCAAGTTCGCCACCCAGCTCGGCGTGGACTGGGTGATCGCGGAATTCGACAAGCTCTCGCGCATGGTCGAGGCCAGCAGCACCTCGGCCACCGAGGCCATGGACCACATCATCGGCGAGGACTTCGAGTTCGACGAAGCCTCGATGGAGGCCCAGGCGCCCGACAGCGGCGAGACCACGAGCGCGGAAGTGGACGACGCGCCGGTCGTCAAGTTCCTGCACAAGATGCTGCTCGACGCGTTCAGCATGCGCGCCTCGGACCTGCACTTCGAGCCCTACGAGCACCATTACCGCGTGCGCTTTCGCATCGACGGCGAGCTGCGCGAGATCGCCTCGCCGCCGATCGCGATCAAGGACAAGCTGGCCTCGCGCATCAAGGTGATCTCGCGCCTGGACATCGCCGAGAAGCGCGTGCCGCAGGACGGGCGCATGAAGCTCAAGATCGGTCCCGACCGCGTGATCGACTTCCGCGTCAGCACCCTGCCCACGCTGTTCGGCGAGAAGATCGTGATCCGTATCCTGGACCCTAGCAGCGCCAAGCTGGGCGTCGACGCGCTGGGCTACGAGCCCGAGGAAAAGGAGCGCCTGCTCAAGGCCATCGAGCGGCCCTACGGCATGATCCTGGTCACCGGTCCCACGGGCTCGGGCAAGACCGTGTCGCTCTACACCTGCCTGAACCTGCTGAACAAGCCCGGCGTCAACATCGCCACGGCCGAGGACCCGTCGGAGATCAACCTGCCCGGCGTGAACCAGGTCAACGTCAACGAAAAGGCCGGCCTGACCTTCGCCGCGGCGCTCAAGTCCTTCCTGCGCCAGGACCCGGACATCATCATGGTGGGCGAGATCCGCGACCTGGAGACCGCCGACATCGCCATCAAGGCCGCCCAGACCGGCCACCTGGTGCTGTCCACCCTGCATACCAACGACGCGCCGACCACGCTCACGCGCATGCGCAACATGGGCATCGCGCCGTTCAACATCGCCTCCAGCGTGATCCTGATCACCGCGCAGCGGCTGGCGCGGCGATTGTGCGTCAACTGCAAGGCCCCGGCCGACATTCCCGCCGAGACCCTGGTCGAGGCGGGATTGCGCGAGGAAGACATCGACGGCAGCTGGACGCCCTACCGGCCGGTAGGCTGCTCCATGTGCAACAACGGCTACAAGGGCCGGGTCGGCATCTACCAGGTCATGCCGATCAGCGAGCCCCTCCAGCGCATCATCCTCGCCGACGGCAGCGCGCTCGAGATCGCCGAGCAGGCCCAGCGCGAGGGCGTGCGCTCGCTGCGCCAGTCGGGCCTGCACAAGGTCAGGCTGGGGCTGACCTCGCTGGAAGAGGTCCTGGCCGTCACCAACGAATAAGACAGAACGGGGAGAAGGAAACGATGGCCACCGCAGCGACCGCCGCCAAGGAATTCGTCTTCGAATGGGAGGGCAAGGACCGCCAGGGCAAGCAGGTCCGGGGCGAGACCCGGGCCGCCGGCGTCAACCAGGTCCAGGCCGCGCTCAGGCGCCAGGGCGTGCTGCCCACGCGCATCAAGAAGCGGCGCATGGGCGCCGGCAAGAAGATCAAGCCCAAGGACCTGGCGATCTTCACGCGCCAGCTCGCGACCATGATGAAGGCCGGCGTGCCGCTGCTGCAGTCCTTCGACATCGTGGGCCGCGGCAACGCCAACCCTAGGGTCACCAAGCTGCTCAACGACATCCGCACCGACGTGGAGACCGGCACCTCGCTGAACAACGCCTTCCGCAAGTTCCCGATGTACTTCGACAGCCTGTACTGCAACCTGATCGAGGCCGGCGAGGCCGCGGGCATTCTGGAGCAGCTGCTGGACCGGCTCGCGACCTACATGGAGAAGACCGAGGCGATCAAGTCCAAGATCAAGTCGGCCCTGATGTACCCGATCGCGGTCATCGTGGTGGCCTTCGTCGTGGTGACCGTGATCATGATCTTCGTGATCCCCTCGTTCAAGGAGGTGTTCAGCTCCTTCGGTGCCGACCTGCCCGCCCCCACGCTGTTCGTGATCGGCATGAGCGAGTTCTTCGTCGCCTACTGGTGGCTGATCTTCGGCAGCCTGGGCGGCGGCCTGTACTTCTTCTTCCAGGCCTGGAAGCGCAACGAGAAGGTGCAGCGCTTCATGGACCGCCTGCTGCTCAAGCTGCCGGTGTTCGGCACCCTGATCGAGAAATCGGTGATCGCGCGCTGGACCCGCACCCTGTCGACCATGTTCGCCGCCGGCGTGCCGCTGGTGGAGGCGCTGGACTCCGTGGGCGGCGCGGCGGGCAATACGGTCTACGCCATCGCAACGGAAAGGATCCAGCAGGAGGTCTCCACCGGCACCAGCCTGACCGCGGCCATGACCAACGCCCGCATCTTCCCGTCCATGGTGCTGCAGATGTGCGCGATCGGCGAGGAATCCGGCTCCATAGACCACATGCTGGGCAAGGCGGCGGACTTCTACGAGGCCGAGGTGGACGACATGGTGGCCGGCCTGTCCAGCCTGATGGAGCCCATCATCATCGTGATCCTGGGCGTGGTGATCGGCGGCATCGTGGTCTCCATGTACCTGCCCATCTTCAAGCTCGGCCAGGTGGTCTGATGCCGGAAATCCAAGTCGTGGAGGCCGCCTTCGGCGGCTTGCTGGGCCTGCTGATCGGCAGCTTCCTCAACGTGGTCATACACCGCCTGCCGCAGATGCTGGAGCGGCAGTGGGCGGCCGAATGCGCCCAGCTGTCGGGCCAGGCCCAGGCGCCGGGTGAACCGCTGAGCCTGCTGCGGCCGCGCTCGCGCTGCCCGCACTGCGGCCACGCGATCCGCTGGTACGAGAACATCCCGGTGCTGAGCTACCTGGCGCTGCGCGGCCGATGCGCCGCCTGCCACGCCACCATCGGCTTGCGCTACCCGCTGGTCGAGCTGGCCACCGGCGCGCTGTTCGCCTGGTGCGCCTGGCGCTGGGGCGCCACGCCGGCCGCGCTGGCCTGGAGCGCCTTCGCCGCGACACTGCTGGCGCTGACCCTGATCGACTGGGACACCACCTTGCTGCCGGACGACATGACGCTGCCGCTGCTGTGGGGCGGCCTGATCGCCGCGGCCCTGAACCTGAACGGCGTGCCGCTGAGCACCGCCCTGTGGGGAGCCGTCGCCGGCTATGTCTCGCTGTGGGCGGTCTACTGGGCGTTCAAGCTCGCCACCGGCAAGGAGGGCATGGGCTACGGCGACTTCAAGCTGTTCGCCGCCCTGGGCGCCTGGTTCGGCTGGCAGGCCCTGGTGCCCATGATCCTGATGGCCTCGGTGATCGGCGCAGGGGTCGGCATAGGCATGAAGTTCGCGAACACGCTGCGCGAGGGCGGCTACGTGCCGTTCGGCCCCTTCCTGGCCGCGGCCGGTTTGACGGCCATGCTGTTCGGGCCCGAGGCCATCCTGCGCGCGGTCGGACTCTAGGGCCGGCCATGGCTACGGTGACCCTGCTCGGCCTGACCGGCGGCATAGGCAGCGGCAAGAGCACGGTCGCCGCCATGCTGGCCGAGCATGGCGCGGCCGTGGTCGACGCCGACGCCATCGCGCGCGGCGTCACGGCGCCGGGCGGCGCCGCCATCCCGGCGATCGCACAGGCCTTCGGCGCCGAACTGATCACGCCGCAGGGCGCGCTGGACCGCGACCGCATGCGCGCCCTGGTGTTCGCCGACCCGAACGCCAGGCGGCGGCTGGAAGCCATCGTGCATCCGCTGGTCGGCCAGGAGACCGAGCGCCAGGCCCAGGCCGCCCTGGCCCAGGGCCGGCGCACCGTGGTGTACGACGTGCCGCTGCTGGTCGAGTCGGGCCGGCGCTGGCGCCAGAAGGTGCAGCGCGTGCTGGTGGTCGACTGCCCGGTCGTCACCCAGGTCGAACGCGTCATGGCGCGCAGCGGACTGGCCCAGGCCGAGGTGGAGCGCATCGTCGCCAGCCAGGCCAGCCGCGCCCAGCGCCTGGCGGCCGCCGACATCGTGATCCACAACCAGGGCCTGACGCTGCCGGCCCTGCGCGAGGAAGTGAGGCAGTTGGCGCAAGGCTTCGGGCTATGATGCGGGCACAGGAAAAAGCAGCGTGATACTGTACGAATATCCCTTCAACGAACGCATCCGTACCTACCTGCGACTGGAGCACCTGTTCCGACGCCTGGGCCAGCTGGTGCCCCGCGAAACCCCGCTGGATCACCACTACGCACTGACCACACTGTTCGAGGTCATGGACGTCGCCGCGCGCGCCGACCTCAAGTCGGACGTGCTCAAGGACCTGGAAAAGCAGAAACAGGCGCTCAACGGATATCGCGGCAACCCCGCGATCTCCGAGGCTGCGCTCGACGAGGTCGTGGCCCGGCTCGACGCTTGCTTCTCGGCCCTCAACCAGCAGCCCGGCAAGGCCGGCCACGCGCTGACCGAGAACGAATGGCTGATGAGCATACGCAGCCGCGCCGTGATCCCCGGCGGCACCTGCGAGTTCGACCTGCCGGCCTACTACGCCTGGCAGCACAAGGACGCCGACACGCGCCGGCACGACCTGCAGCAATGGGCCACCACGCTGGCGCCGCTGGCCGAATCCATCCACCTGCTGCTGCGGATGCTGCGCGACTCGGGCGCGCCGCAGAAGGTGATGGCCGTGGGCGGGCAGTTCCAGCAGAACCTGCCTCAGGGCCGCAGCTTCCAGCTGCTGCGCCTGCGCATCGACCCGGCGCTGGACCTGATCCCCGAGATCAGCGGCAACCGCCTCATCGTGTCGGTGCGGCTGATGCGCCAGGAGGCCGACGGCCGGCTGCAGGCCGGCGGCGACGACGCTCCGCTGGAGATGACATTGTGCGCGTGAAGCCCTCCGCCCCGGCCAGCACCGACTCCAAGGCCCGGCAGGTGCGCTGCCCCGCCTGCGGCGGCCCCAGCCTGTTCGCGCCGGAAAACCGCTTCCGCCCCTTCTGCTGCGAGCGCTGCAAGAACATGGACCTGGGCGCCTGGGCCAGCGAGAGCTTCCGCATGCCCGCCGAAGCGCCGCCCGAGGACCAGGCCTTCGGCGACCCCAGGCTGCAGTAGGCGCTCAGGCCGGGGCGTGCGTGGCGCCCTCGAAGCCCTGCTCGGCGGCGAACCACTGCAGCACCGGCACCGTGCCCGGCAGCACCGGCCTCACCTGCACCGGCAGGCGCTGCCAGGCGAAGGACTGGCCTTCGCGCATGTGCAGCTCGCCCGCCCAGTCGTAGACCTTGCAGAAGTTCAGCCGCACCAGGGCATGCGGGTAGTCGACCCGTTCCACCTTCCAGGGATGGGCGGCGCCGATGGCGACGCCGATTTCCTCCTGGAGCTCGCGCCGCAGCGCCTGCTCCACGGTCTCGCCGGGCTCGACCTTGCCGCCGGGGAATTCCCAGTAGCCCTCGTAGACCTTGCCGGGCGGGCGCGAGGTCAGCAGGAAGGAACCATCGGCCCGCAGCAGCACGCCCACGGCCACCTCGACCTCCTTGCGATCCGGCCCACCCTCGCGCGGACGGTGGCCGTCGGCGACGAGTACGGCCCCCACGCTTGCCACTTCGTGTGCTGCGCTGCCCCCCGAGGGGGCCTTCGCGCCTTGGGGCGGCCCGGCGGCGCTCAAGCTTTCCGTCATGCGGAACGGCGGCCCGCGTAATCGCGCGCAAACTGGTAAGCGACGCGGCCGCTGCGCGAGCCGCGCTCCAGCGCCCAGACCAGGGCCTCGGGACGAGCCGCATCGATGGCCTGCGGCCCGACGCCGAACGAGGACAGCCATTGCGCGGTGATCGCCAGGTACTCGTCCTGACTGAACGGGTAGAAGCTGACCCACAGGCCGAAGCGCTCGGACAGCGAGATCTTCTCCTCCACCACCTCGCCCGGATGGACCTCGCCGTCCTCGCTGTGGGTGTAGGTGAGGTTCTCCTTCATGTACTCGGGCAACAGGTGGCGGCGGTTGCTGGTCGCGTAGATCAGCACGTTCGGCGTGGCCGCAGCCACCGAGCCGTCCAGGATGGACTTGAGCGCCTTGTAGCCGGGTTCGCCGTCCTCGAAGCTCAGGTCGTCGCAGAACACGACGAACTTCTCGGGGCGCTCGGACACCACGTCGACGATGTCCGGCAGGTCCGTCAGGTCGGCCTTGTCCACCTCGATCAGGCGCAGGCCGCGCGCCGCGTAGGCGTTCAGGCAGGCCTTGATCAGCGAGGACTTGCCGGTGCCGCGCGCGCCGGTCAGCAGCACGTTGTTGGCCGGACGGCCTTGGACGAACTGCTCGGTGTTGCGCCGGATCTTGTCCTTCTGGCCGTCGATCTCCTTGAGGTCGTCGAGCGCGATGCCGGCCACGTGGCGCACCGGCTCGAGCACGCCGTGGCCGGAGGCGCGCTTGCGGTAGCGCCAGGCGATGGCGGCCGACCAGTCCGGCTCGGTCAGCGGCTGCGGCAGCACGGATTCGATGCGCGCCATCAGGTGTTCGGCACGCTGTATCAGTCTCTCGAGCGGATCGATCATGAGCGGTAGTCGGCGTTGATCGACACGTAGTCGTGGCTGAGGTCGCAGGTCCAGACCTGGTCGCTGGCAGCGCCACGGCCCAGGACCACGCGCACCGTGATCTCGCTTTGCTTCATCACGCGCTGGCCGTCCTCCTCGCGGTAGGCCGGATGGCGCCCCCCCTGCACCGCGACATGGACCTCGTCGAGGTAGAGGTCGATGCCGGTCTGGTCCAGGTCATCGATGCCGGCATAGCCCACGGCGGCCAGGATGCGGCCCAGGTTGGGGTCGCTGGCGAAGAAGGCCGTCTTGACCAGCGGCGAATGCGCGATCGCGTAGGCCACCTTGCGGCACTCCTCGCCGTCGCGCCCGCCCTCGACCCGGATGGTGATGAACTTGGTCGCGCCCTCGCCGTCGCGCACGATGGCCTGGGCCAGCCGGCGCGCCACGTCCAGCAGCGCCGCCTTGAGCGCCTGGCCCTCGGCGCTGGCCAGCGACTGGATCGGTGCGTGGGCCGCCTGCTGCGTGGCCACCAGCACGAAGGAGTCGTTGGTCGAGGTGTCGCCGTCGATGGTGACACGGTTGAACGAGCCCTCGGCCAGCTCGGTCACGAGCTGCTGCATCAGGGCCGGCGCCACGCAGGCGTCGGTGGCCAGGAAGCCCAGCATGGTCGCCATGTTGGGGCGGATCATGCCTGCGCCTTTGCTGATGCCGGTGATGGTCACCGGCGCGCCGGCGATGGTCACGCGCGCGCTGAAGGCCTTGGGCACGGTGTCGGTGGTCATGATGCCCTCGGCCGCGCGCGCCCAGTGGTCGGCTCGCGCGTCGGCCAGCGCCGCTGGCAGGCCCGCCGCTATGCGCTCGACCGGCAGCGGCTCCATGATCACGCCAGTGGAGAACGGCAGCACCTGCTCGGGGGCCAGCTGCAGCTGGCTGGCCAGCACGGCGCAGGTCTGGCGCGCGCGCGCCAGGCCTTCGGCGCCGGTGCCGGCGTTGGCATTGCCGGTGTTGATCACCATGGCGCGTATGCCGGCGCCCACGGCCAGGTGCTCGCGGCAGATCTGCACCGGCGCGGCGCAGAAGCGGTTGCGCGTGAACACGCCGGCCACGCTCGCGCCTTCGTCGAGCAGCAGCACGGTCAGGTCCTTTCGGCCGACCTTGCGTATGCCGGCCTCGGTCACGCCCAGGCGCAGGCCGGGCACGGGAAAGAGCTGGAAGGGATCGGGGGCGGAAAGGTTGACGGGCATGGCGGTCTCTCAGGCCAGCTGGCCGTGGCAGTGCTTGTACTTCTTGCCGCTGCCGCAGGGGCAGGGGTCGTTGCGGCCCACACGTGGCATGTTCGGCGGCAGGGCGCCCGCCGCCAGGCCCACGGCCAGCGGCTCGGGGCGACCGTCGAACGCCGTGGTCTGGGCCTCGCCGGTCTCGGTCGGCGCGGTGTAGGTCACGTGGCTGATGGCCTCGGCACGCTGCTCCAGATCCTCGGCGGCCTGGCCGATCTGCTCGCTGGACTGCACCTTCACGGTCATCAGCAGCTTGGTGACCTCGTTCTTGACCGAGTCGAGCAGCTGGCCGAACAGCTCGAAGGCCTCGCGCTTGTACTCCTGCTTGGGCTGCTTCTGCGCGTAGCCGCGCAGGTGTATGCCCTGGCGCAGGTAGTCGAGCGCGCTGAGGTGCTCGCGCCAGTGGGTGTCTATGCTCTGCAGCAGCACGATGCGCTCGAACTGCGTGAAGTTCTCGGCGCCGACCTGGGCCACCTTGGCCTCGAAGGCCGCATTCGCCGCGGCCAGCACGGTCTCCAGCATGTCCTCGTCGGTGATGGCGCTGGCGGCCTGCACCTGCTGCGCCAGCGGCAGCGCGATCTGCCACTCCTCGGCCAGCACGCGCTCCAGGCCCGCGATGTCCCATTGCTCCTCGACCGACTCGGGCGGCACGTACTGGCGCACCAGGTCGGTGAAACAGCCCTCGCGCAGCGCGGCGATCTGAGCGCCCAGGTCGGCCGCGTCCAGGATGTCGTTGCGCTGCTGGTAGATCACCTTGCGCTGGTCGTTCGACACGTCGTCGTACTCGAGCAGCTGCTTGCGGATGTCGAAGTTGCGCGCCTCGACCTTGCGCTGCGCGCTCTCTATGCTGCGCGTGACGATGCCGGCCTCGATGGCCTCGCCCTCGGGCATCTTGAGCCGGTCCATGATGGCGCGCACCCGGTCGCCGGCGAAGATGCGCATCAGCTGGTCGTCCAGGCTCAGGTAGAAGCGCGAGGAGCCCGGGTCGCCCTGGCGGCCGGAGCGGCCGCGCAGCTGGTTGTCGATGCGGCGCGACTCGTGTCGCTCGGTGGCGATGATGCGCAGGCCGCCCTGCGCGGTGACGAACTCGTGGTCCTTCTGCCACTGCGCGCGCATCTCCTGCACGCGGGCCTGCCTGGCCGCCTCGTCCTGCGTGGCGTCGGCTTCCACGGCCTCGATCGCCTTCTCGATGTTGCCGCCGAGCACGATGTCGGTGCCGCGGCCCGCCATGTTGGTGGCGATGGTGATCATCTTGGGCCGACCGGCCTGGGCCACGATCTCGGCCTCGCGCGCGTGCTGCTTGGCGTTGAGCACTTGGTGCGGCAGCTTCTCCTTGTCGAGCAGCTGGGAGATCAGCTCGGAGTTCTCGATCGAGGTGGTGCCCACCAGCACCGGCTGGCCGCGCTCGTGGCATTCGCGGATGTCCTGGATCGCGGCCACGTACTTCTCGCCCGTGGTCTTGTAGACGCGGTCGAGCTGGTCCTCGCGGCGGCTCGGGCGGTTGGGCGGGATGACCACGGTCTCCAGGCCGTAGATCTCCTGGAACTCGTAGGCTTCGGTGTCGGCCGTGCCGGTCATGCCGGCCAGCTTGCCGTACAGGCGGAAATAGTTCTGGAAGGTGATCGAGGCCAGGGTCTGGTTCTCGGCCTGGATGGCCACGCCCTCCTTGGCCTCCACGGACTGGTGCAGGCCGTCGCTCCAGCGCCGGCCGGCCATCAGGCGGCCGGTGAACTCGTCGACGATGACGATCTCGCCGTTCTGCACCACGTAGTGCTGGTCGCGGTGATAGAGGTGACGCGCGCGCAAGGCCGCGTTGAGGTGATGCATCAGCGCGATGTTGGACGGGTCGTACAGGCTGGCCCCCTCGGGGATCAGGCCGCGCTCGGCCAGGATGCGCTCGGCGTTCTCGTGGCCCTGCTCGGTCAGGAACACCTGGTGGGACTTCTCGTCCAGCGTGAAGTCGCCGGGCTTGGTCACGCCTTCGCCGGTGCGCGGGTCGGCCTCGCCCTCCTGGCGCGTGAGCAGCGGCACCACCTGGTTCATGGCCAGGTACAGGGCCGTGTGGTCCTCGGCCTGGCCGCTGATGATCAGGGGCGTGCGCGCCTCGTCGATCAGGATGGAGTCCACCTCGTCGACGATGGCGTAGCGCAGGCCGCGCTGCACGCGGTCCTGCACCTCGTAGACCATGTTGTCGCGCAGGTAGTCGAAGCCGAACTCGTTATTGGTGCCGTAGGTGATGTCGGCCTGGTAGGCCGCCTGCTTGTCCTCGCGCGGCATCTGCGGCAGGTTCACGCCCACCGACAGGCCGAGGAAGTTGTACAGCCGCCCCATCCACTGCGCGTCGCGGTTGGCCAGGTAGTCGTTCACGGTGACCACATGCACGCCCTCGCCGGCCAGCGCATTGAGGTAGACCGGCAGCGTGGCCGTCAGGGTCTTGCCCTCGCCGGTGCGCATCTCGGCGATCTTGCCGTTGTGCAGCGCCATGCCGCCCAGCAGCTGCACGTCGAAATGGCGCATCTTCATCACGCGCTTGGAGCCCTCGCGCACCGCCGCGAAGGCCTCGGGCAACAGGGCATCGAGCGACTCCCCCTTGGCCACGCGCTCCCGGAATTCCTGCGTCTTGGCGCGCAACTGCTCGTCGCTCAGCCCCTCGAACGCGGCTTCAAGCGCGTTGATGCGCTCGACCGTCTTGCGGTACTGCTTGATCAGACGGTCGTTGCGACTGCCGAAGATTTTGGTGAGGAGACTGGTAGCCATGCATGCAGGACCGCCCGGCCTGCCGTGTCAGCCTGCCGGGCGACCGAAATCCCTAAAGTGTTGTGGATCCAGGTGGGAGCGTCGGCGCGGGCTGCGCCGCCTGCAGCGACGGCGGCCCGCGTCGGTGCCGGGCGCCATTTTACCCACGGGCCGGGCGGCCGCGTGCCGCCCCTATCCACGATAATCGTCGGCCGCAACGCCCTGCCCTCGCGCCCGCCCCATGAACCGACGCCACCACGCCATCACGCTGCAGCAAGCCGCCGCCGATTCACCCACGCTGGCGCGGCTGGCCGGGCTGGCGCGCGAATCCGGCGAACGGCTCAAGGCCGTGCAGTCCCTGATCCCGGTGATGCTGCGCCCCACGGTCAGGCCCGGGCCCATAGACGGTGACAGCTGGTGCCTGCTGGTCGGCAGCAACGCGGCTGCGGCCAAGCTCAGGCAGGTGCTCCCGGCCTTGATGGCCAGCCTGCGCAGCAAGGGCTACCAGGTGAACAGCATCCGACTCAAGGTCCAGGTGGAAACCAGGCCCTGAGCGAAGGGAAGGGATGGTGCCGCTTGTCGGATTCGAACTGACGACCTACCGCTTACAAGGCGGTTGCTCTACCAACTGAGCTAAAGCGGCGGAATGCGCTTGCGATTCTAACGGCTGGCCCAGGTGGGCCGCGGTGTTCACTTCACACGCTTGAGCGCGGGGCGAGGCCCGGCCGGTGGCTTGGGTGGCTCGGGCTCCGGCGTACCCGCCTCACCCTCCGCAACCTCGCCGCCCGGCACCAGCTGCATCGAGCGGCCAGCCGCGGACGCCTCGGGCGCGGCACCCGACGCCGCCGCGGGTGGCGGGGGCTCGGCCGGCTCCGCGGCCGCAGCGGGCACCGGCACCGGGAAGGCCATGCCCTGGCCGTTTTCCCGCGCGTAGATCGCAATCACGCGCTCCACCGGCACGCTGATCTCGCGCGCCACGCCCGCGAAGCGGGCCTTGAACTCGATGAAGTCGTTGCCCAGCTTGAGCGAGCTCGTGGCGTCGAAGCTGATGTTCAGCACGATCTCGCCGTCCTTCACGTACTCGCGCGGCACCTGCACCGTGTCGTCGACCAGCACCGCCACATAGGGCGTGAAGCCGTTGTCGGTGCACCACTCGTACAGGGCGCGGATCAGGTAGGGCCGGGTGGAGCTGGCGTCCAGGGCGTTCATCATGGCGCGGCCTGGGCGCTTACTTGCGCATCACTTTCTCGGACGGCGTCAGCGCCTCGATGTAGGCCGGGCGCGAGAAGATGCGCTCGGCGTACTTGAGCAAAGGCGCGGCGTTCTTGCTGAGCTCGATGCCGTAGTAGTCCAGGCGCCACAGCAGCGGCGCGATGGCCACGTCGAGCATGGAGAAGTTCTCGCCCAGCATGTACTTGTTCTTGAGAAACACCGGGGCGAGCTGGGTCAGGCGGTCGCGGATATGGGCGCGCGCCTTCTCCAGCAGCTTGTCGTTGCCCTTGGCGGCGCGGTTTTCCAGCGTCGAGACATGGACGAACAACTCCTTCTCGAAGTTGAGCAGGAACAGGCGCACGCGGGCTCGGTCCACCGGGTCGCCCGGCATCAGCTGCGGGTGCGGGAAGCGCTCGTCGATGTACTCGTTGATGATGTTGGACTCGTACAGGATGAGGTCACGCTCGACCAGGATGGGCACCTGGCCGTAGGGGTTCATCACGTTGATGTCCTCGGGCTTGTTGTAGAGGTCCACGTCGCGGATCTCGAAGTCCATGCCCTTCTCGAACAGCACGAAACGGCAACGGTGGGAAAACGGACAGGTGGTTCCTGAATACAGCACCATCATGGCGGGGACTCCTCAAAATCAAAAAGAGTGGGATGCCGCCGGGCCCGGCCCGGCACACCCACTCTGGCAATGCCGGGCAACAGGCCCGGCCAGGTCTGGTTTACTTGACGTCTTTCCAGTACGCGGCATTGAGGCGCCACGCGATCACGGTGAAGACCACCAGGAACAGCAGCACCCAGACGCCTATGCGCACGCGGCTGTTCTGCGCCGGCTCGCCCATCCACTGCAGGTAGTTCACCAGGTCGCCGACCGCCTGGTCGTACTGCAGCGGGGTCATGGTCCCGGGCGTGACCTGCTCCCAGCCCTTGAAGACCTGGACCTCGTGGCCATGCTCCTGCTTGGCCTCGAACAGCGGGCGGCGCTCGCCCTGCAGCTCCCACAGCGCGTGCGGCATGCCGACGCTGGGGAACACCAGGTTGTTCCAGCCGGTGGCCTTGGTGTCGTCGCGGTAGTAGCTGCGCAGGTAGGTGTAGAGGTAATCGGCGCCCGTGCCGTCGTGGCCGGCACGCGAGCGCGCGACGAGCGTCAGGTCGGGCGGGTTGGCGCCGAACCAGTCCTTGGCCTGCTTGGGATCGATCGCGGCCTTCATGGTCTCGCCGACCTTGTCGGTGGTGAACAGCAGGTTGTCCTTGATCTGCTGCTCGCTCAGGCCGATGTCGCGCAGGCGGTTGAAGCGCATGTACGCAGCCGAGTGGCAGTTCAGGCAGTAGTTGACGAACAGCTTGGCGCCGTTCTGCAGCGAGGCCAGGTCGGTCGTCTTGACGGGCGCCTTGTCCCAGCTCACGCCGCCGCCAGCGGCCTGCACACCCGAGATCAGGCCGATGGCCACGACCAAGCCCAGCGCCAGTTTCTTGAATTTGTTCATGGGGTCACTCTCTACAGGGCTTAGTGCGGGGCGAAGGTCACGCGCTCAGGCACCGGCTTGGGCTCGCCCAGCTTGCTCCACCAGGGCATCAGCAGGAAGAAGCCGAAGTAGAACAGCGTACCGACTTGCGACACGCGCTCGCCGATCGGCGAGGGCGGCTGCACGCCGAGGTAGCCCAGCACCAGGAACACGACCACGAACACGGCGTACAGGTACTTGTGCCAGCCCGCACGGTAGCGGATCGACTTGACCGGGCTGTGGTCCAGCCAGGGCAGGAAGAACAGGATGACGACGGCGCCACCCATCACGAGCACGCCCCAGAACTTGGCGTCGATGGCCAGCATCAGCACCGAGGCCACCACGGCGGCGCCGACCACCACGGCCTTGAGCAGGCCGGACAGCTTGCCCTTGAGCACGCCGAAGGCAGCCGCAGCGACCACGCAGGCGATCAGCGCATACATCATCTCGCTGGTGATGGCGCGCAGCATGGAATAGAACGGCGTGAAGTACCAGACCGGCGCGATGTGCGGCGGCGTCTTCAGCGGGTCGGCCGGGATGAAGTTGTTGAACTCCAGGAAGTAGCCGCCGAACTCGGGCGCGAAGAACACGATGGCCGAGAAGGCCAGCAGGAACACGCTCACGCCGAAGATGTCGTGCACCGTGTAGAAGGGGTGGAAGGGCACGCCGTCCAGCGGCTTGCCGTTGGCATCCTTGGGCGCCTTGGGGCCTTTGATCTCGATGCCGTCGGGGTTGTTCGAGCCCACGTCGTGCAGCGCCAGCAGGTGCGCCACCACCAGGCCCAGCAGCACCAGCGGCACGGCGATCACGTGGAAGCTGAAGAAGCGGTTCAGCGTGGCGTCGCCGACCACGTAGTCGCCGCGGATCAGCAGGGCCAGGTCCGGACCGATGAAGGGGATGGCGGAGAACAGGTTGACGATCACCTGGGCGCCCCAGTAGGACATCTGGCCCCAGGGCAGCAGGTAGCCCATGAAGGCCTCGGCCATCAGGCACAGGAAGATCGCGCAGCCGAAGATCCAGACCAGCTCGCGCGGCTTGCGGTAGCTGCCGTACATCAGGCCGCGGAACATGTGCAGGTAGACCACCACGAAGAAGGCCGAGGCGCCGGTGGAGTGCATGTAGCGGATCAGCCAGCCCCAGGGCACGTCGCGCATGATGTACTCGACCGACTCGAACGCCTTGGCCGCGTCCGGCTTGTAGTGCATCACCAGGAAGATGCCGGTGACGATCTGGATCACCAGCACCAGCAGCGACAGCGAGCCGAAGATGTACCAGAAGTTGAAGTTCTTCGGCGCGTAGTACTCCGACATGTGGACGCGGTAGGCGTCGAAGGCGGTCGGGAAGCGGTTTTCGAGCCAGTTGGTCAGCTTGGCGCCGGCCGGGGCGTTGGGAGAGATTTCCTTGAATTCAGCCATGTCCGTCGTCCTCAGGCCTTCTTGTCTTCACCGATCAGCAGCTTGCTCTCGGAGAGGTAGATGTGCGGAGGCACCTCGAGGTTGTCCGGCGCCGGCTTGTTCTTGAACACGCGGCCGGCCATGTCGAAGGTCGAGCCGTGGCAGGGGCAGAGGAAGCCGCCCTGCCAGTCGTCGGGCAGCGAGGGCTGGGCGCCGGTCTGGAACTTGTCGGACGGCGAGCAGCCCAGGTGCGAGCAGATGCCGACGCCGACCCAGACCTCGGGCTTGATCGAGCGGTACTGGTTCTTGGCGTACTCGGGCGTGGGATAGGCCTTGCGGTCCGAATTCGGGTCGGCGAGCTGCGTCTCGGTCTTCTTCAGCGACTCGAGCTGCTCGGGCGTGCGCTTCATGATCCAGACCGGCTTGCCGCGCCATTCCACCGTGAGTTTCTCGCCCGGTTTCAGGCTAGAGATGTCCACTTCGACGGCGGCACCAGCCGCCTTGGCTCTCTCCGAGGGCTGGAAGGTGCTGACGAAGGGCACGGCGGCGAAGCCGGCACCGACGGCACCCGCGCAGGTGGACGCGATCAGCCACGTCCTCTTGCTGCTGTCGACTGGGGTGTCACTCATGGGGATCCTCTGGCAATGCTGTATCAGGGTCAACCAGAGATTGTAGCCGAGCGAAACATCCACCCCCGGCCCAGCCCCCCCGCCTTGACAGGGCCCTGCGGCCGGCCATACTGGCCGCCTCAACAACAAGCAGGAGGGCCCCATGGGGATGATGCAGGAGTTCAGGGAGTTCGCCGTCAAGGGCAATGTGATGGACCTGGCCGTCGGTGTGATCATCGGCGGAGCCTTCGGCAAGATCGTCGACTCGGTGGTCGGCGATCTGATCATGCCGGTCGTCAGCAAGATCTTCGGCGGCCTGGACTTCTCCAACTACTACCTGGGCCTGGCCGGACAGCCGCCGGGCTGCCCCTGGCGGAGGCCAAGAAGGCCGGCGCGGTGCTCGCCTACGGCAGCTTCATCACCGTGGCGCTGAACTTCGTCATCCTGGCCTTCATCATCTTCGTCATGGTCAAGCAGATGAACCGGCTCAAGAAGGAGGCACCGCCCGCCGCACCGGCGGCGCCGGCCGCCCCGCCGGAAGACATCGTGCTGCTGCGCGAGATCCGCGACAGCCTGAAGAGGTAGGCCCGCGCGGGCGCCGCTCAGCGCGCCAGCCGGCGCGCCACGCGTATCGCCTCGATCAGGCTGGCGGCCTCGGCCCGACCGCTGCCGGCGATGTCGAAGGCCGTGCCATGGTCCGGGCTGGTGCGCACCAGCGGCAGGCCCAGGGTCACGTTGACACCCTTGTCCACGCCCAGGTACTTGACCGGGATCAAGCCCTGGTCGTGGTACATGGCCACCACCACGTCGAACTCGCCGGGATGACCGGCTGCGGCACGGGCGCGCATGAAGACCGTGTCGGGCGCGAACGGGCCATGGGCGTCCACGCCTTCGGCGCGCGCGGCCGCGATGGCCGGCGCGATGAGCTCGATCTCCTCGCGCCCGAACAGCCCGCCCTCGCCCGCGTGCGGGTTGAGCCCGGCCACGCCGATCCGGGGCGCGCGGCCGAGCGCGGCGCCCAGCGCGGCATGGGTGATGCGCAGGGTCTGCAGCACGCTGTCGAAGCTCACCGCGGCGATCGCCTCGCGCAGCGAGACATGGATGCTGACCAGCACGGTGCGCAGCTCGTCGTTGGCCAGCATCATGCGCACCGGCAGCTCGGACAGGGACTTGCCCAGGTGGCCCGCCGCCTCGGCCTGCAGCAGCTCGGTGTGGCCCGGGTATTGCGCGTAGGGAGGGCCCGCAGCCGACAGCGCCTCCTTGTGCAGCGGCGCCGTGACCAGCGCGGCGATCTCGCCGCGCAGCGCAGCGCGCGCTGCCCATAACACGCAGTCGCCCGCGATCCGGCCGGCCTCGGCGCTGACCTGGCCGCAGGGCACCGGCGGCCGGGCCGGCACCACCTGCAGCACCGGGATGCAGCGCGGCGGCGCGTCCCAGGCCTGGTGCGCCGCCTCGAGCTCGGCCACCGGCAGGCCGGGCGCCCCCGGCGCGGTGATGAAGCCGGCGGCGCGGCGCAGCGTGGCCAGGTCGCCGGCGACGAAGCATCCGCGCGTCGCCTCGGGCGCGTCGCGGAAGGCCTTGGCGATGATCTCCGGGCCTATGCCGGCCGCGTCGCCTAGCGTGATCGCGATGGGTTTTGCGCTCATGCGGCCTCAGGCGGGGTTGTCGATGTCGACGAACACATGGTCCAGGCCCAGCTGGGCCGCCACATGGGCCGCCAGAGCCGGCGCCCCGTAGCGCTCGCTCGCGTGGTGACCGCAGGCCAGGAAGGCCACGCCGCATTCGCGTGCGTAGTGCGCCTGCGGCTCGGAGATCTCGCCGGTGATGAAGGCGTCGGCGCCAGCCGCGATCGCGGCCTCGAAATAGCCCTGGGCCCCGCCGCTGCACCAGGCGATGCGCCGCAGGGGCTTCGCCCCGGCCTCGACCAGGGTCACGGGCCGCCCCAGGGCCGCCTCCACATGCCGGGCCAGCGCCCGTCCATCGGCGAAGCCGCCCTCCTCGACGCGTGCGCCCAGGAAACCCAGGTCCTGCTCGCCGAAGCGGGCCTGGGCCGTGAGGCCCAGCACGCGGCCGAGCTGGGCGTTGTTGCCGAGCTCGGGATGAGCGTCGAGCGGCAGATGGTAGGCGTAGAGGCTGATGTCGTGCGCCAGCAGCAGGGCCAGGCGCTGCTTCATCCAGCCGGTGACGCGGCCCTCCTGGCCGCGCCAGAACAGGCCGTGGTGCACCAGGATGGCGTCCGCCCCTTGGGCGACGGCGGCCTCGATCAGGGCGCGGCTGGCCGTCACGCCGGAAACCAGCTTGCGCACCTCTGTCCGGCCCTCGACCTGCAGGCCGTTGGGCCCATAGTCGCGAAAGCGTTCGGGCTGCATCAGGGCGTCGAAGGCGGCGAGCAGGGTCTGGCGGTCGGTCATGCGGGGCTTTGCAGGGCAGGCGGCCACGATTGTGGGCCAAGTTCAGGGACAATCCTGCCATGAAACGTTTCTGGCTTCTCTTCTCGCAGGCCGTCACCGTGTTGCTGGCGGCGTATTTCGTGGTCGGCACGCTCAAGCCCGCATGGCTGGGCCATGGCGCAGGCGGCGGCGCGCTGGCCGTGTTCGAGGCCCCCGGCGCCAGCCCGGGCGCCGCCCCGTCAGGCGGCTTCAGCGCGGCCGCACGCAAGGCCGCGCCGGCCGTGGTCAGCATCAGCACCAGCAAGGCGGCCCGCACGCCCTACAGCAACGACCCCTGGTTCCGCTTCTTCTTCGGCGAACAGGACAGCCAGCCCCAGGTCGGCCTGGGCTCGGGCGTGATCATCAGCCCCTCGGGCTATGTGCTGACCAACAACCACGTGGTCGAGGGCGCGGACGAGATCGAGGTGGTGCTGACCGACCGCCGCCGCGCCCAGGCCAAGATCATAGGCACCGACCCCGACACCGACCTGGCCATCCTCAAGATCGAGCTCGACCGGCTGCCGGTCATCGTGCTGGGCAACTCCGACGCGCTGCAGGTCGGCGACCAGGTGCTGGCCATAGGCAACCCCTTCGGCGTGGGCCAGACCGTGACCAGCGGCATCGTCAGCGCCCTGGGCCGCAACCAGCTGGGCATCAACACCTTCGAGAACTTTATCCAGACCGACGCGGCCATCAACCCCGGCAACTCGGGCGGGGCGCTGGTGGACACTCAGGGCAACCTGATGGGCATCAACACCGCGATCTACTCGCGCTCGGGCGGCAGCATGGGCATAGGCTTCGCGATCCCCGTCTCCACCGCCAAGCTGGTGCTGGAAGGCATCGTCAAGGACGGGCAGGTGCGGCGCGGCTGGATAGGCGTGGAGCCGAACGAACTCTCGCCCGAGCTGGCCGAGACCTTCGGCGTCAAGGCCCGCGAAGGCGTGCTGATCACCGGCGTGCTGCAGAACGGCCCGGCGGCGCAGGCCGGCATCCGACCCGGCGACGTGATCGTGCAGGTGGCGGACAAGCCGGTCACCAGCGTGTCGGAGCTGCTGTCGGCGGTGGCGGCGCTCAAGCCCGGCACCGCCACGCGCTTTCGCCTGCTGCGCCGCGACGACCAGCTGGAGCTGGCCGTGACGCCCGGGCTGCGCCCCAAGCAGCGCAACGCGCCGCGCTGAGCGCGGCAGCGGAGCGCAGATCAGGGACGCGCGGCGTCGGCGTCCTGCTCGGGCGCCTGCGTGTACTTGAGGAACAGCTGGGCGGCCCAGATCCCCAGCTCGTAGAGCAGGCACATGGGGATCGCCAGCGCCAGCTGCGACACCACGTCGGGCGGCGTGACGATGGCCGCGATGATGAACGCCAGGACCACGAAATAGCCGCGGAAGGCCCTGAGCTTCTCGACGCTGACCACGCCCAGGCGCGCCAGCACCACCACCGCGACCGGCACCTCGAAGGCCAGGCCGAAGGCCAGGAACATGGTCAGCACGAAGCTCAGGTAGGCCTCGATGTCAGGCGCTGCCGTGATGCTCTTGGGCGCGAAGCCCTGGATGAACTTGAACACCTGGCCGAACACGAAGAAGTAGCAGAACGCCACGCCGATGAAGAACAGCACGGAGCTGGAGACCACCAGCGGCAGCACCAACCGCTTCTCGTGCGAGTACAGCCCCGGCGCGATGAAGGCCCAGAGCTGGTAGAGCACCACCGGCAGCGCGAGCAGGAAGGCCGCCATCAGCAGGATCTTGAGCGGCACCATGAAGGGCGAGATCACCGAGGTCGCGATCAGCGTCGCCCCCTTGGGCAGGTGGGCCACCAGGGGCGCGGCCAGCAGGTCGTAGAGCTCGCCCGGCCCGGGAAAGATGGCCAGCACGGCTGCCGCGACGCCGACCGCCGCCAGCGCACGGATCAGGCGGTCGCGCAGCTCGACCAGGTGCTGCACGAAGGGCTGCTCGGTGCCGGCGAGTTCGTCTTCCGGGGATTTCTGGGGGTCGGACATGAGAAAGCTGCTGGTTCCGTGGGCCCTGAGCTTGCCGGCGGGCAGGAATTCGTGCGCGGGGGATCAGGCAAGCTCAGCCCGAACGGACTGCGAGCCCCCGTGGCGCATTAGGGTTTGTTCACAGGCCCTAGCTGAACTTGCTCGGCCGATAGCGCGCCACGCGCGCGGCGCCGGACAAGGCCTTGCTGCGCATGCCGTTGCGCGCCTTGTACCACTGGGGCACCGCGCCCTGCTTGAGCCGCCATTTCTTCTTGGGATGGCGGTATTCGGGGGGCGGCGGTTCCCAGGCCGAGCCCAGGCTGCCGGTGCTCTCGGACCAGGTCTTCTCGAACTCGGCCGCGCTGGTCTGGACCGACTGCTCGACGTCGCGCGCCGCATCCTCGACCGTCTCCTTCATCTTCTTGAGCTCGTCGAGCTCCATCGAGCGGTTGACCTCGGCCTTGACGTCGGCCACATAGCGCTGCGCCTTGCCCAGCAAGGTGCCCACGGTGCGCGCCACGCGCGGCAGCTTCTCGGGCCCGATCACGACGAGCGCCACGGCGCCGATCAGCGCCATCTTGGAAATGCCGAGGTCAATCACGAAGGTTCAGCCATCCGCCGGATCAGGACTTGGTCTTGGCTTCGACGTCGATGGTCGTCTTCTCGGCGCCGGGCGCATTGGCGACCTGGCCGGCCGGCGGGGCCGCCTTGTCTTCGGGCGTGCTGCCGCCGTCCTTCATGCCGTCCTTGAAGCCCTTGACCGCGCCGCCGAGGTCGGAGCCGATGTTCTTGAGCTTCTTGGTGCCGAACACCATGACCACGATCAGCAGAACGATCAGCCAGTGCCAGATGGAAAACGAACCCATGGAATTCTCCTAACGAATCGCTTGGATTTTAGACCCTGTGGAATAGTTCAGCGCCGCGGGCGCCGATCAACCCTTGCGCCAGGGACGGGGCCCGCCGATGACGTGCAGGTGCAGGTGATGCACCTCCTGCCCGCCCTCGTCGCCGGTGTTGACGATCAGGCGAAAGCCCCCGTCCGGGTAGGGGTTGCAGCCCTGGGCCTGCGCCAGCTTCGGCACCAGGGTCATCATGCGGCCCATCACGCCGGCATGCTCGGGGCCGAGCTGCGCCATCGACGGCAGGTGCAGCTTGGGCACCATGAGAAAGTGCACCGGCGCCCAGGGGTGGATGTCGTTGAAGACGTAGATCTCCTCGTCCTCGTAGACCTTTTGCGAGGGGATCTGGCCCTCGATGATCTTGCAGAAAATGCAGTTGGGGTCTCGCATGGGTGTCTCCGATCAACGGCCTGGGCCGCGGTGGGGTTCAGTTCAATAATCCTTGGCGATGTCCACGCTGGCGCGCTGGCCCACATGCTCGAGAGCGCTGGCCAGCCACTGCTGCCCGGCTTCGCGGCCGAGCGTGAACAGCTGTTTCACGAACGCCAGGTCCGAGCGCATTTTGCTCGCGGCGCCGAAGTCCGCCAGCGCAGCGCCGCCGTCGACGCGATGCAGCCTCACGTCCTTGTAGCGCCGCGGATCGAGGCGGCCCTCGGCCAGCAGGCGGCGCACGAACTCGATGGCGCGCAGCTCGGCCAGCAGGCTGGCGTTGAAGGTGACCTCGTTGACGCGCTCCAGGATCTCCTGCGCCGTGTCGGGCAGGTCGTGGTGCTCGATCGGGTTGATCTGCACCAGCAGGATGTCGGCCGTCTCGGTCTGGTAGAGCAGCGGATGCAGCGCGGGGTTGCCCGAATAGCCGCCGTCCCAGTAGCGTTCGCCGTCGATCTCCACGGCCTTGAACAGCAGCGGCAGGCAGGCCGAGGCCATGACGGCGTCCACGCTGAGGCGTCGGCCCGAGAAGATCTCGCCGCGGCCGGTGCGCACGTTGGTGGCGCAGACGAAGACCTTGGGGGTCGTGGCACGCGCCAGCAACTCGAAGTCGATCTCGCGCTCGATCAGGCTGCGCAGCGGGTTGATGCCCAGCGGGTTGGTGTCGTAGGGCGACAGCCAGTGCGCCATCAGGCCGCGCAGGGCCGCAGCGCCTGCCGGCGAGGCCGCGCCCGCCAGGCTGCCGAGTGCGCCCACGCCCTCCCACAGCCGGGCCAGCGAGGCGCGCGCGAGCTCGCGCGCAGCCACCGCATCCAGGCCCTGGTGCGCCGCCTGCGCGAAGCCATGGGCCAGGGCCACCGCATTCACGGCACCGGCGCTGGTGCCGCTCAGGCCGTCGATCTCGAGCCGGCCGTCCTCCAGCAGGGCGTCGAGCACGCCCCAGGTGAAGGCCCCATGCGAGCCGCCGCCCTGCAGGGCCAGGTTGATGCGGCGCGGCGCGGCCGGTTCAGCCATCGATGGCCTGGTCCTTGTTCATGCGCACCATGCCCTTGACGATGCGATAGAGGAACCAGATGGAGATCGCCAGCCAGGCCAGGTAGCCCGGCAGGACCAGCAGGAAGAACAGGGGGATGGTCAGCAGGTACAGCGCGCCGGCCCACAGCACGCTGCGGATGCGCCAGGCGAAATGGCTGGCCATCCAGCTGCCCTCGGCATCGGAGCGTTTCACCAGGTCGATGACCAGGGCCACGATCAGCAGGGCCGCACCGGCCTGGGCGCCGGGGATCACCGCGCCCACGGCCACGATCAGGTGCAGGACGTAGCTGACCCAGCCTATGGTCTTGAGCGAATCGAGTTCGTCTTCAGTCATCGCCCGCCTCCCGCGCCCGCAGCTTGCGCATGGCCTTTTCCTCGATCCCGCTCAGGCCTTCGCGCCGCTCGAGCTCGGCCAGCACGTCGGCCGGCGCGAGGCCGTAGTGGGCCAGGGCGATCATCGAGTGGAACCACAGGTCGGCCACCTCGCCGACGAGCTTGCTGCGGTCGCCGCCATGCTCGGCGTCCTTGGCGGCCATGACCACCTCGGTGGCCTCCTCGCCGACCTTCTTGAGGAAGGCGTCGGGGCCCTTGTGCAGCAGGCGCGCGACATAGCTCTTGTCGGGATCGCCGCCGTTGGCCGGCTTGCGGCTTTCGATCACGGCGGCCAGGCGGGCCAAGGAGTCGTTCGAGGTCATGGGCTTACTTGTAGATGGACTCGGGGTCTTTGAGCACCGGCTCGACGGCCTGCCAGGCGCCCTGCTCCAAGCGCTGGAAGAAGCAGCTGTGGCGGCCGGTGTGGCAGGCGATGCCGGGCTCGTGGCCGAGCTGGGTCACCTTGAGCAGCACCACGTCGTTGTCGCAGTCCAGGCGGATCTCGTGCACGGTCTGCACATGGCCGGACTCCTCGCCCTTGAACCAGAGCTTGCCGCGCGAGCGGCTGTAGTAGACGGCGCGGCCGAGCTCGGCGGTCTTCAGCAGCGCCTCGCGGTTCATCCAGGCGAACATCAGCACGTCGCCCGTGGCCGCCTCCTGCGCGATCACCGGGACCAGCCCCTGGGCGTCCCATTTCACTTCTTCGAGCCAGTTCATGCGGTGAATCTACCACGCGAACCGGCGCGCCATGCGCTTGAGATCTGAGCAGCAGCCTCTAGAGACGCACCGGGATACCGCGCTCGCGCATGTGCTGCTTGGCCTGCTGCACCGTGTACTCGCCGTAGTGGAAGATGCTGGCGGCCAGCACCGCGTCGGCGCCGCCCTGCTGTATGCCGTCGGCCAGGTGGTCGAGGTTGCCGACCCCGCCCGAGGCGATCACCGGCACGTCGACCGCGTCGCTGACCGCGCGCGTGAGCGCGAGGTCGAAGCCGGCCTTGGTGCCGTCGCGGTCCATGCTGGTGAGCAGGATCTCGCCGGCGCCATGCTCGGCCATCTGGCGCGCCCAGGCCACGGCGTCCAGCCCGGTGTTCCTGCGCCCGCCATGGCTGTAGACGTCCCAGCCCTCGCCGCGCGCCAGCAGGTCCTCGCCATGGCGGCGCTTGGCGTCGATGGCGACCACGATGCACTGCGCGCCGTACTTGTGCGAGGCGTCGCGGATCACCTGCGGGTTGGCGATCGCCGCCGAGTTGAAGCTGGTCTTGTCGGCGCCCGCGTTGAGCAGGCGGCGCACGTCGTCCACGCTGCGCACGCCGCCGCCCACGGTCAGCGGAATGAAGACCTGGGAGGCCACGGCCTCGATGATGTGCAGGATCAGGCCGCGCTCGTCCGAGGTGGCGGTGATGTCCAGGAAGGTCAGCTCGTCGGCGCCCTGCTCGTTGTAGCGCGCGGCGATCTCCACCGGATCGCCGGCGTCGCGCAGCTCGACGAAGTTGACGCCCTTGACCACGCGGCCGCCGGTCACGTCCAGGCAGGGGATGATGCGTTTGGCGAGCATGAAAACCGATCAGCCGTTCAGGGCGTCCGCACGCGCCTGTGCGGCGGCGAAATCGAGGTCGCCGGAGTAGATCGCGCGACCGCAGATCACGCCCTCTATGCCCTCGCCCTCGACCGCGCACAGCTTCTCGATGTCGGCCATGCCGGCCAGGCCGCCCGAGGCGATCACCGGGATCTGCAGCGACTGCGCCAGCTTGACGGTGGCCTCGACGTTGATGCCGGTCAGCATGCCGTCGCGCCCGATGTCGGTGTAGACGATGGATTCCACGCCCCAGTCCTCGAACTTGCGCGCCAGGTCGACCACCTCGTGGCCGGTCAGCTTGCTCCAGCCGTCGGTCGCGACCTTGCCGTCCTTGGCGTCCAGGCCCACGATGATGTGGCCGCCGAAGGCGGTGCAGGCGTCCTTGAGGAAGCCGGGGTTCTTGACCGCGGCCGTGCCTATGATCACGTAACGCAGGCCGCCGTCGATGTACCTCTCTATCGTGTCGAGGTCGCGTATGCCGCCGCCGAGCTGCACCGGGATGTCGTCGCCGACCTCCTTGAGTATGGCCTTGACGGCCGCGAAGTTCTGCGGCTTGCCGGCGAAGGCGCCGTTGAGGTCGACCAGGTGCAGGCGGCGCGCGCCGCGGTCCAGCCACTGGCGGGCCATGGCGGCGGGGTCCTCGCCGAAGGTGGTGGCCTGCTCCATGTCGCCTTGCTTGAGGCGAACGCAGTGGCCGTCTTTGAGATCGATCGCGGGAATGAGGAGCATGGTGGTTCGGGGAAAAGGGCTTCGACAGGCTCAGCCCGAACGGTTCTAAGAATCAGGGATTCCAGTGCAGGAAGTTGCGGTACAGGGCCAGACCCTGGTCCGCGCTCTTCTCGGGGTGGAACTGGGTGGCGAAAATATTATCGCGCGAGACCGCCGCGGTAAAGCGGCCGCCGTAGTCGGCCTCGCCCGCGCTGTGGCGCGCATCGGACGGGCGCGCGTAGAAGCTGTGCACGAAATAGAACCAGCTGCCGTCGGGCACGCCGCCCCAGACCGGGTGACGGCCCTGGCCATGGTCCGTCTGCCAGACCTGGTTCCAGCCCATCTGCGGCACCTTGTAGCGGCTGCCGTCGGGCTGGTTCCGGCCGGCCAGGTCGAACTTGACCACCTCGCCGTGGATCAGGCCCAGGCCCGGCGTGTCGCCCTCGGCACTGTGGTCCAGCAGCATCTGCATGCCCACGCAGACGCCGAACAGCGGCTTGCGCGCGGCGGCGTCGAGCACCGGGGCCAGCAGGCCGGACTCGCGCAACTCGCGCATGCAGTCGGGCATGGCGCCCTGGCCGGGCAGCACGACGCGCGCGGCGACCTCGACGTCGTGCGGACGCGAGGTGACGAGCACGTCCCAGCCGGTGCCCGCGGCAGCGGCTTGCACCGCCTGCGAGACCGAGCGCAGGTTGCCCATGCCGTAATCGACCACGGCGACGGTCTTGGGAGTGATCAGGCTCATGGCGAGTTCGGCAAAGCGTCGGCGTTCAGAGCGAGCCCTTGGTCGAGGGAATGCTGCCCGCGGCGCGCGGGTCGCGCTCGAGCGCCGCGCGCAGGGCGCGCGCGAAGGCCTTGAACACGGTCTCGGCCTGGTGGTGGGCGTTCTCGCCGCGCAGGTTGTCTATGTGCAGGGTCACGAAGGCGTGGTTCACGAAGCCCTGGAAGAACTCGAACATCAGCTGGGTGTCGAAGGTCCCTATCATGCCGCTCTTGAACGGCACATGGCAGACCAGGCCCGGGCGGCCCGAGAAGTCGACCACCACGCGCGACAGCGCCTCGTCCAGCGGCACGTAGGCATGGCCGTAGCGGCGGATGCCGCGCTTGTCGCCCACGGCCTTGGCCACGGCCTGGCCCAGGGTGATGCCCACGTCCTCGACCGTGTGGTGGCCGTCGATGTGCAGGTCGCCCAGGGCGTGGATGTCCAGGTCGATCAGGCCGTGGCGCGCGATCTGGTCGAGCATGTGGTCGAAGAAGCCGATGCCGGTGTGCAGCTTGGCTTGGCCGGTGCCGTCCAGGTTGACGCGGACGGTGATCTGGGTCTCGGCCGTGTGGCGCGTGACCTCGGCGGTGCGGGGGGCGGTGGTCGTCATAGTGAAGCCTTCAATGCCGCCAGCATCTGCGCGTTCTCCTCGGGCGTGCCGACGGTCAGGCGCAGGCAGTTGGCCAGCAATGGGTGCATTTTAGAAACGTTCTTGACCAGCACCTGGCGCGCCTTCATGCCCTCGAAGACCCGGGCGGCCGCGCCGCTGTCGGCGCTGTCCTGGCCCTGCACGCGCACCAGGATCATATTGGCCTCGCTCTTGAACGGCTGCACGCCCGGCAGCCGGCCCAGGGCCTCGATCAGCTGGCCGCGCTGCACGCGCAGCTCGGCGGCCTGGACCGCGAACACGTCGGCATGCTCGATCGCGAACATGGCGCACTCGCAGTTGAGCACGCTGATGTTGTAGGGCGGGCGCACCTTGTCGAGCTCGGCGATCAGCACCCTGGGGCCGATCAGGTAGCCCAGGCGCACGCCGGCCAGGCCGAACTTGGACAGGGTGCGCATCTGCAGCACATGGTGGTGGCGCGCCAGGCGGTCGATGTAGCTGCGCGAGGCAAAGGGCTGGTAGGCCTCGTCGATCACGACCAGGCCGCCCTGCCGGCCCACCGCCTCGATCAGGCGCTCGATCACCGCGTCGTCCCAGAGGTTGGCCGTGGGGTTGTTCGGGTAGGCCAGGTAGGTGATGGCGGGCTGGTGGGCCTCGATCGCGGCCAGCATCGCGGCCTCGTCGAGCTCGAAGTCGGCGGTCAGCGGCACGCCATGGTAGGCCAGGCCCTGCAACTGGGCGCTCATGGCGTACATCACGAAGCCCGGCTCGGGCGCCAGCACCGAGGCCCCGGGCAGGGCGCAGGCCAGGGCCAGCAGCGAGATCAGCTCGTCCGAGCCGTTGCCGAGCATGAGCTCGAAGCCCTTGGGCACACCGGCATAGGCGGCCAGCGCCGCGCGCAGCTCGTGCACGCGCGCGCCGGGGTAGCGGTTCAGCGCCAGCGCGCCGAGCCGCCGGCCCAGGGCCTCCTGCAGGCCGGGCGGCAGGGGATAGGGGTTCTCCATCGCGTCGAGCTTGACCAGGCCCTCGGCGTCCTGCACCTGGTAGGCGTGCATGGCCCGCACCTCGGGGCGTATGCGCTGCAGCGGGGCCGCGCTCATGCCTGCCCCCGCATGGGCGGCACCGGGGTGAGGCGCAGTTCGGCCGCGCGCGCATGGGCCTGCAGGCCCTCGCCGTAGGCCAGCTCGGCGGCGATGGCGCCCAGGCGCTGGGCGCCGGCCGCGCTGACTTCGATCAGGCTGGAGCGCTTCTGGAAGTCGTAGACGCCCAGCGGCGAGGAAAAGCGCGCCGTGCCCGAGGTCGGCAGCACATGGTTGGGCCCGGCGCAGTAGTCGCCCAGGCTTTCGCTGGTGTAGGCGCCGAGGAAGATCGCGCCCGCATGCCTGAGCAGCGGCTCCCAGCGCCGGGGCTCGCGGCTGGAGACCTCGAGGTGCTCGGGCGCGATGCGGTTGCTGATCGCGCAGGCCTCTTCCATGCTGCGCGTGTGGATCAGGGCGCCGCGGTCGGACAGCGACTTGGCGATGATGGCCGCGCGCGGCATGGCGGGCAGCAGGCGGGCTATCGCGGCCTGCACCGCGGCGATGTAGGCCGCGTCGGGGCTGAGCAGGATGCTTTGCGCGAGCTCGTCGTGCTCGGCCTGCGAGAACAGGTCCATGGCCACCCAGTCGGCCGGCGTGCTGCCGTCGGCCAGCACCAGGATCTCGCTGGGACCGGCGATCATGTCTATGCCCACGCTGCCGAACACGCGCTTCTTGGCGCTGGCCACGTAGGCGTTACCGGGCCCGGTGATCTTGTCGACCTTGGGGACCGTGGCCGTGCCGTAGGCCAGGGCCGCCACGGCCTGCGCGCCGCCGATGGTGAAGGCGCGGGTGACGCCGGCCACATGGGCGGCGGCCAGCACCAGGGCGTTCCTTTCACCGGGGTGTGCCGAAGGCGCACCGTTCCGATGCGCGGGCGTGGGCACCACCATGACGATCTCGCCCACGCCGGCCACATGGGCGGGAATGGCGTTCATCAGCACGCTGGACGGGTAGGCCGCCTTGCCGCCCGGCACGTAGATGCCGACGCGGTCCAGCGGCGTGACCTTCTGGCCCAGCAGGGTACCGTCCTCGTCGCGGTAGCTCCAGCTCTCGCCGCTGGCGCGCTTCTGGGCCTCGTGGTAGGTACGCACGCGCTGCGCGGCCTGCTCCAGCGCCTGGCGCTGCGTCGCGGGCAGGCCGTCGAAGGCGGCCTTGAGCTCCTCGGGCCGCAGCTCGAGCGCGGCCATGGATGCGGCGCCCAGGCCGTCGAAGCGTTGGGTGTACTCGAGCACGGCCGCATCGCCGCGCACGCGCACGTCGGCCAGGATGTCGGCCACGCGCTGCTCGATCGCGGCGTCGGTGTCGGCCGACCAGTGCAGCCTGGCCTGGAAGGCGGCCTCGAATCCGGCGTCGGCCGTGGACAGCTGCAGGGGGGTGGCTTTCAGGGACATGGCGTCGGTGTCAGTCGTTGGCGACGGCCCCGGCGAAGGCGTCGATGATGGCGCGGATCGGCGCCTGCTTGAGCTTGAGCGCGGCCTGGTTGACCACCAGGCGCGAACTGATGTCCATGATGCGCTCGACCTCGACCAGCTGGTTGGCCTTGAGCGTGCTGCCGGTGGACACCAGGTCGACGATGGCGTCGGCCAGGCCCGTCAGCGGCGCCAGCTCCATGCTGCCGTAGAGCTTGATCAGGTCCACGTGCACGCCCTTGTCGGCGAAGAACTCGCGCGCGATCGCGGTGTACTTGGTCGCAACCTTGAGCCGCGAGCCCTGGCGCACGGCGCGCGCGTAGTCGAAGTCGGCGCGCACCGCCACGCTCATGCGGCATTTCGCGATGCGCAGGTCCAGCGGCTGGTACAGGCCGTGGCCGCCATGCTCGATCAGCGTGTCCTTGCCGGTCACGCCGAGGTCGGCGCCGCCGTACTCTACATAGGTCGGCACGTCGGTGGCGCGCACCAGCACCACGCGCACCTCGGGCCGGTTGGTCGCCAGGATCAGCTTGCGCGACTTGTCCGGGTCCTCCAGCACCGCTATGCCGGCCGCCTTCAAGAGCGGCAGGGTCTCGTCGAAGATGCGTCCCTTGGAGAGGGCCAGGGTAATCATCGTGCCTCCTGCCGAGCCGCCTCAAAGGAGGCACGCGCCCCCTCGGGGGGCAGCGAATTACGCGAAGCGAAGAGCGTGGGGGTCATCATTTCGACCTTTCAATGTCGGCACCGAGGCCGCGCAGCTTGGCCTCCATGCGGTCGTAGCCGCGGTCCAGGTGGTAGATGCGGTCGACCACGGTCTCGCCCTCCGCCACCAGGCCGGCGATCACCAGGCTGGCCGAGGCGCGCAGGTCGGTCGCCATCACGGTCGCGCCGGACAGCTGGGCCACGCCCTCGACCAGGGCCACCTTGCCGTCGATCTGCACATGGGCCCCCAGGCGCGCCAGCTCGTTGACGTGCATGAAGCGGTTCTCGAAGATGGTCTCGGTGACCATGCTCGCGCCCTGCGACACGCAGTTGAGCGCCATGAACTGGGCCTGCATGTCGGTCGGGAAGCCCGGGTATTCGGTGGTGCGGAAGCTCTGCGCCTTCAGGCGCTGGAAGGCCGGGCCTTCGCCGCGGATGCGGACGAAGCCCTCGCCCGCCTCCACCGTGGCGCCGGCGTCGCGCAGCTTGTCGATCACCGCCTCGAGGTGGTCGGCGCGGCCGTGGCGCAGCAGCACGTCGCCGCCGGTGGCGGCGACGGCGCACAGGAAGGTGCCGGCCTCGATGCGGTCGGCCACCACCTGGTGGCGGCAGCCGCTCAGCCGCTCCACGCCCTGGATGTGGATGCGGCTCGTGCCGTGGCCCTCGATCTTGGCGCCCATGCGGATCAGCATCTCGGCCAGGTCGGGAATCTCGGGCTCCTGGGCGGCGTTCTCGAGCACGGTCTCGCCCTCGGCCAGCGCGGCCGCCATCAGCAGGTTCTCGGTGCCGGTCACCGTGACCATGTCGGTGGCGATGCGCGCGCCGCGCAGCCGGCTGCGCCCCGCGGGCAGGCCGGCCAGCATGTAGCCATGCTCGACCACGATCTCGGCACCCATGGCCTGCAGGCCCTTGATGTGCTGGTCCACCGGGCGCGAGCCGATCGCGCAGCCGCCCGGCAGCGAGACCTTGGCGCGGCCGAAGCGCGCCAGCAGCGGCCCCAGAGCGAGCACCGAGGCGCGCATGGTCTTGACCAGCTCATAGGGCGCCTCCGGCTGGTCCAGCGCGCCCGCGTCCAGCTGCACTGTCCCGTCGGCGCCGTGCTCGGCGCGCACGCCCATGTGGCGCAGCAGCTTGAGCATGGTGGCCACGTCCTGCAGGCGCGGCACGTTGACCAGGGTGACCGGCTGGTCGGTGAGCAGGGCGGCGCAGAGCTCGGGCAGGGCCGCGTTCTTGGCGCCGGAGATCAGAACTTCGCCGTGCAGCGGACGGCCGCCGCGAATGATGAGTTTGTCCATGGAATGAAGGCTGGAATGGGGCGCTTTGGCCGCTCAGGACTGGGACGCGGCCCATTCGGCCGGCGTGAAGGTCTTCATCGACAGGGCATGAACCTCGTCGGTCTGCATCCTTTGGCCCAGCGTCGCGTACACGCGCTGGTGGCGGGCGATGGGGCGCTTGCCCTCGAATTCGGGCGAGACGATGGTCGCGTACCAGTGGCGGCCGTCGCCCTCGACCTGCAGGTGCTGGCAGGGCAGGCCGGCGGCGATGAGGGATTGGAGTTCTTCAGCGGTCATGTCGGTTCATTTCAGCCACGGATCTTGTAGCCTATGCGCAGCAGGTGGATGGCGATCGCGCTCACCAGCGCCAGCGCAGCGCCGACGATGGCCAGGCTGAGCCAGGGCGAGACGTCGCTCTGGCCGAAGAAGCCGTAGCGGAAGCCGTCGATCATGTAGAAGAACGGGTTCAGGTGGCTGAGCTTCTGCCAGAACGGCGGCAGCGAATGGATGGAGTAGAACACGCCGGACAGGAAGGTCATGGGCATGATGATGAAGTTCTGGAACGCCGCCATCTGGTCGAACTTCTCGGCCCACAGGCCGGCGATCAGGCCCAGCGCGCCCAGCATGGCTGCGCCGAGCACGGCGAAGGCCAGGATCCACAGCGGTGCAACGAAGCTCGGCGGCGCCAACAGGGCCGTCACGAGGAACACGCCCAGTCCGACGGCCAGGCCGCGCGCGATCGACGAGCCCACGTAGGCGACGAACCAGCTCCAGTGCGACAGCGGCGTGAGCAGCACGAACACCAGGTTGCCCATGATCTTGCTCTGGATCAGGCTCGACGAGCTGTTGGCGAAGGCGTTCTGCAGCACGCTCATCATCACCAGGCCCGGCACCAGGAAGGCGCTGTAGCTGACCTGGTCGTAGACCTGGACATGCGCCTCGAGCACATGGCCGAAGATCAGCATGTAGAGCACGGCCGTGAGCACCGGCGCCGCCACGGTCTGGAAGCTCACCTTCCAGAAGCGCAGCACCTCCTTGTAGAACAGGGTCTGCCAACCACTCATGCCTGCACCTCGATGCCGGGGGCCGGCGCCGCCGCGGCCGGTTTCCCGCCGCCGGTCATCACGTCCAGGAACACGTCCTCGAGATCGGCCTTGCGGATCTCGACGTCCTCGGCGTGCAGGCCGGCCTCGCGGATCGCCGCGAGGTAATGCTCGATCTCGGCCGCGTCGTGCGCGGGGAACTGCACGATGCGCCCGGTCACGCGCGCCTGCAGCGCCAGGTGGCGCGGCAGCTCACTGTCGATTTTGAAGCGCAGCACGTTGCTGGATGCCGCCTTGAGCAGCTCCGAGGTCCTGGCCAGGGCCACCACCCGCCCCTGCTTGAGCATGGCGATGCGGCTGCACAGGGCCTCGGCTTCCTCGAGGTAATGCGTGGTCAGCAGCACGGCGTGGCCCTGCTTGTTGAGCCGGGCGATGAACTGCCACAGGGTCTGGCGCAGCTCGACGTCGACGCCCGCGGTGGGCTCGTCGAGCACGATCACCGGCGGCTTGTGCACCAGGGCCTGGGCCACCAGCACGCGCCGCTTCATGCCGCCCGAGAGCTGGCGCATGTTGGCATGGGCCTTGTCGGCCAGGCCCAGGCTTTCGAGCAGCTCGTCGATCCAGGCCTCGTTGCGCTTGACGCCGAAGTAACCCGACTGAATGCGCAGGGCCTCGCGCACGCTGAAGAAGGGGTCGAACACCAGCTCCTGCGGCACCACGCCGAGCTGGCGGCGCGCCTGGGCGTAGTCGACCTGCACGTCGTGGCCGCGCACCAGCACGCGGCCGCTGGTGGCGCGGGTGAGGCCGGCCAGGATGCTGATCAGCGTGGTCTTGCCCGCGCCGTTGGGCCCGAGCAGGCCGAAGAACTCGCCCTCCTCGATGTCGAAGCTGACCTCGTCGAGCGCCTTGAGTGGCCGCCCCCCTGGGGTCTGGAAGGTCTTGGAGACGGACTGGAATGAGATCGCGGGCATGGGAACCCTTGATTTTAAGGGTTCGGCCATGTGGCGGCCGGCGGCGGGCCGCAAATCCCGGCCGGACGCGGGCTCAGCCCTGGGCCGGCAGCAGTTCGGAGACGCCGTACAGCCCGGCCAGCTCGCGCAGCTTGGCCGGCAGGCCCTTGACGGCCAGCGTCTTGCCGTCGGCCAGGCATTCGCGCCGGCAGGCCAGCAGCACGGCCAGCGCCGAGGAATCGAAGCGCTCGAGCGCGCCGGCGTCGGCCACCACCTGCTGCCCCGCCTCGCCGCGCACGGCCTGCAGCAGCATGTGCAGGCAGGCCGCGGCCTGGCGCTGGGTCAACTCGGCGGGCAAGACCAGCATCGTCAACCTTTCTTCGCGTTCGCCTTGTTGCGCTCGGTCAGGGTGCCGATCAGGCCGTCCACGCCCTTGGCGTTGATTTCCTGGGCGAACTGGCTGCGGTAGGTGTCGACCAGCCACACGCCCAGCACATTGAGGTCGTAGATCTTCCAGCCGGCGCCCTCGCCGGGGGTCTTCTCGAGCCGGTAATCGAGCTGGATCGGCTCGCCGCGCCCGCGCACCTCGGTGCGCACGACGACCTCGCGGTCCTCGGCCGAGCCGCGCATCGGCTTGAGCACCACGCTCTGGTCGCTGACCTGGGACAGGGCCCCGGCATAGGTGCGCACCAGCAGGGTCTTGAACTCCTCCTGCAGGCGTTTTTGCTGCTCGGGCGTGGCCTTGCGCCAGCCCGGGCCGGTGGCCGAGGCCGTCATGCGCCGGAAGTTGACGCTGGGCATGATCTTGCTGTCGACCAGGACCATGATCTTGGAGACGTCGCCGGTTTGCAGGCTCTTGTCGGCCTTGATGGCATCCAGCACGTCGGTCGACAGGCGCTTGATCAGCGCGTCCGGCGCTTCGTCGGCCGCGTGGGCCGGCGCGGCGGCCAGCAGCGTGGCCGCCAGGGAGGCGGAAAGCAGGTGGACGAGGGAGCGGCGTTTCATCAAGTGAGGTTCCTTATGGCGGGCAATCCCGCATTCGGCCGAGGCCTATGCACACAGGGTAGCGGATCGGCGCGTGGCCCTGTAAACCGCGCGGCCGAAGTTGCAACAGACGGCAACTACTTCTGGGCCGGTGCGACGGGTGCGGCGTCGGGGTCAGGCGCGGCCGGTTCGTCGGGCGGCGTGCCGTCGTAGACGTCGTTGCGGCGCTTTTGCAGGAAGGCGTCGCGCTTGAAGCTGTAGGGGTCCAGGGCCGCCTGGTCCAGCAGGTCGCCGGCCCGCAGCAGCTGCGCGCGGGTGTCGACGGCATTGAGCGCGGTCAGCGAGTTGCGCGTGGCCACGTCGTCCACACTGGAGACCAGGTTGCCCTTCACGTCCACCGGCAGGGCGGCCGTGTCGCGCACGGTCGAGGGCCCAAGCAGCGGCAACACCAGGTAGGGCCCGGACGGCACGCCCCAGCGGCCCAGGGTCTGGCCGAAGTCCTCGCGGCGCGACTCCAGGCCCATCTCGCTGGCGATGTCCAGCACGCCGGCAAAGCCGAACACGGTGTTCACGCCCACGCGGGTGAAGCTCTCGGCGGCCGCCATGCCCTTGAGCTGCAGCACGTTGTTGGCGAAGGTCCAGACCTCGGCGAGGTTGCCGAAGAAGTTGCCGACGCCGCTGCGCAGCGGCGAAGGCACCACGTCGCGGTAGGCCGTGGCCACAGGCTTGAGCACCACGTCGTCGACGGCGTCGTTGAAACGGGTCATGCCGCGGTTGTAGGGCTCGAACGGGTCGCGCGGGTCGGCCGCGGGCCCGCTGGCGCAGGCCGACAGGCCCAGCACGGCCACACATGCCAGCGCCGCCAGCCAGCGGCGCGGCGCCCGGGCCGCCCTCTCGGCCCCTACGGATGCTGCATTCATTTCTTGTTACCTGTCCCTTGGGATGCCCCGCCTTCGGCCGCCTTGCTGTAGAGGAACTGTCCGATCAGGTTCTCCAGCACCACGGCCGACTGGGTCGAGCCCACATTATCGCCCGCCGCCAGGGTTTTTTCATCGGCGCCGGGTTGGATGCCGATGTATTGCTCGCCCAGCAGGCCACTGGTCAGGATTTTCAGCGAGCTGTCCTTGGGAAAGGCGTAGCGGCTCTCCAGCGCCAGGGTCACGATGGCCTGGAAGCTCTGGTCGTCGAAACTGATGGACTCGACCCGCCCCACCACCACGCCCGCGCTCTTGACGGCCGCCTTGGGCTTGAGGCCCCCGATGTTGTCGAACTTGGCCGTGACACGATATTCGGACTGGAAGCTCAGGGTCAGCAGGTTGGCCGACTTGAGCGCCAGGAACAGGATGGCCGCCAGGCCCACCATGACAAACAAACCCACCCACACGTCGTTCTTCGCACGCTGCACAAGCCTCTCCTAGATACTGAACATCATGACGGTCAGGATGAAATCCAGACCCAGCACCGACAGCGACGCGATCACCACCGTGCGGGTGGTCGCGCTGGACACGCCTTCGGGCGTGGCCTGCGCCTCGTAGCCCTGCAGCAGGGCGATGAAGGTCACGGCCACGCCGAACACCAGGCTCTTGATGACGCCGTTGCCCACATCGCTCCAGACGTCGACGCCGCCCTGCATCTGGCTCCAGAAGGAGCCCTCGTCAATGCCAATCATCAGCACGCTGACCACCCAGCCGCCCAGGATGCCGACCGCGCTGAACACGGCGGCCAGCAGCGGCATGGCGATCACGCCGGCCCAGAAGCGCGGCGCCAGGATGCGCTGCACCGGGTCCACGGCCATCATCTCCATGGCCGTGATCTGCTCGCCGGCACGCATCAGGCCGATCTCGGCCGTGAGCGAGGCGCCGGCGCGGCCGGCGAACAGCAGGGCCGTGATCACCGGCCCCAGCTCGCGCACCAGGCTCAGCGCCACCAGCAGGCCCACGGCCTCCGAGGAGCCGTAGCGCTGCAGGGTGTAGTAGCCCTGCAGGCCCAGCACGAAGCCGACGAACAGGCCCGACACGGTGATGATGGCCAGAGAGTAGTTGCCGACGAACAGTATCTGGTCGCGCACCAGCGAAAAGCGCCGCAGGCAGGCGCCCAGCAGCAGCGTCAGGCGTACCAGCAGCCGGGCGCCATAGCCCCAGGCGTCCAGCTGCCGGCGGGTGGCGAAACCGAGGTCGGAGGGCTTGTACCAGCTCATGCGGCCCTCACGCCGAAGTCGTCGGCCAGCGTGGGGCCGGGATAGTGGAACTGCACCGGCCCCTCGGTCAACGCGTTGACGAACTGCACCACCAGGGGGTCGCTGGAGTTGCGCACCTCCTCGGGCGTGCCCTGGGCCGCGATGCGGCCATTGGCCAGGATGATGACCTGGTCGGCGATGTGGAAGGTCTCCGGGATCTCGTGCGACACCACCAGGCTGGTTAGCCCCAAGGTGTCGTTGAGCTGGCGGATCAGGCGCGCGGCCGTGCCCAGCGAGATCGGGTCCAGGCCCGAGAACGGTTCGTCGTACATGACCAGGTCCGGATCCAGGGCGATGGCGCGCGCCAGCGCCACGCGCCGGTTCATGCCGCCTGAGATTTCCGAGGGCATCAGCTGGCGGGCGCCGCGCAGGCCCACGGCATCGAGCTTCATCAGCACGATGTCGTGGATCAGGCTCTCGGGCAGGTCGGTGTGCTCGCGCAGCGGAAAGGCCACGTTGTCGAACACGTTGAGGTCGGTGAACAGGGCGCCGAACTGGAACAGCATGCCCATGCGGCGCCGGGCGGCGTAGAGCTGCTCCTGGTCCAGGCGCCCCAGATCCTGTCCATCGAACAGCGCCTCGCCCTTCTGGGCCCGGTACTGGCCGCCGATCAGGCGCAGCGTGGTGGTCTTGCCGCCGCCCGAGGCCCCCATCAGCGCCGTGACCTTGCCGCGCGGCAGGCTCAGCGTGATGTCGTCCAGGATCACGCGCTCCCCGTACCCGAAGGTCAGGTTGCGGAATTCGACGAGGGCGTCTGGCTTGGAGGCAGTCATAAAAACAAAAGCCGGGGAGAGCCGGCTTTTGGATCATAAGGGATTCAGGTAAACCCGAATCCGGGACTCTGGGACCGGCTCAGCGCGGCAGGTCGCTGTAGCCCATCAGGAACTCGTCCACCGCGCGCGCGGCTTGGCGGCCCTCACGAATGGCCCAGACCACCAGGCTCTGGCCGCGGCGCATGTCGCCGGCCGCGAACACCTTGGGGACGTTGGTGGCGTAGCCGCCGGTGAACTCGGTCGTGGCCTTGGCATTGCCGCGGCCGTCCTTGTCGACGCCGAAGGCGTCCAGGATGGTCGCCACCGGATTCACGAAGCCCATGGCCAGCAGCACCAGGTCGGCCTTGTACTCCTTCTCGGTGCCCGGGATCTCGACCAGCTTGCCGTCCTTGAACTCGACGTGCACGGTCTTGAGGCCGGTGAGCTTGCCGTTCTTGCCGACGAATTCCTTGGTGGAGACCGCGAACTCGCGCACGCAGCCCTCCTCGTGGCTGGAGCTGGTGCGCAGCTTGAGCGGCCAGTAGGGCCAGACCAGCGGCTTGTTCTCCTGCTCGGGCGGCTGGGGCATGACCTCGAACTGGGTCACGCTCACGGCACCGTGGCGGTTGCTGGTGCCCACGCAGTCGGAGCCGGTGTCGCCGCCGCCGATCACGATCACATGCTTGCCGTCGGCACGCAGCTGGCCCTTGAGCTTGTCGCCGGCGTTGACCTTGTTCTGCTGCGGCAGGAACTCCATGGCGAAGTGGATGCCGTCCAGCTCGCGCCCGGGCACCGGCAGGTCGCGCGACTGCTCGGCGCCGCCGGTCAGCAGCACGGCGTCGAAGTCCTTTTGCAGTTGCTCGGCCGAGACGCTTTCCTTGGCCCAGTTGGTGACCTTGCTGCCCTCGGGCAGCTGGCCGACCAGCACGCCGGTGCGGATCTTGACACCCTCGGCCTCGAGCTGCTTGACGCGGCGGTCGATGTGCGACTTCTCCATCTTGAAGTCGGGGATGCCGTAGCGCAGCAGGCCGCCGACCCGGTCGTTCTTCTCGAACAGGGTCACGTCGTGGCCCACGCGCGCCAGCTGCTGGGCCGCGGCCATGCCGGCCGGGCCGGAGCCGACCACCGCGACTTTCTTGCCGGTCTGGTGCTTGGCCGGCAGGGGTTTGACCCAGCCTTCGGCCCAGGCGCGGTCGATGATGGCGTGCTCGATCGACTTGATGCCCACCGCGTCGTCGTTCACGTTGAGCGTGCAGGCGGCCTCGCAGGGCGCGGGGCAGATGCGGCCGGTAAACTCGGGGAAGTTGTTGGTGCTGTGCAGCACGGTGATGGCGTTCTGCCAGTCGCCGTGGTAGACCAGATCGTTGAAGTCCGGAATGATGTTGTTGACCGGACAGCCGTTGTTGCAGAACGGCGTGCCGCAGTCCATGCAGCGCGCACCCTGGACCTTGGCCTGCGCCTCGTCCAGGCCGACCACGAATTCCTTGTAATGCTTCAGGCGCTCGGGAACGGGCTTGTAGCCCTCCTCGACGCGCTCGTACTCCATGAAGCCGGTGACTTTACCCATGATTCTTCAATCCTTCAGTGCTTACTTGGCGACGACGGCTTCCTTGGCCGAGGCCTGGGCCTTGCCGGTGGCGGCGACCGCGGCCTTGCGCGCATTGATCTCGCCCAGGGCGCGCTTGTACTCGTTCGGGAACACCTTGACGAACTTCTGGCGCGCCTCGGCCCAGTTGTCCAGCAGGGCGCGCGCGCGCTTGCTGCCGGTCCAGCGGTGGTGGTCCTCGAGCAGCTTCTTGAGCTGCGCCTCGTCGGTCTGGTCGCGGTGCCAGACGCCGCGGTCCAGCGTGGCTTCCTGCTCGGCGGCGGGCAGCACCTTCTCCAGGCTGACCATGGCGGTGTTGCAGCGCTTGGCGAACTGGCCGTCCTCGTCGTAGACATAGGCCAGGCCGCCGCTCATGCCGGCGGCGAAGTTGCGGCCGGTCTTGCCCAGCACGGCCACGGTGCCGCCGGTCATGTACTCGCAGCCATGGTCGCCCGTGCCCTCGACGACGGCGGTCGCACCCGACAGGCGCACCGCGAAGCGCTCGCCGGCCACGCCGCTGAAGAAGGCCTCACCGGTGGTGGCGCCGTACATCACGGTGTTGCCCACGATGATGTTCTGCGTCGCCTCGCCGCGGAAGTCCAGGCTGGGGCGCACCACGATGCGGCCGCCCGACAGGCCCTTGCCGGTGTAGTCGTTGGCCTCGCCGATCAGGTACAGCGTGATGCCGCGGGCCAGGAAGGCGCCGAAGGACTGGCCGCCCGTGCCCTCGAGCTGGATGCGGATGGTGTCGTCGGGCAGGCCGTCCGGGTGCACCTTGGTCAGCGCGCCGGACAGCATGGCGCCGACCGAGCGGTTGACGTTGCGCGCCACCTCCATGAACTGCACCTTCTCGCCCTTTTCGATGGCGGCGCGGCTCTTGGCGATCAGCACGTTGTCGAGCGACTTCTCCAGGCCATGCTCCTGGTTCTCGACATGGTAGCGGGCCACGTCGGCCGGCACCGTAGGCAGGGCCAGCAGGCGGCTGAAGTCCAGGCCGCGCGCCTTCCAGTGCGCGATGCCCTGCTTCATGTCGAGCAGGTCGGAGCGACCGATCATGTCGTCGAACTTGCGGATGCCCAGCTGGGCCATGATCTGGCGCACTTCCTCGGCAATGAAGAAGAAGTAGTTCACCACATGCTCGGGCTTGCCCGAGAACTTGCGGCGCAGCACCGGGTCCTGCGTGGCCACGCCCACCGGGCAGGTGTTGAGGTGGCATTTGCGCATCATGATGCAGCCCTCGACCACCAGCGGCGCGGTGGCGAAGCCGAATTCATCGGCGCCCAGCAGCGCGCCGATGGCGACGTCGCGGCCGGTCTTCATCTGGCCGTCGGCCTGCACGCGGATGCGGCTGCGCAGGCGGTTGAGCACCAGGGTCTGCTGGGTCTCGGCCAGGCCGATCTCCCAGGGGCTGCCGGCGTGCTTGATCGAGGACCAGGGCGAGGCGCCGGTGCCGCCGTCATGGCCGGCGATCACCACATGGTCGCTCTTGCACTTGGCCACGCCCGCGGCGATGGTGCCCACGCCGACCTCGGACACCAGCTTGACGCTGATGCTGGCATGCGGCGCCACGTTCTTCAGGTCGTGGATCAGCTGGGCCAGGTCCTCGATCGAGTAGATGTCGTGGTGCGGCGGCGGCGAGATCAGGCCCACGCCGGGCACGCTGTGGCGCAGCTTGCCAATGTAGTCGGACACCTTGCCGCCGGGCAGCTGGCCGCCCTCGCCGGGCTTGGCGCCCTGCGCCATCTTGATCTGGATCTGGTCGGCCGAGGCCAGGTACTCGGCGGTGACGCCGAAGCGGCCCGAGGCCACCTGCTTGATGCGCGAGCGCAGCGAGTCGCCGTCTTCCAGCGGCAGGTCGACCTCGACCACGTCCTCGCCGATCACGCTCTTGAGCGTCTCGCCCTTCTTGATCGGGATGCCCTTGAGCTCGTTGCGGTAGCGCGCCGCGTCCTCGCCGCCCTCGCCGGTGTTGCTCTTGCCGCCGACGCGGTTCATCGCGATGGCCAGCGTGGCATGCGCCTCGGTTGAGATCGAGCCCAGCGACATGGCGCCGGTGGCGAAGCGCTTGACGATCTCCTTGGCCGACTCGACCTCCTCGACCGGAATCGCCTTGGCCGGGTCGATCTTGAACTCGAACAGGCCGCGCAGCGTCATGTGGCGGCGGCTCTGGTCGTTGATCAGCTGGGCGTATTCCTTGTAGGTGTTCCAGTTGTTGGCGCGCGTGCTGTGCTGCAGCTTGGCGATCGCGTCGGGCGACCACATGTGCTCCTCGCCGCGCACGCGCCAGGCGTACTCGCCGCCGGCGTCGAGCATGTTGGCCAGCACCGGGTCGTCGCCGAAGGCAGCCTTGTGCATGCGGATCGCCTCCTCGGCGATCTCGAACACGCCCAGGCCTTCCACGCGGCTGGCGGTGCCGGTGAAGTACTTGGCCACGGTGTCGCTGTTCAGGCCGATGGCCTCGAACAGCTGGGCGCCGCAGTAGCTCATGTAGGTGCTCACGCCCATCTTGGACATGATCTTGGACAGGCCCTTGCCGATCGCCTTGACGTAGTTGTAGATCGCCTTCTCGGCCGACAGGTCGCCCGGCAGGTCCTTGTGGATCGCGGCCAGGGTCTCCATGGCCAGGTAGGGGTGCACGGCCTCGGCGCCATAGCCGGCCAGCACGCCGAAGTGGTGCACCTCGCGCGCGGTGCCGGTCTCGACCACCAGGCCGGCCGTGGTGCGCAGGCCCTCGCGCACCAGGTGCTGGTGGATGGCCGACAGGGCCAGCAGCGCGGGGATCGCCACCTGGGTGGCGCTGATGGCGCGGTCGCTGATGATCAGGATGTTCTTGCCGCCCTTGATCGCGTCCACGGCTTCGGCGCACAGCGAGGCCAGCTTGGCCTCCACGCCCTCGCGGCCCCAGGCCACCGGGTAGGTGATGTCCAGGGTGGCGCTGCGGAACTTGCCCTGGGTGACGGCCTCGATGTCGCGCAGCTTGGCCATGTCGGCGAAGTCCAGCACGGGCTGGCTCACCTCCAGGCGCATCGGCGGGTTGACCTGGTTGATGTCGAGCAGGTTGGGCTTGGGTCCGATGAAGGACACCAGCGACATCACGATGGCCTCGCGGATCGGATCGATCGGCGGGTTGGTCACCTGGGCGAACAGCTGCTTGAAGTAGTTGTACAGCGGCTTGTTCTTGTCCGACAGCACAGCCAGCGGGCTGTCGTTGCCCATGGAGCCAATGCCCTCCTCGCCGGCCTGGGCCATGGGCGCGAGCAGGAACTTGATGTCCTCCTGGGTGGTGCCGAAGGCCTGCTGGCGGTCCAGCAGCGAAACCTCGTGCGGCAGCGGCGTGACCGTGGCCGGGCCTTCCACGTCGTCGAGCTTGATGCGCAGGTTCTCGATCCACTGCTTGTAGGGCTTGCTGTTGGCGAGGTTGGCCTTGAGCTCCTCGTCGTCGATCATGCGGCCCTGCTCGAGGTCGATCAGGAACATCTTGCCGGGCTGCAGGCGCCACTTGCGCACGATCTTGCTCTCGGGCACGGGCAGCACGCCGGACTCCGAGCCCATGATCACGAAATCATCGTCGGTGATGCAGTAGCGCGAGGGGCGCAGGCCGTTGCGGTCCAGCGTGGCGCCGATCTGGCGGCCGTCGGTGAACACGATGGAAGCCGGACCGTCCCAAGGCTCGAGCATGGCCGCGTGGTATTCGTAGAAGGCCTTGCGGCGCTCGTCCATGGTGGTGTGCTGCTCCCAGGGCTCGGGGATCATCATCATCACGGCCTGGCTGATCGGGTAGCCGGCCATGGTCAGCAGCTCGAGGCAGTTGTCGAAGGTCGCGGTATCGGACTGGTCGGCGAAGCTGATCGGATAGAGCTTCCTGAGGTCCTCGCCCAGCACCGGCGAGGACATCACGCCCTCGCGCGCCTTCATCCAGTTGTAGTTGCCCTTGACCGTGTTGATCTCGCCGTTGTGCGCGACATAGCGGTAGGGGTGGGCCAGCGGCCACTCGGGGAAGGTGTTGGTCGAGAAGCGCTGGTGCACCAGACCCAGGGCCGAAACGCAGCGCGGGTCTTCCAGGTCACGGTAGTAAGTGCCCACCTGGTTGGCCAGCAGCAGGCCCTTGTAGACGACGGTGCGGCTGCTCATGCTGGGCACGTAGTATTCCTTGCTGTGCTTGAGCTTGAGGCGCTGGATGGCGGCGCTGGCGGTCTTGCGGATCACGTAGAGCTTGCGCTCGAGCGCGTCCTGCACGATCACGTCGCTGCCGCGGCCGATGAAGACCTGGCGCAGGATGGGCTCTTTCTCGCGCACCGTGGGCGACATGGGCATCTCGCGGTTGACCGGCACGTCGCGCCAGCCCAGCAGCACCTGGCCCTCGGCCTTGATGGCACGCTCCATCTCCTGCTCGCAGGCCAGGCGCGAGGCATGCTCCTTGGGCAGGAAGATCATGCCCACGCCGTATTCGCCGGGCGGCGGCAGGGCCACGCCCTGCTTGGCCATCTCCTCGCGGTACAGGGCGTCGGGCAGCTGGATCAGGATGCCGGCACCGTCGCCCATCAGCTTGTCGGCGCCGACGGCGCCACGGTGGTCCAGGTTCTCGAGGATCTTGAGGCCCTGCTGCACGATGGCATGGCTCTTCTCGCCCTTGATGTGCGCCACGAAACCCACGCCGCAGGCGTCGTGCTCGTTGGCGGGGTCGTACAGACCGGTCTGTTGCAGGGCTTGTTTCTCGGCTGCCGTGGTCATGGCGCACTCCTCAATTTCACAGGGAAGCCGAAGCATAGTGCAGCGCAGCAAGCATTTCAAGCAGAATAAATGGGGTCAGATTCCAATTAACTCCAGAAAAGAAAATTCTAAAATTAATTGGGGACGCATTAATCACAAGGACACTGACGATGCACGCAAGCTGCGTGCCGACCTTCAACCGGTCTTGCGATCCGCAGCGGGCCGGCCCGCCCTCCCCTTGCTGACACGGCGCTCGGTCCGCCGCTGCAACTCGGCCACGAAGTCCGTGTCGCCGAGCGCCCAGCCGCGCAGCGCCGACTGGGTCAGGGCCTGCTGCTGCGCGGGGCTGAGGCCTGCGCGCACCAGCTCCGCATAGGCCGCCTCGCGCGCGAACGGGGTATTGCCGAGCTGCCAGTAAAGCGCGTGCGGCGTGATCAGGCGGTCGTGGCGCAGGCCGATGTAGTGGCCATGGCTGGACCAGGGGTAGTCGCGCGGGTCGGCCACCAGGCCGGCGCGCACCGGGTTCAGGTCGATGTAGGCCATGCAGGCCAGCAGGTGACGCTCGGCCTGGATCAGGGTCGAGCGGTAGCGCCCCTCCCAGAGGGTGCCGCTGCGGCCCTGGCTGTCGTTGAAATGGCGCACGTAGCGCCGCCCCACGGCCTGCATCATCTGCGGCAGCCCTTGCGCCGTCTCGGGCGTGGCCAGCAGGTGGAAATGGTTGTCCATCAGCACATAGGCGTGCAAGGCCACGCCGAACTGGGCCGCGTACTCGGCCAGCAGCGCGAGCAGGCGCTCACGGTCGGCCGGCGTCGCGAAGATGGGCTGACGGTTGTTGCCACGCTGGATCACGTGGTGCGCGTAGCCGGGCAGAGTCAGACGGGGCAGGCGGGCCATGGGCGGAGTGGCGAAGCAAAGCGGCATGTTAATGGCTCGCAGCCGGGAAGATCGTCGGAGGCTGTCACGCCAAAGTCACACGACTGTCACACCACCGAAGTAAAAACACCAGTCCGCCCTATGAACATGGCCTCGCTCTCCAGCAACTGCCCGCCGGCCACAGTACGCGAACTGCTGGCCAGCGACGCCCTGGACATCCATTTCCAGCCCATCGTCGGCCTGGGCCAGGCCGACATCCACGGCCACGAGGCCCTGGTGCGGCCGCCGCCGGACAGCCCCTGGCCCGCCCCCGACCGCCTGTTCGCCGCCGCGCGCCTGGAGGGCCTGGCAATCGAGCTGGAGCTGGCCTGCCTGCGCCGGGCCCTGCGCTGCTGGCATCAACAGGCGCAGCCCGGCCGCCTGTTCGTGAACATGAGCGCCTCGGCACTGGTCGCGGGCACGGGCCGGGAGGGCCTGGCGCACGCGGTGCAGCCCGAGGATACCGGCGCGCTGGCGCTGTCCGGCGTGGTGATCGAGCTGACCGAGCACGAGCATGTGCACGACATGCCGGCCCTGCAGGAGGCCATGGCGACGCTGCGCAGCGCCGGCATCTCGCTGGCGCTCGACGATTTCGGCGACGGCCGCTCCAGCCTGCGCCTGTGGTCCGAGCTGCGCCCCGAGTACGTGAAGATCGACAAGTACTTCACGCGCCAGGTCAACACCACCAGCCACAAGCTGCAGACTTACCGCGCCCTGCTGCAGATCGCCGAGACCTTCGGCGCGCAGCTGGTCGCCGAGGGCGTGGAAACGGCGGACGAGCTGCGCGTGCTGCGCGACATCGGCGTGCCCATGGCCCAGGGCTTCTTTCTCGGCCGACCCGCACCGCAGGCCCTTCAGGCGCTGGCCGAGGCGCCGCGCCAGGTGCTGCACAGCCGAGAGATCGCCGTGCTGCCGCAGCAGCGCCACGCCAGCAACCGCGCCCTGACGGCCGAAAGCCTGCGCATCCCCGCCCCCGCCATCTCCCCCGAGCTCTGCCACGACGACGTGGTCACCCTGTTTCGCCAGCATGAGCAGCTGCACGCCCTGCCGCTGGTGAAGGACGGGCAGCCGGTGGGCCTGGTGCTGCGCCAGCGCATACAGGACCTGTACCTGAGACCCTACTTCAGGGAGCTGATGGGCCGCCGCCCTTGCCGGCTGCACGCCAACCTGCAGCCCCTGGTCGTGGAAACGCACACCCCGATCGAAGACCTGACGCAGGTGCTGACCTCCAGCGACCAGCGCTACCTGACCGAGGGCTTCATCCTCACCGAGCGCGGACGCTACCGCGGCCTGGGCACGGGCGAGCAGCTGGTGCGCGCGGTGACCGAGGCGCGCATCGAGGCGGCCCGCCACGCCAACCCGCTGACCTTTCTGCCCGGCAACCTGCCCATCACCATCCACATCGAGCGCCTGCTCGCCAGCGGCCACGACTTCGTCGCCTGCTACGCCGACCTGAACCAGTTCAAGCCCTTCAACGACCATTACGGCTACTGGCGCGGCGATGAAATGATCCGGCTCCAGGCCGAGGCCATCGTCTCGGCCTGCGACCCGCGCCGCGACTTCGTGGGCCATGTGGGCGGCGACGACTTCGTGATGCTGCTGCAAAGCCGCGACTGGGAAGCCCGCTGCGCCCGCGCCGTGCAGCGCTTCAACCAGGGCGCGCTGGCGCTGTTCGATCCCGAGGCCCGCCAGGCGGGCGGCATCCACGCCGAAGACCGGCAGGGCGTGGTGCGCTTTCACGGCTGCACCACGCTGAGCATAGGCGTGATCCAGGTCGGCCCGGGCATGTTCGGCAGCGCCGAAGAAGTGGCGTCGGCCGCGGCGGCGGCCAAGCACCGCGCCAAACAGCAGCGCGTCGGCATTTTCCGGATGGACGCGCTCGAAGCCCGCAGCCATTTCGCCCCCGAGCCCAATCCCTACGCGGCCCCCTGCAGCTGACGGGCCATCCCGGCGCCGGGCCGGCCGGGTTCAGACCGGCGGCACGCCGGGGCCGGCCGCCGCCAGGTCCTGCACCATCGCCGACGCCGGGCCGAGCCCGGAAAAACGTGTCTGCAGCAGGTCCTGCAGGCCGAACTGCACGAGGATGGCCTGCAGCCGCTCGGCCGCGCTGCGCTTTCTCTGACCGGTGTAGCTGGCGATGATGAGCTCGTTCTTCAGGCTGTGTTCCCAGCCCACGAGCTCGGTCACCGTGACCTGGTAGCCGCAGGCCTCCAGGTACAGGCAGCGCAGCACATTGGTCAGCTGGCTGCCCAGCTCGCGCGTGTGCAGCGGATGGCGCCAGAGCTCGGCCAGCGGCGTGCGCGCCAGCTGCAGCGCCTTGTTCTGGCGCAGGCTGGCGGCCACCTCGGCCTGGCAGCAGGGCACCAGCACCATGTGGCGGGCCTGCTTCTGCAGGCCGAAGGCGATCGCGTCGTCGGTGGCGGTGTCGCAGGCGTGCAGCGCCGTCACCACGTCGATGCGCGCCGGCAGCGCCTCGGACTGCGCCGACTCGGCCACCGTGAGGTTGAGAAAGGACATGCGCTCGAAACCCAGGCGCGCCGCCAGCTCGCGCGAGCGCTGCACCAGCTCGGGCCGGGTCTCTATGCCGTAGATGTGGCCGCGCCCCAGGGTCTTGAAGTACAGGTCGTAGACGATGAAGCCGAGGTAGGACTTGCCGGCGCCATGGTCGGCCAGGGTGATGCCGGCCTCCGACTCGGGCAGCTCCCGCAGCAGCTTCTCGATGAACTGGTAGAGGTGGTAGACCTGCTTGAGCTTGCGCCGCGAGTCCTGGTTGAGCCGGCCCTCGCGCGTGAGGATGTGCAGCGCCTTGAGCAGTTCCACCGACTGGCCGGGCCGCAGCTCGGCCAGCACCTCGGCCACCGGCTGCGAGGCCGACGCCATGCCCTTGCGCGGCTTCATGGCCGCCCCCCGCCTTCGGTTCCGGCGGCCGGCGACGGGCCTACGTCGAGCGCGCGCCAGCCCTCGGGGCCGAGCCGCTCCAGGGTGGCCATGTTGGTCTCGTAGATCGTCTCGGCCTCGGGAAAGGCCTGGACCGCGCGGTCCAAGCTGGCCTCGCGCAGCAGGTGCAGCGTCGGGTGGGGCGCGCGGTTGGTGAAGTTCGTGATGTCGTCAGGGTCCGTGCCGGCGAACCGGTAGCGCGGGTGGAAGCTGGCGATCTGCAGCACGCCCTCCAGGTCGAGCTCGGCCAGGGCCTGGTCGGCCTCGGCCAGGAAGTCGTTGAAATCGAGGAAGTCGGGAAAGGCGAGCGGCGCGATCAGCAGCGTGGTGTCGCGCTGCTGCGCATCCATGGCGGCCAGGTCGCGCAGTTCGGCCAGCAGGTCGCGGCGCAGCTCGGCGGCGCAGCTCGCCGCGCTGACGGCGTAGTGGATCTGGCCCTTGACATGCACGGCCTTGGCAAACGGGCAGAGGTTCAGGCCTATGACCGCGCGCTCGAGCCAGCGGCGCATGTCCTGTTCGACGGTCGGTGCTTCGTATGGCATGGCCCCGATTGTGACCGCCCCGCCTCAGCCGCGCCGCAGCCGGGCCATGCGCAGCGCCAGCCCCATGCCGACGGCCGAGCAGGCCCCGGTAACGGCCCAGGTCCAGCCCCAGCCGCCCACCTGACCTGCCACCCAGGCGACCAGCGGCGGGCCGAAGAACTGGCCCAGGGCCGACCATTGCTGGACCCAGCCCACGGTGGTCGAGACCGTGCGTTCGTTGGGCGCAAGATGCACGGCCTGCGAGAACAGGGTGCCGGGGATCAGGCCGCCCAGGGCGGAAAACAGCAGCACGCCGGCGTAGCGCAGGGCCGGCGATGCGCCCTCCCCGAGGCCGAAGGCCAGCCAGGCGCCCGCGAACATGGCGACAAAGCCCAGGTGGAGCAGCCGCCGCGCAGGCACGCCGCGCTGCAGCAGGCGGCCCGAGGCGATGTTGCCGCTCATGTTGACGGCGGCGGCCAGCGCGGTCAGGGCCCCGGCCGCGCCGCCCGCCAGGCCGGCCTGGGCGTAGACCGTGGGCAGGAAACCGATCACGGCCAGCCACTGGCCCGAATACATGGCGAAGCACAGTGCCACCAGCCAGGGCCCCGGCGCCCCCAGGGTCTGGCGCAGGCGCGGCCACCAGCCTCCCGCCATGGCCACGGACGGGGCTGGTGCGCCGGCCTGCCGCGCCGCATCCGAGGGCAGGGCCTGGGCCAGCCACAGCGCCATCGCGCCCGAAAGCAGCGCCAACAGCCACCACCAGCCCTGCCAGCCCAGGACCGCCATGACCCAGGGGCCGGCCAGCAGGGCCAGGGCCGTACCCAGCGGCATGTAGGCGCCCCACAGGCCCAGCATGGCACTCAGGCGCGCGGGCGCCACCAGCTGGCGCACCAGGCTGGGCGCAGGCAGCGAGACCAGCAGGAAGCCGAAACCCTCGAGCGCACGCAGCACCAGCAGATCGGCCGGGCCGCGCGCCCAGCCGCCCAGCAGGCCGGCCGCGCACAGCACGCCCAGGCCGATCAGCATGCTGCGCCGCAGGCCCAGGCCGTCGGCGGCGAGCCCCACGGCCAGGCCCAGGCCCATGCCGGCCAGCTGCACCAGCGAGAGCAGGAAGCCGGCCTGCAGCAGGCTCACTCCCAGCGCTTCGCGCAGCACCGGCAGGGCCGGCGGCAGCTTGCCCACGTGCAGCGCCGCGCTGACGCCGGCGAGGATCACGAGCAGCGCCGGATCGATCCCCCTCCTGGCCATGCTCATGGCAGCAGGCGGCGCCCGCTGAGCCGCTCGTGCTCGCGCGCGGCAAAGCGGTCGGTCATGCCGGCGATGTAGTCGGCCACCGCGCGCGGGGTGTCGGCGCGCGCGGCGAAGCCCGCCGGCATCTGGGCCGGATCGGCGCAGTAGGCGTCGAACAGCTCGCGCACCACGGCCCGGGCCTGGTCCGTGGTCTGCACCACCTGCGGGTGGCGGTAGAGGTTGGCGAACAGGAAGCGCTTGAGCGCGCCGGACTGCTCGCGCATGGCTTCGCTGAACAGCACCAGCGGCCCGGCCCGGCGCGCCGCGTCGGCGCTGTCCGGCGCGGCCGTCGCGAGAGCGGCCCGCGTCGCCGCGATCACGTCGTAGACCTGGGCGCTGAGCATGCGGCGTATGGTTTCGTAGAGCAGGCGCCGTCCTTGGCCAGCCTCGCCCAGGCCCGGGTGCTGGGCCAGGGCCTCGAGCCGGTGGCGCTCGAACAGCTCGACCGCTTCGAGCTGGGCCAGCGTGATCAGGCCGGAGCGCACGCCGTCGTCGATGTCGTGCGCGTTGTAGGCGATCTCGTCGGCCAGGTTGCACAGCTGGGCCTCCAGGCTGGGCTCGCTGCGGTCCAGGAAGCGGCGCGCCACGCCGCCGGGCTCGGCCGCCTCGAGCTTCTCGGCGTTGGCGCGCGAGCAGTGCTTGAGGATGCCCTCGCGCGTCTCGAAGCTCAGGTTGAGCCCGTCGTAGGCCGGGTAGCGTTCTTCGAGCTGGTCGACCACGCGCAGGCTCTGCAGGTTGTGCTCGAAGCCGCCATGGCCGGCCATGCAGGCGTTCAGCGCGTCCTGCCCGGCGTGGCCGAAGGGCGTGTGGCCCAGGTCGTGCGCCAGGGCGACGGCCTCGACCAGGTCCTCGTTGAGTCCCAGCGAACGCGCGATCGATCGGCCCAGCTGCGCCACCTCGAGCGAATGCGTGAGCCGGGTACGGAACAGGTCGCCCTCGTGGTTGAGGAACACCTGGGTCTTGTAGACCAGGCGCCGGAAGGCCGTGGAGTGCACGATGCGGTCGCGGTCGCGCTGGAACTCGGTGCGCGTGGGCGCCGGCACCTCGGCGTGGCGGCGGCCGCGCGAGCGCGCGGGGTCGCAGGCGTAGGGCGCGAGCGTCATGACTTGAGCGCCGCAGCCCCCCAGGCTCATCCCTTGCAGCACGCGTCTATGACCTCGCGCACCAGCGCGTCAGGAGCGCCGCGCAGCAGCGCGCGCCCGGGCGGGTCGATCACGACGAAGCGGATCTCGCCGCCCTCGGCCTTCTTGTCCACGCGCATCAGCTCGAGGTAGCGCCCGGCGTTGTCGTCCGGGTCCAGCACCGGGGCGCGCACCGGCAGGCCCGCGCGGCCGATCAGGGCCGCGAGCCGCTGCACGAAGGCCTCGTCGACCCCGCCCAGGCGCTGAGACAGCCGCGCCGCCATGACCATGCCGCAGCCCACGGCCTCGCCGTGCAGCCAGGCGCCGTAGCCCATGCCCGCCTCGATGGCGTGGCCGAAGGTGTGGCCGAAGTTGAGGATGGCGCGCAGGCCCGACTCGCGCTCGTCCTCGCCCACCACGGCCGCCTTGATCTGGCAGCTGCGCTGCACCGCGTGCGCCAGCGCCGCCGGATTGCGCGCCACCAGCGCGTCCATACCGGCCTCGATCCAGTCCAGGAAGTCCAGGTCGGCGATCGGGCCGTATTTGATGACCTCGGCCAGGCCCGCGCTGAGCTCGCGCGGCGGCAGGGTCTTGAGCGTGTCGAGGTCGCAGACCACCAGGCGCGGCTGGTAGAAGGCGCCTATCATGTTCTTGCCCAGGGGGTGGTTGATCGCGGTCTTGCCGCCGACCGAGGAGTCGACCTGGGCCAGCAGCGTGGTCGGCACCTGGACGAAGGGCACGCCGCGCATGTAGCTGGCCGCGGCGAAGCCGGTCATGTCGCCGACCACCCCGCCGCCCAGGGCGTAGAGCACGGTTTTGCGGTCGCAGCCGTTGGACAGCAGGGCATCGAAGATCAGGTTCAGCGTGGCCCAGGTCTTGTGCGCCTCGCCGTCGGGCAGGGTGACGACATGGACCGCCCGGTGGCGCCCGGCCAGCGCGCCGCGCAGGCGCTCGGCGTAGAGCGGACCCACGGTGGTGTTGGTGACGATCAGCGCGGCGCTGGACGCCGGCACGGCGGCATAGGTCTGGGGCGCGTCGAACAGGGCCGGGCCGATGACGATGGGGTAGCTGCGCTCGCCGAGCGAGATGGCAACCTGCTGGGAGACGGATGGGGCTTGCATACCCCGAGTTTAGGGGCTGCGTGACACAAGCTCAGTGTGGAGGGAGCACGCCCGCCAGTTCCAGCTGCATGGTGATCATGTTGACCAGGGTGGCCACGGAAGGCCGCCCGGTCTCGATCACGAACTGGGCCGCATCACGGTACAGGGGATCGCGCGCCGCGAACAGGTCGCGCAGCCGGGTCAGCGGGTCCTCGACCTGCAGCAGCGGCCGGCTCACGTCGTGGCGCAGGCGGCGAAACACTTCCTCGGGAGTGGAGCGAAGGTAGACCACCTGGCAGCGCGCGCGCAGGTGCTCGCGGTTGGCGGGCCGCAGCACGGCCCCGCCGCCGGTGGCGAGCACGCCGCGGTGCTCGCGCGAGAGGTCGTCGATCGCCGCCTCTTCCACATCGCGGAATCTAGCCTCGCCCTCGCGGTCGAAATACTCGCGGATCGAGCAGCCCAGGCGCTCCTCGATCACATGGTCGGAGTCGACGAAGGGGACCGCGAGCCGGCGCGCCAGTTGTCGTCCGACGGTGGATTTTCCAGAGCCGGGCAGACCGACCAGAGCAATGACAGTCACGAAATCAAGTTAAGGCGCTCAAGTTAACGCGCAGCAGTCCGGTCGGAAATCATCTTGGGCGTGATGAACACCAGCATTTCCTGCTTGTTGGTGCTGCGCGACCTGGTCTTGAACAGGTTTCCGACCGCCGGCAGGTCGCCCAGCAATGGTACCTTGGTTTCGCTGTCCGACTCGTTGAGCTCGAAAATGCCGCCGATCACCACGGTGCCGCCGTTCTCCACCAGCACCTGGGTCTTGATGTGCTTGGTGTTGATCGCGAAACCGGCCGCCGTGGCCTGGCCCACGCTGTCCTTGTTCACGTCCAGGTCCAGGATGATGTTGCCCTCGGGCGTGATCTGGGGCGTCACTTCCAGCTTCAGGTTGGCCTTGCGAAAGGCGATCGAGGTCGCGCCGCTGGCGGTGGCGACCTGGTAGGGCAGCTCGGTGCCCTGCTCGATCAGGGCCTTGGTCTGGTCGGCCGTCACCACGCGCGGGCTGGACACCACCTTGCCCTTGCCGTCGGCCTCGAGCGCGGAGATCTCGAGGTTCAGGAAGCGGTTGGCGGCGGAGCCGAACAGCGAGATCGCGAACGAGGCCGGGTTGTAGCCGTTCAGGCCCACCGCCGGCAGGTTGAAGAAGCTGGTGTTGACCGTGGTGAGCTCGGTGTCGCTCTCGCGCGTCATGCCGGTCACCGCGTTGTAGGTGGCGCCGTAGGCCGCCCGGTTGGCGCCGAAGCTGTAGCCGGGCGTGCCGCCGCGCGGGTTGCTGGTGCGCAGGTCGCTGCCGCCCAGGCGCATGCCCAGGGACTTGCCGAAGGTGTCCGAGGCCTCGACGATGCGCGCCTCGATCAGCACCTGGCGCACCGCCACGTCGAGCTTGGCGATCAGGGCCTGCACCTGCTCGAGGCGCGAGGTGATGTCCGAGACGAACAGCTGGTTGGTGCGCGGCTCGGCGATCACGCTGCCGCGCGGGCTCAGGATGCGCGCGCTGCCGGCACCGCTCGAGCCAGTGCCGCCGCCACCGGCCGTGAGCTGGCCGGCGATGTCGGCGGCCTTGGTGTAGTTGAGCTGGAAGGCCTGGGTGCGCAGCGGCTCCAGCCCCTGGATCGCGGCCTTGGCCTCGAGCTCCTGCTTTTCCTTGGCGGCGATCTCGTCGCGCGGCGCGATCCACAGCACGTTGCCGACCTTGCGCTTGTCCAGGCCCTTGGCCTGCAGGATGATGTCCAGCGCCTGGTCCCAGGGCACGTCCTTCAGGCGCAGGGTCACCGCGCCCGAGACCGAATCCGAGGTCACGATGTTGAAGCTGGTGAAGTCGGCGATCACCTGCAGCAGCGAGCGCACCTCGATGTTCTGGAAGTTCAGCGAGAGCTTCTCGCCGCTGTAGCCCGGGCCCTGGGTCAGCTTGGTCGGGTCGACCTTCTGCGGGCGCACCTCGACCACCAGCTGGTTGTCGCTCTGGTAGGCGCTGTGCTCCCAGTCGCCGCGCGGCTCGATCACCATGCGCACGCGCTCGCCGACCTGCTGCGTGGTCACGGCCTGCACCGGCGTGCCGAAGTCAGACACGTCCAGACGCCGGCGCAGGCCCTCGGGCAGCGTGGTCTTGAGGAACTCCACCACCAGGGTCTTGCCCTGCGGGCGGATGTCGACGCCGACCTGGTCGTTGGCCAGGTCCACCACCACGCGGCCCGCGTTGTCGGGGCCGCGGCGGAAATCCACGTCCCTGAGCGGCAGCGCGTCGCGGTTGCGGCTCTCGGCGAACACCGGCGCCGCGGCCGCCACCGGCGCAGCTCCGGCCACCGGCTCGAGCGTGACCCACAGGGTCTTGCCGCGCAGCTCGGTCTTGTAGGCCGTGGGCTGCTTGAGGTTGAGCACCAGGCGCGAGCGCTCGCCCGACTGCACCACGTTGACCGAGCGCAGGTTGCCCTGGTTGATCTCCACGCTGGAGCGGCCCATGGCGTTGCTGACGCCGGGGAAGTCGAGCGCGATGCGGGCCGGCGACTGGATGGCGAAGCCGGTCGGCGCCGCCGCCAGGGGCTGGGACAGGTCCACGCGGACCACCTCCACCCCGCCCTGGACCGAGCCGGTCACGGCCTCGATCGCAGTCTGGGCCTGGGCGGACAGAGCGCCCAGCAGGCCGCCCAGGGCCAGCAGGCCGCTGGCCAGCCAGCGTTGCATCGTGATGTTCTGGTGCTTCATTTCGACCTCTCTTGCAGCTGCAACGAGGCAGCACGTTCGATCCACTCGCCCGCGGCATCCTGGACGATTTCACGCAAAGTCAGCTCGGTCTCGCTGATCCGGGTGACCTTGCCGTAGTTCTGCCCCAGGTAGCTGCCGGCGCGGACCTGGTAGAGCAGGTTGTCCACCTTGACCAGGGCCACGCGCTGGCCCGCCTTGTTCAGGCTGCCGACCATGGACATGGCGTCGAGCGGGAAGCTCTCCAGCGGCTCCTTGCGCCGGTTCAGCTCGGGCGCGATCAGGGCCGTGTTGCCGGGCTGGGCCGCCGCCTGGCGCAGCGCCTGGGTCAGCTTCTGGTTGCTGAAGGGCTCGACCGCCCCATCCTGCTGGTAGGCCTGAGGCACGAAGCGCTTGGGTTCGGGAATCGGCGTCACGCGCGGCTTGGTCAGCGCGCGCTGCTCGTTCATCCATTGCCGCAACTCGTCTTCGTCCGAGCCGCCGCAGCCCGCGAGCAGCAGGCCGGCCAGCAGCGCCGTCCCCATGGTACGCAAGGCCATCATTTCTTCGCTCCCGGTTTGGCCGCCTTGCGCTGGGCCGCCACTTCCTCGAGGTCGAGGTAGCGGAAGGTCCTGGCCGTGGCGTCCAACGTGAGCGAGCCGTCGCGCGCCGGCGTGATGCTGAGGTTGTTCAGGGTCACGATGCGCGACAGGTTGGCGACGTCGGCGGTGAACGAGCCGATGTCGTGGAAACGGCCGGTCACCTTGAGCGCGATCGGCAGCTCGGCGTAGTACTCGCGCACGTTGACCAGGCCGGGGCGGAACAGGTCGAACTGCAGGCTGCGGCCGAGGCCCGCCTGGTTGATGTCGGACAGCAGGGCGTCCATCTCGGCCTTGCTCGGCAGCTGCTTCTCCAGCTGGGTCACGTACTGCAGGACCTGCTCGCGCTGCTTCTTCAGCGCCTCCAGGTTGACCGCCTGGGCCACCTTCTTGCTGTAGTCCTGGCGCAGCTGGGTCTCGCGCCGGCGCTCGGCCTCCAGCTCGTCGGCCGAGTCCTGCAGCCAGAGGAACCACAGCAGGGTCACGACCATCACGGTCACGGCCGCGCACAGCAGGTACTTGGGCAGGTCCGGCCAGGAGGCCGGGTCGTTGGGGTCGAGGCCGCTGAACTGCTTGCGCAGCTTGCCCTGCACGGCCGCGAAATCGATGCTGGAGTTTCTGAAAGCCATGGCGGTTCCGATCACGATCTGGCGGAAGCCGACGCCGCCCCCGACGCGGCGGAGGCCGGCGCCGAGGCCGCGGCCTGCGCCTCGCTGGCACGCTTGAGATGCACGCGCAGGCTGAAGTTGGCCACGCGGCGCTGGTCGCGCGGCGCCAGCGTGACCTGGCCCGCGACCACCTCGACGAGCTCGGGGCGCGTGAGCCATTCGCTGCGGTAGGACAGGTTGCGCAGCAGCTCGGAGACCCGCTCGTTCGACTGCGCCACGCCCTGCAGCGTGACGACCTGGTTCTCCTGGCGCATGCCGGTCAGGTAGACGCCGTCGGGCAACTGGCGCACCAGTTCGTTGAGCAGGTGCACCGGCAGGTTGCGGTCGGCCTGCAGGTCCTCGACGGCCTGCTGGCGCGCGCGCAGCGCGGCGATCTCGGCCTGCAGCGTGGCGATGTCCTTGATCTGCGCCTCCAGCCGCACGATCTCGGTCTGCAGCAGCTGGTTCCTGTCCTGCTGGCTGCCGATCTTGGCCTGGTACCAGGTGAACACGGCGGCCGCGATCAGGCCGCCGAGCAGGGCCGATCCGCCCAGGGTGGCGTAGAAGATCTCGCGCCGGCGCTTGCGGGCCGCCTCCCGGTGCGGCAAGAGGTTGATCAGGATCACTGCAGGAACCTCCGCATGGCCAGGCCGCAGGCCGTGAGATAGGAAGGCGCCTCGCGCCTGAGTTTCTTCTCGCGCACGCCGCTGCTGATCTCCATGTCGTGGAAGGGATTGGCCAGGCTGCAGGCGAAGGAGGTGTGACGGGTGACGGCCTCGGTCAGGCCGGGCAGCACCGAGGAGCCGCCGGCCAGCAGCACGTAGTCCACCCGGTGGTAAGGCGTGCTGGTGAAGAAGAACTGCAGGGCGCGGCCGATCTCCTGCGCGAGGCTCTCTATGAAGGGCTCGAGCAGGCTCTGCTCGTAGTCCTCGGGCAGGTCGCCGTTGCGCTTCTTGATCTCGGCCTCTTCCGGGGAAAAACCGTACTGGTTCACGATCTGCTGGGTCAGCAGGCCGCCGCCGAAGCCCTGGTCGCGCTCGTACAGCACGTCCTCGTTGCAGATCACCTGCATGCTGGCCGTCAGCGCGCCGATCTCGAACAGGGCCACCACCACGTCCTTGCCGCCGTCGGGCAGGGTTTCGATCAGGCGGGTGGCGGCCAGGCGCGAGGCATAGGACTCGACGTCGAGGATCACCGGGAGCAGGCCGGCGGCTTCGGCCAGGCCCTGGCGGTCCTGCACCTTCTCCTTGCGCGAGGCCGCGATCAGCACCTCGACGTCGCCGGCCGAGCCGGGGCTGGGCCCGGCGACGCAGAAGTCCAGGCTGACCTCGTCGAGCGAGAACGGGATGTACTGGTTGGCCTCGGACTCGACCTGGGCCTCGAGCTCGGCCTCGCTGAGGCCGGCGGGCAGCGTGATCTTCTTGGTGATGACGGCCGACGGCGCCAGCGCCATCGCCACGTTGCGCGTGCGGGTGCCGCTTTTCTTCACTACGCGGCGCAGCGCTTCCGCCACTTCGTCGAAATTCTCGACATTGCCATCCGTGACCCATCCCGGCTCCAGCGGCTCGAGCGCGCAGCACTCGAGCACCAGCTGCCCGGCCTTGCCGTGCCCCAGCTCCACCAGCTTGATGCTGGAGGAGCTGATGTCCAGCCCCAGCAAGGGCGCGGACTGACGATTCAACAACGACCCCAGAGCGTTCAAGGCTAGCCTCCCCATGTAACCAACCGCTACACGGCCGGAATGACTTAAGAATCCACTTGAATCCTATCAGCAGGCCCCTTGTCGGCCAAAGGATTTTCCGGTTTTCCCCCCTCTCATGCGTTGCCAAAAGCCGACGCTTGCCGGGCCCCTCGCGCGTCACCACTGGAGACAAATGCGACAACAGCCCCCAACAAGTCACGGGTCGTCACCTCCCCTCGCAGCGCCCGGACATGACTAATTTTTATAATGCTGACGCGGCTTTACACGATTCCATATGCCCCCTCACTCGCACCCCGAAGGCTCCCCCTCCCCACGCGCCCCCAGGCCCGCATCGCGGCCAGCCTGGCAGACCTGGCTTTCGCGGCTGCTGCTGTGGGGAGGCGGCCTGCTGGTGGCAGGACTGACCTCGCTGCTGCTGGTGATCGCGGTCGCGCTGGCCATGGCCTACCCCAACCTGCCTGACGTCTCCGACCTCTCGGACTACCGGCCCAAGCTGCCGTTGCGCGTCTACACGGCCGACGGTCTGCTGATCGGCGAGTTCGGCGAGGAGCGCCGCAGCCTGACGCCGATCGCCGAGATCCCGCAGGTCATGAAGGACGCGGTGCTGGCCATCGAGGACGCGCGCTTCTACCAGCATGGCGGCGTCGACTACCTGGGCATGGCGCGCGCCGCGCTGGCCAACCTGGGCCGCTTCAAGAGCCAGGGCGCCTCCACCATCACCATGCAGGTGGCTCGCAACGTCTACCTCTCCTCCGAGAAGACCTACACGCGAAAGATCTACGAAGTCCTGCTGACTTTCAAGCTCGAGCATCTGCTGACCAAGGACCAGATCCTCGAGATCTACATGAACCAGATCTTCCTGGGCAACCGCGCCTACGGCTTCGCCGCGGCCTCCGAGACCTATTTCGGCAAGCCGCTCAAGGACATCACGATCGCCGAGGCCGCCATGCTGGCCGGCCTGCCCAAGGCGCCCTCGGCCTACAACCCTATCGCCAACCCCAAGCGCGCGCGTGCACGCCAGCTCTACATCATCGAGCGCATGGAGGAGAACCGCTTCATCACGCCGCAACAGGCCCAGGCCGCCAAGAGCCAGGAGCTGCGCGTGCGCTCGGGCCCGGACAACACGCGCGTGCACGCCGAGTACGTGGCCGAGACCGTGCGCCAGCTGATGTACGCCCAGTACGGCGACGAGACCTACACGCGCGGCCTCAACGTCTACACCACGCTCAAGTCCGACCAGCAGCTGGCGGCCTACCAATCACTGCGGCGCGGCATCATGGACTACGAGCGCCGCCAGTTCTACCGCGGCCCCGAGAAGTTCATCGAGCTGCCTGCCAACCCCAAGGAAGCCGAGGACGCGATCGACGACGCCCTGGTCGAGCATCCCGACAACGGCGACGTGATGTCGGCCGTGGTGCTGCAGGCCAGTTCGCGCAAGGTGATCGCGATGCGGCCCAACAGCGAGGCCATAGAGATCACCGGCGAAGGCCTGCGTCCCGTGCAGTCGGGCCTGTCGGACAAGGCCGCGCCGGCGATCAAGATCCGGCGCGGCGCCCTGATCCGCGTGGTCAAGACGCCGCGCGGCTGGGAGATCACCCAGCTGCCCGAGGTCGAGGGTGCCTTCGTCGCCATCGACCCGCGCGACGGCGCGATCCGCGCCCTGGTCGGCGGCTTCGACTTCGAGAAGAACAAGTTCAACCACGTGACCCAGGCCTGGCGCCAGCCGGGCTCCAGCTTCAAGCCCTTCATCTACTCGGCGGCGCTGGAAAAAGGCTTCACGCCGGCCACCGTGGTCAACGACGCGCCGCTGTTCTTCGACGCCGGCGTGACCGGCGGCCAGCCCTGGGAGCCCAAGAACTACGACGGCAGCTTCGACGGCCCGATGACGCTGCGCCGCGGCCTGGCCAAGTCCAAGAACATGATCTCGATCCGCATACTGCAGGCCGTGGGCGCGCAGAACGCCCAGGACTGGGTCACGCGCTTCGGCTTCGAGGCCGACAAGCACCCGGCCTACCTGACCATGGCCCTGGGCGCAGGCTCGGTCACGCCGATGCAGATGGCGACCGCCTACTCGGTGTTCGCCAACGGCGGCTACCGCGTCAACCCCTACCTGATCGCGCGCGTGACCGAGCAGCGCGGCAAGCTGCTGGTCGAGACCCCGCAGCCCCAGCTGCAGGAGGAGGCGCGCGCGGTCGACGCACGCAACGCCTTCGTGATGTCCAGCCTGCTGCAGGAGGTGACGCGCTCGGGCACCGCGGCCAGGGCCCAGGCCATGCTCAAGCGGCCCGACCTGTACGGCAAGACCGGCACCACCAACGACTCCATGGACGCCTGGTTCGCCGGCTACCAGCCCAGCCTGACCGCCGTGGTCTGGATGGGCTACGACCAGCCGCGCAAGCTCGGTGACCGCGAGACCGGCGGCGGCCTCAGCCTGCCGGTGTGGATAGGCTTCATGGAAACGGCGCTGCGCGGCGTGCCCGTGACCGAGACGCCGCTGCCCGAGGGCGTGGTGAACGTGGGCGGCGACTGGTTCTACGAGGAATACGCGCGCGGCTCGGGCATCAGCAGCCTGGGCGGCATGGATGGCAGCCCGGCCGTTGCCGCGCCCGCACCGACGCCGCCCGCCGACGAGCGCAGGCGCATCCTGGACCTGTTCAAGAACTAGGGCGCGAAGCTCAAAGGCACGCCGGCCTGGACGCTGGCGTCGCGCGAGAGCTGCTCGAAGAACTCGCCCTGGCCCTTGGTGTCGGTCCAGCGGCCGTCGACCTGCTTGTAGTGGTAGCCGCCCGAGCGGGCCGCCAGCCACACCTCGTGCAGCGGCTTTTGCAGGTTGACGACGATCTGGCTGCCGTTGGGGAAGACGAGCGTGACCATGCCGCCCACGCGCTGGTTGTCGATGTCGGCGTCGGTCTGTTCGTTGATCCGGTCGCAGGTGGACTCGACCGCGCGCAGCAGCTGTTCCGCGCGATCCATGAATTCGAGGTCGGTCATTACAATTCCGGGATGTTGAAGCGTCCGCAAATTCTAGCCAGCGCCTTTGCCCTTGCCGCCGGCGCGGTGGTCCTGTCCGGCTGCGGCCAGAAAGGACCGCTGTACCTGCCCACCGAGCCGGCCGCCGCCCAGCGCGCCACCCTGCCCCAGACCCTGATCCCCGGCGCCCTCGCACCCGCTCCCGCGCCGGCTGCATCCGCCCCCACGCCCAACACCCGATGACCCCCAACGCACTGCCCGGCCAGCCCCATGTCGCCTACCGGGGCGACCAGCTCTTTGTCGAGGACTGCTGCCTGAGCGAACTGGCCGAGCGCCACGGCACGCCGCTGTTCGTCTACTCCAAGGCCGCCATGCTGGCGGCGCTCGCCGCCTACCAGCGCGGCTTTGCCGGCCGCAAGGCGCAGATCTGCTACGCGATGAAGGCCAATTCCTCGCTGGCCGTGCTGCAGGTCTTCGCCCAGGCCGGCTGCGGCTTCGACATCGTCTCCGGCGGCGAGCTGCAGCGCGTGCTGGCCGCCGGTGGCGACCCAGCCAAGGTCATTTTTTCGGGCGTGGGCAAGACCCGCGCCGAGATGCGCGAGGCGCTGGCGGCCGGCATCGCCTGCTTCAACGTCGAGAGCGAGGCCGAGCTCGAGGTGCTCAGCGAGGTCGCCCAGGCCGCAGGCCAGAAGGCGCCGGTCAGCATACGCGTCAACCCGAACGTGGACCCCAAGACCCACCCCTACATCTCCACCGGACTCAAGGGCAACAAGTTCGGCGTGGCGCACGAGCGCACGCTCGAAACCTACCGGCGCGCCGCCGCCCTGCCCGGGTTGCGCGTGGTCGGCATCGACTGCCACATCGGCTCGCAGATCACCGAGACCACGCCCTACCTGGACGCCATGGACCGGGTGCTGGACCTGGTCGAGGCCATAGAGGCGGACGGCATTCCCATCCACCACATCGACTTCGGCGGCGGCCTGGGCATAGCCTACAACGGCGACCAGCCGCCCGCGGCCGATGCGCTGTGGGCCCAGCTGCTGGCCCGCCTGGACGCGCGCGGCTTCGGCGATCGCCAGCTCATGATCGAGCCGGGACGCTCGCTGGTCGGCAATGCCGGCGTCTGCCTGACCGAAGTGCTCTACCTCAAGCCCGGCGAGCAGAAGAACTTCTGCATCGTCGACGCGGCCATGAACGACCTGCCGCGCCCGGCCATGTACGAGGCCTTTCACCAGATCGTGCCGCTGGCGCCGCAGGCCGGCACGCCCACCACCTACGACGTGGTCGGCCCGATCTGCGAGAGCGGCGACTGGATAGGCCGCGAGCGCGCGCTCAGCGTCGCGCCGGGCCAGCGCCTGGCCGTGCTGTCGGCGGGCGCCTATTGCATGAGCATGGCCAGCAACTACAACACGCGCGGCCGCGCGGCCGAGGTGCTGGTCGACGGCAGCCAGGCCCACCTGATCCGCAGCCGCGAAAGCGCCGCCGACACCTTCCGCCACGAGCACCTGATTTGAACGCCTTTCAGCCGCGCGCGCGCCCGCGCACGACGTGCCAGACGCGCCAGCCCAGCAGCAGGCCCAGGATGGCGGCGTAGACGGCGACCTCGTTGAAGTCGTTCTTGCCCGCGCGCATCCAGAAGAAATGCAGGATGGCCAGGCCGGCGATCGCGTAGACCAGCTTGTGCAGACGCTGCCAGCGCGCGGCGCCCAGCCACTTGATGGCGCGGTTGAACGAGGTCGCGGCCAGCGGCGTGAGCAGCAAGAAGGCCGAGAAGCCGACCAGGATGAAGGGCCGCTTGGCGATGTCCTTGGCGATCTCGGGCACATCGAAGCCCATGTCGAACCAGCTGTAGCTCAGCAGGTGCAGCAGCACGTAGAAATAGGTGAACAGGCCCAGCATGCGCCGAAAACGCGCCAGCGCCGCCTGGCCCGTGATCACGCGCAGCGGCGTCACGGCCAGGGTCAGGCAGAGAAAGCGCAGCGTCCAGTCGCCGGTGGCGCGGATCAGGTGCTCGGCCGGGTTGGCGCCCAGGCCATCGGTCAGCGCCCCATAGAACAGCCAGGCGAAAGGCAGCAGGGCCAGCGCCAACACTAGCGGCTTGGCCGCCCGGTGCTGCAGCGCGCCGACGCGCTTGGCGGGACGCGCCTCAATAGAACTTCTTGAGGTCCATGCCCGCATAGAGCTGGCCGACCTGGGCCTCGTAGCCGTTGAACATCAGGGTCTTGCGCTTCTTGGCGAACAGGCCGTCCTCGCCGATGCGCCGCTCGCTGGCCTGGCTCCAGCGCGGATGGTCGACGCCGGGGTTGACGTTGGAGTAGAAGCCGTACTCCTGGGGCGCGGCCTTGCTCCAGGCGGTGCGCGGCTCCTGGTCGGTGAAGCGTATCTTGACCAGGCTCTTGGCGCTCTTGAAGCCGTATTTCCAGGGCACGACCAGGCGCAGCGGCGCGCCGTTCTGCTTGGGCAGCACCTCGCCATACATGCCGAAGGCCAGCAGGGTCAGCGGGTGCATGGCCTCGTCCAGCCGCAGGCCCTCCACATAGGGCCATTCGAGCACGCGCGAGCCCACGCCGGGCATGGTCTTGGGGTCGGCCAGGGTGACGAACTCGACGTACTTGGCGCTGCCCAGCGGTTCCACCTTGCGGATCAGCTCGGCCAGCGAGTAGCCGACCCAGGGGATCACCATGGACCAGCCCTCGACGCAGCGCAGGCGGTAGATGCGCTCCTCCTGCGCGGACAGCTTGAGCAGGTCTTCCAGGCCGTAGCTCGCCGGCTTCTTCACCAGGCCTTCGACCGCCACGGTCCAGGGCGAGGTCTTGAGCTGCTGGGCTTGGCGCGCCGGGTCGGACTTGTCGGTGCCGAACTCGTAGTAGTTGTTGTAGCTGCTCGCGTCCTGGTAGTCGGTCAGCTTTTCCATGGTCACCGCGCCGGCCACGGCCGACTTGGCCCCGGCCAGCGGCGCCAGCTTGCCCGGCCGCGCGACGCCCTGCGCCAGCGCGTCGCGCGCGGCCCAGGACGCCAGCGCCGCGCCGGCCAGGCCGCCGGCCATGAGCCGCATCAGCTCGCGCCGGCCCTGGTAGACGCCATGCGGCGTGATCTCGCTGGATTGGGGATGGACGAAGCCGTCGCGGTCAGACCGGATGATCATGGTGCAGTCCTGGTGGTTGCTGGTATTGGGACTGCCGCGATTCTGGCAAAGTTCCTGCCGAAGATCAGAGCGTGCCGTAGCTGTGCAGGCCGCTCAGGAACATGTTGACGCCGATGAAGGCGAAGGTGGTCACGGCCAGGCCGGCCAGCGCCCACCAGGCCGCCAGGCCGCCGCGCAGGCCCTTCATGAGGCGCATGTGCAGCCAGGCCGCGTAATTGAGCCAGACGATCAGGGCCCAGGTTTCCTTCGGGTCCCAGCTCCAGTAGCCGCCCCAGGCCTCGGCGGCCCAGAGCGCGCCCAGCACGGTGGCAATGGTGAAGAAGGCGAAGCCCACGGCGATGGACTTGTACATCACATCGTCGAGGATTTCGAGGGCAGGCAGGCGGGCGGCGATGCGCCGGCGCCCCAGCAGGATGCCCGCGGCGATCAGCGCCGAGAGCACCGCATAGCCCACCCAGTAGCTGCCGCCCGCCTCGGCCACGCCGCGCTGGCGAAAGGCGATGGGCACGAAGCACAGCGCCGCACCCAGCAGCCAGATCGGCGTCAGCTTGTACCAGCGGGTTTCGTTGGCCTGCTGCTTGATCAGGTAGGCGAAGGCCACCATGGCCGCCAGGGCGAAGGTGCCGTAGCCGATGAAGTTGGCCGGCACATGCAGCTTCATCCACCAGCTCTTGAGCGCCGGCACCAGGGGCTGGATCTCGTGCGCCTCGCGCACCAGCGTGTACCAGAGCAGGAAGCCCACGGCCGCGCTGACCACCAGCATCACGAAGGCGCCGAGCGCGCGCGTGCGGTACTGCGCCTCGTAGTAGAGGTAGAAGGCCGCGGTCAGCCAGCAGAACAGCACGAACACCTCGTAGAGGTTGCTGACCGGGATATGGCCGATGTCCGGGCCGATCTGGTGGCTCTCGTACCAGCGCACCATGCTGCCGATCAGCGCCATGGTCACCGCGGCCCAGGCGATCCTGGAGCCCAGGCCCTCGAGCGCGTCGGCCTGGCCGCGCGCGAACATGCCCAGCCAGTAGAACACCGTGCTCATGAAGAACAGCATGCTCATCCACAGGATGGCCGACTGGCTGGACAGGAAGTACTTGAGCCAGAACACGCTGTCGGCGCGCGCCAGGTCGCCGCGGTAGGAGCCTATGGCCAGCAAGGAGAAGGCCGCCACCACCAGCATCAGGTTGCGCAAGGGGCGCCAGAACCAGCCCAGCCAGACCAGGCTGGGAACGGCCGCGACCAGGATGGCTTTTTCATAGCCGTCCATCGCGGCGCTGTAGCGCGAGAAGGCGAACAGCGCGCCGGCCAGCACCAGGGCGGCGAAGGCCCAGTCGGCCCAGTTGCGCCGCGAGAAATAGCCCGGCTGCAGATCCAGGGAGGGGATTGTCGTGCTCATGCGCTCACTCCTTTGCGCCAATCAATTGGTCCTTGAGCCGTGCGAACTCGCGGTCGCCGTCCAGCGTGCGGCGGTTGCTCGACAGCGCCATGCGGGCCTGGGCCCCTGCGCCGCCCTCCGCAGGCGCCAGCCAGACCCAGAGCCGGCGCTCGCGCACGTAGAGCATGGCGAACACGCCCAGGATCAGCAACAGGCAGCCCAGGTAGACCACCGTCTTGCCCGGCGCGCGCGCCACCTGGAACACGCTGGCCTGCACCTGGGTGAAATCCTTGAGCTGCAGGGCCATGGGGGCCGGGTAGAGCTGGGCGTCGCTGAGCGCCAGCACGGCCTGGGTCATGTAGCCCTGGGTCTTGTCGCCCGGCACCAGGGGCTTGAGCCCCGCCCGCTCGCGCGCCAGGCCGTCGAGCTCGAACAGCACGCCGCTCAGGATGCGGATCAGCACCTCGCCGGCACGGCCGCGCTCGGCCTCGGGCACGTTGGCCTCCATGAAGTCGGCCACGGCCTGCAGGCCGGCGCCCTTGCGGCCCGGGACGGCCTCCACGCCGGCGAACAGGGCCAGGGCGCGCGTGGCCGAGACCTTGAGCTGCTCGGCCAGTTCGGGCCGCGCCGGGTCCACCGCCTTGGCCACGTAGCGCTGCACCGCGCGCTCGCGCAGCGCCGCGTCGTCGAGTGCCGCGCGCAGGCGCAGGAAGCCCTGCATCTCGCCCTGGTCGTCGGCCGGCACGCGCAGGTAGCGGAAGGGCTCGGCCGGCGTCTCGCGCACGCCGAGCAGGAACACCGGCACGCCGTCGCCCATGTCCACCGGCAGCATGTAGTTGTTGAACTCGCGCGCCTGGCCCGCCGCGTCGCGCAGCTTGTAGCTGACGCTGGGGCCGATGTTGCGCAGCGCCTTCTTGGTCACGGTCTTGTGGCCGGCGCCCAGGCGCTCGTCGAGCGCGCTGCGCAGGTCGACCTTGCGCACGTCCACCGCGCCGCCGAGGCCGGCGAAGTTCTCGACGTTGATCACGCGCAGGGCCGTGTACTCGAGCGTGAGCTTCTCGTTGTCGTTGCTCAGTTCGGTCGAGCCGCCGATCACGCCCTCGACCTCGAACGGCCGGGTCGCCGCGCGCATCGGCAGGGCCTGCAGCTTCACGCGCGAGCCGCCGTCGTCGAAGCTGGACTGGTAGATCTCTATGCCCTTGAAGCTGGCCGGGTGGTTGACCTCGACGCGGGCCTCGCGCTTCTCACCGGTGGCCTTGTCGTGGATCACCACGTCGCTGGCGAACAGCTTGGGCATGCCGGTCTCGTAGTACTCGACGATGAACTTCTTGAGCTCGATCGCGAAAGGCAGCTCCTGCAGCAGGATGCCGTCCGACTGGCTGAGGATGGCGATGCTGGACTGCGTGCCCTCGGCCACCATCAGGTTGCCGCGAAAGGTGGGGTTGCGCTCGGACAGGCGGTGCTCGGGCTTGACCTCGGCGATCAGCCCGCCGCCGGCGTAGGGGGTCTTGCCGCCCAGCCACATCTGGGCGCGCACGATCAGGTCGCCGTCGAGCAGGCCGCCCAGGCAGACCAGCACGATGGCGCTGTGCGCCGCGAGGTAGCCGAGCTTGTTGGCCGCACCGGCCTTGGCCGCGACCATCCAGCCCGGACCGGCCGGGGTCTCGCGCGGCTGCAGCCGGACCTTCCAGCCGGCGCCGCCGAGCTGGCCGCCGATGCGCCGCGCCGCCGCCTCGGGTACCTCGGCCAGCGCCGCCTGCGCCTTGTGGTGAAAGGCCAGCAGGCTCTGCTCGCGGATGTTTTCCTTGTAGGCCTTGAGGTCGACCAGGATCTTGGGCGTGTTGCGCGCGATGCACAGCGAGGTGCTGACGACCAGGAAGGCCAGGATCAGCAGGAACCACCAGGCGCTGTAGACCGCGTAGAGGTTCAGCGCGCCGAACAGCTGGGCCCAGAAAGGCCCGAACTGGTTCACGTAATTGACGAAGGGCTCGTGCTGCTTGAGCACGGTGCCGATCACGGCGGCGATGCAGATGACCGTGAGCAGCGCGATCGCGAAGCGCATCGACGACAGCAGTTCCAGGCCTGCGCGCAGGGCGCGCGATCCGGATCTGGCTTCAAGGCCCTGGGAGGAGACGGTCATGCGTGAATGTCGGTGGCGGCAAGAAAAAAGGCGGGTCTTCTGACAAGACCCGCCTTGCTATGGAGTGTGAATTCCGGACGGGGTTCCATGCCCAGGCGGCACCGCCCCGTATTTTCAGGCCTAAGCGCCGGGCCGCCCGGGATGTCCCGCCAGCCCGCCAGGTTGTTCCGGTCCCGGCTCAGCGCAGACCGGCGATGTAGTCGGATACCGCCTTGATCTCGCGGTCGTTCATCTTGGCGGCCACGGCGCTCATCTGGGCGCTGTTCTTGCGCGCGCCTTCGCGGAACGCGATCAGCTGGGCCGTGGTGTAGTCGGCATGCTGGCCCGACAGGCGCGGGTACTGCACCGGCAGGCCGGCGCCGTTCGGGCTGTGGCAGCTGGCGCAGGCGGCGATCTGGCGATCCGCGATGCCGCCGCGGTAGATGCGCTCGCCCAGGGCCACGCTGTCCTTGTCCTTGGCGAAGCCCGGCTTGGCCTTCTTGGAAGCCACCCACCAGGAGATGTTCTTCATGTCGTCTTCGCTGAGCTGGGCCGCGAAGCCGCTCATCACCGGGTTGGCGCGCTTGCCCGACTTGAATTCCTGCAGCTGCTTGACCAGGTATTCCGGATGCTGCTGGGCCAGCTTGGGGTTGACCGGCGTGCCGGAGTTGCCGTCGGCGCCGTGGCAGGCCGCGCACACGGCCGTGAAGCTGGCCTCCCCCTTGGCGAGGTCGGGCTTGGCGGCCTTGGGGGCGGCGTCCGAGGCAGCGAAGGCGGAGGCGGCCACCAGGGCGGTCATCAGGAAAGAGACAAACGACTTCATGACGGGGGATTTGGTTTGAGTTGGCGCAGAACCCGGGGATTCTACAATGCCGGCCGGGGCCCTCTCCCCGTAAACTCTGGACCCCGCATGAACCCCACCGCGGCCGCCAACCCGCCCAGCCTGC
>SCMQ01000013.1 GCA_005503335.1 Comamonadaceae bacterium 2FH
CTTCCTTCAGACTCGCAGTCGCCCGCGAAACCCTTGCCTTCGGCTAACTCTTCCCCTTGCCGGGCGAGTAGAGGACTTTCACCTCCGAGTGGGTGCGCCCTGCCGGGCGCACCGCAAAGAAAAAATGCCCGCGACGGCGGGCATTTTGACCGAAAGGCCTGGGGCTCAGGATTTCTTTGCTTCGGTCTTCGTGGCCTTGGCCTTCTTGGTGCTCTTCTTGGCCTTGGACTTGGTCGGGGCGGCCTTCTTGTCGTCCTTCATGGCGGCTTTGTCGTCGGCCTTGGCGGGAGCGGCGGCCGTCGCCGGGGTGGCCGGGGTGGCGGCCGTGGCCGGAGCGGCAGGCGTCGCTGCCGTCGCAGGCGTTGCCGGGGTGGCGGGCTTGGCCGGCGTCGCCGGTGCCGCCTGAGCGAAGGCGCCCGCGGCGAACAGAGCGGCGATCAAGGCAGCGATGAGCTTGTTCATTTCAAAAGTCCTCGATAGGTTGGCTTGCGTTCCTTCCAGGGATAGGAAGGCTCCTCCGTAACGGGCCCCGGGAGGCGGCGGTTGACAGGCGTGGCCCGCGGGCTTTGCCGCTAGAATCAAAAAAGAGGTTTCACCGAGCTGCACGCCCGGGGGCCGGCTTTCCCATATCCCGGAGACGTTTTTCCATGTACCAGCATATTCAGGTGCCTGCCCAAGGCCAGAAGATCACCGTCAACGCCGACATGTCGCTGAATGTGCCGGACGAACCCATCATCCCCTACATCGAAGGCGACGGCACGGGGTTCGACATCACGCCGGTGATGCTCAAGGTGGTGGACGCGGCCGTGGCCAAGGCCTACGCTGGCCGCCGCAAGATCCACTGGATGGAGGTCTACGCCGGCGAGAAGTCGACCCAGGTCTATGGCCCCGACGTCTGGCTGCCGGAGGAGACCCTGCAGGTCCTGCGGGACTACGTGGTCTCGATCAAGGGGCCGCTGACCACGCCGGTGGGGGGCGGCATCCGTTCGCTGAACGTGGCGCTGCGCCAGGAGCTGGACCTGTACGTCTGCCTGCGTCCGGTGCAGTACTTCAAGGGCGTGCCTTCCCCGGTCAGGGAGCCCGAGAAGACCAACATGGTGATCTTCCGCGAGAACTCGGAAGACATCTACGCCGGCATCGAGTACTCGGCCCAGAGCGACAAGGCCAAGAAGCTCATCAAGTTCCTGCAGGAAGAGATGGGCGTGACCAAGATCCGCTTCCCCGAGACCTCGGGCATAGGCATCAAGCCGGTCTCCATCGAGGGCACCGAGCGCTTGGTGCGCAAGGCCATCCAGTACGCGATCGAGAACGACAAGCCCAGCGTCACCCTGGTGCACAAGGGCAACATCATGAAGTTCACCGAGGGGGGCTTCCGTGACTGGGGCTATGCCCTGGCCCAGCGCGAGTTCGGCGCCCAGCTGATCGACGGCGGCCCCTGGTGCAAGTTCAAAAACCCGAAGTCCGGCAAGGACATCGTCATCAAAGACGTGATCGCCGACGCCTTTCTGCAGCAGATCCTGACGCGTCCGGCCGAGTACTCGGTGGTGGCCACGCTGAACCTCAACGGCGACTACATCTCCGACGCCCTGGCGGCCCAGGTCGGCGGCATCGGCATCGCCCCGGGCGCCAACATGTCCGACTCCGTGGCCTGCTTCGAGGCCACCCACGGCACGGCGCCCAAGTACGCCGGCAAGGACTATGTCAACCCCGGCTCCGAGATCCTCTCGGCCGAGATGATGCTGCGCCACATGGGCTGGAAGGAAGCGGCCGACCTGATCATCAGCTCGATGGAGAAGGCCATCCTGAGCAAGAAGGTGACCTACGACTTCGCCCGCCTGATGGACGGCGCGACCCAGGTCAGCTGCTCGGGCTTTGGCCAGGTCATGATCGACCAGATGTAAGCGCCGCGCGGCGCCAAGCAGGAAAGCCCGGCCAGAGCCGGGCTTTTCGTTTCGGGAGGGGGCGGGCAGGCCGTTCAGCCGCCGGCCGGCGGTGCGTCGGCCGCCAAGGCCGGGCCCGACTCGGTGCCGGCTTCGGCCTGGATGTTGAGCGCCAGCAGGCCCTTGGGACCCTGGCTGGGCTCGAAGCTCACGCGAGCGCCTTCCTTGAGCGTCTTGAAGCCGTCCATGGAGATGGCCGAGAAGTGGGCAAATGCGTCCGGGCCGCCGCCGTCCGGGGCGATGAAGCCGAAGCCCTTGGCGTCATTGAACCATTTGACTGTACCGGTTGCCATGCTGGCCCTCCGTTGCTCCATGTCGGGGCAAGTTTGCGGGAAGGGGCGGCGGATTGTCAACACGACCGCGTAGGGCCTGTTAGCGCCATTTCCAGGGAGCGCGTTGCGGATCAAAAAGGCCATGCGCAAGGCGTCGGACCCCGGCGAGGTTTCGCAACGCGGCGCATGGCCTTTTTGGCCGCAACCCGAAGGGAACGGGCTGAATCGGGCGCCACTCGTCGTTGCCCGTCTTGCCCGCACGTCAGTGCGGGCTGCGCCATGCGCCTAGATTGACACCCGATTCAGCCCGTTCGCGCCCCTGGAAATGGCGTTAACAGGCCCTAGCTTGGAATATAGTGAAAGCATGGCTGATTCACCCTGAAAATAGGGTGGACAGGCAGGCTCGATAGAATGAATTTGATGGCCACGAATACCCCTCCCAAACCCGCCAAACCGGTCCAGCCCGCGCGTCCGGCGGAGGACGACAGCGGTTCGGTGGTGCTGGAGCGCGTACCCAAAAAGGTCAAGCCGCCCCAGATGTACCAGGTGGTGATGCTCAACGACGACTACACGCCCATGGAGTTCGTGGTGGTCGTGATCCAGGAGTTCTTCAACAAGGACCGGGAGACCGCCACGCAGATCATGCTCAAGATCCACCTGGACGGCAAAGGCGTCTGCGGCGTCTATTCGCGCGACGTGGCGGCGACCAAGGTCGATCAGGTGATGGAGGCGGCCCGCCACGCCGGGCATCCGCTGCAATGCGTCAGCGAGCCTGTTGAATAAGCCGGAACACCCCTGACATACGGGTACAGATATCTCTCAGCAAGGCAAAAGGAAATCACATGATTGCCCAGGAATTGGAAGTCAGCTTGCACATGGCCTTCGTGGAGGCCAGGCAGCAGCGCCACGAGTTCATCACCGTGGAGCACCTGCTACTCGCCTTGCTCGATAACCCCAGCGCCGCCGAGGTGCTGCGGGCCTGCTCGGCCAACATCGACGACCTGCGCAAGTCCCTGACCAACTTCATCAAGGACAACACGCCCCAGGTCGCCGGCACCGAGGACGTGGACACCCAGCCCACGCTGGGCTTCCAGCGCGTGATCCAGCGCGCCATCATGCATGTGCAGTCCACCGGCAACGGCAAGAAGGAGGTGACCGGCGCCAACGTGCTGGTCGCGATCTTCGGCGAGAAGGACTCGCACGCCGTCTACTACCTGCACCAGCAGGGCGTGACCCGTCTTGACGTGGTCAATTTCATCGCCCACGGCATCAAGAAGAGCGACCCGCCCGAGCCGTCCAAGAGCGAACCGTCCTCCGGCGAGAGCGAGGAGGGCGGCGGCGAGAAGAACGAGAAGGCCTCGCCGCTCGAGCAGTTCACGCAGAACCTGAACCAGGCGGCTCGGGAAGGCCGGATCGACCCGCTGATCGGCCGCGAATACGAGGTCGAGCGCGTGATCCAGATCCTGTGCCGCCGGCGCAAGAACAACCCGCTGCTGGTCGGCGAGGCCGGCGTGGGCAAGACCGCGATCGCCGAGGGACTGGCCTGGCGCATCACCCAGGGCGACGTGCCGGAGATCCTGGCCGAGTCCAGCGTCTACTCGCTGGACATGGGCGCGCTGCTGGCCGGCACCAAGTACCGCGGCGATTTCGAGCAACGCCTCAAGGGCGTGCTCAAGTCGCTCAAGGACCGGCCGCACGCCATCCTCTTCATCGACGAGATCCACACCCTGATCGGCGCCGGTGCGGCTTCGGGCGGCACGCTGGACGCGTCCAACCTGCTCAAGCCGGCCCTCTCCAGCGGCCAGCTCAAGTGCATAGGTGCGACCACCTTCACCGAGTACCGCGGCATCTTCGAGAAGGACGCGGCGCTGTCGCGGCGCTTCCAGAAGGTCGATGTGGTCGAGCCCAGCGTGGCCGAGACCGTGGAGATCCTCAAGGGGCTGAAGTCGCGCTTCGAGGAGCACCACAACGTCAAGTACGCCGCTGCCGCGCTGCAGGCCGCGGCCGAGCTCAGCGCCAAGTACATCAACGACCGCCACCTGCCCGACAAGGCCATCGACGTGATCGACGAGGCCGGCGCGGCCCAGCGCATCCTCACCCCGTCCAAGCGCAAGAAGACCATAGGCAAGGCCGAGGTCGAGGACATCGTGGCCAAGATCGCGCGCATCCCGCCGGCCAACGTCTCGAACGACGACCGCGGCAAGCTGCAGACCCTGGAGCGCGACCTCAAGAGCGTGGTGTTCGGCCAGGACAAGGCGCTCGAGGTGCTGGCCTCGGCGGTCAAGATGGCGCGCTCGGGCCTGGGCAAGGGTGACAAGCCGATCGGCTCCTTCCTGTTCAGCGGCCCCACCGGCGTCGGCAAGACCGAGGCCGCCAAGCAGCTGGCCTTCATCATGGGCATCGAGCTGATCCGCTTCGACATGTCGGAGTACATGGAGCGCCACGCCGTGAGCCGCCTGATCGGCGCACCCCCCGGCTACGTGGGCTTCGACCAGGGCGGCCTGCTGACCGAGGCCGTCACCAAGAAGCCGCACGCCGTGCTGCTGCTCGACGAAATCGAAAAGGCGCACCCGGACATCTTCAACGTGCTGCTGCAGGTCATGGACCATGGCACGCTGACCGACAACAACGGGCGCAAGGCCGACTTCCGCAACGTCATCGTGATCATGACGACGAACGCGGGCGCCGAGACCATGAACAAGGCCACGATAGGCTTCACCAACCCGCGCCAGGCCGGCGACGAGATGGGTGACATCAAGCGCCTGTTCACGCCCGAGTTCCGCAACCGCCTGGACGCGATCGTGAGCTTCAAGGCCCTGGACGAGCAGATCATCCTGCGCGTGGTCGACAAGTTCCTGCTGCAGCTAGAGACCCAGCTGGCCGAGAAGAAGGTGGAGGTCACCTTCACCGACAAGCTGCGCAAGCACCTGGCGAAGAAGGGCTTCGATCCGCTGATGGGTGCGCGCCCCATGCAGCGCCTGATCCAGGACACGATCCGCCGGGCGCTGGCCGACGAGCTGCTGTTCGGTCGCTTGACCGAGGGCGGGCGCCTGACGGTGGACCTGGACGAGAAGGACGAGGTCGTTCTCGACATCCAGCCGCTGCCCAAGAAGGACGGCCGGGCCAAGTCCGAGCCTGAAGAGGCGACCACCGACTGAAGAGGCGCGGCGGCTTGCCGCCGCTCTGCGCCGCTACCGGGGCCGACAGCGCTGCTGCCGGCCTTTTTTCTTGGCGGTCAGGCGATGGACTCGCTGTCGCGGCTGATGCCCGCGGTCTGGCTGAAGCCGCCGTCCACATAGGTGATCTCGGCCGAGACGCCGGCCGCAAGGTCCGACAGCAGGAAGGCGGCGACGTTGCCCACGTCCTCGATGGTCACGTTGCGGCGGATCGGCGCCGCGTCGGCCACCATGTTCAGCAGCTTGCCGAAGTCCTTGATGCCGCTGGCCGCCAGGGTCTTGATCGGGCCCGCGCTAATGCCGTTGACGCGCATGCCCTTGGGGCCCAGCGCCTCGGCCAGGTAGCGCACGCTGGCTTCCAGGCTGGCCTTGGCCAGGCCCATGGTGTTGTAGTTGGGCACGGTGCGCAGCGCGCCCAGGTAGGTCAGCGTCAGCAGGGCCGACTTGTCGTTGAGGTAGGGCAGGGCCGCCTTGGCCATGGCGGGGAAGCTGTAGGCGCTGATGTCATGGGCGATGCGGAAGGCCTCGCGCGACAGACCCTCGAGGAAGTCGCCGGCGATGGCCTCGCGCGGCGCGAAGCCTATGCTGTGCACGAAGCCGTCGAATTTGGGCCAGACCTGGGACAGGTCGGTGAACAGCTTGGCGATCTGCTCGTCGCTGCCCACGTCGCAGTCGAACACGAGCTGAGAGCCGAAATCGGCGGCGAACTCGGTGATGCGGTCCTTGAAGCGCTCGCCCACGTAGCTGAAGGCGAGTTCGGCACCCTGGTTGTGGCAGGCGCGCGCGATGCCGTAGGCGATGGAACGATTGGACAGCACGCCGGTGATCAGCAGTTTCTTGCCGGCGAGGAAGCCTGTTTTTTGGGTCATGAAGTCGGACTCCGGGGAAAATCTGGGCAGAATTGTCGCATGCGAGGTTTGCTGTGCTGTTTGCTGCTCCTGCCCTGCCTGTCCATGCCCGCCCTGGCCGCGCATGCCTATGCCCAGTTCGGCGACGTCAAGTACCCGCCCGGCTTCGCGCATTTCGACTACGTGAACCCGGCCGCCCCCAAGGGCGGCGAGATCTCCCTGGTGCCGCCCACGCGGCTGTCGAACTTCGACAAGTACAACCCGTTCACGCTCAAGGGCAGCGCGCCGCCGGGCCTGGCGGGCCTGGTGTTCGAGACCCTGCTGACCGGCACCTTCGACGAGCCGACCACGGCCTACGGCCTGCTCGCCGAGGACGTGGCCGTGGCGCCCGACCGGCTGTCGGTGGTGTTTCGCCTGCACCCGGCTGCGCGCTTTCACAACGGCGAGCCGGTGCTGGCGGCCGACGTCAAGCACAGCTTCGACCGGCTCACGAGCAAGGAGGCGGCGCCGCAGTTCCGCACCATTTTCGGTGAGGTCAAGGGCGCCACCGTGCTGGATGCGCGCACGGTGCGCTTCGATTTCAAGCGCGTCAACGCCGAGCTGCCGTTGATCGTCGGCGGTCTGCCGGTGTTCAGCCGCCATTGGGGCATGGAAAACGGCAAGCCCAAGCCGCTGGACCAGATCGTCACGGACCTGCCGATAGGCAGCGGCCCCTACCGCATAGCCAAGGTCAATTTCGGCAAGGACATCAGCTACCAGCGCGACCCGGATTACTGGGCGCGGGACCTCAACGTGCGGCGCGGCCTCTACAACTTCGACCGCATCACCTACAAGATCTACAAGGACAACACGGCCCAGCTCGAGGCCTTCAAGGCCGGCGAGTTCGACTACATCCAGGCCTTCATCGCGCGCGAATGGGCGCGCGCCTACACCGGGCGAGCCTTCGAGCGCGGCGAGCTGATCAAGCAGGAACTCGCGCACGGCAACGCGGGCGACTTCCAGGGCTTCCAGTTCAACCTGCGGCGCGACAAGTTCAAGGACCGGCGGGTGCGCGAGGCGATTGGCTTGGCGATGGACTTCGAGTGGCTCAACCGCCAGCTGTTCTACAACGCCTACACCCGGGTGCGCGGCTATTTCGTCGCCAGCGACTTCGAGGCCAAGGGCCTGCCGGGGGCCGACGAACTCGCGCTGCTGGAGCCGCTGCGCAGCCAGCTGCCGGCGGCCTTGTTCACCCAGCCGGTACCGCTGCCGCCGGTGACCCGCCTGGAACCGGACTCTGGCCAGACCCTGCGCGACCACCTGCGCCGCGCGCGCCAGTTGCTGGCCGAGGCCGGCTGGACCTATCGCGACGGCGCGCTGCGCAACGCGCGTGGCGAGCCCTTCACGATCGAGTTTCTCGACAACTCCGGCTCCATGGGCCGGGTGGTCACGCCCTTCGCAAAAAACCTCGAGAAGCTCGGCATCGCCGTGAACTACAAGGTGATCGACTTCGCCATCCTGCAAAAGCGCATGGACGTGTTCGACTTCGAGGTGGTCAGCAACCGCACCGTGGGCAGCGAGGCGCCGGGCACCGAGCTGCTCGAGCGCTTCGGCTCGCGCGCGGCCGACACCGAGGGCTCGGCCAACATCATGGGCGTCAAGGACCCGGCGGTGGACGCGCTGCTCGACGGCATCATCTCCGCGCGCACCCGGCCCGAGCTCGTGGCCGGCGTGCGCGCGCTCGACCGTGTGCTGCGCTTCGGCCATTACGTGGTGCCGCACTGGTATGGCGGCGTGCACCGCGTGGCCTGGCGCGCCGGCCGCTTCGAGCGGCCCGACGTGACGCCGCGCTACTACCAGCCCGAGGTCTGGATCACCAGCACCTGGTGGGCCAGCGAGGCCAACCGCAAAGGAATGAAATGAAGAGCCCCCACGCTCGTCACTTCGTGTATTCGCTGGGCTCGCGCAACGTCCGTGCGCGAAGCTGTACAGTGCAGCGAGCCCATGCCGGGCCTGCGCTATGCACGTTCCGAGGCATGACGCTTCGGCCCGGCCCCGAGGGGGCCTCAGCCTCCTTGAGGCGGCTCGGCGGAGGCTGACCATGCTCGCCTACATCGCGCGCCGCCTGCTGCTGATGGTGCCCACGCTGCTGGGCGTGCTGCTCATGACCTTCGTGGTGATCCAGTTCGTGCCGGGCGGGCCGGTCGAGCAGATGGTGGCCCAACTGCAAGGGCGCGACACGGGCGGCGAGGGCGCGGCCGCGGGCGGCGCCGGCTACCGCGGCCGCCAGGGCGTGGACGCGGCGCGCATTGCCGAGATCCGGGCCCTGTACGGCTTCGACAAGCCGGCCCACGAGCGCTTCTGGCAAATGCTGGGGCAGTTCGCGCGCTTCGACCTGGGCAAGAGCTTCTTCTACCCCAAGGACGTCTGGACCCTGGTCAAGGAAAAAATGCCGGTCTCGATCAGCCTGGGGCTGTGGACCTTCTTCCTCAGCTACCTGATCTCGGTGCCGCTGGGCATCGCCAAGGCGGTGCGCGCGGGCAGCCGCTTCGACACGCTGAGCAGCCTGGTGGTGCTGGTCGGCTATGCGATTCCGGGCTTCGTGCTCGGCGTGGCCCTGCTGGTGATCTTCGGCGGGCAGTTGCAATGGTTCCCGCTGCGCGGCCTGACCTCCAGCCATTGGGACAGCCTGGGCTGGGGCGCCAAGGTCGTGGATTACCTCTGGCACATCACGCTGCCGGTCACGGCCAGCGTGCTGGGTGCCTTCGCCGTCACCACCATGCTGACCAAGAACGCCTTCCTGGAGGAGATCCGCAAGCAGTACGTGCTGACGGCGCGCGCCAAGGGCCTGAGCGAGCGCCGCGTGCTCTGGAAGCATGTGATGCGCAACGCGCTGATTCCCCTGGTGACCGGCTTTCCGGCCGCCTTCATCGGCGCCTTCTTCACGGGCTCGCTGCTGATAGAGACCCTGTTCTCGCTCGACGGCCTGGGCCTGCTGAGCTATGAGTCGGTGATCCGGCGCGACTACCCCGTGGTGCTGGGCACGCTGTACCTGTTCACGCTGATCGGCCTGGTGACCAAGCTGATCTCGGACCTCTGCTATGTCTGGGTGGATCCACGTGTCAAATTCGACTGAGCGCTTGTTTTTTCGGCCGGTACCTCGCGCCCGAGGACGCGGGGTGAAGGCTGCGCTCATGTCCCCCGACCAGGGCTGCGCCCATAGAGCCTGTTCACGGTCTGTATGGGGCCGCGCAGGTGCCTTTTCGATATGGGATGCAAGGCGCGATGCGCTGCCAATAGCCGAGCTATTGGCAAGCATCGCAACGCCGCAGACCGCCCGAAAAGACACCTGCCCTTCGGGTTGGGACGCCGCAAACGCGGTCGCGTTTGCGCCCTCCCTTGGGGCCGAAGCGCCCGGCGCACAGCCGACCGGCTGTGCGAGCGGGCGATTTGCCCACCAATCCCCTTGCATGGGCATCAGCCCATGCGGCAGGTCTTGGCGGTCAACTCATCCCGATTGCGTCCCAACGCGACCCCATACAGACCGTGACCAGGCTCTTACTTCGCTTCGCCTTCACCCCGCATCCTCGGGCAACCGACTCGCAGGCGCGCCGACGGTGGTGCGCCAGCGTTTCGTCCGCTCGGGGAGGCCCGGTGGCCTGCAGAGCGAGGTCAAGGAGGAGGGCTGGCGCAGCCAGCCCGGGGGACACGAGCGGCACAGGCCACCGGGCCTCCCCGAGCCCGCGGGGTCGATGTTTGGAAGTCTGCCTGCATGAGCACCGTTGTGTCCCTGTCTCCCAGCCAACGCGCCTGGCTGCGCTTCAAGCGCAACCGCATGGGCTTTTGGAGCCTGGTGCTGTTCGGCGCCCTGTTCCTGCTGAGCCTGGGCGCCGAGCTGATCTCCAACGACAAGCCGCTGCTGGCGCGCTACGAAGGGCGCTGGTATGCCCCCATCGTGCAGAGCCTGCCCGAGACCAGCTTCGGCGGGGACTTCGAGACCCCCACGGATTTCCTGGACCCCTTCATCCAGCAGCAGTTCGCCAAGCCCGGCAACTTCGCGCTGTACCCGCCCAACCCCTACCACCACAGCACCATCAACTACTTCGCCCGCGAGCCGAACCCGGCGCCGCCCTCGGCCGACAACTGGCTGGGCACCGACGACCGCGGGCGCGACGTGGCGGCGCGCCTGCTCTACGGTTTTCGCATCTCGGTGCTGTTCGCACTCGCGCTCACGGTGATCGGCGTGCTGCTGGGCGTGCTCACGGGCGCGGTCCAGGGGTTTTACGGCGGCAGGACCGACCTGGCTTTCCAGCGCTTCATCGAGATATGGGGCTCCATGCCCGAGCTCTACCTGCTGATCATCTTCGCCGCCGTGTTCGAACCCAGCGTGGGCCTGCTGCTGGTACTGCTGAGCCTGTTCGGCTGGATGGGCCTGTCCGACTATGTGCGCGCCGAGTTCCTGCGCAACCGCCAGCTCGACTACGTGCGCGCGGCGCGCGCCCTGGGCCTGAGCAACGGCCAGATCATCTGGCGCCATGTGCTGCCCAACAGCCTCACGCCGGTGGTGACCTTCCTGCCGTTTCGCATGAGCGCGGCCATCCTGGCGCTGACCTCGCTGGACTTCTTGGGCCTGGGCGTGCCGCCCGGCACGCCATCGCTGGGCGAGCTGCTGGCACAGGGCAAGAACAACATCGACGCCTGGTGGATATCGCTGTCCACCTTCGGTGTGCTGGTGCTCACGCTGCTGCTGCTGACCTTCATGGGCGACGCGCTGCGCGACGCGCTGGACCCGCGAAAGGCGCCGCAATGAGCGACCAGGCGACGCTGCTCGAGGTGCGGGACCTGTCGGTGGCCTTCGACGGGAAGGAGGTGGTGCGCAGCGTCAGCTTCGACATCCGGCCCGGCGAGAAGCTGGCCCTGGTCGGCGAGTCGGGCTCGGGCAAGACCGTCACCGCCCTGAGCCTGCTGCGCCTGGCGCTGAACGCGCGCGTCGGCGGCCAGGCCCGTTTCGACGGACGGGACCTGCTGGCCCTGCCCGAGCAGGCCTTGCGCGGCATCCGGGGCGCCGAAATCGCGATGATCTTCCAGGAGCCCATGACGGCGCTCAACCCGCTGTTCAGCATCGGCGACCAGATCGCCGAGGTGCTCGAGCTCAAGCAGGGGCTGGGCCGCACCGAAGCGGTGCGGCAGGCCGTGGCGCTGATCGCGGAGACCGGCATCGCCGAACCCGAGCGGCGGGCCCAGGCCTTCGCCCACCAGCTCTCGGGCGGCCAGCGCCAGCGCGCCATGATCGCCATGGCGCTGGCCTGCCGGCCACGGCTGCTGCTGGCCGACGAGCCGACCACGGCACTGGACGTCACGCTGCGCGGCCAGATCCTGGACCTGCTGTCCGAGCTGCAGCGCAAGAACGGCATGGCGGTGCTGATGATCACGCACGACCTGAACCTGGTGCGGCGCTTCGCCGACCGTGTGGCGGTCATGCAGGACGGCCGCATCGTCGAGCAGGGCCCGGTGGCCCAGGTGTTCGCGGCGCCCCAGCACGACTACACGCGGCGCCTGATCGACAGCCGGCCCGCCCGCGACCTGGCAGCGGCGCCCCCCACGCCGGGCGCAGCGCCGGTGCTGCGGGCGCGCGGCCTGGGCGTGACCTACCCGGTGCCGCTGCCGGGCTTTCGGGGCTGGTTCCGCCGCGGCGGCTTCGTCGCCCTGCGCGACGCCGAGTTCAGCCTGGCGCCGGGCCAGACTCTGGGCGTGATCGGCGAATCCGGCTCCGGCAAGTCCACGCTGGCCCTGGCGGCGCTGGGCCTGCAGGCCAGCGACGGCGAGCTGGAGATCGCCGGCCAGCGCTGGGCGCAGGGGGACGCGTCAGACCAGGCGCTGCGCCGCGTGATGCAGGTGGTGTTCCAGGACCCGTTTTCCTCGCTCTCGCCACGCATGACCCTGGAGGAGATCGTGGGCGAGGGGCTCGAGATCCATGCGCCTCGGCTCGGCCCGGCCGAGCGCCGCCAGCGCGTGCTGGAGGCGCTGGCCGACGTGGGGCTGGGGGCGGCGCAATTCCCGGGCCTGCTGGCGCGCTACCCGCACGAGTTTTCCGGGGGCCAGCGCCAGCGCATCGCCCTGGCCCGCGCCCTGGTGGTGGGGCCGCGGCTGCTGGTGCTGGACGAGCCCACCAGCGCCCTGGACGTGACCATACAGAAGCAGGTGCTGGCCCTGCTGCAGCGCCTGCAGCGTGAGCGGGGGCTGAGCTACCTGCTGATCACGCACGATGTGGACGTGGTGCGGGCCATGGCGCACCAGGTGCTGGTGATGCAGGAGGGGACGGTCGTCGAATCCGGCCCGGCCGAGGCCGTGCTGGCCGCGCCACGCCACGCCTACACCCGCATGCTGGTGGCCGCCGCCGGCTGAAAGCGGGCCCGGCAGAGGGCAACATCCTTAGGAATCAAGCTGCTTTTGCCGAGTTTTGCATTACAATGCTAGCTTCACGACCAAACGGGCGGGTAATCACCGCCCGTTTTTTTTGGTCGATCGGCTCACATCTATTTTCAAGACTGAGACAGAAACTGCGTGGCGCTACAGCAAATCGTTGAAGAAACCGTGTCCGGACTGGGCTACGACCTGGTGGAGATCGAACGCTCCGCCGGTGGCTTGCTGCGCATCACGATCGATTTGCCCTGGGATCCGGATGCGTCCGGCGAGCGCTTCGTGACGGTGGAGGACTGCGAGAAGGTCACCCGCCAACTCCAATTCGCGCTTGAGGTCGACGGGGCCGACTACCGCCGGCTGGAGGTTTCCTCGCCCGGTATCGACCGCCCGCTGCGCCACGAGAAGGATTTCGAGCGCTTCGTCGGCTCGCTGGTCGACATCACGCTCAAGGCGCCCATGGGCGCGGCCGCGGCTGGCCAGGTCAGCGCCAACCGCAAGAAATTTCGCGGCACGCTCGAGCGCACCCCGCAGGCCGATGGGGCGGGCTGGCAGATCGTCTGGAGCGACGAACCTGCGGTCAAGCCGGGCCAGCGTGTGAGCAAGAAGAAGGCGCCGGCACCGCTGCAGGCGCTGGGTTTCACGCTCGATGAGCTGCGCGAGGCACGCCTCGCGCCAGTGGTGGATTTCAAGGGGCGCAGGCCCAAGGATGCGCCACCCCAGGCCTGACGGCGACGCCGGCGGTAAGGGTGGCGGGCCGAGAGGGCGGCAGGCCGCCCGGGCCCAGGACGACATTGGATAAGGAGAGTTGTGGCATGAATCGCGAATTGTTGATGCTGGTGGAGGCCATCTCGCGCGAGAAGAACGTCGAGCGCGACGTGGTTTTTGGAGCCGTGGAGGCTGCCTTGGCGCAGGCCACCAAGAAGCTCTACGAGGGTGAGGTGGACATCCGCGTGGCGGTCGATCGCGACACCGGCAACTACGAGACCTTCCGCCGCTGGCACGTGGTGCCCGACGAGGCGGGCCTGCAGCTGCCCGAGCAGGAGATCCTGCTGTTCGAGGCCAAGGAGCAGATCCCCGACATCGAGGTCGACGAGTACATCGAGGAGGCTATCGAGTCCCTGCCCATCGGCCGCATCGGCGCGATGGCGGCCAAGCAGGTCATCCTGCAGAAAATCCGCGACGCCGAGCGCGAGATGCTGCTCAACGACTTCATGTCGCGCGGCGACAAGATCTTCGTCGGCACCGTCAAGCGCATGGACAAGGGCGACATCATCGTCGAGAGCGGCCGCGTCGAGGGCCGGTTGCGCCGCGGCGAGATGATCCCCAAGGAGAACCTGCGCAACGGCGACCGCGTGCGCGCCATGATCATGGAGGTGGACCTGACGCTGCGCGGCGCGCCCATCATCCTGTCGCGCTCGGCGCCCGAGTTCATGATCGAGCTGTTCCGCCAGGAAGTGCCCGAGATCGAGCAAGGCCTGCTGGAGATCAAGTCCTGCGCCCGCGACGCCGGCAGCCGCGCCAAGATCGCCGTGCTCTCGCACGACAGGCGTGTCGACCCGATCGGCACCTGTGTCGGCGTGCGCGGCACGCGCGTCAACGCCGTGACCAACGAGCTCGCCGGCGAGCGCGTGGACATCGTGTTGTGGAGCGAGGACCCGGCCCAGTTCGTGATTGGCGCCCTGGCGCCGGCCAACGTGTCCTCCATCGTCGTGGACGAGGAAAAGCATGCCATGGACGTGGTGGTCGACGAGGAGAACCTCGCCATCGCCATCGGCCGCGGCGGCCAGAACGTGCGTCTGGCCTCCGACCTGACCGGTTGGAAGATCAACATCATGGACGCGGCGGAGTCGGCCCAGAAGCAGGCCGAGGAAACCGGCACGATCCGCGCCCTGTTCATGGAGAAGCTCGACGTCGACCAGGAGATCGCCGACATCCTGATCGAGGAAGGCTTCGCCAGCCTGGAAGAGGTGGCCTACGTGCCGATCCAGGAAATGCTGGAGATCGAGAGCTTCGACGAGGACACCGTCAACGAGCTGCGCGCCCGCGCCAAGGACGCGCTGCTGACGCTGGAGATCGCCCGCGAGGAAAGCGTCGAGGAAGTGTCCCAGGACCTGCGCGACCTGCAGGGCCTGACGCCCGAACTGATTGCCAAGCTGGCCGAAGCCGGCGTGCACACCCGCGACGAACTGGCCGACCTGGCCGTCGACGAACTCACTGATATCACCGGCCAGTCCGCGGAGGAAGCGACGGCTTTGATCATGAAGGCACGCGAACACTGGTTCGCGGGTCAAGAGTAATGGTCATGGAGGCACGAACCGAATATGTCCAGCACCACAGTCGCCGAGTTCGCCAGCGAACTCAAGAAATCCACTGAAACCCTGCTCGACCAGCTGCGCTCGGCCGGCGTGAGCAAGTCCGCGCCCACCGATGCGCTGACGGAGTCCGACAAGCACAGGCTGCTCAGCTACCTGCAGGCCAGCCACGGCACGGCCACGGGCGAGCGCAAGAAGATCACGCTGATGAAGAAGTCCACCAGCGAGATCAAGCAGGCCGACGCCACCGGCAAGGCGCGCACCATCCAGGTCGAGGTGCGCAAGAAGCGCACCTTCATCAAGCGCGACGAGGACCTGGCCGCGCCCGCGGTCGCCGAGGCGCCCGAATCCGAGGTCGAGCTGCCCAGCGCGCCGGTAATCGACGAAGCCGAACTCGCCCGCCGCGAGGAAGAGGCGCGCCGCCAGGCCGAACTGCTGCGCCGCCAGGAGGAAGAGCTGGCCGAAAAGCGCCGCCAGCGCGAGGCCCAGGAAGCGCGCGAGCGCGAGCTGGCCGCCCAGGCGGAAAAGGCCGCTGCCGAGGCCGCTGCCAAGGCGGTCGAGCAGGCGCGCATGAAACAGGAGGCCCAGGAGGTGGTCGTCGCCCCCGCAGCCCCCGCCCCGGCGCAGCAAGCCGCGGCCGACGCCAAGGCCCAGGCCGCCGCCGAAGCCGCCGCCAAGGCTGCAGCCGAGTCCAAGGCGCGCGCCGAGGAAGAGGCTGCGCGTGCGCGCGACCTCGATGAGCGGCGCCGCAAGGCGCTGGCCGAGGCCGAAGCCATCCGCGCCATGATGAACGCGCCCAAGCGCGTGCTGGTGGCCAAGAAGCCCGAGCCGCCCAAGCCCGAGGAGCCCAAGCCTGCCATGAAGGGCACGCTGCACAAGCCGGCCGGCGCGCCGGGCCCCGGCGCCCGTCCGGGCGCGGCTGCACCGGCGGCCAGCCCGGCCGCCCCCGGGGGGCAGAAGGAAGTCAAGTCGGCCAAGCTGTCCTCCAGCTGGGCCGGTGACCCCGCCAAGAAGAAGGCCATTCCGACGCGCGGCGACGCCAGTGGCGGCGTGGGCCGTGGCGGCTGGCGCAGCGGCCCCAGGGGACGCCGCGGCAACGAGCGCGACCGCGAGGGGCATGCCCCGGCGGCAGCGGCGGAATCCCGCGTGATCGAGGTCCATGTGCCCGAGACCATCACCGTGGCCGAGCTGGCGCACAAGATGGCCATCAAGGCCTCCGAGGTCATCAAGCAGTTCATGAAGCTGGGCCAGATGGTCACCATCAACCAGCCGCTGGACCAGGACACGGCCATGATCGTGGTCGAGGAACTGGGCCACAAGGCCGTCGTGGCGGCGCTGGACGACCCCGAGGCCTTCACCGAAGAGGAAGTGCAGCAGCAGCAGGCCGAGGCCCTGCCGCGTGCGCCTGTGGTCACCGTGATGGGCCACGTGGACCACGGCAAGACCTCGCTGCTGGACTACATCCGCCGTGCCAAGGTGGCGGCTGGCGAGGCCGGCGGCATCACCCAGCACATCGGCGCCTACCACGTCGAAACCCCGCGCGGCGTGATCTCCTTCCTGGACACCCCAGGTCACGAGGCTTTCACCGCCATGCGTGCGCGCGGCGCCCAGGCCACCGACATCGTGATCCTGGTGGTGGCGGCCGACGATGGCGTCATGCCCCAGACCAAGGAGGCGGTCAAGCACGCCAAGTCCGCGGGCGTGCCCATCGTGGTGGCGATCAACAAGATCGACAAGCCCGACGCCAACCCGGACCGCGTCAAGCAGGAGCTGGTGGTCGAGGAAGTCGTGCCCGAAGAGTACGGCGGCGATTCGCCATTCGTGCCCGTGTCGGCCAAGACCGGCCAGGGCATCGACGAGCTGCTCGAGCAGGTGCTGCTGCAGGCCGAGGTGCTGGAGCTCAAGGCCCCGGTGGCTGCAGCCGCCAAGGGCCTGGTGATCGAAGCCCGCCTGGACAAGGGCCGCGGCCCGGTGGCCACCGCCCTAGTGCAGTCGGGCACGCTGAACACCGGCGACGTGGTGCTGGCCGGCCAGACCTACGGCCGCGTGCGGGCCATGCTGGACGAGAACGGCAAGCCGATCAAGACGGCCGGCCCCTCGATCCCGGTGGAGATCCAGGGCCTGACCGAGGTGCCGCAGGCCGGCGACGAGTTCATGGTGATGGTCGACGAGCGCCGCGCGCGCGAGATCGCGACCTACCGCGCCGGCAAGTTCCGCAACACCAAGCTGGCCAAGCAGCAGGCCGCCAAGCTGGAGAACATGTTCTCCGACATGGCCGCCGGCGAGGTCAAGACCCTGCCGATCATCATCAAGGCCGACGTGCAGGGTTCGCAGGAAGCGCTGGCGCAGTCGCTGCTCAAGCTGTCCACCGAGGAAGTCAAGGTGCAGCTGGTCTATGCGGCGGTGGGCGGCATCAGCGAGTCCGACATCAACCTGGCGATCGCCTCCAAGGCCGTCGTGATCGGCTTCAACGTGCGCGCCGATGCGGGCGCGCGCAAGCTGGCCGAGGGCAATGGCGTGGACATCCACTACTACGACATCATTTACGACGCCGTGGACGAGCTCAAGGCGGCGATGTCGGGCATGCTGGCGCCCGAGCAGAAGGAGGAGGTCATCGGCACGGCGGAAATCCGCACCGTGTTCGTGGCGTCCAAGATCGGCACGGTGGCCGGCTCCTACGTCACCTCGGGCCAGGTCACGCGCAGCGCGCGCTTCCGCCTGCTGCGCGACCATGTGGTCATCTACACCGGCGAGCTCGAGTCGCTCAAGCGCCTGAAGGACGACGTGCGCGAGGTCAAGGAAGGCTTCGAGTGCGGTATCAAGCTCAAGAACTACAACGACATCGCCGTCGGCGACCAGTTGGAGTTCTTCGAGATCAAGGAAATCGCGCGGACGCTGTAAATGGCACGCAAGGCTTCGAGCACCCCCAACCGCGGCTTCCGCGTGGCCGACCAGATCCAGCGCGATCTGGCCGAGTTGATCGCGCGCGAGCTCAAGGACCCGCGCGTGGGCATGGTCACGATCAATGCGGTCGAGGTCACGCCCGACTACGCGCACGCCAAGGTGTTCTTCAGCCTGCTCAAGGGCGACCCGGTGGAGACCGCCCAGGGCCTGAACGCGGCCTCCGGCTTCCTGCGCAACGGCCTGTTCAAGCGCCTGCACATCCACACCGTGCCGACGCTGCATTTCGTGTTCGACCGCACCACCGAGCGTGCGGCCGACATGAACGCCCTGATCGCCAAGGCAGTGTCCTCGCGCGCCAAAGACGATTGAGAAGATGAACGCGCCGCGCACGAGGGTCGTGAGGCGCCCCGTGCACGGGGTGCTGCTGCTGGACAAGCCCTATGGGCTGTCGAGCAACAACGCGCTGCAGAAGGCCAAGTGGCTGCTGCGCGCCGAGAAGGCCGGCCACACCGGCACGCTCGATCCGCTGGCCACCGGCGTGCTGCCGCTGTGCTTCGGCGCGGCGACCAAGTTCAGCCAGCTGCACCTGGACGCCGACAAGACCTACGAGACCACGGTCCGCCTCGGCGTGCGCACCAGCACGGCGGACGCCGAGGGCGAGCTGCTTTCGGTGCGCCCCGTGGCCTGTTCGATTGGACAGGTCGTGCAGGTGCTGGACCAGTTCACCGGCGCTATCCGTCAGGTGCCGCCCATGCACAGCGCGCTCAAGAAGGACGGCAAGGCCTTGTACGAATACGCGCGCGAAGGCGAGACCGTAGCGCGCGAGCCGCGCGATGTCGTCATCCACGCGCTGGAGCTGCTAGAGGCGCAGCTCACGGGCGAGGCGCCCAGCCTGCGCCTGCGCGTGACCTGCAGCAAGGGCACCTACATCCGCACCCTGGGCGAGGACATCGCCGAGGCGCTGGGCTGCGGCGGCCACCTGACGGCGCTGCGCCGCACGGCCACCGGGCCGTTCGAGCTGTCGCAGTGCGTGACGCTGGAAGCGCTGGAGGCCATGGACGAGGCCGCGCGCCTGGCCTGCCTCAAACCGGTGGAGGCGCTGCTGCCCGACCATCAGCCAGTCACACTGGACGCGGAGAATGCGGGGCGCTTCCTGAGCGGCATGCGCCGCCGCGGCCCCTGGCCGGACAGCGCCCGCGTGGCGGTGTTCGGCGAGCGCCCGCGTGCCCTGCTGGGCAGCGCCCATGTCCAGGCCGGCGAGCTGATCCCGCAGCGCCTGCTGAGTCCGCTGGAAGTTCAACAAATTCTGGAGCGTTCGCCGCAAGCCCTACAAACTGCGTAAGGCCCGGCATAGAGGAAAAAACCATGAGCAAGCAGATTCGCAACATCGCCATCATCGCCCACGTCGACCATGGGAAGACCACCATGGTCGACCAATTGCTGCGCCAGTCCGGCACCTTCGCCGAGCACGAGAAGGTGGTCGACACCGTGATGGACAACAACGCCATCGAGCGCGAACGCGGCATCACCATCCTGGCGAAGAACTGCGCCGTGAGCTGGAAGGGCACCCACATCAACATCGTGGACACCCCTGGCCACGCCGACTTCGGCGGCGAGGTAGAGCGCGCCCTGTCCATGGTGGACGGCGTGGTGCTGCTGATCGACGCCCAGGAGGGCCCGATGCCGCAGACCCGCTTCGTGACCAAGAAGGCGCTGGCCCTGGGCCTCAAGCCCATCCTGGTGGTGAACAAGGTCGACAAGCCCGGCGCCCGTCCCGACTACGTGGTCAACGCAGCGTTCGATCTGTTCGACAAGCTCGGCGCCACCGACGAGCAGCTGGATTTCCCCGTGGTCTACGCCTCGGGCATCAACGGCTGGTCGTCGCTGGAGGAGGGCGAGCCGGGTGAGCAGTGGGGCCCCGACATGTCGGCCCTGTTCGACACCGTGCTCCAGCATGTGCCGGCGCACGAGGGCGATCCGGCCGCGCCGCTGCAGCTGCAGATTTCGGCGCTCGACTTTTCGAGCTTCGTCGGCCGCATCGGCGTGGGCCGCATCAACGCCGGCACCCTCAAGCCCTCCATGGACGTGCTGGTGATGGAAGGTCCGGACGGCAATTCCTTCAAGGGCCGGATCAATCAGGTGCTCACGTTCCAGGGCCTGGACCGCGTGCAGGTGACCGAAGCCGGCCCGGGCGACATCGTGCTGATCAACGGCATTGCCGACATCGGCATCGGCGTGACCCTCACCGACCCCAATGATCCGGCGCCGCTGCCCATGCTCAAGGTCGACGAGCCGACCCTGACCATGAACTTCTGCGTCAACACCTCGCCGCTGGCCGGCCGCGAAGGCAAGTACGTGACCAGCCGCCAGCTGTGGGACCGCCTGCAGAAGGAGCTGCAGTCCAACGTGGCGCTGCGCGTCAAGGAAACCGACGAGGAAGGGGTCTTCGAAGTCTCGGGCCGCGGCGAACTGCACCTGACCATCCTGCTGGAGAACATGCGCCGCGAAGGCTACGAGCTGGCGGTGTCCAAGCCGCGAGTCGTGCTCAAGGACATCGATGGCGTACGCCACGAGCCCATCGAGATGGTGACCATCGACGTCGAGGAGCAGCACCAGGGCGGCGTGATGCAGGCCCTGGGCGAGCGCAAGGGCGAACTGTTCAACATGGAGCCGGACGGCCGTGGCCGTGTGCGCCTGGAATACCGCATCCCGGCGCGCGGCCTGATCGGCTTCACCAACGAGTTCCTGAACCTGACGCGCGGCTCCGGCCTGATCTCCAACATCTTCGACCGCTACGAGCCGCACAAGGGCGACATCGGCGGCCGCAAGAACGGCGTGCTGATCTCCATGGACGACGGTGAGATCTTCACCTACGCGCTGGGCAAGCTCGACGACCGCGGCCGCATGTTCGTGCGCGCCAACGACCCGGTGTACGAGGGCATGATCGTCGGCATCCACAGCCGCGACAACGACCTGGTGGTCAACGCCACGCGCACCAAACAGTTGACCAACTTCCGGGTTTCCGGCAAGGAAGACGCGATCAAGATCACGCCGCCGATCGAGCTGACGCTGGAATACGGTGTCGAGTTCATCGAGGACGACGAGCTGGTCGAAATCACGCCCAAGTCGATCCGGCTGCGCAAGCGCCACCTCAAGGAACACGATCGCAAGCGCGCCAGCCGCGAGGCGGCCTGATCGGTGAAGCTGCGGCACGGTCAGGCGGTTGCTCTGATGGTGGCGGTGACTCTGATGTGGTCCATCGCCGGCGTCGTCACGCGCCAGCTCGAGCAGGCACGCAGCTTCGAAGTGACCTTCTGGCGCAGCCTGTTCACGGCCTTGTCGCTGCTGCTGATCCTGCCGCTGTGGCGGGGCCGGCAGGCCCTGCGCGGACTGCCCTGGCGCAGCGCCTACTTCTGGTTGTCGGGCCTGTGCTGGAGCGTGATGTTCACCGCCTTCATGGTGGCGCTCACGCTGACCAGCGTGGCCAACGTGCTGGTGACCATGTCGGTCGGCCCTCTGCTCACCGCGCTGCTGGCACGGCTGTTCATCGGCCACCGTCTGCCGCCGCGCACCTGGGCCGCGATCGCCGTGGCCGGCGCCGGCATCGCCTACATGCATGGCAGCCAGCTCGAGCTGGGGCAGGGCGCGACCACGCTGGGCCTGCTGGTGGCGCTGTGCGTGCCCCTGGCCGGGGCGGTGCAGTGGACGCTGGTGCAGCACAGTCACGCCCAGGGCCAGCAGCTGGACCTCGTGCCCTCGGTGCTGCTGGGCGCTGTCCTGTCCACTCTGGCCACGTTGCCGCTGTCCTTTCCCTTCGTGGCCACGGCGACCGACGTCGCCTGGCTGGCCCTGCTCGGCCTGGTACAGCTGGCCATTCCCTGCGCGCTTGCGGTGATCTGCGCGCGCGTGCTCAAGGCGCCCGAAGTGGCTCTGCTGGCCCTGCTCGAAGTCCTCTTCGGCATCGCCCTGGCCTGGCTGGGGGCCAGCGAGGTGCCAACCCCCACTGTGCTGACCGGCGGTGTCCTGGTGATCGGCGCGCTGGCCGTCAACGAATTGCTTGGATGGAGAAGCCGGCATGTCTGAAGTGATCGCAGAACTGCAGGGCCGTATGGGCCTGCTCACGTTGAACCGCCCGCGGGCGCTGAACGCGCTCTCGCTGGCCATGATCCGCGAGATCGCAGCGGCCTTGCTGGCCTGGCGCGACGATCCCCAGGTGCTGGCCGTGGCGGTGCGCGGCATGGGCAAGGAGGGGCCGTTCGGCGCCTTCTGCGCGGGCGGGGACATCCGCTTCTTCCACGAGGCGGCACTGGCGGGCAACCCCGAGCTGGAGGATTTCTTCAGCGAGGAATACGCGCTCAACCACCTGGTCCACACCTACCCCAAGCCCTACATCGCCTTCATGGACGGCGTGGTCATGGGCGGCGGCATGGGCATCAGCCAGGGCGGCAGCGTGCGCATCGTGACCGAGCGCACCCGCATGGCCATGCCCGAGACCAACATCGGCCTGTTCCCGGACGTGGGCGGCGGCTATTTCCTCAGCCGTTGCCCCGGACGCCTGGGCGAATACCTGGCGCTCACCGGCCACGCGATCTCGGGCCCCGAGGCCGTGTCCGCCGGCCTGGCCGACGGATGCGTGCCCTCGGGGGTACTGCCGGCCCTGTGGGACCGTCTGGCGGCCACGCCCTTCGAGACCGGCGAGGCGGTCGAGCGCTGGCTGACCACCCAGTACGCGGCGCCGGCCCAGGTGCCGGGCTGGCCGCGCGAGGCCGTCGACCGCTTCTTCGCGCTGGACAGCGTGGTACAAATCGTCCAGGCCCTGGAGGCCGATCCCGGCGACTGGGCGCGCGAAACGGCCGCGCTGCTGCGCCGACGCTCGCCGCTGATGCTGCATGTGGTGTTGGAGCAGGTCCGCCGCGCGCGCCGCATGGGCCTGGCCGAGGACCTGCGCATGGAGCGCGACCTGGTGCGCCACTGCTTCCACGCCGCGCACCTGGGACGATCCGGCGCGGCCAGCGAAACCGTGGAAGGGGTGCGCGCGCTGGCGGTGGACAAGGACCAGCGGCCGCGCTGGAGCCCGGCGCGCATCGAGGACGTCACGCCGGCCATGTGGCAGCCGTTCTTCGTCAGCCCCTGGCCCGCGCACGCGCATCCGCTGCGCGGCCTCAGCTGAGCGCTGCGCCTCAGAGCTGCCGGTAGACCGCCTCGGCCAGCGGCATCAGCGCCGCGCGCGGCAACGGCCCCGACAGCGCGTAGCCGAAGCCCTGGTCCACCCAGTAGAAACCGGCCACCGGCCCTTCGCTGAAGAAGCGGAAGGCGGTCTCCGAAGGCGGCGTGCTGCCCGGAGCCGCCAGCGCCCCGAGGTAGAGGGTCAGGCGCGCGCCGCCGGCCTGCTCGAACATGAACTGGGCGCGCGCGCCGTCCCCGCCCGGCAGCAGCCGCCCGCCCACCAGCACGTAGCCCTGGGCCGACAGGTCGGGTACTTTCAGCGGCCGGCCCAGGCGCTTGGACAACCATTGCAGCAGATGCGCCTGGTCCGAGGCAGTGACCTCGACCGGGTGCCGGACCTCGGGTGAGAACACCGCATGGGCCAGCGCCGCCTGGCGCGCGAATTCCTGACCGGCCCGCGCCTGGGCGAGGACGCCCGCTGCCTGCGGCCGCGCCTGCCATTGGCCGTGCGACAGCCAGCCGACGCCGAAGGCCAGCAGCAGGCCGGCCGCCATGCCGCCCCAGCGCCACCACTGGTTCAGCTGCTGCTGCACGGCGGCCGTGCGCGCGGCCGCCGCCCGTAGCGCGGGCGGCACGGGCGCCTGCAGCACCGGCCCGTGCAGCGCGCGCAGGGCCTCGCGCTGGGCGCGCCAGGCGGCGAACTGGGCCGCTGCCGCGGGGTCCTCGGCCAGACGCGTCTCCAGGGCCTCGCGCTCGTCGGGCGCGAGGCGACCGTCGACCAGGGCATGCAGTTCGTCTTCGCTCAGGGGGGGCAGGGGAGGGGGCGACATGGCGCGATCCGGCAAGCTCATTTGAGGCGGCGCAGCGGCACGGTGGTGCCGGGGGCGGGCATGGGCGTGTGGGCGGCGCCGTCCAGCAGCACCTGCAGCCGGCTGCGCGCGCGCGACAGGCGGGACATCACGGTGCCGACCGGCACGCCGCAGATGCGGGCGACCTCGGCGTAGGACAGGTCCTCGAGCGTGACCATGAGCAGCACCGCGCGCTGCTCGGGCGGCAGGCGCATCAGGCAGCGCTGCAGGTCCAGGGTCAGGTCCAGCGGCATTTCTGGCGCCACGGGCTCGGGCACATCGGCTGTCGCCGCGTCCGCGGCGTGGCGCATCTGGTGGCGCCACTGGCTGATGAACAGGTTGTGCATCAGCGTGAACAGCCAGGCCCTCAGGTCGCTGCCCACGCGCCACAGGCGCCACTTGCTGCAGGCGCGCTCCAGCGTGTCCTGCACCAGGTCGTCGGCCGCCCAGGCGTCGCCGGTCAGCGCGCGGGCGTAACGCCGCAGACCGGGGATCTGGTCGATCAGCTCGTGCTGGGTGGCCATGGGGCGTGGGGCTCTGGGAGCTCAGGGCCGCGCCAGGCGCCAGAGGTTGCTGAAGCCGTCGCCGGTACGGTCGCCGGGCTTGGCGTCCTTGCTCCAGTAGTACAGGGGCTTGCCCTTGGCAGCCCATTGCTTCTTGCCGTCGTCGCGCGTGACCACGCTGTAGTCGCCCATGGGCTTGGCGTCCTCGGCCGCCATCAGCGGCGGCCAGTTGGTGGCGCAGGGGCCGTTGCAGGCGGACTTGCCGCTGCCCTGGGCGTCGCGGTCGAAGGTGTAGAGCGTCATGCCGTTGGGGCCGACCAGCACGCCGTCGGCGAGCTTGGCGGGGGCTGGCGTGGACATGGAGGCGCAGGCGCCCAGCAGGAGGGCGGTGCTCAGGACGGCGATGGCGGCGAGTTTCATGGAGGTCTCCGGACGGTGGGTGGATGGAACGCAGAGCCTGTCTGCAACCCCATGAACGCCACCCGCCGCGACTTTATTCCATGCCCGCAGAGAAATCAGCGCTGGCGCGACTTCATGGCGCGCTCGACCTCGCGCTTGCCCTCGCGGTCCTTGATGGTGTCGCGCTTGTCGTGCTCGGCCTTGCCCTTGGCCAGGGCGATCTCGCATTTGACGCGGCCGTTCTTCCAGTGCAGGTTGATCGGCACCAGGGTGTAGCCCTTTTGCTCGACCTTGCCGACCAGGCGCCGGATATCGTCCTTCTTCAGCAGCAGCTTGCGCGTGCGCGCCGCCTCCGGGTTGACATGGGTCGAGGCGGTCCTGAGCGGGTTGATCAGGCAGCCGATCACGAACAGCTCGCCTTCGCGTATCACCACGTAGCCGTCGGTCAGCTGCACCTTGCCCTCGCGCAGGGCCTTGACCTCCCAGCCCTGCAGCACCATGCCGGCCTCGTGCCGCTCCTCGAAGAAATAATTGAAGGCGGCCTTCTTGTTCTCGGCGATGACGGGGTTCTTGACGGAGGAGGCTGGTTTTTTGGCCATGAAAGGGTTTGGGCGACGGCGGCGGTCGAAGAGGAGGACAAACTTACAATCCGCGTCGAACCTGCCATTCTATGAAAAACGTCCTCAAGTCCGTCCTGATCTGGTACAGCCCCGAAGAAATGTTTGCCCTGGTGACCGATGTGGCGCGTTACCCCGAGTTCCTGCCCTGGTGCGACCATGGCCTGGTGCTGGAGCAGGACGAGGGTGGCATGGTGGCCGAGGTCGGCATCAGCTTCAGCGGCATCCGCCAGGTCTTCACCACGCGCAACGACCATGTGGCTGGCCGGCAGGTGCGCATGAGGCTGGTCAGGGGGCCGTTCTCCCGGCTGGAGGGCGGCTGGAGCTTCTCGCCGCTGGGCGACGAGGGGCAGCGCGCCTGTCGGGTCGAGTTGCGCCTGGACTACGGCTTCACCAACAAGGCGTTGGGCACGGTGGTCGGGCCGGTGTTCGACAAGATCGCGGCCAACCTGGTGGACGCCTTCGTCAAGCGCGCCGAGCAGGTCTACGGCTGATGCGTATCTGCGTCACGGTCGCATACTCGCCCGGGCCGCGCGAGGTCTGCGAGCTGGCCCTGGACCTGCCCGAGGGCAGCACGGTGGAACAGGCGCTGCAGGCCAGCGGGCTGCTGCAGCGCTTTCCCGAACTCGATCCGGCGCAGCAGGGTGTGGGCGTGTGGGGGCGCAAGGCGGGCCTGGGGCAGGTACTGCGCGACCAGGACCGCGTGGAAATCTATCGCCTGCTCAAGGTCGATCCCAAGCTGGCCAGGCGCGAGCGCTTCCAGAAACAGGGCGCCCGCGCCACGGGCCTGTTTGCCAAGCGCCGCCCCGGCGCCAAGCCAGGCTATTGAGCCGGCGGGGCCTCTGGCGCCATGCCGGCGAGCAAGCCGCCGTAGGCCTTGGGCAGGGGAGGGGCGTAATCGCCGAGCTTGCTCGTGCCCAGGCCCGCCCGCACCAGGGCCTCGGCCATCGCCGTGGCGGCCGCCACGCCGTCGATGACGGGCACGCCGAGCGCCTGGGTGAGGCGCTGGCACAGGTCGGCCATGCCGGCGCAGCCCAGCACGATGGCGCCGCAGCGGTCCTCGCGCAGCGCACGCTGGCATTCGTCCAGAATTTTTGTATACGAATCGCTGGCGGGGTTTTCCAGCTCTAGCACCGGAATCTCGCAGGCGCGCACCTTGCGGCAATGCGACTGCATGCCGTACTTGACGACCAGGTGCTCGGCAATCACCACCGTGCGTTCCAACGTGGTCACGACCGAGAAGCCGGTGGCGAGGAAGCTGGCGGCGCGCATCGCGGCCTCGGCAATGCCGAGCACGGGCCCGCGCGCGATCTCCCGGGCCGCGTCGAGGCCGGGGTCGCCGAAACAGGCGATCACGTAGGCGTCCACGCCCTCGCGCTCGCCTTTCCTGATCTCGTCCATCAGACCCATGCAGGCCATGACCTCGTCGTAATGCCCCTCGATCGAGGCCGGGCCGTGGGCCGGGCTCACAGCCTCGATCTGTACCCCGGGGCCGGCCACGGCCTGCGCCGCCTGGCCGATGGTGTGGGTCATGCTCCAGGTGGTGTTGGGATTGATGACCTTGATGCGCATGAGAGGTTCTCCGTGAGGCTGAGCAGGTTCACCGGGATGGGGCGCCGAGCCCCGACATGGGGAAATCCCGCAGGATTGCATGCACTATATTGGTTATATTGTATTCAATCAGCATGATGTTTAGTGTTCCATATGGCAATTTCTTTGCCGGAACTCCTGGCCTGTTAATTGCATACGATTTTTGCTCACCCTTCAACCCGGGCTGCCATGCCCTCTGTTCCAACCGAGAAAGGACAAGCGATGAACAAGCGACTCTCCCTGCGCCTCGGCCTGCTGGCCGCGGCGGCGCCCCTGGCGCTGGCCCTGCTTCCTGCGCATGCGCAGGAGGTGCTGAAGATAGGCGTCAACGGCGTGATGTCGGGCGAGGCGGCATCCTGGGGCCTGGTCAACAAGTACTGCGCCGAGACCACGGCCGACATGTACAACGCCAAGGGCGGGGTCGAGATCGGCGGCAAGAAGTACAAGCTCCAGATCGTCGCGCTGGACGACAAGAACGACCCCAAGATCTCGGTCACCAACGCCGAGAAGCTGACCAGCGAAGGCATCAAGTACATCATCGGCCCCAACATCGACACCACGGCCCTGGCGGTCAAGCCGGTGATGGAGCGCGCCAAGGCCATGAACTTCCCCTACGCCTTTGCCAAGGAGCTGTACAAGGCGCCGGCCAGCGCCTCGGTGCTGGGCATGGTGGCGAGCTACCAGGTCGGCCCCATCATGTACGACTACCTCAAGACCAAGAAGGGGGTCAAGTCCGTCGCCTTCCTGGCGCGCAACGAGTCCGACGCCAAGAACCAGCAGAGCGAGGGCGTGGAAGCCGCCAAGAAGCTGGGGCTGAACGTGGTCGCGGCCAGCGAGAGCTATGAGCCCGGCACCAAGGACTTCATGCCGGTGATGACCAAGATCATCAAGACCAAGCCCGACGCGATCGTGCTGTCAGGGGTCGCGCCTGCCGACGCGCCGCTGCTCAACAAGGCGGCGCGCGACCTCGGCTTCAAGGGCTCGATCTCCACCGAGACCGCGCAGGACTCGAAGATCCTGGCCCAGGTCGCAGGCCCCAAGGCCAACGGCTTCATGAGCGTGGGCGGGGCCTCGACGCCCGAGATCCAGTCCGACTACATGAAGGCCTTCGTCGAGGCCTACAAGAAGCGCGTGGGCGAGTGGAACGACGAGGCCGGCACCAAGGTCTACGCGCTCGAGCTGATCCTGGCCGTGCTCAAGAAGAACCCCAAGGCCCTGGGCGACGTCGAGGTCTTCAAGAAGGAGATGGCCAGCTTCTCCATGACCAACCCCTTCGTCAAAGACGGAAAGACCAAGCTCGAGTTCACCGGCAACGCCGACTTCGGCCGCCGCAGCCAGGTCGGCGTGCCGCTGGTGGTCAACGAGTTCCAGGACAAGGACTTCAAGACCCTGTTCGTCGGCACGATCAAGAACTGAGGGCGGGCCGGGGCCAGCGCGTGCTGATCCCGGCCAGGCCTCGCCTTGCCAAGGAGTTTCCATGCTGCAGGTGCTGATCAACGGTGCCGTCCTGGGCGCCGTCTACGCCCTCATCGCCCTGGGTCTGACCATGGTGTTCAGCATCATGCGCGTGGTCAACTTCGCCCACGGCCAGATGTACATGCTGGGCGGCTTCGTCGTCTACTACCTCTATGGCCAGTACGAATGGCCGTTCTACCTGGCGCTGCCCGCGGCCGCCCTGGTGCTGGCCGCCATCGGCGTGGCCTTCAACCGCTTTTTCTTCCAGCCCGTTCTGGCCAGCGCGACGCGCGAGGAGAACTCCATGCTGATGGCGGTGGGCACGGCGCTGCTGCTCGAGAACCTCGCGCTCACACTGTTCGGCGAGAAGCAGCGCGGCGTGCCCTCGGTGGTCGACGGCGCCTTCATCTTCGGCGAGGTGGCCGAGGGCGGTGCCATCCTCACCCATCCCAACGCCTTTGTCGCGCTGCTGTCGGCCGTGGCCATCTGCGGCCTGCTGGCCTTCGTGCAGTACACCCGGCCCGGCCGGGCCCTGCGCGCGGTGGCGCAGGACCGCGAGGCCGCGCGCCTGCAGGGCGTGAACGTCAAGGCCACGACCACCCTGGGCTTTGCGATCGGCGCCGGCCTGGCCGGCCTGGCCGGCGGCCTGCTTGTCACGATCTACGGCGTCAACGCCGGGGTCGGCACCAACATCTCGACCAAGGCCTTCATCATGATCATGGTCGGCGGCGCGGGTGTGACCAAGGGCGCCATCGTCGGCGGCCTGATGCTGGGCTTCGCCGAGGCCATCGGCTACGACCTGCTGCCCGGCAGCGTGACCTACCTGATGATCTTCGTCGCGATGATCGTCTTCCTGATCTTCAAGCCGAACGGCCTGTTCGGCAAGCCCTGGGGCTGAGCCATGAACCCGCTGATGAAAAGAGACCTGTACGTGGCCGCCGCGCTGCTGGCCGTCATGCTGGTGCTGCCGATCTTCATCGGGCACTCGCGCTACATGCTGTCGGTGCTGATGAACTGCGCCGGGCTGTCGCTGGTGGCCTTCGGCGTCTGGCTGACCTTTACCATCGGCCGCATCAACATCTGCCAGGCCGGCTTCGCGCTGATCGGCGGCTACACCACGGCCATCCTGCTGTCGCGCTACGGCTTCAGCTTCTGGGTCGCGCTGCCGCTGTCGGCTCTGGTGTCGGCGGTCGTGGGGGCGCTGATCGGCAGCTTCATCCTCAAGCTGCGCGGCATCTATTTCTCTATGCTGACGATCTCGCTGACCGAGGCGATCCGCCTGGCCTTCCTCAACGGCGGCGACTTCACCCAGGGCTCGCGCGGTATCACGGGCCTGCCCCAGCCGTTTGCCGGCGATTCGCCGCTGCCCATGTACTACCTGGCGCTCGCGCTGCTGGCCCTGGGCCTGCTGGTGACCTGGCGCGTGCACTACTCGCGCCTGGGCCGCATCTTCCGCGCCATGCGCCTGAACGAGGACCTGGCCGAGAGCTTCGGCACCAACGTCTGGCGCTACCGCGTGGTGGCCTTCGCGATCGCCTGCGCCCTGGGCGGGCTGGGCGGCAGCTATTTCGTGGTGTTCACGCAAAGCATCTACCCGCAGAGCTTCACCGTGGAGCACAGCATCTACTACATGCTTTACTGCTTCCTGGGCGGGCTGGAGTTCGTCAGCGGGGCCATGGTCGGCGCCTTCGTGCTGACCATCTTGTTCGAGTTGCTGAGCCAGTTCCAGCAGTACCAGACCCTGGTCTACGGCGTGCTCATGATCAGCGTGATCCTGCTGCTGCCCAATGGCCTGATGGCCCTGCGCGCCGGCCGCGAGGGCGGCGCCACGCCGCGGCGCCCGGGTGGGGCCGTCCCGTCCACCGCCGCATCCACAGGGAGTTCGTCGTGAGCAGCGCCATCCTGGAAGCACGCCAGATCAGCAAGCGCTTCGGCGGCCTGGTCGCCAACGAGGACGTGAGCCTGGTTCTGGCCGGCGAGCCGGGCCAGGTGGTCTCGGTGATCGGGCCTAACGGCGCCGGCAAGAGCACCTTCTTCAAGATGCTGTCGGGTTTCCTGCGCCCCAGCAGCGGCCAGGTCCTGCTGCACGGCCAGGACATCACGGGCATGCCGCCGCACCGCATCGCGCGGCTGGGCCTGGTGCGCACCTTCCAGGAGACGACCATCTTTCCGGACCTTACGGCCATGGAGCATGTCTCCCTGGCGCACCAGCTGCACCGCGAGGCCGGCGACCTAGCGGTGGTGCTGGGCCTGCCGCGGGCGCGCGAGGACGAAGCTCGCCTGGCCACCAGCGCGGCCGACATCCTCGAGCTCATGGAGCTGTCGGCCGTGGCCGACGTGGCGGCGCGCCACCTGCCCCAGGGGCTGCTGCGCCTGCTGGGCATCGCCATGGGGCTGGCGGCGCGGCCCCAGGTGCTGCTGCTCGACGAGCCCTACGCGGGCCTCAACCCGGAGGAGACCAACCGGGCCGTCGCGATCACGCGCAAGATCGCGGCCTCGGGTGTGTCCATCCTGCTGGTCGAGCATGACATGAAGGCGGTGATGGCGATCTCCGACCGCATCCATGTCCTCTACTTCGGCAAGAAGATTGCCGAGGGCACGCCCGAGGAGATCCGCAACAACCCCCAAGTCATCGAAGCCTATCTGGGCCAGGAAGACAAGGAGCTCGGACTGTGAACGAGACCCCGCATTTGGAATTGCAGGACGTGTCGCTGCGCTACGGCGAGATCCGCGCGCTCGAGCAGGTGTCGCTGCGCGTGGGCCGGGGCCAGATCGTGGCCCTGATCGGGGCCAACGGCGCGGGCAAGTCCTCGGCCCTGCGCGCGATCACGGGCCTGCGCCAGGTCGCCGAGGGTGAAGTCCGGCTCGAGGGCCGGCCCACCAACAGCGCGGAGCGGCTCGAGCCCGCGCACGAGCTGGTCGGGCAGGGCGTGGCCATGGTGCCCGAGGGGCGCCATGTGTTTCCCTACATGAGCATCAAGGACAACCTGCTGATGGGGGCCTACACGCGTCGCGACAAGGCGGGCATCGCCGAGGACCTGGAGCGCGTCTGCGAGCGCTTTCCCAGGCTCAAGGAGCGCTTTCAGCAGCAGGGCTCCAGCCTGTCGGGCGGCGAGCAGCAGATGGTGGCCATCGGCCGCGCGCTGATGGCGCGTCCCAGGCTGCTGCTGCTCGACGAGCCCTCACTGGGCATCGCGCCCCAGGTGATCCGCCTGATCGGGCGCAGCCTGCTCGAGATCAACCGCAACGACGGCATCACCGTGGTCCTGGTCGAGCAGAACAGCCGCATGGCCCTGGCCCTGTCGTCCTACGCCTATGTGCTCGAGAACGGCCGCGTCGCGCTGCAGGGGCCGTCGCGCGAGTTGATGGACAACGAGCATGTCAAGCGGCTCTACCTCGGCGGCTAAACTCGGCGCCGTGACGACCCAATATTCCACCCAGGACATCTACCAGCGGGTGTACGCCGCCATCAGCGAGCGCAAGCTGCTGCCCGGCACCAAGCTCAGCGAGGAGCGCCTGGCCGCGGCTTTCCACGTCAGCCGTACGCGCATCCGCGAAGTGCTGTTCCGGCTCAGCCAGGAACTCATCGTCGAGCTGCACCCCAACCGCGGCGCCTTCATCACCAGCCCTACGCGCGAGGACATGCAGCAGGTGTTCCAGGTCCGTCGAGCCCTGGAGCGCGGCATCGTGACCGACCTGTGCGAGAGTGTCTCGGCCGAGGCCATCCAGGCGCTGCAGCGCCACCTGGAGCTGGAGGCCCAGGCGCGCGAGCGCGGCGACCGGGCTGCCCTGGCCCAGCTGACCGGCGAGTTTCACCTTCGCCTGGCCGAGGCCACCGGCAACCGCCTGTTCGCCGACAACCTGCGCCGCCTGGTCGCGCTGACCGGGCTCATCATCACCCAGTACGGGGCCGCCGACAGCTCGGCCTGCGCGGGACACGAGCACACCGGCATCGTACGCGCGATCCAAGAGGGCAGAGCGGAAGACGCGGCGCAACAGATGCAGGCCCACCTGCGGCATGTGGAGGACAGCATCAAGACGCCGCACGAGCCGGGCGGCGAGATCGATTTCGCCCAGATCTTCGGGCTCAAGGGCCCGGCGCCCAGGGGCTGAGCCCGTTCTAGCGGCAGTCCCTGTCCAGGATGGGTTGCAGGCGCTTGTATTCGGCCGCGCGCGCAGCCTCGTCCATGTATTCGCGCTCGCCCTGCTCGTTGCTGCGCGCCAGGCGCACGCCCGAGTCCAGCGCCTCCTTGGCCTTGCGGGCGCGCGCGCAGTTCTCGGCGCGTGCCGCGGCCTGGCGCTCCTCCTCCGCCTTCTTCTTCGCCGCCTCGGCGGCTTCGCCCTGCTGCTTCTTCTCCTCGAGCCCCTTGTCCTGGCCGGACGGCCTGGGCGCGCTGGCCGCGGGCGCCGGCGTCGCCGCCAAGGGCGGCGGCTGGCCGCCCGGCTGGCTCAGGATGTTCCTGGCCGGCGTGCCCGCAGGCGGCGGCTGGTCGCTGAAGACCCGGCGGCCGCTTTGGTCTATCCACTGCCATTGCGCGGACGCGGCCAAGGGCAAAGCCAAGGCCAGTCCGAGCACCCACGCAAGCTTGGTCGTCGTCATGGCCGCAGTGTAGCCGCGCGCCAGGTCCGGAGGGTCGGCAGGCCGCGCCGGGCCTGGGCCTGCGGGGGCGGGGCGGGGTGGTGAAGGCGGGTACAATCCTTTTTTTGGAGCTTTCACATGCGCCTTCTCGGTAAAGCGCTCACCTTCGACGATGTGTTGCTGGTGCCCGCGTTCTCCCAGGTCCTGCCCAAGGACACCTCTCTTGCCACCCGGTTCACCCGCAACATCACCCTGAACCTGCCGCTGGTCTCCGCGGCGATGGACACGGTGACCGAGGCCCGCCTTGCGATCGCGATTGCCCAGGAAGGCGGCATCGGCATCGTGCACAAGAACCTGAGCGCGCAGGAGCAGGCCGCGCATGTGGCCAAGGTCAAGCGCTACGAGTCGGGCGTGCTGCGCGACCCCGTGGTGATCACCCCCGAGCACACGGTGCTGCAGGTCATGCAGTTGTCCGAGCAGCTCGGCGTCTCGGGTTTCCCGGTCTGCGACGGCGGCAAGGTGGTCGGCATCGTGACCGCGCGCGACCTGCGCTTCGAGACCCGCTACGACGTTCAGGTCAGCCAGATCATGACCCCGCGCGAGAAGCTCGTGACGGTGAAGGAGGGCGCCAGCGCAGCGGAAGCCAAGGCCCTGCTCAACAAGCACAAGCTCGAGCGCCTGCTGGTCGTCAACGACGCCTTCGAGCTCAAGGGCCTGATCACCGTCAAGGACATCACCAAGCAGACCAGCTTCCCCAACGCCGCACGCGACGCGGCCGGCCGCCTGCGCGTGGGTGCGGCGGTGGGCGTGGGTGAGGGCACCGAGGAGCGCGTCGAGGCGCTGGTCAAGGCCGGCGTCGACGCCATCGTGGTCGACACCGCGCATGGCCACAGCAAGGGCGTGATCGATCGCGTGCGCTGGGTCAAGCAGAACTACCCCCAGGTCGAGGTGATCGGCGGCAACATCGCCACCGGTGCGGCGGCACGGGCGCTGGCCGAGGCCGGTGCCGACGCCGTGAAGGTCGGCATCGGCCCCGGCTCGATCTGCACCACCCGCATCGTCGCCGGCGTGGGCGTGCCCCAGATCATGGCCATCGACAGCGTGGCTAGCGCGCTCAAGGGCTCGGGCGTGCCCCTGATCGCCGACGGCGGCATCCGCTTCAGCGGTGACATCGCCAAGGCGCTGGCTGCGGGCGCCTCCACCGTGATGATGGGTGGCATGTTCGCTGGCACCGAAGAGGCGCCGGGCGAGGTCATCCTGTTCCAGGGCCGCAGCTACAAGAGCTACCGCGGCATGGGCAGCATAGGCGCCATGCAGCAGGGCAGCGCCGACCGTTACTTCCAGGAAGCGACGACCGGCAACCCGAACGCCGACAAGCTGGTCCCCGAGGGCATCGAGGGTCGCGTGCCCTATAAGGGCTCGATGGTATCCATCGTCTTCCAGATGGCCGGCGGCGTGCGCGCCGCCATGGGCTACTGCGGCTGTGCCACGATCGCCGACATGCACGAGCGCGCCGAGTTCGTCGAGATCACGACGGCGGGCATACGCGAAAGCCATGTGCACGACGTGCAGATCACCAAGGAAGCGCCCAACTACCGGGCCGACTGAAGCGCGCTTCCCATGCGGGGCTGCCGGGCGGCGGCCCTTTTTGTTTCCCTTGCCTTCTTGCCTGCCATGCAGCACTCCAAGATCCTCATCCTCGATTTCGGCTCTCAGGTCACCCAGCTGATCGCGCGGCGCGTGCGCGAGGCGCATGTGTACTGCGAGGTCCATCCCTGCGACGTGAGCGACGACTGGCTGCGCGCCTGGGCGGCGGACGGACAGCTCAAGGGCGTGATCCTGTCGGGCAGCCATGCCAGCGTCTACGAGGACAGCACCGACCAGGCGCCGCAGGCGGTGTTCGAGCTCGGCGTGCCGGTGCTGGGCATCTGCTACGGCATGCAGACCATGGCCCAGCAGCTCGGCGGCAAGGTCGAGGGCGGCCACAAGCGCGAGTTCGGCTACGCCGAGGTGCGTGCGCGCGGCCACACGGCGCTTCTCAAGGACATCGCCGACTTCACCACGCCTGAGGGCCACGGCATGCTCAAGGTCTGGATGAGCCACGGCGACAAGGTCACCGAGCTGCCGCCGGGCTTCAAGCTCATGGCCTCCACCGACAGCTGCCCGATCGCCGGCATGGCCGACGAGGCGCGCCGCTTCTACGCCGTGCAGTTCCACCCCGAGGTCACGCACACCGTGCAGGGCCGCGCCATGCTGGAGCGCTTCGTGCTCGAGATCTGCGCTGCCACGCCGGACTGGGTGATGCGCGACCATGTGGCCGAGGCGGTGGAGAAGATCCGCGCCCAGGTCGGCGACGAGGAGGTGATTCTGGGCCTGTCGGGCGGTGTCGACTCCTCGGTCGCTGCCGCGCTGATCCACCGCGCCATCGGCGACCAGCTGACCTGCGTCTTCGTCGACCATGGCCTGCTGCGCCTGAACGAGGGCGACATGGTGATGGACATGTTCGCCGGCAAGCTGCACGCCAAGGTGATCCGCGTCGACGCCAGCGAGCTGTTCCTGGGCGAGCTGGCCGGCGTCAGCGACCCCGAGCAAAAGCGCAAGATCATCGGCCGCCTGTTCGTCGACGTGTTCAAGGCCGAGGCGGCCAAGCTCAAGGCCAGCGGGACAGGGCGCAAGGGTGCGAGTTTTCTTGCCCAGGGCACGATCTACCCCGACGTCATCGAATCCGGCGGCGGCAAAGCCAAGAAGGCCGTCACCATCAAGAGCCACCACAACGTGGGCGGCCTGCCCGAGCAGCTCGGGCTCAAACTGCTGGAGCCGCTGCGCGACCTGTTCAAGGACGAGGTGCGCGAGCTCGGCGTGGCCCTGGGCCTGCCGCACGACATGGTCTACCGCCATCCTTTCCCGGGCCCGGGCCTGGGCGTGCGCATCCTGGGCGAGGTGAAAAAGGAATACGCCGACCTGCTGCGCCGCGCCGACGCGATCTTCATCGAGGAGCTGCGCTCCACCGTCGAGCCCAACTCCGGCAAGACCTGGTACGAGCTGACCAGCCAGGCCTTCACCGTGTTCCTGCCGGTCAAGAGCGTGGGCGTGATGGGCGATGGCCGCACCTACGACTACGTGGTGGCCCTGCGCGCCGTGCAGACCAGCGACTTCATGACCGCCGACTGGGCCGAATTGCCCTACGCCCTGCTCAAGAAGGTCTCCGGGCGCATCATCAACGAGGTCCGCGGCATCAACCGCGTGACCTACGACGTCTCGAGCAAGCCGCCGGCGACCATCGAGTGGGAATGAGCGTCCCGCGCTGACGCCGGCCTAGCCCCGGAACCCTGTTCCGGACATGGAGGCACCGTGCTGTACCGCGACCGCCTGGAAGCCGGCCATCTGCTGGCCCGTGCCCTGCACAAGTACCAGGGGCAGTCGCCCCTGGTCCTCGCCATCCCGCGCGGCGCCGTACCCATGGGCCGGCTGCTCGCGAGTGAGCTGGGAGGGGAGCTCGACGTCGTGATGGTGCGCAAGATAGGTGCGCCCTACCAGCCGGAGTACGCGCTCGGCGCGGTGGACGAGAGCGGCTGGATGTACCGCAACCCCTGGGCCGGCAACGACCCGGCCACGCTCGAATACATGGAGACCGAGCGCGCAGCGCAGCTCGAGCTCATGCGCCGCCGGCGCGAACTCTATACGCCGGGACGCGCGCCCATCGACCCCCAGGGGCGCATCGTCATCGTGGTCGACGATGGCCTCGCCACCGGCTCGACCATGATCGCGGCCCTGCACGCGTTGCGCGGCCGGCATCCCGCAAAGCTGATCTGCGCCGTCCCGGTGGCCCCACCCGACGTGCTGAGCAAGATCGGCGCCCTGGCCGACGAGGTGCTGTGCCTGCAGACCCCGGTGGATTTTCACGCCGTGGGCCAGTTCTACGCGCGCTTCGACCAGGTCGAGGACGAGCAGGTGGTCGAGGCGCTGCGCAGCCCGACCGCGTCCCCACCGGCGTCCGCCGAGGGCGCAGCGCCCTCCGCCCTGAAGGCCGGCGCCGTGCGCATGGCGCTGGCCGACGTGGTGCTCGAGGGCGAGCTGCACCCGGGCGACGGGCGGCGGCTGGTGGTCTTCGCCCATGGCAGCGGCAGCAGCCGCCACAGCCCGCGCAACCGCTACGTGGCTCAGGTGCTCAACCGGGCCGGTATCGGTACCCTGCTGTTCGACATGCTGACGCTAGAAGAGGATAGCGACTACGAGCGGCGCTTCGACATCGAGCTGCTCACGCAGCGCCTGCTGGGCGTGGTGGCTTGGCTGCGCCAGCGCGCACCCGGCTTGTCGATAGCCCTGTTCGGCGCCAGCACCGGCGCCGCCGCCGCGCTGCAGGTGGCGGCGCAGCTGCGCCCGCCGGTGGACGCGGTGGTCTCGCGCGGCGGCCGGCCCGACCTGGCCGGCGTTGCCGCACTGCGGCGCGTCAAATGCCCGACGCTGCTGATCGTGGGCAGCCTCGACACCGAGGTGCTGGCCCTGAACCGCGAGGCACTGGCCAAGCTCGGGTCGGTCGGCGAGCTGGTCGAGATCCCCGGCGCTACCCATTTGTTCGAGGAGGCCGGGACGCTGGAGCAGGTGGCCGACATCGCCTGCGGCTGGCTGGGCCGGCAGCTGAGCGCCGCCGCCAGGCCGTCTTGACGCGGGCGCGCGCCCGAGCGCCGCTTTGGTAGCATCGCGCGCATGGTTTCCGTCCCGTCGTCCCTGTTCCCACCTCGGCGCCAGCCCGCAGGGCAGGGCGCCCACGCATGCTGACGACCGACGCCGATGAGCGCTGGATGCAGCTCGCCCTGGCCGAGGCCCAGGCTGCGGCCGCGGCCGGCGAGGTGCCGGTCGGCGCGGTGGTGGTGCGCGACGGCACGCTCGTCGCCACCGGCCGCAACGCACCGATCGACCACCGCGATCCCACGGCCCATGCCGAGATCGCCGCGCTGCGCGCAGCGGCGCAGAAGCTGGGCAACTACAGGCTCGACGGCTGCGACCTCTACGTCACGCTCGAGCCCTGCGCCATGTGCTGCGGGGCCATGCTGCATGCGCGCCTGGCGCGCGTGGTGTTCGGCGCGTCCGATCCCAAGACCGGGGCGGCCGGCTCGGTGCTGAACCTGTTCGCCCTGCCGCAGCTCAACCACCAGACCGCGCTGCGCGGCGGGGTGCTGGCCGAGGCCTGCGGCGCGCCGCTGAAGGCGTTTTTCAAGGCGCGCCGGGCCAAGGCCGAGCCGCTGCGTGAGGACGCGCTGCGAACGCCCGAGGCCTGCTTTGCCGGCCTGCCTGGCCCGGCCTGGCCTCCGCACTATGTGAGCGACCTGCCCAGCCTGGGGGGCCTGCGCCTGCATTATCTGGACGAGGGGCCGCGCGACGCCGAGTGCTGGCTCTGCCTGCACGGCCCGCAGGACTGGAGCCTGCGCCACGCCGCCCGCCTGGCCGAGCTCGCGGGCCGCGGCTTGCGCGCGGTGGCGCCCGACCTGCCGGGCTTCGGTCGCAGCGACAAGCCCAAGAAGGAGGCGGCGCACAGCCTGGCCTGGCACGCGGCCGTGCTGCTGGAGCTGGCGGACCGGCTCGGCCTGGCGCAGCCGGTGCTGCTGGCGCCGCCGGCGATGGCGCCCCTGGTCGCGCGTTTGCAGGCCGTGCAGCCGCAGCGCTTCCGCCGCTGCGAAACCGATGTCCAGCCGGCCCTGCCCGAGGCGCTGCGGCAGGCCCCGTACCCCGACCGCGGCCATGCCGCCGGTCCGCGCGCCCTGGCCCGTCTGCTGGCGCAAGAGTCCGTCTGAGGCGGCACAGGCGATAGCGGATACTTCGCTCCGTGAAAAAACATATCTACATCTACTCCCCCTCGAGCGCGGTGCGCGACAAGGCTGCCTTCCGCCGCGGCGTGGCGCGCCTCAAGCGCCTGGGCCACGAGGTCGAGCTCGATCCGGATGCCCTGTCCAGCCATCAGCGCTTCGCCGGCGACGACCCGACCCGGCTGGCCTCGATCGACCGTGCCGCCGCAAGTGGCGCCGACGTCGCCCTGATCTCGCGCGGTGGCTACGGCCTCACGCGCATCCTGTCCGGCCTGCCGTACAAGAAGCTGGAGAAGGCCATCGCGCGTGGCACGCAGTTCGTGGGCCTAAGCGACTTCACGGCCCTGCAGACCGCGCTGCTGGCGAAGACCGGCGCCCTGAGCTGGGCCGGGCCGGCGCTGGGCGAGGATTTCGGCGTCGAGGGCGGTCCCGACGACATCATGGAGGCCTGCTTCGACGATCTGCTGCAGGGGCAGGGCGAGGGCACGGGCTGGCGCCTGCCGGCGGGCGACATGCCGCAAGGCCTGGAGGCCGGGCTGTCGATCCGCGATGCCCAGCTCTGGGGCGGCAACCTGTCGGTGCTCGTGAGCCTGTTGGGCACCCCCTACTGGCCCGAGGTCAAGGGCGGGGTGTTGTTCCTCGAGGACGTCAACGAGCACCCCTACCGCATCGAGCGCATGCTCACGCAGCTGCTGCATGCCGGCGTGCTGGCGCGGCAGAAGGCCATCGTGTTCGGGCAGTTCAGCGGCTACAAGCTGGTGCCGCACGACAAGGGGTTCAAGCTCGCCAGCGTGCTGGCCTGGCTGCGCGCTCAGCTCAAGACGCCGGTGTTGTCCGGCCTGCCGTTCGGCCATGTGCCGACCAAGGTGCTGCTGCCCGTGGGGGCGAAAGTGGAGCTGGCCGTGGACGGGCGCGACGCCTTCCTGGTCTGGGGCCACCTCTGACGGGGCGGCGGCCGTTCAGCTCGTGAGCGCCCATCGCACGGTCGTCATGGCCGACCTCAGCGGCAGCAGCCGGCTGTTCGGCTTGCTCGGCACCGAGGCGGCCGCGCGCTTCATGACGCAGTGCCTCGACGCCATGGCGACGCTGAGCCAGCGCCATGGGGGCAGGGTGGTCAAGCGGCTCGGCGACGGCGTGCTGCTGCTGTTCGGGGCGGCGCCCGAGGCGCTTGCGGCCTGCGTCGCGCTGCAGCGCGACCATCAGCGCAGCCTGGCGCGGGGGCCGGCCGAATTGCGCCTGCCGCTGCGCATCGGCCTGGCCTGCGGCGAGCTCGCCATGCTCGGCGACGACTGCTACGGCGAGGCCGTGAACCTGGCGGCCCGCCTCAGCCAGCTCGCCGGCGAAGGCCAGGTCTGGGCCACCGAGAGCGTGTTCGAAGGCCAGGCCGCGACGGTGCGGGCGCGCGATCTGGGCTGCCTGGCCCTGCGCGGCATCGCCGGTGCGCGCCGGCTGTTCCAAATCGAATGGGACGATGGCGCGGACTCCGGCCTGCTCACGCTGCACGGCGAACTCGCGCCTGTGCCGGCCACATCCCATGGCGCCAGCATCGAACTGCGCCGCGCCGACCAGCAGGCGGCATTCGCGGCCGCGAGCCTGCCTATCCACATTGGGCGCTCGGGCGAGGCGGATTTCGTGGTGCGGGAGAGCGTGGTGTCACGCCGCCATGCAAGCATCGAACGGCGCGAAGGCAGCTTTCTGCTCACCGACCTCAGCAGCTACGGCACCTGGCTGCGCCCGCACGGCAGCGCCAACGAATTGCCGCTGCGCAGGACCTCCTGCGTGCTCCACGGGCGCGGCGAGATCGCGCTGGGCGCGCCATTCGGCAGCCCGGGTGTGCCGGTCGTGAGCTTCAGTGTCACCGAAACCGGCTGACCGGGCCGGCCGCTCAGATGCCGAGGATCTTCTTCGCCTCGCCCAACGACTTCATCGCATCGTCGTGCTTGCCCGCCTTGTGCTGGGCTTCGCCGTCGGCGCGCAGCTTGGCCACCTTGGCGGAATCCGCCTCGGACAGCATGGGCTTGGCCGCCAGTTTCGCATCGATGACCTTCATCTCGTTCGGGCAGTTGTGGGCCCATGCCATGCCGCTCGCGCCGAGCAGCAGGAGTGAAGCCAGGACGGCAGTGCAAGTGCGCATGTCGAATCCCTTCAGGTTTGTGAACGGGGCCCAGGATAGCCCAGCGGGCGGCCTTGCGCCAGAGGGCTTCGTATCCAAGCGTAATCGGACCCAGTGGACGCCGCCCGGGCGTCCATGAGGCATTGTCGGCCGCGGCGCGTCAGACCTTGAACTCGTCGACCGCCTCCTGCAGCTGGTGCGCCTGGGCCGACAGGGCCGATGCGGCCGATGCCGCCTGCTCCACCAGTGCCGCGTTCTGCTGGGTCGCCACGTCCATGTGCGTCATGGCCTCGTTGACATGTTCGATGCCACCGCTTTGCTGGGCCGATGCGACCGAGATCTCTCCCAGGATGTCGGCGACGCGGTTCACGGCCTGCACGATCTCCTGCATGGTCTCGCCGGCCCGGCCGACCAGCACCGAGCCGGTGTCGACATGGTCGGCGGAGTCGCCGATCAGCTTCTTGATTTCGTTGGCGGCCTCCGCGCTCTTCTGCGCCAGCTGTCGCACCTCGCTCGCCACCACGGCGAAGCCGCGGCCTTGCTCGCCGGCGCGCGCAGCCTCCACCGCCGCGTTCAGCGCCAGGATGTTGGTCTGGAAGGCGATGCCCTCGATCACGCCGATGATGTCGACCACCTTCTGCGAGCTGGCGCTGATCTCCTCCATGGTCTCGACCACGCGCTTGACCGCCACGCCGCCGCGCTGCGCGATGTCCGAGGCGCTGACGGCGAGGCCGCTGGCCGCGCGCGCACGCTCGGCGTTCTGCCGCACCGTGGAGGTCAGCTCTTCCATGCTGGCCACGGTCTGCTGCAGCGACGAGGCCTGCTCCTCCGTGCGCTGCGAGAGGTCGGAATTTCCCGCAGCGATTTCCTTCGACGCGGCCGTGATGGAGCCGGTCGAATCCTTGATCCGGCTCACCAGGTCGGTCAGGGTGTCCTCCATGCGCCCCAGCGCCCTGAGCAGTCGGCCGAAATCGCCGCCTCGCTCGGTCACGAACTCCTGGCTCAGGTCACCCGAGGCCACGGTCTCGGCGATCAGGATGGCCTCGTTCAGGGGCCGGGCGATGCTGCGTGCCAGCGCATAGGCCGAGGCCGCCCCCAGCAGCAGCGTCGCCAGCGCCAGCCAGAGCAACTCGGTGCGGGCCGAGGCGATGCTGCGCTCGGCGGCCGCGCCGCTGTCGGCCACCTGCTTGCGGCGCGCGCTTTCGAGGGCGCCGATCTCGCGCAGCAGGGCGTCGAGCGCCGTCAGCGATTCGCCGATCAGGGCCCTGGATGCCTCGTCTCGATGGTCCTGCTGCAGCAGGCGGGTCACATCCGCGATCGACTGTTCGTAGCGTTCGCGCAAGCGCGTGATCTTCTCGATGCTCCGTGTGTGCTCGGCGGACGAGGCGCTCTGGCCCAGGGTCTGCAGCGCCTGGGCGATCTGTTTGCGGCTGTGCTCGATGCGGTGCTGGACCAGGGCCAGATGGTCCTTGTCGGTGGCCAGGAACAGCTCGGCGGCACCGCGCGCGCTGGCGTGTGCGGAGGCGCTGAGCGTGGCCGCAGCCTCGGCGGCGGCCCAGTCCTTGCCCACGATCTGCCGGTTGACGGCGCCGACGCCGTTCAAGTGGACCACGGCCACGGTGGCCAGGGCCATGCTCAGCAGCACGACGGCGGCGAAACCCGCGCCCAGTCTCGTGCTTACTTTGTAGTCTTCGAATGCCATTGAATTTTGTCTCCGGGAAAGGTGGTGCCGTGCGGCGTCGGATGAGGTCCGGCGCGTCGGGCGTCGCTCATGCCGAGCGCAACAAATCCTAGTTCTGCCGCCGCGGCAAGAACCGCGCAAACAAGGGCGTTTGGCGGGCCTTTTCCGGCGTTCAGGCCAGGTACTGGAACAGCGACAGGCGCTGGACCATGCCGTAGGTCTTGAGCACCGCGTCGTAGCCGCTTTGCTTGTTCTGAAACTCGGAGATCGCTTGCACCATGTCGAGGTCTTCCGCGTCGGAGCGCTCGACCTGGTGCGCTAGCTGGTCCGCCGCGTTGCGGTCCTCGATGCGGTCGATGCGGTTGAGCGCGTCTCCGGCAGCGCTGCGTGCGCTCTGCATGCGGCCGAGCACCGCGTCGAGGTCGCGCAGGCCCGTGGCGACGCCCTGGGCGATCTGGGTGCTGCTGGCCAGCGGGTTCTGCAGCGCCGCGATCGCCTGGTCGAGCACCTTGAACACGCTGAGCTCGGTCCGGCTGGGCGTGATGCGGAAGCTGTCGCCGCCGGCCGGCGTGCCGCTCACGGTCACGCTCATGCCGTCGACCACGATGGGCTGGCCGGAGCTGTAGGGGCTGGGCGGGTCGGGCGGCGCCAGGGGCGTGGCGCTGACAGGGTCCAGGCGCTGAATGCTGTAGCTGGTGCCCGCGGCGTCGAACACGATGTCGTAGCGCAGGTCCTGCAGGGCGGTCGGATCGACGACCTGGCCCGCGTCTATCGTGGCGCTGCCGTTGCTGATCACGGCCTCGGTGACGAACACGCCGTTGCCGGTGGGGGCGCTCATCCAGGCATAGCTGCCGTCCACCGTCAGGGGCAGCAGCTCGCTGGCGCTGGACCCGAGCTCGCCGGCCACGCCGTTGAACACCACCGCGCCGGTGGGCGGCGAGGTGTCGACGAAGGGCGCGCCGTCGGCACCCTGGCCGGCGAACAGGTAGCGGCCCGCGCCGTCCTGCGCGTTGGCAATCTGCAGCAGCTGGTCGCGGTATTGCTGCAGCTGGGCGGCCAGGCCCTGGCGTTCGGCCGCCGTGTAGGTCGCGTTGCCGGCCGCGACCAGGCCGTCGCGCGAGGACTGCAGCAGGCCGACGGCGTCACCCAGGGCGCTTTCGGCCTGGGTCATGGCACTGCGGCTGGCTTGCAAGGCGCGCTGAGAGGCAACGGCTTTCTCGCTGCCCGCGAGTGCACGCTCGGCGCGTGCCGCGGCGCCGGGGTCGTCGCTGGCCTGCAGCACGCGTTTGCCGCTGGTCAGCCGCATCTGCGCATCGGCCAGGTCCTGCTGGCGTTGCTGCATGTTGGCGATGGAGCTGTCGTAGGTCGAGGCGGTGGCGATGCGCATGGTGGACGAGGGTCAGGAGCGGGGCGGTCGAGGTGGCGGTCGAGGTGCAGCAAGGTCAGCGGCCCGCGGCCTGCAGCAGGGTGTCGAAGACCGTCTGCGCGATCTGCAGCACCTTGGCCGCCGCCTGGTAGCTTTGCTGGAACTGGATCAGGCGGGCGGCCTCTTCGTCGAGGTTGACGCCGCTGAGGTTGTCGCGCGAGGCCTTGGCATCGGCGGCGATGGCCTGCGACATGCTGGCGCTGGCATCGGCCGACTGCACCCGCACGCCGACCGAGGCCAGGGTGCTGGCATAGGCATCGGTGAGGGTTTCGCCGGCGACCAGGGCCTGGTCGCGCAGCGCCAGCAGGCCCAGGGCATTGCCATTGTCGGTGGCCAGGGTCTTGCCGTCGCGGTTGGAGCGGATCTCGAGCGTGTCGCCCGCCTGCGGCCGGCCGTTGATCTGCAACTCCCAGCCGTTGATGCTGATCGTGCCCCCCGGGGCCACGAGCGTGGGCACGGTACCTGTCACGGTGCCGGCGACGGAGAAGTTGTAGTTGCCGTCGGCGTTAATCCCGGTGAAGCTGAGCGTGACGGTGTTTTCCAGTTCGGGCGTGTCGGCGCCCACGCGCAGGGCGGCCACGGCCAGTGTGCCGGTGTTGCCCGCCCCGGCCTCGACGCGCACGCGCGAGGCGGCCGCCAGGTCGCGCGGGTCGCTGGTCGTGCGGGCCATGCTGGCCGCCGCCAGCCGCACTGGCTGGACCAGAAAGCTGTCGCCCGCCTGGGCGGCGCCGGACTGCAGGCTCAAGGCGAGCCCGTCCAGGCTCACCCCGGCGCCGAGCTGGGCCGGCGAGAAGCTGCCCAGGGCCGCGCCGTCGCCGAGCCGGGTCATGCTGTAGTTGGCACCGTCGAACTTGATTTCGTAGTCGCTGGCCGTCAGGGCGCTCGCGTCGCTGATGACGGCGCCCAGCTGCGCCGTGCCCGCGTTGCCGCCCGCGCCGGTGGCGGGCAGCACGCGCGGCAGGCCGGTCTGCAGCAACGCGGCCCCGGTGTTGCCGTCCTGGTCCAGCCCCAGCTGCTGCTGGGCGTTGAGGCTTTGGGCCAGCGCCGCCGCCATGCGGCCGATCTGGTTGGCCGAAGACCGCAGGTCCTGGTTCTGGAAGTTCAGCAGGCCGGCGATGTCGCCACCCGCCAGCGTGCTCTCGGAAATCAGGCGATCCACGCCGGCCTCGCGCAGGCCCAGGCGCAGCACGGTCTGGTCGTAGGGATCGGGCGTGGCCACAAGCTCGAGCGCGCTGTTGCCCAGCACCAGGCGCTGGCCGCCGGCGATGAACAGGCCCACCGAGCCGTCGTCCGCCGGGATCTGCGCGACCTGGACATGGTCGCTCAGCTCGGCGATCAGTTGTTCGCGCTGGTCGAGCAGGTCGTTGGGCTCATGACCCAGGCCCTTGACGCGGGCGATCTGCTGGTTGAGGTCGGCGATGCGCCGGGCCAGGGCGTTGGCTGCATCCACCGAGGTCTTGAGGTCCTGGGTCACGCTGGCCTGCAGGCTGTCGATCTCGCCGGCGGCGGCGCGAAAGCGCGAGGCCAGCATCTCGGCGCGCGACAGCACCACTTGCCGGGCCGAGGCGTCGGCCGGCTCGCTCGCCACGTCGGCAAAGGCATTGAGCAACTGGCCGGCGGCATGGCCCAGGCCCGCCTCGCCCATGTCGAACACCTGCTCGAGCCGCTGCAGGTAGCCCAGGCGAGCCTGGTCGGCGCTGGCCGCGGCGCGCGTGGTGGCGACCTCGGTGCTCAGAAAGGCGTTGTGGGCGCGCGAGACCGTAGTGATGTTCACGCCCTTGCCGAAGAAGCCGGCGCCGCTGTACTGGCCGCCCGCGGTTTCCAGCTGCACGCTCTGGCGTGAATAGCCGGGAGTATTGGCGTTGGCGATGTTGGCCGCCGTGGTGTTGAGTTGCGCCTGGGCGGCGAACATGGTTCGCGTGCCGAGACTGATCAGACCGCCCATGAATGGAACCTCAGGTAATGGTGGCGCGCTGCAGGCGCAGCGTGGTGTTGATCACGCGTGTCAGCTTGTCGGCATAGGCCGGATCGGTGGCGTAGCCGGCTTTTTGCAGGCCTTGCGCGAAGGCCTGCGGCGTGCTGCCCTGGCGCATCAGCTGGGCATAGCGTTCGCTGTGCCTGAGCAGGCGCGCGTAGTCGAGGAAGGCTTCCTCGTAGGAGCCATAGGCGCGGAAACTGGCCACCTGCTTGCTGGCCTCGCCATTCACGTACTCGGTGGTGGTGACCTCGGCCACCCTGCCGGACCATTTGCCCGTGGCCTTGATGCCGAACAGGTTGTGGGACGGCGAGCCATCGGCCGCGCGGATCTCGCGCCGGCCCCACGCGGACTCGTGCGCCGCCTGGGCCAGGATGAAGGATTCGGGCAGGCCGGTCTGCTGCGCCGCCAGCGACGCGGCCGCCTGGTGCTGGCGCAGGAAGTCCTCCTGGGTCGCGGCGCCGCGCGCTGCGGCGCGTTCGGCTGGTGCTGGTGTCGGCTTCGGCGCCGCCTCGGCCGCCGCGCTGCCGCCCGCGAGGTTGCGCTCGAGCTGTTTGGCGATCATGTCGGCCAGGCCGCCGGGCAAGCCGCTCAGCTGCGTCGCGTATTGGCTGTCGAGCAGTTCGGTGCCCATGTCGGTGCCGCTGTTGTCGCCCAAGCTCGAAGGCAGGGTGTTCGCGCGCATGCTCTTCATCAGCTCCTGCATGAAGACCGCCTCGAACTGCCGGGCCGCCTCCTTGATCGCGGCCCGCGGGTCGCGGCCGGCCGAGGCGCGCAACCCGTCCAGCGTCTTGAGGTCGGAGGACAGGCCCGTCGCGAGGCTGTGGGGGCGTGTCATTTCAGATGACCTCGAGCTCGGCCTGCAGGGCGCCGGCGACCTTCATGGCCTGCAGGATGGCCAGCAGGTCCTGGGGCGTGGCGCCCAGGGCGTTCAGCGCCTTGACCACCTCGCTCAGCTGGGCGCCGGCCGGCAGCTGGATCAGGGCGCCGCCGTCCTGCCGGATCTGGATGTCCGATTGCTGCGAGACGACGGTCTGGCCGGCCGAGAACGGCCCGGGCTGGCTGATGACCGGGGTGGTGCTGATGGTCACCGCCAGGTTGCCGTGTGCCACGGCGGCCGCGCCCAGGGTGACGGACTGGTTCATCACGATGGAGCCGGTGCGCGCGTTCAGCACCACCTTGGCCGCGGGCGCGGCCTGGCGCACCGGCAGGTTCTCGATGTCGGCGAGAAAGGCGACCCGCTCGCCGGGGTGGGCGGGCATGCGCACGCGCACCACCCGCCCGTCCAGGGCCTCGGCGGTCTGCGCGCCCTTGGCGCGGTTGATGGCCTCGGCCACCTGGCGCGCCGTGTCGAAATCGGCCGCGTTGAGGTCGAGCTGCACATGCTCGCCCTGGTGCAGCGGCGTGGGCACGCTGCGCTCGACCGTGGCGCCGCCCGGGACGCGGCCCGCACTGAGATGGTTGATCTGTACCCTGCTGCCACCGGCCGCGGCGCCTGCGCCGCCGACCACCAGGTTGCCCTGCGCCAGTGCGTAGACCTGTCCGTCGGCGCCTTTGAGCGGGGTTGCGATCAGGGTGCCGCCGCGCAGCGACTTGGCGTTGCCCATGGAGGACACGTTGATGTCTATGGCCTGGCCCGGCTGGGCGAAGGCGGGCAGCTGGGCCGTGACCATGACGGTGGCCACGTTCCTGAGCTGCATGTTGGTGCCCGGCGGCACGTTGACGCCCATCTGCTGCAGCATGGCCGTCACGCTCTGCGCGGCGAACGGCGTCTGTGCGGTCTGGTCGCCCGTGCCGTCCAGGCCCACCACCAGGCCGTAGCCCACCAGCGGGTTGCTGCGCACGCCCTGGACGCTGGCCACTTCCTTGATGCGCAGGGCCTGGACCGGAAGGCACACGCCCAGGGTCAGCGCGGCGGCGAGGCCGAGCAGGCGCCAGAGCGCGCGCGGGGTCCGGCTGAGGCGCCTTGGCCGGGGCAGGGGAGAGGCGGGAGGGAGAGCCATGGGGTCAAAGCGGCAGCAAGGTCAGGAAAAAGCGTGCCAGCCAGGCCATGGCCTGGGCCTCGGCCTGCTGGCCCTGGCCGCGGTAGGCCAGCCGCACGTCGGCGATCTGGGCGGAGCTCACCATGTTGCCGGCCTGGATGCCGCGTGGGTCGACGCGGCCGGTGAACTGCATCACCTCCACGTTGTGGTTCAGGCCGATCTGTTTCTCGCCGCTGACGATCAGATGGCCGTTGGGCAGGACCTCGATCACGGTGGCGCTGATGGTGCCCGAGAAGTCGTTGGCGCTTTCCGTGCCGCCCTTGCCCGAGAAGGTGTTGGAGGAAGATCCCGAGGCGTCGAGTCGGCCCAGCGTGCGCGCCGAGGCGAAGGGCAGGGCGCTGATGCCGCTCTCCAGCGCGCCCTTTTTCTCCACCGAGGACGCCGAGCGCTGGCTGGCCTGGACGCGTTCGACGATGTTGACCAGCAGGCTGTCGCCGACCGCGCGCGCCCTGTGCTCCTCGAACAGAGGCCGGTAGCTCGCGGCCTGGAACAGGCTGCCGGTGGTCGCGGCGGGCGCGGGCGCCGGCGCGGGGCGCGCGGTGAAGGGGCCGGCCAGCTCGACCTTGGGCGCCAGGGTCTCGCAGCCGGCCAGCAGGAGCGGCAGCGCCGCGGCGAGCAGGCGCAGGCCAGGGGCGCGCGCGCTCACAGCTGCCCCAGACGCTGCAGCATCTGGTCCGAAGTCTGGATCGCCTTGGAGTTGAGCTCGTAGGCGCGCTGGGTCTGGATCATGCCGATCAGCTCCTCGACCACGTTGACGTTCGAGGTTTCGAGGAAACCCTGCTGCAGCTGGCCCAGGCCTTCGCTGCCGGGCTGGCCGGCGGTTGGCGTGCCCGACGCGGCGGTCTCGCTGTAGAGGTTCTGGCCACGCGGCTCGAGTCCGCCCGGGTTGACGAAGCCGACCAGTTGCACGGTGCCCAGCTGCACCGGCTGGGCGGCGCCCGGCACCACGGCCGAGACCACGCCGTCGGCGGAGATGGTGACGCTGCGCGTGTTGGCGGGGATGGTGATGCCCGGGGCCACGGCATAGCCGTTGTTGGTCACGAGCTGGCCGCTGGCATTGGTCTTGAAGGACCCGTCGCGCGTGTAGGCGGCCGTGCCGTCGGGCATCTGGATCTCGAAGAAGCCGCTGCCGTTGATGGCCACGTCCAGCGCGTTGCTGCTTTGCTGCAGGTTGCCCTGGGCGAAGTTGCGCGCCGTCGCCACGGCGCGCGTGCCCAGGCCGACCTGCAGGCCGGTGGGCAGGTTGGTCTGTTCGCTCGAATTCGCGCCGCTTTGCCTGAGGTTCTGGTACATCAGGTCTTCGAACTGGGCGCTGGCCCGCTTGTAGCCGGTGGTCGCCACGTTGGCCAGGTTGTTGGAGACATGGTCCAGCTGCGTCTGCTGGGCCTCCATGCCGGTCTTCGAAATCCAGAGGGCGCGCATCATGGTGTCGGGTTCCGTGTTCAGTTGGTGCTGAGCAGCTTGGCCGAGGCGTTCTCGTCGGCCTCGGCGGTCTTGAGCATCTTCATCTGTTGCTCGAACTGGCGCGCCGCGGAGATCATGGCCACCATGGTCTCGACGGCGTTCACGTTGGATTGCTCCAGCGCGCCCTCCTGCAGCCGCGCGTTCGGATCGGCCGGCAGCTCCTCGCCCTGCGCGGCGCGGAACAGGCCGTCGCCGCCGCGCTGCAGCGGCGCCTCGGGCGTGACCAGCTTGAGGCGGCCCACCGCCGAGGTGGCACCGCGGCCGTTGCGCGCGCTCACGGTGCCGTCGGCGGCGATGCTCACCTGCGCGTTGGGCGGCAGCTGCAAGGGGCCGCCTTCGCCCAGCACCAGCAGGCCGCCTTGGGTCATCAGGCTGCTGTCTGCCGAGACCGTCAGCGCCCCGGCCCGGGTGTAGGCCTCGGTGCCGTCCAGTCCCTGCACGCTGAGCCAGGCGTTGCCCTGCAGGGCCACATCCAGCGGCCGGCCGGTGTGCTGGACGCTGCCCTGCCTGGCGTCGTAGCCGGTGGTGGTCTCGAGCGCGTACACGCGGGTGCTCGCACCGTCGCCGCGCACCGGCACGGCGCGCAAGGCCTGCAGCTCGGCGCGAAAGCCCAGCGTCGAGGCATTCGCCAGGTTGTTGGCCAGCACCTCCTGGCGCTGCATGGTGGCCTTGGCGCCGGACATCGAGAGGTAGATCATGCGGTCCATGGGCGGGCCTCGGTGGGTGCTTCGGGAGGGCGGCGGCCTGTGGCGATCAGCGCATGTTGACCAGGGTCTGCATGACCTGGTCCTGCGTCTTGATGGTCTGGGCGTTGGCCTGGTAGCTGCGCTGCGCCGTGATCATGTTGACCAGCTCGGCCGTCAGGTCCACGTTGGACTCCTCCAGGGCGCCCGATTGCAGCACGCCCATGTTGCCCGAGCCGGGGGCGCTGCGCGTGGGATCGCCCGAAGCGTAGGTGGCCGTCCAGGCGTTGCCGCCCAGGGCCTGCAGGCCCTGGGGGTTGCGGAAGGTCGCCAGCTCCAGTTGCGCCACCGAGGCACTCTGGCCGTTGGAGAAGCGCGCCATCACCACGCCGCTGGCGTCGATCGAGGTGCCTACCAGCTGGCCCGCGGTGTAGCCGTCCTGCGACAGGTTGGTGACGCCGAAGTTGGTGCCGTACTGGGTGGCGCGCGACAGGTCCACCGTGATGGCCTGCGGGCCGCTGGAGCCCGGGACCGTGATCGGGATCTGGCCGTTGGTGACGGTGCTGCCGTCGGCCAGCAGCACCGAGCCGCCGCCGGCGGCCGTGGGGTTGCCGCCGGAGGTCGGGAAGTTGATGGTGGCGATGGGCTCGGGTGCCGCGGCGCTGCCCTGCAGCGTGCTGCCATCGACCGTGCCGAAGACCTTCCAGGTGTTGTCTCCCGTCTTCTGGAAGTAGTAGGTCACTGCCATGTCGTCGCCTTGTTCGTTGAACACGGTGACCGAGGTGGCGTTGTTGTAGCTGCTGGGGTCGTTGAAGTCGATGCTGTTGGTCGCGCCCGCGGGGCCGGTGGCGGCGGCGCGCGCGTCGACGTTGAACTCCAGGTCGACGCCGCTGGTCATGCGCGGCTTGATGCCGGTGGTCGGCAGCTGGATCGGCTCCAGGCTCGCGCTGGGCAGTCCGTTGGCGTCGATGGAGTGGCCCAGCAGCACCTGCTGCTGGTTGTTCTCCACATAGCCCTGGCGGTTGATCTTGAACTGGCCGTTGCGGGTGTACAGGTTGGCGCCGTCCAGCTGGGGCGTGGCGTTGGGGCCGGCGCCGGGATCGCTCAGGACCTTGGCCACCTGGAAGAAGCCGGCGCCGTTGATGGCCAGATCCAGCGGGTTCTCGGTGGTGGTGATGTTGCCCTGCGTGAACTGCTGGGCCACCGCGGCCAGCTGGACGCCGATGCCGATGTTGCTGGCGCCCGAGCCGTTGATCGAGGCCGCGTACATGTCGGCGAACTCGGCGCGCGCGGACTTGGCGCCAAAGGTGCCGGCATTGGCCACGTTGTTGCCGATGACGTCGAGGTTCTTGCTGGAGGCGTTGAGGCCGGACAGGCCTTGCTGGAAGCTCATGCGGTGGACTCCTGTGTCAGTGCTGCAGGACCGCAGCGACGCTGTTGTAGGCCGCGCTGCGGCCGCTGTAGAGGTCGAGCTCCAGGCCGCTGGCGCCGGTGATCACCGCCCCGACCGTGTCGCGCGTGTAGGTGGTCGCCGTGCTGGCTGCACTGCCCGAGCCCGTCGTGACCTTGAAAGTCACCTCGCTCAGGTCGGTGCCGCCCTCAGGCGACCAGGAGAAGTGGTGACGGCCTTTGTCCAGGGCGCCCAGGCTGAAGCGGTCGATCACCTGACCGCTCGCGTCGCTGACCTCCACGTTCACCGACGCGGCGCTGTCGGCGAGCTCGAAGGCGCCGCGCCCCTGTCCCTCGCTGAGGGTCATGCTGTTGCCTGGCACCAGCACGTCGCGCCCGATCAGGGTCGCCGCCTGCAGCGCCTGCGCCTGCTGGAACGAGCTGGCCATGGTGCCCAGGGAGGCGTTCAGCTTCTCGACCCCGGCAACGGTCTGGATCTGCGCCATCTGGCTGGTCACTTGCGCGTTGTCCAGCGGGTTCAAGGGGTCCTGGTTCTGCATCTGCGTGACCAGCAGCTTGAGGAAGCGGTCCTGAGAGCCGGCCTCGGCCTGTGTGCTGGTGACGGCGGCGCTGCTGCTGGAGGCCGTGGTGGCGCTGGAGATGGCGTTGATCATGGTGGGTCCTGGGGCGCTCACAGGCCCATTTGCAGGGTCTTGAGCAGGAGCGTCTTGGCTGTGTTCATGACCTCGACGTTGTTCTGGTAGGAGCGGGACGCCGAGATCATGTCGACCATTTCCTGCACCGCGTTCACGTTGCTGTAGGTCACATAGCCTTCGGCGTCGGCCTGCGGGTGGGCCGGCGCATGCACACGGCGCCCGGGCGTCGCGTCCTCGGTGACCTGCGTGACCTTCACGCCTGCCGCGCCGTCGTCCTGGGCCGCGTTGCCCAGCGGCAAGGTCTGGAACACCACCTGGCGCGCCTTGTAGGCCTTGCCGTCGGGGCCGGCGACGGTATCGGCGTTGGCCAGGTTGCTGGCCACGGTGTTCAGGCGCTGCGACTGCGCGCTCACGGCGCTGCCCGAAATGCTGAAGATCTGGAACATCGACATGGCGGGCCAGCTTACTGTCCGGTGATGGCGCTCAGGGCCGTGCGCACGCCGGCGTTGATGAAGCGCAGCGTGGCCTCGTAGCGCACGGCGTTGTCGGCGAAGTTGGCACGCTCGCGGTCCATGTCGACCGAGTTGCGGTCCAGGTTGGTCTGCGCGGCCTGGGCATAGTTCAACGCTGCTGCGGACCGGCCTGCGCCGGTCTGGACCATGTGGCCGGGGGCCGTGGCCGCCAGCGCCGCGGCGCCGGCCCCGCTGGCCTGGCGCATGGCCGCGGCGAAGTCCATGTCGCGCGCCACGTAGCCGGGGGTGTCGGCATTGGCGATGTTGCTCGCCAGCAGGCGCTGCCGCTCGGCGCGCAGCACCAGCGCGTCCGACTGGAAGCTCAGCGATTGGGTGAGGCGGTCTAGCATGACGAAGGCTCCTGGTGTCTGCGGCACAGGTCGCGACGGGCGGCCGGGCAGTCGGGACCCATTGTCGGAATCTGCGGCTGCCCCGTTCACGCGAATAAGCGGCCAAAAAACGCTCAATTCGAAGCCAGGCCGGCGGCCGCTGCGCCTACAGTCACGATGGAGCTTCCCCTTGCCCGCATGTCCAAACCGCGCTTCATTCCTGGCGACTGGCGACGCACCTTGTGCGCCGGCCTGATGCTGCTGTGCGCCCTGCGCGGCGCAGCCGCGGACACGACGCCCGATGCCGCACCGCTTGCCGGTCGGCTGACCGAGTGGGTCCAGGCCCATGCCGGTGGGGCGGCGGTCGCGGGCCCGGCGGGCCGGCGGCCGCGCGTGGAGGTCAGCCTGGGCGCGCTCGACGAGCGCATCCGGCTCGCGCCTTGCCTTCGGATGGAGCCCTATCTGCCGCCGGGCACCCGGCCCTGGGGGCGCATACGCATCGGCCTGCGCTGCCTGGAAGGCGCCACGCGCTGGAACGTCTACCTGCCGGCCACGGTGCGGGTGTTCGGCCAGGCCCTCACGGCCAGCGCCGATCTGGCGCCGGGGCGGGCCTTGTCTGCCGAGGTCCTGCGCCTGGCCGAGGTCGACCTGGCGGCCGAGGCCTCGCCGGCCCTGGTCGACGCCGACGCGCTGCGCGGACGCAGCCTGGCCCGGCCCCTGGCGGCGGGCCAGGTCCTGCGCGAGCATCACCTGCGGCCCAGGCAGTGGTTCGGCGTCGGCGAGACGGTCAGGCTGCTGGCCCAGGGGCGGGGATTTGCGATCCGCAGCGAGGGGCGGGCCCTGGGCCCGGGGCTGGACGGCCAGACCGTGCGCGTGATGGTGGAAGGCGGCCGGGTGGTCAGCGGCATCGCGCGCGCCGAGCGCACCGTCGAGGTGCTGTTGTGAGCCGTGGCGGCGATGCGTCAAACAGGGCTAAATTTTTGCCTTGGGCGGCCGATACAGCGATCATGGCGGCAAGGCGCTTGCCGCATCCACTCCGTGCGAGGACATATCCATGAAAATCGGTCAACCCATTGAAGCCACGACGGTCGCCGGCACCGCTGGCGGCACAAGCCCCGCGGGCGCGCGCGAGACCGGGCGCAGCGACGCGGCGCAGCCGCCACTGGCCCCGCCCGAAGGCCGCCCCGAAAGCGCCACGGTGCACTTGTCCGGCACCGCCAGGGAGCTGATGTCCGGCACGCCCGAGTTCAACGCCGAAAAGGTCGAGGCCATGCGCCAGGCCATTGCCGAAGGCCGCTTCAAGCCCAACCCCGGAGCGATCGCCGACCAGCTGATCGCCAATGCGCGCGAGTTGCTGACCGGCCCGACCCACTGACGCCGCCCGCATCCGATGAGAACGCCCGCCCCCGCCATCGAACGCCCCGCCCAGCCGCTCGAAGCCTTGATTCGGTCGCTCGAGTCGCAACTGGAGTCCCTGGCCCAGGCCCTGCGCGAGCGCGACAGCGAAGCCATCTCCGCCGGCTCGGCGCGGCTGCAGCGCAGCCTGCAGCAGGCCATGGCAGTGCTGAGCTCGGCGACCGCGCAGGGCGGTGGCTTGCCTGACGGCCTGCGGCCGCGCCTGGCCAAGCTGCAGGGCGCCGTGGCTGCCGAGCGTGAAAGCCTGGCCCGTGCCAGTGCCGCGGTGCAGCGCGCCATGAATGTGCTGATGCCCGCGACGCCGGCCGTGGTGTACGCAGCGCCCTGATCGTTCAGGCCTCCTGTAGGGGGCTCACCACTGGCGCAGCTTGACGCGCAGGCGGGCGATCGACTGGCTGTGCAGCTGGCAGACGCGCGACTCGGTCACGCCCAGCACTGCGGCGATTTCCTTGAGGTTCATGCCCTGTTCGTAGTACATGCTCATCACGTACTGCTCGCGCTCGGGCAGCTGGGCTATGGCATCGACCAGGGCTGCGCGCAGCCGGTAGTCGTCCAGCCGGCTCAGGGGATCGGCATCGCGGTCGGCCATGTGGCGCTCGAGGAAATCGCTGTCGCCGTCCTCGCTGCCCATGTCCTCCAGGTAGACCAGCTGTGTGCCGCGCACCTTGCCCAGCAATTCCTGGTACTGCGCCAGGGCGATGCCCATCTCGGCGGCGATCTCGCTCTCGAGCGGCGCCCGCCCGAGCTTTTGCTCGAGCCTGTGCACCGCCTGCTCGATCGAGCGCTGCTGCTTTCGGTCGCCCCGGCTCATCCAGTCCGTGCCGCGCAGCTCGTCGAGCATGGCGCCGCGCACGCGCTGGGAGGCGAAGGTCTCGAACTGCACGCCCTGCGCCGCGTCGAAGCGGCTGAGCGCGTCGTTGAGCCCCATCATGCCGACCTGGATCAGGTCGTCTATCTCGACGTTGGCCGGCAGCTTGGCAATCATCTGGTGGGCCAGCCGCCTCACCAGCGGGCTGTACTGCTTGAGCATCGAACTGTGGTCGAGGCGGCCTTTGGCGGTGTACATGGAAAGCTCCGGGAATGTCAGTGCAGAACGCGGGCCGGTGCGGCTGCCGGCCGGGTCGACAGCGTGGCGTGGCCAGGCGCACGCGGTGGCGGCTCGAGCGCCTCGCGCAGCAGGCCGATCGACAGCCCGCTCAGCTGGTGCGCCAGGGCCTGCTCGCTGGCGCCCATGGCATGCGTCCATGCGAGCGGGTGCAACTGGGCACCGAGGAAGTCCCTGGCGCAGCGCGCCAGGCGCGCGGCCGCTGCTGGCAGCTGCGCCTCGTGGCGCGGCAGGTCCAGCAGCACGGCCTGGCGCCTGAGGCCGGCCTGCAGGCTCAGGGTCTTGATGCCGGCGTAGGCATGGGTGAGGCTGTCCGGCGTGTCGCCGCACAGCACCAGCGGACAGACCTCGTGCCGGGCGAAAAGGCGGCTCAGCAGTTCGGCCTGGGCGTGGAAGACGACCACGTCCGTGTCCGGCGCGGCCTGCTGCAAGGCCCTGGACCAGCGTGCCAGCAGCTCGCTGTCCGACCCAGCGCACCAGGCCGCCGGGTCGGCGGCCAGCACCGCCACATGGGTCTCGACATGCTCGATCCAGCGTTCCAGGCCGGCGCCGCGCGCCAGGGCCTGCGTCAGGGCGCGGTCCTGGCCGCCGGCGCCGGGCACGGCGTCGACCACCAGGCAGCGCAGCCCATGGCGGCCCAGCGCCCGGCACAGGGCATCGAGCAGGCGGTGCGTGCCGGCCACATGGGGATTGGCCACGAGCGGCAGCATCTGCAACTGCGGACGCTGAAAGCGGCGGCGCAGGCCCTGGGCCTGATCGGCGATCTCCTCAAGCATGCAGGCCCTCGCTAGCCGGGCCGGGCACCGGGCCGAACATGAGCTGCAGATCCTCGGCGTCCATGCGGTAGGCCGCACGGCCCTCGCGGCCGAGCGCGCGCTGCACCAGGGCCTGGGCAGACAGGCGATGCCAGTCCTCGGGCACGCGCTGCCCGTCCGCGACCTGCACCAGCTTGAGCTTGTGGCGCACCAGCACGTCGAGCGCGGTACCCAGGTGCACGGCCTCGTCCACCTTGGACAGCACCACCCCGTGGCACTCGCTGGCGCGGTAGGCCTTCGCCACATCCTCCAGGGTCTCCCCCTGGGCCGCCGCGTTCAGCACCAGCAGGCGCCGGATGCGCGCATCGCCCAGCATCTCCAGCAGCTCCTGCGTGCGGTCGTCGTGCTGGGCCAGGCCGGCGGTGTCGATCAGCACCAGCTTCTTGACGGACAGCAGGTCCAGCAGGTCATCCAGCGCCGCGCGGTCGTGGGCGGTGTGCACCGCCACGCCCAGGATGCGGCCGTAGGCGCGCAACTGCTCGTGGGCGCCGACGCGGTAGGCGTCCAGCGTGATCAGGCCCAGCTGCGCGGCGCCATGCCTGGCAGCAAAGGCCGCCGCCAGCTTGGCCGTGCCCGTGGTCTTGCCGACGCCGGTCGCGCCTACCAAAGCGAAAACGCCGCCCTGGTCCTCGAGCGCCGGCTCCGTCTCGCCGGTGCGCAGGTTGTGCGCCAGCACCTCGCGGGCCCAGGCCAGGCCGTCGCCCGCGTCCGCCGGCAGGCGCTGCACCAGGGTGCGCACCAGGGCCGGCGACAAGCCGACCTGCAGCAGCCGGGCCGCCAGCTGAGACTGGGCAGGGCTGCGCCTGAGCCCGTCCATGAACGCCATCGCGCCAAAGCGCGACTCGATCAGTGTCCTGACGTTGCGCAACTCGTCGAGCACGGCGCGCTCATGCTCGGCGCCCAGGCGCGCCGCAACGGCGTCGGCCCCGGCGGGCGCGGGCGGCTCGAGTTCAGCGGGTGAGGGCAGCGGCGCGGCCTGGCGCCGCTTGAGCATGCGCTCGCGCACGTAGTCCTGAAAGGACAGGGTGCTCATGGCCAGCTGCTGCACGTCCTCGCTCACCGAACTGGCCGGCGGGTGCCGCGAAGCGGCCTGGCCGGCGTCGGTGGTCTCGTGCCGCGGCGCGCCCTCGGCGGCCATGGCCAGCACCTCGACGCCCTCGGCGCAGGGGCGCGTCGCGAGCACCATGCCGTCGTCGCCGAAGGCGGCGCGCACCTGGGTCAGGGCGTCGCGCGCGGTGGCGGCGATGAAGCGCCTGACGTTCATGCCGCACCTCCGATCAGCGAGCCTATGCGTATGGTGTGGGTGTCGGGGATCTCGCTATGGCCCAGCACCGCCAGGCGCGGCGCGGCGCGGCGCAGCAACCGCGCCATGGGGGGGCGGATGGCGTCGGGCACCAGCAGGCAGGCAGGCACGCCGAGGTCCTCCTGCTTCTTGCTGGCGCTGGCCGCCGACTGGGTCACGGTCTCGGCCACTCCGGGATCCAGCGCCGCGCCGTGCGGCGAGGTCAGGGCCTGGGTGATCAGGCGTTCCAGGTCCGGTGCGATGGCGATTACGTCCAGCTCCTTCACAGGGCCGTAGATCTGCTGGACGATGGCGGGCGCCAGGTTGATGCGGATGCGCCTGGCGAGCTCGGCCGGCTCGGGCGTCGCGCCGGCGTGTTCGGCCAGGGTTTCGACGATGGTCCGCATGTCACGGATGTGTACGGATTCTTCCAGCAGCAACTGAAGCACCTTCTGCAAGGCCGGGATGCTGACCATCTTCGGCACCACATCCTCGATGAGTTTCGGGGCGAGTCGGGCCACATGCTCCACCAGCTGCTGCACCTCGGTGCGTCCCAGCAGGCGGGCGGCGTGGACCTGCATCAAGTGTGAAAGATGGGTCGCGACCACGGTCGAGGAATCAACCACCGTATAACCGGCCATTTGCGCGTTTTCCTTCTGGCGCTCCTCGATCCAGACCGCGGGCAGGCCGAAGGCCGGGTCGGTGGTGTGGGTGCCGGCCAGCGCGGTCGCGGCATGGCCCGGGTTGATGGCCAGCGACATGCCGGGAAAGCATTCGCCCTCGCCGACGACCGCGCCGCGCAGGCTGATGCGGTAGGCGCTGGGCTTGAGCTCCAGGTTGTCACGAATGTGCACGGCTGGCGGCAGGAAGCCGACCTCCTGGGCGAACTTGCGGCGCACACCCTTGATGCGCGCCAGCAGGTCGCCCTGGCGGTCGGCGTCCACCAGCTGGATCAGCCGGTAGCCGACCTCCAGGCCCAGCAGATCCACTGGTTGCAGGTCGTCCCAGCTGGCCTCGGCATTGGGGTGGGCAGGGCTGGCCTGCGCCGGGCTGTGCTGCGCCTGCAGCTGCGCACGCGCCTGGCGCTGGTGCAGCACATGGGCTCCCCAGCCCATGGCCGCCGCGATGGCGAGGAAGGTCAGGTGCGGCATGCCGGGAATCACGCCCATGGTGCCGATCACGGCCGCCGCGATGCCCAGGGCCCGCGGCGAGCCGAACAGCTGGCCGGTGATCTGGTGGCCCACGTCCTGGTCCTTGCCCACGCGGGAGACCACCATGGCGGCGGCGATAGAGATCAGCAGGGCCGGGATCTGGGCCACCAGGGCATCGCCGACGGCCAGCAGCACATAGGCGTTGGTGGCCTGCTGCACCGGCAGCCCGTGCTGGGCCACGCCGACGATCAGCCCGCCGACGACGTTGATCGCCAGGATCAGGATGCCGGCCACCGCGTCGCCGCGCACGAACTTGGAGGCGCCGTCCATGGCGCCGAAGAAGCCGGCCTCCTCGCCGACCTCGGCGCGCCGCCGCCTCGCTTCCTTCTCGTCGATCAGCCCGGCGTTGAGGTCGGCGTCGATGGCCATCTGCTTGCCGGGCATCGCATCCAGGGTGAAGCGCGCGCCGACCTCGGCGATGCGCTCGGCACCCTTGGTCACGACGATGAAGTTGATCACCACCAGGATCGCGAACACGATCAGACCGACCGCGAAATTGCCGCCGATCAGGAAATGGCCGAAGCTTTCGATGACCTGGCCCGCGGCGCCGGTGCCGGTATGGCCCTCCAGCAGCACCACCCGGGTCGACGCCACGTTCAGCGACAGGCGCAGCATGGTGGTGAACAGCAGCACCGAGGGGAAGGCCGCGAAGTCCAGCGGCCGCACCATGTAGGCCGACACCAGCATGACCATCAGCGCGATCGCGATGTTGAAGGTGAACAGCAGGTCCAGCACGAAGGGCGGCAGCGGCAGCACCATCATGACCAGGATCATGACCACCACCAGCGGGGCGGCCAGGGCCCGCAGCGGCAGCGCGGCGAGCAGGGGCTGCAGTCGCTGCAGGCCGGGCATGAGAGGCGGGGGGGTGTTCATCGGTCGGGTGCTGGGGGCGAGGGCGGTTCGTGTTGGGGATCGAGCGCGGCCGGCACCGGCAGCTCGGGCAGGCCCGCGGGCATGGGCGCGCGCCCGGCTGCGGAGGCACGCAGCTGGTAGACATAGGCCAGCACCTGCGCCACGGCCGCGTAGAGCGCGGCGGGAATCTCGCAGTCGACCTCGCCATGGGCGTACAGCGCGCGCGCCAGGGCGGGCGCCTGCAGCACGGGCACGCCATTGGACTGGGCCAGGTCACGGATGCGCATGGCCAGCAGGTCCAGCCCCTTGGCGACCACGCGCGGCGCGGCCATGCGGCCTTCCTCGTACTTGAGCGCGACCGCGTAGTGCGTCGGGTTCATGACCACCAGGTCGGCGCCGGGGACGGCCGCCATCATGCGGCGGCGCACCTGATCGCGCATCAGCGCCCTGATCTTGGCCTTCACTTCCTGATTGCCTTCGAGCTCGCGGTGCTCGTCGCGCGCCTCGCGCTGGCTCATCTTCAGGCGCCGGTGCAGCAGCTGCCGCTGCAGCGGCAGGTCGACGGCGGCGAACAGGCCCAGGGCGATCAGCAGCAGGGCCAGGCCGCCGAGCAACAGCCCGCCGATCCCGCTCGCGGCGGCCGGCAAGGGCAGGGCCAGCATGCCGGAGAAGGCGTCGAGCCGCGTGTACAGGTAGGCGGCCCCGACCGCGCCCAGCACCAGGCTCAGCAGGCTGGCCTTGAGCGCCTGGCTCAGCTGTTCCGTGGAGAAGAAGCGCCCCAGTCCGGCGATCGGGTTGAGCTTGGAGAAGCTGGGCGCGACGGCCTTCAGGCTCCAGTTCCAGCCGCCGCCGGCCAGCGCGCCGAGCACGCCGGCGAGCCCCATCACCAGGCCCACCGGCACGATCACCTGCAGCATCCGGGCGCCACCCTGGGCCAGACGCTCGCCCATGGCCGCGGTCGAGCGCAGCTCGGACGGCGTGAAGCGCAAGTCGCTCGCCACCATGTCCAGCAGCCAGCGCGCCAGCCAGGGGCTGGCCGTCGCCAGCAGCAGCGCGCCGGTGGCCACCAGCATGAAATGGCCCAGGTCCCGCGAGCGTGCGACCTGGCCCTGCTCGCGCGCCTTGCGGATCTTGCGCGCGGAGGCCGGCAGGTTGCGGTCTTGGGAGTCGGTGGACATGGGCGGCGAAAGCTGACCAGGCCATTATGGAAAGCCCGTGCGCGCACTTAAGCCGGAAAAGCGGGGCAGAACCGCCCCTGTTCCCGCCGTGGCGCCGTCTGCCGGGGCGCCCCGCTCAAGTTCCCGGCGGGGGCGCCGATAAGGGTTTGCAGGGCTCGAAGGCCGTTCCTCACGGCGGCCCGGCACAGGGAAAGACTTACGGCATGCTCGTCATCGTTGGCTACTTCGTGGCACTGGGCTGCATCTTTGGCGGCTTCATCCTCCATGGCGGCAGCATAGGTGTCGTGCTGGCCGCGCTGCCGACCGAAATGATGGTGATCGGCGGCGGCGCGTTTGGCGCCTTCGTCGTGAACAACCAGCCCAAGGTACTCAAGGCCACCTTCGGCGCCATCCCCAAGCTGCTCAAGGGCTCCAAGTACACCAAGGCACGCTACATGGAGCTGATGGCCCTGCTCTACGAGATCCTGCAGAAGGCCCGCAAGGAAGGCCTGATGGCCGTCGAGAAGGACGTGGACGCGCCGCACGAGTCGCCGCTGTTCAAGAAGTACGCGACGGTCGGCAGCGACCACCACGTCGTGGAATTCATCACGGACTACCTGCGCATGATGGTCTCGGGAAACCTCAACGCCCACGAGATCGAGTCGCTGATGGACAGCGAGATCGAGACCCACCACCACGAGGCCCATGCCCCGGTGGCGGCGATCCAGCGCGTGGCCGGCGGCCTCCCGGCCTTCGGCATCGTCGCTGCGGTGCTGGGGGTGGTCAACACCATGGGCTCGGTGGGCCAGCCCCCGGCCGTGCTGGGCGCGATGATCGGCTCGGCCCTGGTGGGGACCTTCCTGGGTATCCTGCTGGCCTACGCCATCGTCGAGCCGCTGGCCGGCCTGCTGGAGCAGAAGAACGACGAGGGCACCAAGGAGTTGCAATGCATCAAGACCACCCTGCTGGCCAGCATGCAGGGCTATGCCCCGCAGGTGGCCATGGAATTCGGCCGCAAGGTCCTGTACTCGACCGAGCGTCCCAGCTTCTCCGAGCTGGAAGGCCACGTCAAGGGACGCAAGGCCTGAGCGGGCAGGGCGACAAGGAGCCGAGATGGCCATTGATCCGAAGAAACACCAGACCATCATCGTCAGGCGGGTGCGCAAACAGGCCCACGCCCACCACGGCGGCGCCTGGAAGATCGCCTACGCCGACTTCGTCACGGCCATGATGGCCTTCTTCCTGCTGATGTGGCTGCTGGGCGCGACGACCGAAGGCGACCGCAAGGGCATCGCCGACTATTTCTCGACGCCGCCCAAGCTGGCGCGCGTCGAGGGAGGCTCGGGCCTGGGCGACGGCTCGCATGTCCTCAAGGGCGGCGGCACCGACCTGACGCGCAGCATGGGCCAAGTCAGGCGCGGCGACGTCCTGTCGCCCCAGAGCTCCAGCCACCTGCGGGCCATGCAGGAGGCGGCCGAGCAGGCCGCGCTCAAGCGCCGCGTGGTGCAGGTCCTGAGCCAGCATCCGCGCCTGGCCCAGTTCCTGCCTCAGATCCGCATCGACATCACGCCCGACGGGCTGCGCATACAGATCGTCGACGAGCAAAACCGCCCCATGTTCGACACGGGCAGCGCGCAGGTCAAGGACTACATGCGCGAGATCCTGCGCGAGATCGGCGCGGTGCTGGCCGAGGTGAACAACAAGATCAGCCTGACCGGCCACACCGATGCCGCGATCTACCAGCGCGGCGAGCGCGGCTACAGCAACTGGGAGCTGTCGGCCGACCGTGCCAATGCCTCGCGGCGCGAACTGGTGGCGGGCGGGCTGCAGGAGGGACAGGTGGTTCGCGTGCTGGGGCTGGCCTCCAGCGCGCTGCTGGACAAGGAGGACCCGCGCAACGCGGTCAATCGCCGCATCAGCATCATCGTCATGAACCGGGACGCCGAGCGGCGCTTCGACCGCGACGGCGACGTCGAGATCGGCTCGGCCGCGGCGGTCGGCCCGGCGCTGCACCCCGGACCCGCCGATTGATCCGGCTCAAGTTTTTCCGCCCGCCGCCGATAAGCCTGTCAACGCCCACTTCGCCCGCAAGGAACCCTCATGAGCACCGCTGCCGACCTGAAGTTTCTGATCGTCGATGACTTCTCAACCATGCGCCGCATCGTGCGCGGCCTGCTCAAGGAAATCGGCTACCAGAATGCCGAGGAGGCCGAGGACGGGGCCGTGGCCCTGCAGATGCTGCAGAGCGGGAGCTTCGACTTCGTGGTCAGCGACATCAACATGCCCAATATGAACGGCTTCGATCTGCTGGCCCAGGTCAAAGCCGACGAGCGGCTCAAGCGCCTGCCCGTGCTCATGGTGACCGCCGAGGCGCGCAAGGAGGACATCGTGCGCGCCGCACAGAACGGCGCCGCGGGCTACATCGTCAAGCCTTTCACCAAGGCGACGCTGGAGGAGAAGATCCAGAAGATCATGCAGAAGATGGGGCACTGAAATGAGCGCGCACATGCCTTCAGACACCGCCGCCAGCGCCCACGCCACCGCCTCGCCCGAGGTGTTCCAGAAGCTGGGCGAGATGACGCGCAGCCTGCACGACACCCTGGTTCAGCTCGGCGTCATGCCCCGGCTGGGCGAGATCGCCGACAGCCTGCCCGACGCGCGCAGCCGCCTGAGCTACATCGCCGAGAAAACCGGCACGGCCGCCGAGAAGGTGCTGAACCTGGTCGACCAGGCCAAGGCCGAGCACGACCACATCGCCAGCGAGACCCGCCGCATGGCCCAGGCCATCGTGGCCGATCCGGTCAAGGCCGTTGCCAGCGGCGGCGTGATGAATTTCGTCGGCGACGTCGAGGCCGCCACCATCCGCATCGACCGCCACCTGACCGACATCATGCTGGCCCAGGACTTTCACGACCTCACCGGCCAGGTCGTGGCCAAGGTCGTGGCCCTGGCCGCCGACATCGAGGACCAGTTGGTCCATCTGCTGTTGCAGACGGCGCCCTCGGACCAGGTGCACAAGGTGGAGCAGCAGTTCCTCAACGGCCCCGTGGTCAGTCCGCAAGGCCGCACCGACGTGGTCACCAACCAGGAGCAGGTCGACGACCTGCTGGCCAGTCTGGGCTTTTGAAATGTAGTGCCCCCACGCTCATCACTGCGTGTATTCGCTGCCCCCCCGAGGGGGTGCAGGCCTCCTTTGGGGCGGCCCGGCAGGAGGCCTGGGCGCCGACGTTCAGTGCAGCTTGAGGCCGCCGCTGGCCTTGCCCTTGCCGGCGCGCGCGGGCGGGTTGCACAGGCCGCAGACGAAGTGCCGGGCAATCTCGTGCGGGTGCGTCACGAAACGCCCGCCGCATTTGGAGCAGGGCGTCATGGTCACCATCTTGTTGTCCATGAACTTGACCAGGCGCCAGGCGCGGGTCACCGAGATCTGCGGGTTCAGGTCCTGGGCCTGGATCTGCTCGAGGTAGAGACTGTAGGCCTTGATGATGGCGTCGATCTCTTCGAGCTCGGTGGCCTTGTTCAGGTACTCGTGGATGTTCATGAACAGCGAGGCGTGGATGTTGGGCTGCCAGGTCATGAACCAGTCGGTCGAAAACGGCAGCTGTCCCTTCGGAGGGGAACAGCCGGCGACTTCCTTGTACAGGCGCAGCAGGCGCTCGTACGACAGGTCGGTCTCGGCCTCCAGTACCTGCAGGCGGGCGCCGAGCCGGATCAGGGCCACGGCCGTTTCGATCTGCCGGGCTTCGAAGAGGATGCTCTTGTGCGACATGAGGCGCTCGCGGACAGCGGATGGCCGGCGGGTGCGGGCTCAGGCCGCTTCCTGGTGCCGTCCGGCCATCAGCAGGCTGGCGTGCAGGCGTGAGGTGGCCAGATGGGACTCGGGCTTGCCGTGGTTGGTCAGCAGGCGCCACACGAGCTCGTCGTCAACCCTCAGGCGACACAGCAGGGTGCTGCCGGAGGCGATCTTGAGCAACTGGGCCGGGCTTAGCGCGGCGATCATGTCGGCCGATTCTTCGGAGATGCCGAGGCGGAACAGGGCTTGGGGACGGTCGCTGCGGATCAGGTGCTGGGCCAGCATCAGATAAGAGAGATTGGCCTCGCGGATTTCATTCAGGATCTGGTCGGTTTGGCTGGACATCATGCTCTCGGCGGCTTCGGCGGGCTGACCTGGAGGCTCCTCAAGTCGCGCCCGGGTTTGTCAATGTTGGTTTTAATTTGAAACTAACTGTACAGCTCGCCGACAGGGTTCCAGCACCCGGCGCTGTCTGATTTTGGCCTGGAATTTGTCCGACACGCCTGTAAGGCAAATTCCGACAAACGGTCTCCGATGCCGCGCCAGCCCGCGCGGCCGCTGTCCCGAGGCGCGCCCCATAGAAGAGGCGCCGCGGCCTTCGCCGTCGCCATCGACCTGCGGCGCATCCGCTTCGCAGGACAAACCGCTAAAGCCCGAGCCCTTGCCTGTCGATAGCCATGCAAGAGGTTCGAGCGATCGGGCTTCGAAAACCGGAATGGCCTCCAGGGAGGCGGCGAGGGCGCTTGCGCCGCGTCGTCCCGCGGCGAGCTGATCCGGGTGTCGCCGGCGCAAGCCGGCAGGACAGGGCGGCCACAGCCTGCCTGTCGCGGGAACGCCGGTGTGCAAGCCGGATGTCATTTCAATAAGGAGTCTCAACATGGGTATGTCTGTCAATACCAACGTCGTCTCGATGAACGCCCAGCGCAACCTCGGCGCCTCGCAGAACACATTGGCCACGGCCATGCAGCGGCTGTCGTCGGGCCTGCGCGTCAACAGCGCCAAGGACGATGCCGCCGGGCTGGCCATCTCGGAGCGCATGAACGCGCAGGTGCGGGGCCTGAACGTGGCCGCGCGCAATGCCAACGACGGCATCTCGCTGGCCCAGACCGCCGAGGGCGCCCTGGGCAAGGTCGGCGACATGCTGCAGCGCATGCGCGAGCTGGCCGTGCAGTCGGCCAACGCGACCAACAGCCAGACCGACCGCGACGCGCTGCAGGCCGAGGTCAGCCAGCTCAAGGACGAGATCGACCGCGTGGCCAACACCACGGCGTTCAACGGCAAGAAGCTGCTGGACGGCAGCTTCCTGGCCGAGAAGTTCCAGGTCGGCGCCAACGCCAGCGAGACCATCGACGTGGCCTCGATCGCCGACGCCAACCTCGCGCAGCTGGGCTCGGTGAGCTCGGCGTCCACGCAGAACTCCACCGCCATCACCGACCTGACGGCGGCAGCCGCGGGCGGCTTGCTGATCAACGGCACGGACATCGGCGCGCTGACGGCGGCGGGCACCACGCAGGAGCGCCAGGCGCAGGTGGTCGACGCGATCAACCGCGTGGCCACGACCACCGGGGTGAACGCCTATTTCGACACGGCCAACGCCAAGATCGTGCTGACCTCGGACAGCAACATCACGCTGACCGGCACCGCGGACGCCGCGCGTCTGGGCTTCGACCTGAGCGAGGACGCCACGGCCGCCACCACCACGGGCGTCACCACGCTGGACATCTCGTCCTACGGCGGCGCCAACCTGGCGCTCAAGCAGATCGACAGCGCGCTGGACCAGATCAACTCCTCGCGCGCCACGCTGGGCGCGCTGCAAAGCCGCTTCGAGAACGCCATCGCCAGCATCCAGGTGACGGCGGAGAACACCTCGGCGGCGCGCGGCCGCATCGTGGACGCCGACTTCGCCACCGAAACCTCCAACCTGTCGCGCTCGCAGATCCTGCAGCAGGCCGGCACAGCCATGGTGGCCCAGGCCAACCAGCTGCCGCAGCAGGTGCTCTCGCTGCTGCGCTGATCCGGCTCGCACCGGAGGGCCGCCCCGGGGGGCCGCGCCTGGCGGCCCCCCGGGGCTTTTTCGCGAGATGGCGGGCAAAGGGGGGCTTTTTCCCGCGATGCCCGCGCTGGCGCCTGTCCAAGAATCGATGCTGCCGTAAAGGTATGCCGGCCACCACGCCGGAAGTCATCGATTTCTCAAGGAAAGCTGCCATGCCCCAGACGATCAACACCAACGTCATCTCGCTCAATGCCCAGCGCAACCTGAACACCAGTCAGAGCGCGCTGGCCACGGCCATGCAGCGGCTGTCGTCGGGCCTGCGCGTCAACAGCGCCAAGGACGATGCCGCCGGCCTGGCCATCGCCGAGCGCATGAACACCCAGATCCGCGGCCTGAACGTGGCCGCGCGCAACGCCAACGACGGCATCTCGCTGGCCCAGACCGCCGAGGGCGCCCTGGGCAAGGTCGGCGACATGCTGCAGCGCATCCGCGAGCTGGCCGTGCAGTCGGCCAATGCCACCAACAGCCAGAGCGACCGCGACGCGCTGCAGGCCGAGGTCAGCCAGCTCAAGGACGAGATCGACCGCGTGGCCAACACCACGGCGTTCAACGGCAAGAAGCTGCTGGACGGCAGCTTCCTGGCCGAGAAGTTCCAGGTCGGCGCCAATGCCAGCGAGACCATCGACGTGGCCTCGATCGCCGACGCCAACCTCGCGCAGCTGGGCTCGGTGAGCTCGGCGTCCACGCAGAACTCCACCGCCATCACCGACCTGACGGCGGCAGCCGCGGGCGGCTTGCTGATCAACGGCACGGACATCGGCGCGCTGACGGCGGCGGGCACCACGCAGGAGCGCCAGGCGCAGGTGGTCGACGCGATCAACCGCGTGGCCACGACCACCGGGGTGAACGCCTATTTCGACACGGCCAACGCCAAGATCGTGCTGACCTCGGACAGCAACATCACGCTGACCGGCACCGCGGACGCCGCGCGTTTGGGCTTTGACCTGAGCGAGGACGCCACGGCAGCCACCACCACGGGCGTCACCACGCTGGACATCTCGTCCTACGGCGGTGCCAACCTGGCGCTCAAGCAGATCGACAGCGCGCTGGACCAGATCAACTCCTCGCGCGCCACGCTGGGCGCCCTGCAAAGCCGCTTCGAGAACGCCATCGCCAGCATCCAGGTGACGGCCGAGAACACCTCGGCGGCGCGCGGCCGCATCATGGACGCCGACTTCGCGGCCGAGACGGCCATGCTGTCCAAGACCCAGATCCTGCAGCAGGCGGGCACGGCCATGGTGGCCCAGGCCAACCAGCTGCCTCAGCAGGTGCTCAAGCTGCTGCAGGGCTGATGGTCGCCCGAGGCCAGCGCGCCTGAGCGGCCGGCGCCGCGCGGCCCCTCAAGTTTTGCGCCTGGAGTGCCGATAGCAGGGCGATCACAAGGAGTCTTCGGATGGCAGGCATTTCCTCTCCCGGCATCGGCAGCGGCCTGGACGTGGGCAGCATCGTGTCGCAGCTGGTCGCGCTGGAGCGCCGGCCGATCGAGCTGCTGGCGCAGCAACAGTCCAAGCTCAGCGCCCAGCTGTCCTCGTTCGGCCTGATGCAGAGCTACATGTCCAACCTGCAGTCCGCCGCAGCGCAGCTGGCCAAGCCCGAGTTCTGGAGCGCGGTGAGCGCGAGCAGCAGCGACACGGCCTCAGTCGGGGCCACGGCCAGCGCGGGAGCGCCGTCCGGAAGCTACAGCGTGACGGTCACCCAGCTGGCCCAGGCCCAGTCCCTGGCCTCGCCCGCGTTCTCGAGCGCGCAGGCCGTGGTCGGCACGGGCACGCTGCGCATCCAGCTCGGCAGCTGGAGCGCGGACATGGGCAGCTTCACGGCCAAGAGCGGCACCAGCGCGGTGGACATCGAGATCGGCAGCGGCGACCAGACGCTGGAAGGCCTGCGCGCCAAGATCAACGCCGCGAATGCCGGCGTGAGCGCCAGCATCGTCCAGGACGTGCAGGGCGCTCGCCTGGTCCTCACCTCGACCGCGACCGGCGCGCAAAACGGCTTCCAGGTCACCGCCCCGGTGGACAACGGCGGCCTGTCGGCCCTGGTGGCCAACCCGCCGGCCACCAGCGCCACGCCGCCGCCGACCGGCATGCTCCAGACCCAGGCCGCGCGCAACGCCCAGGCCACGGTCAATGGGCTGTCGGTGGAGTCGTCCAGCAACCTGCTCGACCAGGCCATCCAGGGCGTGAGCCTCACCTTGAACAAGGCCACGGCGAGCCCGGTGACCATAGGCGTCGGCACCGATCAGGCGACGCTCAAGAAGGGCGTCGAGGCCTTCGTCGGCGCTTACAACGAGCTCAGCCGCTTCCTGAGCACGCAGACCCGCTACGACGCCGGCACCAAGCTGGCCGGCTCGCTGCAGGGCGACGCCACGGCGCTGAACCTGCAGGGGCGATTGCGCAGCCTGGTGCAGCAGAACACCTCGGCCTCCGCCAGCTTTTCCACGCTGTCGGCCATCGGCCTTGAGACGCAGCGCGACGGCACGCTCAAGCTCAACGAGACGCGGCTCGCCGCGGCCCTGGCCGCCCCCCAGGAACTGGCCAAGGCCTTCAGTCAGATCGATGCCGGCAACCCTGCCAACCAGGGCATGGCCCTGCGCTTCAAGAGCCTGGCCGACGCCGCCATCGGCACGGACGGCCTGCTGACGCAGCGCAGCAGCGGCCTGCAGGCGGCTGTCCAGCGCAACGAGGACGCCCAGGCCCGCGTGGAGACCCGGGTCCAGGCCGTGCAGCAGCGGCTGCTGCGCCAGTACGGCGCGCTGGACGGCCAGCTCGGCCGTCTCAGCAGCCTGAGCAGCTACGTGTCCCAGCAGGTCGCCAACTGGAACAAGAGCAGCGAGTGAGCGTGGCCCGGGCCGCAAAAGGCTTCAAGTCGGCGCCCATGCGGCCGATAACTCCAATGACTGATTCATTTGAGGAGGCCCATCGATGTTCGCCACTTTCAGAAGCCAGGCCAGCGCCTACGGACAAATCCAGTTGCAAACCGGCGTGAGCGCGGGCGATCCGCACCAGCTCGTCGCCATGCTGTTCGACGGCGTCCTGAGCGCCATCGCCGCAGCGCGCGGCGCCTTGCAGCGCGGCGACATCGGCGCCAAGGGCCAGCACATCGGCAAGGCGGTCCGCATCGTCGAGGAAGGCTTGCGCTGCGCCCTCGACCAGGAGCGGGGCGGCGAGCTGGCGCGCAACCTCAACGACGTCTATGCCTACGTCAACCTGCGCCTGACCCAGGCCAATCTGCGCAACGACGCCGCCGCGCTGCACGAGTGTCAGGAGCTGCTCGCGCCGATCCGAGAAGCCTGGATGGCCATCCGGGCGCAGCAGCGGGCCGCAGCATGAGCAGGGCCTTCTCCATGGCGCAGCAGGACCCCGCCCCCGAACCCATGGCGTCGCTTCCCGAGAAGCCGGAAAAGCCAGGCCTGCTCGGCTACTACAGCGCCATCGAGCAGGCCAGCGAGAACATGCTGGCCGCGGCCCGAAGCGGCGACTGGGAGCTGGTGATGCGGCTGGAGGGTGCCTGCGCGGTGCTGATCTCCCAGCTCAGGCACGCCGCGAGCGACCTCAGGCTGTCGCCCGACGACGCGCGGCTCAAGCACCAGATGATGCTGCGCATCCTGCGCAACGACGCCGAGATCCGGCACCTGACCGAGCCCTGGCTGGAGGACCTGGCGCGGTTGCTGGCCGACCCGTCCAAGCCCTTGCACTGAGGACCGCGCCTCACACCTGCATGTTCATGATGTCGGTGTAAGCCTGGACCAGGCGGTTGCGCACCTGCAGGGTGGCCTGGAAACCGATCTGCGCCTTCTGCATCGCGACCATGGTCTGCTCCAGCGAGACGGCGGGGTTGCCGAGCTGGACCTGGCGCTGCATCTCGGCGACCTGGCCCTGGGCCTGGCTGACTGCGCCCAGCGCCTGGTTCAGTGCCTGCGAGAAGCCGGCCTCGGCGGCCGCGGACTTGTCCGCGCGCGCCACCTGGCCCGGCAGGACCACGCCGCTGCGCGCGAGCGCCTGTTCGAAGTTGAAGGGTTTGAGCTGAACGTTCATGGCTGGGGGCGAGCTTGGGGCCTCAGAACCTGTTTGCCGGCACGCAGGTCCCGGCCAGTCTCATCTTAGGCCGGGCGGCCCGGGGCAATGGCCCGAACTGAGCCGGGTTTGGGCCGTTGTTTGGCGAACCCAGTGCCTTGAGTTGGCCGAACAATCGCATCAACCCAAGCATCGCGGCAAGGGGCCTTGGCCAGTGGGGCGGAGCCCGGCGGCCGCGATGCAGGACCGCCCGCCAGCCCGTCGATGGACCACGTCGTGAACCTTCCGCAATCTCCCGCTGCTGCGCCGCCCGCCTACCTGGAGCGCCTGGCGGCGATGCCGGTGCGCCGCAAGCTCTGGCTGGGGACCGCGCTGACGGCGCTGCTGGCCGTTCTCATCTCGCTCTTCCTGTGGTCGAGCCGGCCCGACTACAAGGTGCTGTACACCAACCTGTCCGACAAGGACGGCGGAGCGATCATCGCCCAGCTCGCGCAGCTGAACGTGCCCTATCGGCACGCCGACGGCGGCGCGGCCATCCTGGTGCCGGCGGACAAGGTGCACGACACCCGGCTGAAACTGGCCTCCTCGGGCCTGCCCAAGGGCTCGACGGTCGGCTTCGAGCTGATGGACAACGCCCGCTTCGGCATCACCCAGTTCCAGGAGAGGCTGACCTTCCAGCGCGGGCTGGAAGGCGAGCTGACGCGCTCCATCGAAGGCCTGGCGGCCGTGAGCCAGGCCCGGGTCCATCTGGCTCTGCCCAGCCAGAACGGCTTCTTCCGCGAGCAGCAAAAGCCCTCGGCCTCGGTGCTGCTCAAGCTGCATGCCGGCCGCTCGCTGGAGCGCGCCCAGATCGCGGGCATCGTGCACCTGGTCTCGTCCAGCGTGTCCGAGCTGTCGCCGCGGGCCGTGTCCATCGTCGACCAGAACGGCGCCCTGCTGACCGAGGCGGCCGACGCCAAGGCGCTGGGCCTGGATTCGAGCCAGCTGCAGTACATCGCCAACCTGGAGGCGAGCTACGCCCGGCGCATCACCGACATCCTGGAGCCCGTACTGGGCCGCGACAACCTGCGCGCCCAGGTCACGGCCGACGTGGACTTCAGCCAGACCGAGTCGACCTCGGAGCAGTTCAGGCCCAACCAGGGGAGCGAGCCGGCCACCGTTCGCAGCCAGCAGAGCTCCGAGTCCGCGCAGCCTGGCGCGGCCCCGGCAACCGGCATTCCGGGCGCTGCCAGCAACCAGCCGCCGGTGCCGGCTTCGGCGCCGGTCAACGGCCCGCCGCAGGCCCTGCAGGCAGCGGCGTCGGGGGCAGGCGGCGGCGGCGCGAAGCGCGACACGGTCACCAACTTCGAGGTCGACAAGACCGTGCGCGTGACACGCAACGCCAGCGGCAGCATCAAGCGCCTGAGCGTCGCCGTGGTGGTCAACCACCGCGCGGTCAGCGACGGCCAGGGCAAGGTCGGCACGGCGGCGCTGGCGCCGGAGGAGATCGAGAAGCTCTCGGCCCTGGTGCGCGAGTCCATCGGCTTCAACGCGGCCCGCGGCGATTCGGTGCAGGTGGTGAACGCCGCCTTCCGGGAGGCCGTCAGTGTGGAGTTGCCGCCGCTGCCCCTGTGGCAGCGCCCCGAAGTGCTGGAGCTGGCCCGCCAGTTCGGCATGCCCATGCTGCTGACGCTGCTGGCCCTGGTCATCGCGCTGGCCGTCGTTCGTCCGGCCCTGCGGGCGTTCGCCGGGTCCGCCCGGCCCCGCGCCAGGACGCTGGACGCGGTGGTCGGCGACGCCGAAGGCCTGCCGGCGCTGCCGGGCGCGGCTGGCGGCCTGGCGCCGACGCAGGCCCTGCCCGAAGCGGCCAAGGTGGCGCTGCTCCCGGCCTCGGCGAGCGCTGACCGGCTGGACGCCGTGCGCGAGCTGGCCCGCGCCAACCCGGTGGCGGTGGCCAACATCGTGCGCAGCTGGGTGTCGCAGGAGGCGAGCTGAGCCCATGGCCCCCGAGACTGCGCCCCACCATCCTGTGAAGCTCATTAGCCATGGATGAACTCGGACTCCAGGATTCGGCCATTCTGCTCATGTCGCTGGGCGAGGAGGAGGCGGCCGAGGTGTTCAAGCACCTCGCGCCCAAGGAGGTGCAGCGCCTGGGCGAGACCATCGCCAGGATGAAGGTCATTCCGCGCGAGCGCGTCGACGCGGTGCTGGAGCGGTTCACGGCCGACGCGTCCGGGCAGAGCATGCTGGTCGGCGACACCGACGAGTACGTGAAGTCCGTGCTGCGCAAGGCCCTGGGCGAAGACAAGGCCAGCCTGCTGATCGACCGCATACTGCAGGGCAGCGACGTCACGGGCATCGAGAGCCTGAAATGGATGGACGGCAACTCGGTCGCCGAACTGCTGCGCAACGAGCACCCGCAGATCGTCGCTGCCATCCTGGTCCACCTGGAGTTCGACCAGGCATCCGAGGTGCTCAAGCATTTCACCGAGCGGCAGCGCAACGAGGTCATGATCCGCATCGCGACCCTGGACGGCATCCAGCCCTCGGCCCTGAAAGACCTCAACGAGGTGCTGTCCAAGGTGCTGGCGGGCGGCGACAAGCTGCGCAAGGCCTCGCTGGGCGGCGCCAAGACCGCGGCCGAGATCATCAACATGATGGGATCCAAGGTCGAGGGCTCGGTGCTGGACTACATCCGGGAAAACGATGGCGAGCTGGCGCAGAAGATCATGGACAACATGTTCACCTTCGAGGACTTGCGCAAGATCGACGGCCGCGGCCTCCAGCTGCTGCTCAGGGAGGCGCCGTCCGATGCGCTGATCGTCGCGCTCAAGGGCGCGACGCCCGACCTCAGGGAAAAGATCTTCAGCAACATGTCCACGCGCGCGGCGGAGAGCCTGCGCGACGACCTCGAGTCCCGCGGCCCGGTCCGGGTTTCCGAGGTCGAGGCTCAGCAAAAGGAGCTGCTCAAGATCGTGCGCCGTCTGGCGGACGAGGGCCAGCTTGCGCTGGGCGGCGGCGGGGACGACAGCTTCATCTAGGGCCATGAGCGAACGACGCCCCAACCGCTTCATCCCGCGCGAGGAACTGCGCGCCTATGTGGCCTGGAAGCCCGGCAACCTGGGCGAGCGTGATCGCGTCCCGCCCGCGGACGCCGCGCCGGACGCCCTCGCGGCCCAGGCGCTGGCGGCGCAGCAGGCGATGCAGATGCAGGCGCTGCGCGAAGCCGCGCACGAGGAGGGCTATCGCGAGGGTCTGCAGGCGCTTGAGGCATTCAAGCAGGCCCATGCAGCCGAGGCGGCCGCCCGCATGGAGCCGCTGCTGGCGGCCCTCCAGTCGCGCTTGGCCGGGCTGGAGCAGGGCCTGGCCGCGCAGGTGGCCGTGCTCGCGACCGAGATCGCGCGCCAGGTCGTGCACCACGAGCTCGCCACCCGGCCCGAGCTGATCGAGGCCGTGGCGCAGGACGCCCTCGCGGCCCTGGTCCACTCGGCGCGCCAGCTGCGCATCCGGCTGCATCCCGAGGATCGGGAGTGGCTGGTGGCCCAGGGCAGCCTCGACCTGGCGTCGCGCCAGGCCGTGCTGCTGGCCGATCCCGGACAGGCACGTGGCGGCTGCGTGGTCGAGTCCGACATCGCGGGCGTCGACGCCTCGGTGCCGGCGCGCTGGCGGCGCGTGCTCGCTGCCCTGGGCCTGGAGAGCCCCTGGCGTGCCGCCGACCCCTCTGCCCGGAGCGGCGCATGAACCCTGCGCCCGCGCAGCCACAGGCGGTCCTCGGCCTGAGCGAAGACTGGCGGCGCTACATGGACGGTCTGCGCCGGCGCGCCGCCAATGCCCAGCGCTTCGAGAGCTGGGGCACCCTGGTGCGCGTCACCGGCCTGGTGCTCGAGGCGGCCGGCATCCGCCTGCCGGTCGGCGCCCTGTGCGCGGTCCATGTCGCCGGCCAGGCGCCGGTGCACGCCGAGGTGGTGGGCTTCGCCGGGGACCGCAGCTACCTCATGCCCGGCGGCGACGTGCAGGGCCTGGTCAGCGGCGCCATCGTCAAGCCGCTGGCCGGCCGCGCCACGGCGGCGCAGCTGGGCCAGGCCGACGAGGCCGGCATTTCCCCGAACACGCTTGGCCTGCGCCTGCCCATGGGCGAGGGCCTGCTGGGGCGCGTGGTCGACGCCTACGGCCAGCCCCTGGACCCTCATGGGCCGCTGCACGGGGTGCGCAGCGAGGCCCTGGGCCGACGGCCCATCAATGCGATGGAGCGTGCCCCGGTGCGCCAGCCCCTGGACACCGGCGTGCGGGCCATCAACGCCATGCTGACCGTGGGCCGCGGTCAGCGCATCGGCCTGTTCGCGGGCTCGGGCGTGGGCAAGTCCGTGCTGCTGGGCATGATGGCGCGCTACACCCAGGCCGACGTGATCGTGGTCGGCCTGATCGGCGAGCGCGGTCGCGAGGTCAAGGAGTTCGTCGAGGACATCCTGGGGGCCGAGGGCCTGTCCCGCTCGGTGGTGGTGGCGGCGCCGGCCGATGCGCCGCCCCTGGCGCGGCTGCAGGGCGCCAACTACGCAGCGGCCATCGCCGAGTCGTTCCGCGATGCAGGCCGCCATGTGCTGCTGCTGATGGATTCGCTCACGCGCTACGCCATGGCCCAGCGCGAGATCGCGCTGGCCATCGGCGAGCCGCCGGCCACCAAGGGCTATCCGCCGAGCTGCTTCGCCAAGCTGCCCCAGCTGGTGGAGCGCAGCGGCAACGGCCTGCACGGCGTGGGCTCGATCACGGCCTTCTACACGGTGCTCAGCGAGGGCGACGACCAGCAGGACCCGATCGCCGACGCCTCGCGCGCCATCCTCGACGGCCACATCGTGCTGACGCGGGAGCTGGCCGAGGCCGGGCATTACCCTGCCATCGACATCGAGAAATCGGCCTCGCGCGTGATGCACAACGTAACCACGCCGCCGCACCAGGCTGCCGCGCGGCGCCTGCGGCAGCTGCAGGCGCGCTACAGCCGCAGCCGCGACCTGCTGCAGCTCGGCGCCTACGTGAGCGGCCAGGACGCCGAGCTCGACGCCGCCCTGCAGGCCCAGCCGGCCGTGCGCGCGCTGCTGCAGCAGGACATGCACGAGACGGCGACGCTGGCCGACAGCGTCGCCCAGCTGAACGCCTGTGTCTCGGCGCGCTGAACCTCCCTTCCGATCGCCCGCCACCCGGATCACCATGCAAGCTCTGTCCCATCCCTTCCACAGCCTGGCGCTGGCTCTCACCCAGGCCGAGCAACAGCGCGACGCCGCGCAGGCCCAGGTCCTGCAGGCCCGGCAGGCCTTCGAGACCGCCCAGCAGCAAGCCCTGCAGCTGGACGCCTACCGCGACGAGTACCAGCGGCGCTGGAGCGGCCAGGCCGGACAACCGCGCGATGCAGGCACGCTGTGGTGCTACCAGTCGTTCCTGGAGCGGCTGCACCAGGCCATCGCGCAGCAGCAGCAGGCCTTGGGAACCCTGACGAGCCGGCTCGAGGTCCTGGCGCGCAGCCTACAGGCGCACGAGTTGCGCGCCGCCGCCATCCGCAAGCTCATCGAGCGCCGGCAGCAGGCCCTGCGGCAGGCCGAGGCGCGCCGCGACCAGAAACGCAGCGACGAGCAGGCCGCGCGCATGGCCTGGTCGGCCCGCCTGGGCGGGCCCGAGGCCCTGGTCGGCTGAGTCCCATGTCCACGCTCGCCACCCTGCCGGCGCCCACGGCCGCTCCCATGTCTGCCCGCGCGGGCGCGCCCGCGGCCGATCGTCCCAGAGCGCCCGCTGGCGGCCAGGGCCGCCAGAGCTTCGCCCAGTGCCTCCAGCGCTCGGCCGAGGCGCAGCCGGCGCCGGGGGCACCCGAAGCGGGGCTTGCGGACGATGCGGCCGCGCCGCCGGCCTCGGGCGCCGACGCCGCACAGGTGCCGCCTGCGCAGACGCAAGCGCCGACCGGTGGACCGGAACCCGAAGACGAGGAAGCGCAGGGCGCCGCGCCACCGCCGGACTGGCCCGCGCAGGCCATGGTCCTAGGCGGGCCCGCCTGGCCGCACGCCGCCACGACGGGTTCGGCGTCCGAGGGCGCCGCGGACCGGGCCATGGTTCCGACCTTGCGACTGCCCGGGGCGCGGCGCGATGCGGCCCTTGCCGCGCAGCGGGAACTGGGCGGCTCCGAGGCCCGCGAGGCGCAAGGGCCGGGCCCGCAAGACAGTGAGCAGGGGCCCGCCGGCCTTGCGGGCGGGCCGGGCGCCATGGCCGCCTGGGACGAGGCGAGGGCGCAAGCGCTGGACCCCGCGCTCACGCGCCTGATGGCGCCCGCGCCGGCGGCGGCCGGGCCGTCTGGCGAGACCCCCTGGCTGCCGCCGGGCTGGCCCCCGCTCGCGGCGACGCCGCCGGCCGCCGAGCCCGCGCATCCCGGCGCGGTGCAGGTCTACAACATCGCCGCCGCGCCGCACCAGCCCGAGTTTCCCGCGGCGCTGGCGCACCAGATCAGCTACCTGCTGCGCGAAGGGGTGCAGGAGGCGCGCCTGGAGCTGAACCCGGCCGAGCTGGGGCCGGTGCACGTGCACATCGCGGTCGCGGGCCAGCAGGCCCAGGTGGATTTCGCCGCGGCCGTGAGCAGCACGCGGGCGGCGCTCGAGGCCAGCCTGCCGGCACTGGCCAGCGCGCTGCAGGCCGCAGGCCTGACGCTCACCGGCGGCGGCGTCTCCCAGGAACAGGCGCCGGGCAGCAGCCAGCAGCGGCCGGCACGCGCTGCAGCGGCGTCGGACCGGGCCAGCGAGCGCAGCCAAGGGATCAGCCCGGCGCCGGCCGTGGCCCAGCGTGCCGGGCGGCTGGACCTCTACGCCTGAGCAACAGGCGGCACGTTCGATGCTTCGGTCTGGGCCGTATTTGCGCGCCTTATCCGGCGTTACGCCGATGGCGTCCCCGGAATAATCCTTGCTGAGTGTCGTCCGGCATGCGCCTTCCGGCCCATGCCAGGCGGTAGACCGAATCCCGAGGAAATGACCATGAGCACCGCCACGGCCGAAGCCACGGCCGCCCCGCCGACCAGGAAGCGCAGCATGAAGAAGCGGCTGGTGCTTCTTGCGCTGGTGCTCGCGCTCGGGGGCGGTGGCGCGGGCGCCTGGCTCTGGCTGCACGGCCATGCGGCGTCCGAGGCCGGCGCGTCGGCGCAGCAGAGCGCCAGGAAATCTCCGCCCGCGTTCTTCGCCATGGAGAACTTCGTGGTCAACCTCGCCGACAAGGAGTGGGAGCGCTTCGCCCAGATCGGCATCACGCTGGAGCTGGACGGCCCAGCGACGGCGGACAAGCTCAAGGCCTATACGCCCGTCATACGCAGCCAGGTGCTGATGCTGCTGGCCCACAAGACCTCCGCCGAGCTGCTGGAGCGCAGCGGCAAGGAGCAACTGGCCGCGGACATCGTGCGCGAGACCCTGCGCGCCATCGGCGAGCAGGGCGGGGGCGGGCCCGCGGCCCAGAGCGAGGCGGCAAAGGGCGAGCAGGCCAAGAGCACGGGCCCGGTGGTGCGCGTGCATTTCTCCAGCTTCATCATCCAGTAGCCGGACCGCGGCACCAGGTTGCGATGAACCAGCACATTCTTTCGCAGGACGAGGTCGACGCGCTGCTGCACGGCATCACCGGGGAGAGCCAGAAGCTCGAGCCGGAAGAGGTGCAGTTCGGCGGGGTGCGCGACTACGACATCGCGAGCCAGGAACGCATCGTGCGCGGGCGCATGCCCACGATGGAGATCATCAACGAGCGCTTTTCGCGCAACATCCGCGTCGGCCTGTTCAACTTCATACGCAAGAGCCCCGAGATTTCGGTCGGGGCCATCAAGGTGCAGAAGTACAGCGCCTTCCTGCGCCAGATCGTGGTGCCGACCAACCTCAACATCGTCGCGGTGACGCCGCTGCGCGGCTCCGGCCTGGTGGTCTGCGACCCGACCCTGGTCTTCGCCGTGATCGACGCCCTGTTCGGCGGCAACGGCAAGTTCCACGCCCGCATCGAAGGGCGCGACTTCTCGCCCACCGAGCAGCGCATCATCAACCGCCTGGTCGAGGTGATCTGCAGCGAGTACCAGAAAGCCTGGCACGGCATCTACCCGCTGGTGCTGGAGTACCAGCGCTCGGAGATGCAGCCGCAGTTCGCCAACGTGGCCACGCCCAGCGAGATCGTGGTCACGACTTCGTTCACGCTGGAGATCGGCGACACCACCGGCACCATCCACTTCTGCATTCCCTACGCCACGCTGGAGCCGATTCGCGACGTGCTGTATTCGACCGTGCAGGGCAACTCGGCCGAGCCCGACCGGCGCTGGGTCAAGCTGCTCACGCACCAGATCCAGGCGGCCGAGGTGCAGCTGGTGGCCGAGCTGGGCGCCGTGCCGGCCACCGTCGAGCAGTTGCTGTCTCTCAAGCCCGGCGATTTCCTCGAACTGGACCTCAACCCCCTGGTCGAGGCCAAGGTCGACGGCGTTCCGGTCTTCGAATGCCATTACGGCGTGTCCCACGGGAAGTACGCCATCAAGATTGAAAACATGCTGACCGGCCCCGAGTTCGGCTGGTTGGGAGAGCCCCATGCCACCTGAGACCGCAAGCCCCGACCCCGCGCAGGACGCCATGGCCGCCGAATGGGCGGCCGCGCTGGCCCAGCAACAGGAGGCCGAGAGCCCGCCCGCCGCGCCCGACAAGCTGCCCGACCGGGTGCGACCGGCCGCCTTCGCCCAGCTCTCGCCCTCCGCCCCCGGCACGGTGGGCCACGACATCCACATGGTGCTGGACATCCCGGTCCAGCTGACCGTGGAGCTCGGCCGCACGCGGATTCCGATCAAGCACATCCTGCAGCTGGCGCAGGGCTCGGTGATCGAGCTCGACGCCCTGGCCGGCGAGCCCATGGACGTGCTGGTCAACGGCTACCTGATCGCCCAGGGCGAGGTGGTGGTGGTCAACGACAAGTTCGGCATCCGCCTGACCGACATCGTGACGCCCTCCGAGCGCATGAAGCGCCTGAGCCGCGGCATGTGAGACCCGCGCCCTGACGCCTTCGCCTCATCGTTTCAACGCATCCAGGACACGCGAGTGCCTCGCCCCCCATGCCTTCCAGTGCTTCCTTTGCCCTGTGGTCCCTGCTGATCGTCGCTCTGGTTCCGCTGACGCTGTGGCTGCTGCGGCGCGCCGGCGTCGCGCGCGCGGGCCAGTCCGAGGTGACCCGGGTCGTGTCATCGACCACGTTGGGCCCGGGCCAGCGCCTGGTCACCGTGGAGGTAGGGCAGGGCGACGAGCGCCGCTGGCTGGTCCTGGGCGTGACCGCCCAGCAGATCCAGGCCGTGCACAGCCTGTCCGCGCCGCCGCCGGCCGGGCCCGCTGGCGAGGTGGCCGACGCGAGCGGAGCCTCGTTCGCCGAGCTCGTTCACAAGCTGTCGCACGGCTGGGCACCGAAGCAGCCGGGAGGGGCAAGATGAGCGCGCGCGTGTTCACGGTTGGCGCCGGACGGGCCTGGCGCTTGCCGGCGCTCGCGCTGGGCCTGCTCGGCTGGGCGGGCACGGCCCTGGGCGAGCCCGCAGCAGGCGCCTTGCCCCTGGTGATCGGCCAGGGCGCTGGGGGCACCAGCTACTCGGTGCCGGTCCAGACCCTGTTGTTCTTCACCGCGCTGAGCTTCATTCCGGCGGCCGTGCTGCTGATGACGGGCTTCACGCGCATCGTCATCGTGCTGAGCCTGCTACGCCAGGCGCTGGGCACCCAGGCGGCGCCGCCGAACCAGGTGATCGTCGGCTTGTCGCTGTTCCTGACCTTCTTCGTGATGGGACCCACCATCGACCGCATCCATGCCGAGGCCTACCAGCCCTATGCGGCGCGGCAGATCGAGTTCGACCTGGCCGTCGAGCGGGCACAGCAGCCGCTGCGCGAGTTCATGCTCAAGCAGACCCGCGAATCCGACTTCGCGCTGTTCGCCCGGCTGGCCAGCCTGGACCCTGCGGTGAAAGCCGCTCAGGCACCATTTCGCGTGATCGTGCCGGCCTTCGTGACCAGCGAGCTCAAGAGCGCGTTCCAGATCGGCTTCATGATCTTCATACCGTTCCTGGTGATCGACATGATCGTGGCCAGCGTGCTCATGAGCCTGGGCATGATGATGCTCTCGCCGGTGTTGGTGGCCCTGCCGTTCAAGCTCATGCTGTTCGTGCTGGCCGACGGCTGGAACCTGCTGCTGGGCTCGCTGGCCGCGAGCTTCGCCAGCTGAAGGAGACTGCTGCCATGGACGCCCAACAGGTTCTCACCCTCGGCCAGCAGGCCCTGTACCTGCTGCTGACGGTGGCGGCGCCGCTGCTGCTCACGGCGCTGGCCATCGGCCTGGTGGTCAGCATCGTGCAGGCCGCCACGCAGATTCACGAGGCCACGCTGTCTTTCGTGCCCAAGCTGCTGGGCGCCGTGCTGGTCCTCACCGTGACCGGCCCCTGGATGCTGAGCAGCCTGATCGAGTTCATACAGCGCACCCTGACCGGCATCCCCGGCCTGGTGCGCTGAGGCTCAGCCAGGCTGTGATCAGCTTTTCCGAGGCCCAGATCACGGCCTGGCTGAGCCCGCTGCTGTGGCCGTTCTTCCGCGTCCTGGCGCTGTTCATGACCGCGCCCGTGCTGTCCTCGCGCGCCGTGCCGATGCGCCTGAAGATCGCGCTGGCCTTCCTGGTGACGCTGGCGGCCCAGGCCGCCCTGGCGCCCGGCGCGGCGATCACCCTGGACGCCCCCGAAGCGCCGGGCGTGCTGCTGCAGCAGCTGGTGGTCGGCGCCGCTATCGGGCTGGCGGCGCGCATCGTGGTAGCCGCCGTCGAATACGCCGGCGAACTGGTGGGCCTGCAGATGGGCTTGGGCTTCGCGGCCTTCTTCGAGCCCTCCGCGGGCGGCCAGGCCAATGCCGTCAGTCGCTACCTCGGCACTCTGGCGGCGCTGCTGTTCATCGTGCTGAACGGCCACCTGTTGCTGGTGGCCGCCGTGGTCCAGAGCTTCCAGGCCTTTCCCGTCGCGCCTTCGCCCATGGCCTTCCTGCAGGCCGTGTCGGTGCAACGCTGGGGCGCGGAACTGTTCAGGCTCGGCCTGTGGCTCGCCCTGCCGGTGCTGGCCATGCTGCTGTTCACCAACCTGGTCATGGGCGTGATCTCGCGCGTGGCCCAGCAGCTCAACATCTTCGCCATCGGCTTTCCGGTGACCCTGGGCGTGGGCCTGCTCGGCCTGCTGCTGACCCTGCCGCTGCTGGAGCAGCCCTTCACCCAGGCGCTGGAGCAGATGCTGGGCCAGCTGCGCTGAGGCAAGGCGGGTGCTGGCCTCAGACCGGCGCCGGGCCGCCCCAAGCCGGTCTGGGCCCCCTCGGGGGGCAGCGAGGACACGCAGTGCCGAGCGTGGGGGCTCAGACCACGCCGTTGCGGATCGCGTAGACGGTCAGCTCGGCGTTGTTGGACAGGCCCAGCTTCTCCAGCACGCGCGCCCGGTAGACGCTCACGGTCTTCGGGCTCAGCGCGAGCCGCTGCGCGATGTCCGAAAGCTTCTTGCCCGAGGCGATCATGATCAGGGTCTGCAGCTCGCGGTCGGACAGGCGCTCGTGCAGCAGCTGGGCGCTGGGCTCGGTGCTCAGGCCCTCGACCAGCAGCTGGGCGATGACCGGCGTCACATAGCGCCGGCCCTGAGCGACGGTGCGCACCGCGTCGACCAGCTGGATCGGCTCGCCGCCCTTGTTGACGTAGCCGAAGGCGCCGGCCTTGAAGGCCCGGATCGCATACTGCTCCTCCGGGTACATCGACACCACCAGCGGCTTGATCGCCGGATTCGTCTCCTTCAGCGTCTGCAGCACGTCCAGGCCGCTGCGTCCGGGCAGCTGGATGTCGAGCACGAGCACGTCGCAGCCCTGGGCATGCAGCAGCGAGCGCAGCTCGGGATAATCGCTGGCCTCGCCCACGATCTCGATGTCGGGTGCGTCGGAAAGCGTGTCGCGTATGCCGCGTCGGATCAGTGCGTGGTCATCGCACAGCATGACTTGAATCAAAGATCCCCCCAGAAAGTCGGATCGTCCTTCGACCGGACCTCGCGCAGCGTGGACGCGGAAGGGTCGGCGTTGGCTTTGTCTTTGTGTTTGAGCGGCAGGGCCAGGATCAGCGTGGTGCCGGCCGGTGCGCTGCTGATGTCCAGCCAGCCCCCTATGGTGTCGGCTCGTTCGCGCAGGCCGCGCAGGCCAAACGACTGTGTCTTGTTCAATTCGGCCTGGCTCATTCCCCTGCCATTGTCGCTGACCTCCAGCGACAGCATGCCGGCGGTGAGGGTCAGATCCAGCGTGACCTGGCTGGCCTGCGCATGCTTGGACACATTCGTCAGCGCCTCCTGGGCCGTCCGGAACACGGTGAGCAGAACGCTGCGCGCGAGCTCGGGCTGCGCGTGGCTCGAGTGGAAGCTGGCGCGAATGCCGGTGCGCTTTTCGAAGGTGCCGGTGATCCACTGCAGGGCTGGCACCAGCCCCTCCTCGAGGATGGCAGGGTGCAGGTTGTGGATCAGGCGCCTGGTGGCGTCGAAGGCCTGGGTCAGGGTGTCCGCCGCGGTCTGCGTGCGCTCGAACACATCGGCGCTGGTGGTGTGGCGCGCGATCCAGGCCAGGTCGAACTTCAGCGCCGTCAGCGCGCCGCCCACGTCGTCGTGGATTTCACGCGCGATGGCGGCGCGCTCCTGCTCCAGGTTGTTCTGCAGGTGCTGCGCCAGCTCCCGCAGCTGCTGTCTCGACTTCAGCAGCGCCAGCTCGGTCTGCTGCTTGTCGCGCGCCTGCACATGCCTTTCCATGGCCTTGAGGACCGCGGGCACCAGGCGGGTCAGGTTGTCCTTGAGCAGGTAGTCGCTCGCGCCTTGCCGCATGGCCTCGACGGCCATGGGCTCGTCGCTGGCGTCCGACACGAGGACGAAGGGGATCATATGGCCAAGGGCCTTGAGCCGCTCCAGCGCTGCCAGGCCCGTGAGACCGGGCAGCCGGCAGCTCGACAGGACCAGGTCCCAGGGACCGTCGTCGCCGCCGCGGCCCAGCGCGTCCAGGTAGGCGCGCTCGCTGTCGACGCGCAGCGCCTGCACCGCGAGGCCCGCACGCTTCATCAGCCTCACGGCCGACTCGCGGTCCGCGTCGGAATTTTCAAGGTGCAACAGGCGTAAGGGTCGACGCTTGCCGTTGGGGGGCATGGCGAGAAATTCTGCGGATCGTTTTCGAAGGGGGGATTGTCTGCGAAAAAAGCCCTGCTCGTACCCGGGTCGATGCAAAGCGCGCCGCGATCGGCCTGTTTCTTGAGCGGGCGCTAAAGAAGCGCCATGGCCTGCCGATATTCAGCTCGAGTTCGGAGGGAAAAATGCTTTCAATTCTTGCAGTCGACGATTCCGTTTCGGCGCGCCAGCTGCTCTCGCACACGCTGACCCTGGCCGGCTACGGCGTGACCGAGGCCGTGGACGGGCGGGACGCGGTGGACAAGGCCCTTCAGCGGGGCTTCGACCTGGTGGTGACCGACCAGAACATGCCGCACATGGATGGCCTGGACCTGACCCGCAGGCTGCGCGAGATCCCGGCGTTCAGGCACACGCCCATCCTGATCCTGACCACCGAGTCCAGCGAGCAGATGAAGCAGGCGGGACGTGCCGCCGGCGCCACGGGCTGGCTGGTGAAGCCCTTCCACCCGGCCCGGCTCATCGAGCTCATCCAGAAGGTCATTCCATGACCGTCCCCAGGCAACGGACACGCCACCACACCGACCAACCCGACAGGAGCCTGCCGTGGGAGAGATGACGACCGAGGGTGCCCAGCTGGGCGCGAGCTTCGACCTGAGCCAGTTCTACCAGGTCTTTTTCGAGGAGGCCGGCGAGAACCTCGACCGCATGGAGCAGCTGCTGCTGGCCCTGGACGTGGCCGCGGCCGATGACGAGGCGCTCAATGCCATCTTCCGCTGCGCGCACTCGATCAAGGGCGGCGCAGCCACCTTCGGCTTCGGCGACGTGGCTGAGCTGACACACGAGATGGAGACCCTGTTGGACAAGCTGCGCCGGCACGAGCTCCAGCCTGCCACCGCCATGGTCGACTGCCTGCTGGCCTGCGGCGACGCGCTGAAGGCCCAGCTGGCGCGCCACCAGAACGGCGTCGGCGAGGAGGTCGAGGTGACGCAGCTGCTGTCCGCGCTGCGCGCGCTGGTGCAGGGCCAGCTGCCGCCCACGGCGGCCGCCGCGCCCGCGCCGGTCGTGGCAAACCGCGAGGCCGAGGCCGTCCATGCCAAGGCGCCGGCGCCGCCCGAGCAAGGGCAGGCGCGCAGCCTGGAGCTGGTCCTGGGCCCGCTGGCGGACGCCTCCGTGGCCGACAGCCTGGCCGAACTGTTCACGGAAATCGAAGGCCTGGGCCGCATCGAGCCGCTCGATGGCGGCCAGGCCGAGAACGGCCTGCGCCGCTTCAAGCTGGTCACGACGAGCCTGGAGTCGGAGCTGCTGGACCTGTTCGCCTTTCACGTGGCCAAGGAGCAGGTGCGCTTTCAGCCCCTGGCCGCGACGCCGGCCGACTCGGGCCTGTTCGAGCCCCTGCCCGAGCGCCCCCCCGCACCCGTTGCGCCGGAGACGGCCGCATCCGCGGCGCCGCGTGCCGCGCGCGCCGAGCCCAGGGCCGCGGCCTCGCCGGAAGCCAGCACGCTGCGCGTGGCGGTGGAGAAGGTCGACCAGCTGATCAACCTCGTCGGCGAGCTCGTCATCACGCAGGCCATGCTGGCGCAGAAGAGCCGGGCCCTGGACCCCGTGCTGCACCAGCAGATGCTGGCCGGCCTGACCGACCTGGACCGCAACACGCGCGACCTGCAGGAAGCGGTGATGTCGATCCGCATGATCCCCATGTCCACCGTGTTCAACCGCTTCCCGCGCATGCTGCGCGACCTGGCCGGGCGGCTGGGCAAGAAGGTCGAGCTGCTCACCCAGGGCGAGGCGACGGAACTGGACAAGGGCCTGATCGAGAAGATCACCGATCCCTTGACCCACCTGGTGCGCAACGCCTGCGACCACGGCATCGAGTCGCCGCAGGAGCGGCTCGCGGCCGGCAAGCTCGAGACCGGCACCATCACCCTGTCGGCCTCGCACCAGGGCGGCTCCATCGTGATCGAGGTGCGCGACGACGGGCGCGGGCTGTCGCGCGACAAGCTGCTGCGCAAGGCCCGCGAGCGCGGGCTGGCCGCGCCCGACACGCTGAGCGACGCCGAAGTCTGGGCCCTGATCTTCGAGCCGGGCTTCTCCACGGCCGAGCAGATCACCGACGTGTCGGGCCGCGGCGTCGGCATGGACGTGGTCAAGAAGAACATCGCCGCCCTGAGCGGCACGGTCGAGATCGACGCCAGGCCAGGGCAGGGCATGCGCGTCTCCGTGCGCCTGCCGCTGACGCTGGCCATCATGGACGGCATGAGCGTGCGCGTCGGGGACGAGTGCTACATCCTGCCGCTGCCCTCGGTGGTCGAAAGTTTCCAGGTCGCGCCCGAGATGGTCAAGACCGTGGGCACCAGCGGGCGCGTGGTCGACGTGCGCTCCGAGTACCTGCCGGTGGTGGACCTGGACCGGCTGTTCGAGGTGCCGCGCAGCGAGCCTGGCAGCGGCAGCGCCATCATGGTGGTGGTCGAGGCCGAAGGCGGTCGGGTCGCGCTCATGGTCGACGAACTGCTGGGGCAGCAGCAGGTGGTGGTCAAGAACCTGGAGACCAACTACCGGCGTGTGAGCGATATCTCCGGCGCCACCATCATGGGCGACGGCCGTGTGGCCCTGATCCTCGACGTCGGCAGCCTGGTCAGACGGACACGCCAGTGAGCCAAGCGATGCAAGCCGGGCCAGCGGGCCGGGCCCATCCTTGTGCCGATCAGCGCGTCGGCGAACGAACACCCAATCAAAGGAGACCCGCCATGGGCATGATGGAATCCGCACAGCACCTGAAACCTGCCGGCGAGGCCGCATCGGCGCCGGCCAAGGAATACCTGACCTTCCGTCTCGGCGACGAGGAGTACGGCATCGACATCCTCAAGGTGCAGGAGATCCGCTCCTACGAGGCGCCCACCCGCATCGCCAACGCGCCGGCCTTCGTCAAGGGCGTGGTGAACCTGCGCGGCGTCATCGTGCCCATCGTCGACCTGCGGCTGCGCTTCGCGACCGAGCGCTGCGACTACAACGCCTTCACGGTCACCGTGGTCCTGCATGTCGCCGGACGGGTGGTGGGCGTGGTGGTCGACTCGGTCAGCGACGTGCTGGGCATCGCGCCGCAGGACATACGCCCTGCGCCCGAAATCGGCTCCGCGGTCGACACCGCCAGCATCGTCGGCCTGGCTGCCCTGGCCGACCGCATGCTGATCCTGCTGGACATCGAGAAGCTGATGTCCGGCGCCGACATGGGACTGTCGGACTGAAACCCACCCTTTTCGCGAGCCTCGACATGCAACTTATGGATCTCATGCGCCGCTTCACCATCCGCACCCGCATGCTGGGGGCCATCGCCATGGTCCTCGTGCTGCTGGCCCTGGTCGGCGCGACCGGCCTGTTCGGCATCTACCGCATCCAGGCCCTGGGCCAGGACTTCATCCAGACCGCGTTCGCGCAATCCACGGCCGTGGCGGCCCTGCGCAACGACATGGGCATGATCCGCCGCCACGAGAAGGACATGATCATCCAGTACGAGAAACCCGCGGAGATCCAGAAGGCCCATGCGGCCTGGAAGGCCAGTGCCGAGACGCTGCGCCAGCGGCTGGCGGCGATGCGGGAGGGTGGCCAGAACCGGGCGCTGGTGCAGGCCATCGAGGCGCATCTGCTGAGGTACATGGACAGCTTTGCCCATGTCGCCCGTTCGCTGGAGGGCGGCGCTTTCGACTCGGCCACAACCGCCAACCGCATCATGGGACGGGCCAACGAGGCCTTCGAAGAAACTGAAAGACAGCTGGCCCAGCTCGAGCAGGCACTGCGCGAGCGTGCGGCCCAGGCCGAGAAGGACAATGCCGCGGCCGTGGACTTCACCATGCTGGCCTATGGCGCCGCCGTGTTGCTCGCCATCGGCGTGGTGGTGCCGCTGACGCTGCTGAACCTGCACAGCATCTGCCGGCCGATCGGCGCGGCGCGCGCCCTGGCCGGTGCCATCGCCGAGGGGAACCTGAGCGCCGCGGTGGATGGCGGTGGCCAGGACGAGGCGGCCGATCTGCTGCGCGCGCTGGGCCAGATGCAGGCCTCGCTGCGCCGCATCGTGTCCCAGGTCAACCACGCCACCGAGAACATCACGACCGCATCGGCCGAGATCGCCACTGGCAACCACGACCTGTCCAACCGCACCGAGCAGGCCGCCTCCAGCCTGCAGCAGACCGCGTCCTCGATGGAGCAGATCACGGGCACCGTGCGCCAGTCTGCGGATTCCGCGGCCCAGGCGAACCAGCTCGCCTCGACCGCCTCGTCGGTGGCCCGGCGCGGGGGCGAAGTAGTGTCGCAGGTGGTGGCGACGATGGAGGACATCAATGCATCGTCCCGCAAGATCGCCGACATCATCGGCGTGATCGACGGCATCGCCTTCCAGACCAACATCCTGGCGCTCAACGCGGCAGTGGAGGCCGCGCGCGCCGGCGAGCAGGGCAGGGGCTTTGCGGTGGTGGCCGGCGAGGTGCGCAGCCTGGCCCAGCGCTCCGCCACCGCCGCCAGAGAGATCAAGACCCTGATCGGCGCCAGCGTGGAGAAGGTCGATTCGGGCTCGCGCCTGGTGCACGACGCGGGCAAGACAATGAACGAGATTGTCGCCTCGGTCAGGCGCGTGTCCGACACCATCGCCGAGATCAGCGCCGCGGCCATGGAGCAGAACACCGGCATCGGCCAGGTCAACGCGGCCGTGGCTCAGCTCGACCAGATGACCCAGCAGAACGCAGCCCTGGTCGAGCAGTCCACCGCGGCCGCAGAAAGCCTCAGGGAGCAGGCGATGAAGCTCACGCAGATGGTCGGCGTCTTTCGCCTCGGCGCCGAGCCGGCACCGGCCGCGGCCTGAGCGCCTGCGCCATGGGTGCCGCTCCTCCTGTCCTCTCGTCCGCCGGCGAGGCGGCGCGCGAGTTCGGCTTCGCGCCGCAGGACTTCGATCGCGTGTGCCGGCTGATCTACCAGCGCGCCGGCATCAGCCTGCATCCGGGCAAGCAGGCCATGGTTTACAGCCGGCTCTCGCGCCGCCTGCGCGAGACCCCATACCGCTCCTTCAGCAGCTACCTGCAGTGGCTGGAAGCAGGGCAGGGGCCGGCGGCCGAGCTCGAATGGCAGGAGTTCGTCAACTGCCTGACCACCAACCTGACGGCCTTCTTCCGTGAGGAGCACCATTTCCCGGTGCTGGCCGACCTGCTGCGCAAGCACCCCGTCGGCAAGCCGGTACGCATCTGGTGCAATGCCGCGTCCACCGGCGAGGAGCCCTACTCGATCGCGATGACGGCCATCGAAACGCTGGGTCCTGGCGCGCCGGTGCGCATCGTGGCCAGCGACATCGACACCCGGGTGCTGGCGACGGCCAGCCGCGGTGTCTACCCGGACGAGGTGCGCGGCCTGTCGGCCGATCGGCTCAAGCGTCATTGCCTGCGCGGAACCGGGCGCAACGCCGGCCAGATCTGCATCAAGCCCGAGGTGGCCAAGCTGATCGAGTTCCGCAGCTTCAACCTGATGAGCCCGGCCTGGTCGCTGGGCGAGCCCTTCGACATCGTGTTCTGCCGCAACGTCATGATCTATTTCGACCGCCCGACCCAGCGCCGCGTGCTCGATCGCATGCATGCTGCGATGGCGCCGTCGGGCTGGCTGTTCGTCGGCCACTCGGAAAACTTCAGCGAGTCGCGGGACCTGTTCAGGCTGCATGGCAAGACGGTCTACCAGCGCATCTAGCGCAGGGAAGCCGGCGCTCAAGAATCCCCGCCAGACGCCGAAAACCAGCCATGACCAAGCGTTTCCTCTTCTCCGGTGCGGTGCGGCCCGCCGGCGCACCGGCGACGCCCTCGCGCCTGGACCGGCTGCGGGCCGCCCCGCGCAAACCGGGGGAGGCGTCCTTCTTCTTCTTCGATGCCCACAGCCAGAGCGACGCGGTCAAGGTCCTGCCCGGTGAGTACTTCGTCCACCACGAGGACCTGCTGCTGACGACCACCTTGGGCTCGTGCATCAGTGTCTGCCTCTGGGACCGCAGCGCCCGGGTCGGCGGCATGAACCACTTCATGCTGCCCGAGGGCAGCGGCGCGCAGGACTGCGGCCGCTACGGCGGCTTCGCGATGGAGCTGCTGATCAACGAGCTGCTGAAGAAGGGTGCGCTGCGCGGCGCGCTGGAGGCCAAGGTGTTTGGCGGCGGCCAGGTCATCAGCGGCATGCACAGCCTCAACGTGGGCGAACGCAACACGGAATTCGTGATGGACTACCTGGGCAGGGAACGCATTCCCGTCGTCAGCAAGGACGTGCTCGGCGGCCAGCCGCGCAAGGTGGCGTTCTTCCCGGCCAGCGGCAAGGCCCTGGTCAAGCGGCTCGGCGGTGGCCGGACCGAGGCCATGCTCGAGCTGGACCGTGCGGCGCGCCTGCGCGCGGCATTGCCCGCCGGCGCCGCCGGCACCATAGACCTGTTCTGAAACGGAAGAAGCCGATGGCCAAGATTCGCACCGTGGTGGTCGACGACTCCGCCCTGGTCCGCCGCCTGCTGGGCGAAATCATCAACCGCCAGCCCGACATGGTCTGCGTGGGCGCGGCGGCCGACCCCTACGCGGCACGCGACCTGATCCGCCAGCTCGATCCCGACGTGATCACGCTGGACGTGGAGATGCCGCGCATGGACGGCCTGGATTTCCTGTCCCGGCTGATGCGCCTGCGCCCCATGCCGGTGGTCATGGTGTCCACGCTGACCGAGCGCGGCGCCGAGGTGACGCTGCGCGCCCTGGAGCTGGGCGCAGTCGACTTCGTGGCCAAGCCCAAGATCGGCATCGCCGACGGCCTGCAGCAGCTGGCCCTGGAGATCGCGGAAAAGATCCGCGTCGCGGCCCGGGCCCAGGTGCGCAAACTCCCGGCGGCAGCCCCGCCGCCGACACAAGTGCCCCGGGCGGTGCCAGATGCGCCGCGACTGGGGCGCCTGTCGACCGAGAAGATCATCTTCATCGGCGCCTCCACCGGCGGCACGGAGGCCACTCGCGAGGTGCTGGCCAGCCTGCCCGCCGACGCGCCGGCCGTGGCCATCACCCAGCATATGCCGCCCGGCTTCACGCGCAGCTATGCGGCCCGGCTCAACGAGCTGTGCCGCATCACGGTCAAGGAAGCCCAGGACGGCGAGCGCATGCTGCCCGGCCATGCTTACATCGCGCCGGGCGGCCTGCACCTGAGCGTGGCGCGCAGCGGCGCCAACTACCTCGCCCGCGTGCTGGACGGCGAGCCGGTCAACCGGCACAAGCCCAGCGTCGAGGTGCTGTTCAAGTCGGCCGCGCGCGCGGTCGGCCCCAACGCCCTGGCCGTGATGCTGACCGGCATGGGGGCCGACGGCGCCTTGGCCATGCGCGAGATGCGCGAGGCCGGAGCCTACTGCGTCGCGCAGGACGAGGCCAGCTGCGTGGTCTTCGGCATGCCCAGGGCGGCCATCGCCGCGGACGCGGTACACCAGGTCCTGCCTCTGGCGCAGATCGGCCCGCACCTGGTCCAGCGGCTGCGCGAAACCACCGGCATGAGCCACAACCGTGTCTGAAATGAGCCGCCGCCCCCCATGCCTCTAGGAGATTCCCCGTGAAATCGTTCATCGACAACCTGAAGCTGGCCCACAAGTTCCTGTTCATCGGCGGCATCGCCGCGCTCATGCTCGCGCTGCCCAGCACCCTGCTCGTGCTCGGGAAGCTGGAAGAGCTGCGCACGGCGCGCACCGAGCTGTCGGGCATAGCGCCGGCGCGCGATGCGCTGCGCCTCATCCAGCTCACCCAGCAGCACCGCGGGCAGTCGGCGGCCTTGCTGGGTGGCAACGAAGCGCTGGCGTCGGCGCGGCAGGACAAGCAGGCCGAGGTGACGCGCGCCCTGGCCAGGACCCGGGCCTCGGTGGCGACGCTGGGCGACGACAAGCTGACGGCGCTTGCCGGCCGGCTTGCCGCCGAGTGGCAGTCGCTGGCCGATGGCGTGGCCAACAAGGGCGTGAGCGGTCCGCAGAGCTTTGCCCGCCACACGGCCCTGATCGCCGACCAGCTGGCACTGCTCGAGGACGTCAGCCATGTCTCCGCCATCGTGCTGCATCCCGAAGCCTCGGGCTACTTCCTGCAGGCCGGCGTGCTGACCCACCTGCCCAAGCTCACCGAGGCGCTGGGCCAGATGCGCGCGCGCGGTGCCTTGCTGCTGGCGCGCGGCGAGGCCACGCCCGAGGAGAGGACCCGGCTCGAGGCACTGGCGACGCAGGCGCGGGGCCACCACCAGGACGCCGGCAAGGTGCTGGCGCTGGCCAGCCAGCAGGACGTGGCGCTGCGCCAGGCCATTGCCGCCCCGCTGGCAGCGGCGATGGCCACGGCAGAGGAGGGGCTGAAACTGGCGGACGAGAAGATCGTGCGTGCCGACACGCTGGACTTCCCCTCGGGCGAGTACTTCGCCGCGACCACCCGCGTCATCGATGCGCAGTTCACCCTGGTCGACGCCGCGTTCAAGGTGCTCGACGCTCAGCTGCAACTGGGCGTGACGACGGCGCGCCAGCACCTCATTGCGGTGCTGGGCAGCATCGTGCTGCTGTCGGCGCTGACCATCTGGGTCATGTGGACCGTCACGCGCACCACGACCGGGTCGGTCCGCGCGGCGCTGCAGCTGGCCGAAGCGGTCGCTGCCGGCGATCTGGGGACCCAGGTCCGGGCACGCGGCCGCGACGAGGTCGGACAGCTGCTGCGCGCCCTCGGCGCGATGAACGACAGCCTGGTGCGCGTGGTCACCACGGTGCGCGCGAGCAGCGACAGCATCGCCACCGGATCCAGCCAGATCGCCACCGGCAACGCCGACCTGAGCCAGCGCACCGAAGAGCAGGCCAGCAACCTGCAGCAGACGGCCGCGTCCATGGAGCAGCTGTCCAGCACCGTGAGAAACAACGCCGACACCGCGCGCCAGGCCAGCACCCTGGCCGGCCAGGCCAGCGAGGTGGCGGCCAAGGGCGGCGAAGTGGTGGGCCGGGTGGTCGAGACCATGGAGGAAATCAACCATGCGTCCAGGAAGATCGCCGACATCATCGGCGTGATCGACGGCATCGCCTTCCAGACCAACATCCTGGCGCTCAATGCGGCGGTGGAGGCTGCGCGCGCCGGCGAGCAGGGCAGGGGCTTTGCCGTGGTGGCCGGCGAGGTGCGCAGCCTGGCCCAGCGCTCCGCCACCGCCGCCAGGGAGATCAAGGCTCTGATCGGCGACAGTGTCGAGAAGGTGGACGCGGGCAGCAAGCTGGTCGACGAGGCCGGCAGCACCATGGGCGACATCGTCAATCAGGTGCGCAAGGTCACCGACCTGATCAGCGAGATCAGCGCCGCCACCATCGAGCAGACCGCGGGCATCGGCCAGGTCAACGACGCCGTCACGCAGCTGGACCAGGTGACGCAGCAGAACGCGGCGCTGGTCGAGGAGTCGGCGGCCGCGGCCGAGAGCCTGAGCCACCAGGCGCAGCAACTGGTGCGGGCCGTCGCCCTGTTCAAGCTGTCGGCGGACGAGCCCGCGGCGGCTGCGGCCCCGTTGCCACTCGCCGAGGAGCGCCGCGAGCCGGATCGCGCGGCCATGGTGGCAAGCCCGGACTTCGGCGCCAGGGCGGCCAAGGCCAAGCCCGCACCGTCCGCGCCCAGGGCCGCCGAGCCGGCCCTGGCCAGCAGCGGCACGGACGACGACTGGACGAGCTTCTGATCAGCGCCAGCGAGGCGTGGAGGCGCCGGCCCACAGCCGGTCCAGGTAGGGGAAATCCCAGCGCTCGATGGATTCCCGCCCGGTGATGGCGTCGCTGCAGCCCGGCCGAGAGAGGTCGATGCGCTGGGGCTTGATCGGCATCTCGGAGCGCGTCGAATAGAAGGCCTTGACCACCGGCGTGAGCGGCTTGCCGGGGTTGTGCTCGGCCACGACGGCGAGCTTGCCCGACTTCAGCCGCACCAGGGCGCCGATCGGGTAGATGCCCAGGGTTCTGACCAGGGCGGTGAACACGGTGTCGTCGAACTGGCCGTTCCACGAGGCCATGCGGGCCAGCGCGTCGGCCGGATCCCAGCCGTCGCGGTAGGGGCGGTCGGAGGTGACGGCGTCGTAGACATCGCAGACGGCACCCATGCGCGAGAACAGGCTGATCCGTTCGGCGGGCAGGCGGGAGGGATAGCCCTTGCCGTCCATGCGCTCGTGGTGGTGCATGCAGACGTCGAGCGCGTGGGCCGTGGCGCTCTCGCCGGCCATCAGCAGCATGCGCCCTTGTTCCGGGTGCGTGCGCATGATGTCGAACTCCTGGTCCGTGAGCGCGCCGGGCTTGTTCAGCACCTCGAGCGGCATCAGCGCCTTGCCGACATCGTGCAGCAGGCCGGCCAGGCCCGCCTCCCGGCAGGCGTCCTCGTCGAAGCCGAGCTCCCTTCCCAGCGCCACCATCAGCGCGCAGACGGCGACCGAGTGCATGTAGGTCACGTCGTCGCGGCGCTTCAGGCGCGCCAGGTTGACGAACGCGTCCGGATTGCGCTTGACCGATGCGGTGATGTCGTCCACCAGCTCGCGGCAGCCTTCGACCGCGATGGCCTGGCCCAGGCGCACGGCCTGAAAGAGCGAGGCGACCGCTTCGCGCGTGCGTGTGATCAGGCCCGAAGCGCGTTCGAGCTCCGATTCCAGGCTGTGGCTGACGGCGCGGCGCGGCGGCGCGGCAGCCCCTGGTGAGGGAGGCTGCTGCGGCGGCGCTGGCGGATCGGTGTCGAAGCCCATGTCGGTATCGATCCAGCAGGCGCCGATCGTGCTGTTGCGAATGCGCTCCAGGTCCTCAGGCTGCTCGAGCAGAAAACTGCTGCGCCAGAAGGGATGGTCCAGCCAGGGTATGTCGAAGGCATGGATGTACATGCCAAGCCGCAAGTCAGCGGCTGCGATCCGTTTCAGCACTTTCTATTCACTGTTTGGCGCGCGGGCCATACGGCTGCGCCTCTTGGGAAACGTCAGAACGAATCATCGCGCCGGGCTCGTTGTTCATTGAATTCTACCCTCGGGTATTCAATGCGCTTCCAGTTCGTGCACCTCGACGCCACTTCCGCCAACATCCTCCTCGCCCGGAAAAGAGGCCGCCGCTGAGGCGAACTCGAAAAATCTCCCCGGCGGCAGCGGCGCGCTCAGGTAATACCCCTGGCCTTCGTCGCAACCATGGGCGCGCAGGAAGGCCTGCTGTTCTTCCGTTTCAATGCCTTCGGCGACGACTTTCAGATTCAGGTTGTGCGCCAGGGTGATGATGGCCCTGGCCAGGGTCCTGGCATGCGGCGTCGCGGGCACATCGCTGATGAATGAGCGGTCGAGCTTGAGGGTATCGAACGGAAAGTGCCTCAGGTAATTCAACGAAGAGTAGCCCGTTCCAAAGTCGTCCAGGGACAGCTTGACGCCCGATGCCTTGAGCTCGGAAAGCGCCAAGGCCGTCTCCTTCACGCGGTGCACCAGCGCGCTCTCCGTCAGTTCCAGACAGCCGGCGTGCGGCAAGACCGGGCGGCCTTCCGCCGTTTTCCAGCGCCGTCAATCCCTGCTCATATTCATTCAGCCTTGCCTCTATGGCGCCGTCGTGGCGCGATTGCCGCAACGAATCTCCCAGCTCAAAGGCGATTTCCCGGCTCAGCATGCGAAGCCCGCCGGCCAGGTTGACCGATTCCGCGACACCGTCGAGACGCCGGACCATGTGGTGAAGAACCGCGACGTTGCCCGCGGCCATCAAGCTCAGGATCAGAAAGGCTGTGCTGAATTTATGCTGAAGACCGAAACGCCAAGGGCTCTTTGGACGGCTGTTCGGTTGCAGTAGTTGAGTGGCCGAATTAATCATTTTGTTTTAGTTGACGGCAAAAGCCTTAAAGTCACCCCACCTCGGTTTGCACTGTATTTGTGCGTCATTTTTGTGGGTGCACCATGGTCAAGTCCAAAATGGGGCAAATACAAAATGGGGCCAGGCAGAACAAAATGGGAACCGGAATGCGTCGACCTTCAGGTGGCGCATGCGGATCAGGTCCACAAGCGGGAGCAGCCCTTTGCGAGCGGCCGAGGGTCTTGCCCCGAAGGGCGGACCGATGTGCTCATCCGCCAGCAGCCGGTGGACGACCTGCCTGGGATACTGAGCGGCGACCAGGCGGCACTCAATGCATCCGCAAGCCGCCGTTCGCCTTGCCCTTGCCCGCGCGACCCGGCGGATTGCACAGGCCGCAGACGTAGTGCCTGGCGATTTCGTGCGGGTGCGTCACGAAGCGCCCACCACATCTCGAGCAGGGGGTCATCGCCACCATGCCGTTGTCCATGAACTTCACCAGCCGCCAGGCGCGGGTCACCGAGAGATGGGGGTTGAGCTCCTGTGTCCGGATTTGCTCCAGATAGAGCTGATAGGCCTTGATGATGGCCTCGATTTCTTCCAGCTCGGTGACCTTGTTCAGGTACTCGTGAATGTTCATGAACAACGAGGCGTGAACGTTCGGCTGCCAGGTCATGAACCAGTCCGTCGAAAAGGGCAGCTGCCCCTTGGGCGGCGAGCGGCCCGCGACTTCCTTGTACAGGCGCAGCAGGCGTTCGTAGGACAGGTCGGTTTCCGCCTCGAGAACCTGGAGGCGGGCATCGAGCCGGATCAGCGCCACGGCGGTCTCTATCTGCCTGGCCTCGGACAGTATGCTTTTGCTTGCCATGTCGGACTATTGGATGGTGCGAGCTCGGCGCCTGGGCGCTCAGGCGGTTTCCTGGTGCCGGCCCGCCATCACGAGGCTGGCGTGCAGGCGGGAGCTTGCCAGGCGGGCTTGCGGCTTGCCGTGGTTGGTCAGCAGGCCCCACACCAAGTCGTCGTCCATGCGCAGGCGGCACAACAAGGTGTTGCCCGCGGCGATTTTCAGGAGTTGCGCGGGGCTCAGTGCCGAGATCATGTCGGCTGTCTCTTCCGAGATGCCCAGGCGGAACAGGGCTTGCGGGCGATCGGTGCGGATCAGATGCTGGGCCAGCATCAGATACGAAAGATTGGCTTCCCGAATTTCGCTCAAGATTTGGTCGGTGTGCTTGGATGTCATGATTTATTGGTAGTTAATTGGCAACCATTCAGCATTGACTGCGGATTAATCCTATCGTTTGCCCGTGTCAATCGCGTGATCTGGGTCAAACGACAGAAAAAACAAAAGGCGCCCTCACCGCGCGCAAGGCCTGCAAGTCAGCAGCGTTGCGTTCGGGTGGGGACGCCTTTGTCCGGGGGGAGAGCGGTCTGGCCCGCCGTTGGGCCGCGCCACTCAAACGACCCTTTTATGGGTCTTTTGTGAGATTAAGCAAACGCTGTGCCAGCCTCGTGTCATACGCCAGTCCGTCCCAGGCTCAAGTTGAGCGCGGAATTGACGAAAACCCAGAGGTGCAAATTTGCCGATCGGCCAATATCCCGTAACAAAGGAAACACCAATGAGCCTGACCACCGCGACGCAAGCCGGCACCGCAGCGACACCTCGCGTTGTCGCCACGGATGCAGCGCACACCTCCATACGCGAATTCCTGGCCTTCAAGCTCGGCGCCGAGGAATACGGCATCGACATCCTGCGTGTGCAGGAAATCCGCTCCTACGAGGCGCCGACGCGCATCGCCAACGCACCGCCGTTCGTCAAGGGGGTGGTCAACCTGCGCGGCGTGATCGTGCCCATCGTGGACCTTCGGCTTAAGTTCAACCTGGAGCGGGCCGACTGCAACAGCGTCACCGTCGTGATCGTCCTCAACATCGCCGAGCGCGTGATGGGCGTGGTGGTCGATGCCGTCTCCGACGTGATCACGCTGGCGTCCGAACACTTGCGTCCTGTGCCCGAATTCAATTCGGCCGTCGCAAGCGAACACCTGTTGGCCATCGGTGCGGTCGCCGACCGCATGCTGATCCTGCTCGACATCGAAAAGCTCATGACCAGCCCTGAGATGGGGCTGGTCGAGAAGACCTTGCAGTAAGCGGTCTGACTCCATTTTTCAAAGGGAAGGCAATATGAATTTCAATGACATGAAAATCTCCACCCGGCTCACGCTCGGGTTCGGCATCCTGGCGCTGCTGTTCATCTTGATGGGCGGCATCTCGCTCGCGAAGATGGCCACCGTGGACGAAGCGTTCGGAAAAGTGATCGACGAGCGCATACCGCGGGTCGCGTTGCTCAATACCGTCAAGAACAATGTCGACAACATCCGGGTCTCGATGCGCAACATGCTCATCATGAACGACCCGGCCGAGGTGAAGCGGCAGGAGGAAAGCATCCTGTCCGCCAGGAAGACCATAGGCGACGCGCTGGACAAGCTGCAGGCCGAGATCCGCAACGAGAAGGGCAAGGCCCTCCTGGCCAAGATCGTCGAGGCGCGCGCCAACTTCGTGTCGCTCCAAAACAAGTTCATTGAGCTCGTGACCGCGGGCAAGCACGACGACGCCCAGACGCACCTGTTGACGGTCGTTCGCCCGGCGCAGCAGGCCTACAACGCGACGGTCGACGACATGCTCAAGTTCCAGGGCGAGCTGCTGAAGGAATCCGCCGCCGACGCCAGCGCGGCCGTGGCAGGCGTCAAGACCGCCATCTGGGTCTCGGGATCGATCGTCCTGGTGCTGGCGGTTCTGATGGCCATCTGGATCATCCGCTCGATTACCCGCCCTATCAGCCAGGCGGTGGAGGTCTCGCGGGCCGTGGCCGCAGGCGACCTGAGCATGCAGTTCGAAGCCGACGGCAAAAGCGAAACCGCGCAACTGCTGATCGCGCTCAAGGAGATGCAGGCCGGCCTGGCCAATGTGGTGGGCACGGTGCGTCAGAACGCCGAATCGGTGGCCACGGCCAGCGCCCAGATCGCGCAGGGTAACAACGACTTGTCCAGCCGCACGGAAGAGCAGGCCAGCGCGCTGGAGGAGACCGCCGCGTCGATGGAACAGCTCGGCTCGACTGTCAAGCAAAACGCCGACAACGCCCGGCAGGCCAACCAGCTGGCGCTGGGCGCTTCGACGGTCGCGGTGAAGGGCGGCGAGGTCGTCGGCCAGGTGGTGGACACCATGAAGGGCATCAACGACAGCTCCAAGAAGATCGCCGACATCATCAGCGTGATCGACGGCATCGCCTTCCAGACCAACATCCTGGCGCTCAATGCCGCGGTGGAGGCTGCGCGCGCCGGCGAGCAGGGCAGGGGTTTCGCGGTGGTGGCCGGCGAGGTACGCAACCTCGCGCAGCGCAGCGCCGAAGCAGCCAAGGAGATCAAGGGACTGATCGAGGACAGCGTCGGGCGGGTCGAGCAGGGCACCCAACTGGTCGACCAGGCGGGCGCGACCATGAACGAAATCGTCACCGCGATCAAGCGCGTGACCGACATCATGGGCGAGATCAGCAGCGCCAGCGCCGAGCAGAGCGCGGGCGTGGCGCAGGTGGGAGAAGCCGTCACGCAAATGGACCAGGCCACGCAGCAGAATGCGGCGCTGGTCGAGGAAAGCGCCGCCGCGGCCGAAAGCCTGAAGCAGCAGGCACAGCAGCTGGTGCAGGGTGTCGCGGTGTTCAAGCTGGCGCAGGCCAGCCAAGCGACTGCTCCCGTGCCGGCGGCGGCCGCTGCCGCCTGGAAGGGCCTCGAGCGGCGCGGCCCGGAGCGTGCGCGGAACGTGGCCCGCCCGCAGTTCCGCGCCAGGGCCGAGCCCATTGCAGACGCCGAAGCTGCCGCGCGCAAGACCGGCACCGACGGGGAGTGGACCGGCTTCTGAGTTACTGCAGCCGGCCAAACGGGGCAGGACCGCAAGGTCCGTCCCGTTTTTTTCATGCCCATGACTTAACATAATGCAAATTGTGTAAAGTAAAATGCGCGAGAATCAACAAAGTGCGACAGCCTCAGGAATCCGGACAGCCCTGGCACGGCTGCCCGGTCCTTCATCCTCAGGGCTTGGCCGGCTCTTCCCGGCGAATCAGCAAGACCGGCACGGGGCTGGTCCTGGCGACCAGCTCGGCGTTGCTGCCCAGGGCCATGCGGCTGAAGCCGCGGCGCCCGTGCGTGCCCATGACGACCAGTTCACAGTGGTGCTGCTTGGCCTGGGCCACGATGACATCGGCCACACGCTCCTGGGCGACTTCGCGCAGCACGGTCTCGCAATGCACGCCCTTGTTCTCGGCGGCGTGCTTTCCCTTGTTGAGCACTTCCAGGCCGTAATGCCTCAGGCCCTTGAGCATGTCCTGGTAGTTCGCCACGGCGGACATTTCGACCAGCATGGCGAAATCGTCCACGATGTGCAGCAGCACAAGCCGGGCCTTGAGCTGGGCCGCCAGACCGATGGCCTCCTGCAGGCCCGATTCGGCCGTGTCGCTGCCATCCAGGGGAACAAGAATTCGCTGGTACATGGGGGCTCCTCATGGGCCGGAAAACCGATGAAGCCCGCCGCCGGCCATCCGTACGGGCCAAGTCATTCTGGCGCGTCTGGGCGCACCATGCATCCTGTTACGCCCCGGGTTGCGATAGGTCACATTGGCCCCGTCCGCCTGCGCTACATTAGGCCCAGCATATAGGGCGAGTCGGCCGCTGGGCCGGCTGCGGCAGCAGCGCCCCTCGCCTTTCCTCGTCGACGTCCAGGAGGTTCACAACCATGAGCCATGGCAGTGACTTTGCGTTTAAGGCCCCGCTTGGCGGGCATGGGCACGGCCGGGCCAGGATGCCGCTGGTTCGCACCCGCGTGGGCAGTCTGCCCGCGGTCGTCCTCGGCGACGCCCAGCGCGAACTCTGGTCCGAGCCCGCCGCGCCGGCGCGTGTGCGCGCAAGCGCCGGCAGTGCCATCTTGTCGGGCCCCTGGCTGTTGCGCACCGTGGTCCTGCTGCCGCGCGCGCATGGGCTCCTCCAGGGCGGGCCCTCAGCCGCCGCCGGCTGGTTCGGCGAGGTGCACCGCCGCTGGCTGCAGGCGCAGGGCATCGCCGGCGCCGCGGTCTACCTCGGACGCAAGACCCAGCATTGGGCCTGCTTCGCGGAGCGCGCGCCCGGCGAAGTGGTGGTCGGCGAACGCAAGATCGTCGGCATCGCCCAGGCTTGGTTGCCGGGTGGGCTGCTGCTGAGCTCGGGCGTGCTGCTTTCTCCCCCGCCCTGGTCCCTGCTCTGTTCGGCGCTGCACCGCCCCTACAGCGCGACCGCCCTGCTGGAGGCCTTGAGCGTCAGTGCGGCCGACTGCCTGGGGCGGGCGGTCGATGCCCAGGCCTGGGCCGACGGCCTGCGCTATGCGTTGCGGCTGGCGCTGTCGCTTGCGGGCGTGGCGGCGCCAGGATCCGTCATGAGGGCCGAGACGGTGGCCCCGCTTGCCACATGTCTGGGGTTGCAGGGGCCAGTGGCCTGACTCAGCGCATGCCGGACCGCCTCACCAGCTGCCGCGCGGCTGGCGTGCGCGCACCGCAGCCGCGATCAGATCGGCCACGTCCTTGCGGTTGCCACGGAAGGCGAAATCGATCGCGCTCAGGCCCAGCCGGTTTTTCAGCAATGGGTCGGCGCCGGCGTCCAGCAGCAGCTGCACCGCCTGCGGCGTGCCGTAATGCGCGGCCATCATCAGGGGCGTGCTGCCGTTGGGCGACTCGGCGTCGATGTAGGCATGCTCGTCCAGCAGCAGCTGCATGAGCTCGAGGTGGCCATGGGTGGCCGCGTAATGCAGCGGCGCCCAGCCGGGCTTGTTCACATCCGCGCCACGGGCGATCAGCAGGCGGGCCAGTTCGAGCTGGCCCTTGAGCGCGGCCATCATGAGCGGGCTTTCGTCCTGGGCGCTGCGCGCCTCGACGTCGGTCTTGGGCCAGTCGATCAGCGTGCGCGCCACCTTGGGCGAGGGCTCGCGCACCGCGAGGTACAGGCCGTGCAGGCCCTTGGGGTCGCGGGTATTGGGGTCGAAGCCGCGTTGCAGCAAGGACTGGACGGTGCGCGCATCGTCCTGCTGCACGGCCTTGAAAAAGTCCTCATAGGAACCCGCGTGAGCGACGGAAAGTCCAATAATGACAAATAGATAGAAAATTTTCTTCATCTGATTCATCACGATTGAACGCGCGTGAACAGGCGCTCGAAATTGGCGCTGGTATGCTGGGCAATCTGCTCCACCGGGCATTGGCGCAGCTCAGCCAACTGCCGGGCCACGAAGGGCACGTAGGAGGGGTTGTTGGTCTTGCCGCGGTAGGGCACGGGGGCGAGGTAGGGGCTGTCGGTCTCGATCAGCAGGCGGTCGGCGGGCACCAGGCGCGCCACCTCGCGCAGGTCCTGGGCGCTCTTGAAGGTCAGGATGCCGGAGAACGAGATGTAGTAGCCCAGGTCCAGCGCCGCGCGCGCCACCTCACGGGTCTCGGTGAAGCAGTGGAACACGCCACCGGCCGCCTGGCTGCCGCCGTCCTCGCCCTCCTCTTTCAGGATGGCCAGGGTGTCGTCCGAGGCGCTGCGCGTATGGATGACCAGCGGCAGGCGCGCCTCGCGCGCGGCGCGGATGTGGGTGCGAAAACGCCGGCGCTGCCACTCCAGGTCGGCCACCGCCCGGCCGCCCTTGCGTTCGTCCATCTGGTAGTAGTCCAGGCCGGTCTCGCCAATGGCCACCACGCGCGGCAAGGCGGCGCGCGCCACCAGGTCGGCCTGGCTGGGCTCGGTCACGCCCTCGTTGTCCGGATGCACGCCGACCGTGGCCCAGAAGTTGTCGTAGCGCAGGGCCAGGGCGTGGACCTCGGGAAATTCTTCCATGGTCGTGCAGATGCACAGCGCGCGGCTGACCTGGGCCTGGGCCATGGCCTCGCGGATCGCGGGCAGCTGCTCCGCCAGCTCGGGGAAGGTCAGGTGGCAATGGGAATCGGTGAACATGGCATCCAAAAAAATCATGCCGACCTGGGGGCCGGCAGCGTCAGCAAAGTCGCAGGGCCCGCTCGGGCGTCAAATCGTCTGTGTGGGCCGGTCCGAGGTCAGGTGGGCGCCCAGCAGCTCCTCGATCTTGATCTTGAGCAGCCGGGACTTTTCATCGGAGGGAAAGCGCACACCCACGCCCTGCGTGCGGCCCCCCACGGCGCGCGCCGGCGTGATCCAGGCCACCTTGCCCGCCACCGGGTAGCGTTGCGGGTCCTCGGGCAGGCTGAGCAATACGTAGACATCGTCGCCCAGCCGGTAGTCGCGCGTGGTGGGGATGAAGATCCCCCCTTCGGCGAACAGGGGGATGTAGGCCGCGTACAGCGCGGCCTTCTCCTTGATGGCGAGCTGGATGACGCTGGGGCGCGGCGCGATGGGTGGGGTCTGGCTCATGGACACGGTATCAGGCTGCCGAGTGTAGCGTGACAAATCCGCTCAAGGGCCTGGCACTCACTGGGCCACGCCTCCCAGCACCTCGCCCGCCTGGCTCGCCAGCGCCTCCAGCATCAGGCCGGCCTGGAAGGGGTGCTCGACGGTGCGCGCGCTCTGGGCCAGCTGCTTGAACCACTGCGCCAAGGCGCCCGGCGCAGCCTTGCTGGCCGGCAGGTCGGCCAACTCGAAGTAGCGCGTGGCGGCCCCGGCCTGGCGCGCCATCAGGTCGTGGCAGAGCTTTTGCAGCATGTCCACCGCCTGGGCCGGCGTCAGTTCGGCCAGCGCCGCAGCCTCGCCGCGCGCCAGGGCGCGCGGCAGGCGCGACCAGATGGCGGGCGTGCAACCCGATTGCGCGAGCTGCAGGGCATCGGCCGGGCGCCCGCCCGCGGCGCGCAGCAGCGCCGGCGCGTCGGAAGCGGGCAGCCCCTGCGCCTGCAGCCAGGCGAGCGCCGCCTCCGTGGTGGGCCAGGCCAGGGCGTGCCCCAGGCAGCGGCTGCGGATGGTGGGCAGCAGCTGGTGGGCCGCCTCGCTGGCCAGCACGAACTTGACGTCGCCCGCGGGCTCCTCCAGGGTCTTGAGCAGGGCATTGGCCGTCACGGTGTTCATGCGCTCGGCCGGGTAGACCAGCACCGCCTTGCCGCGCCCGCGCGCGCTGGTGCGCTGGGCGAACTCGACCGCGTCGCGCATGGCGTCGACGCGGATCTCCTTGCTGGGCTTGCGCTTCTTGTCGTCGATCTCGGCCTGGGCCTTCTCTGACAGCGGCCAGTCCAGGGCCAGCATCGCCGTCTCGGGCATCAGCACGCAGAGGTCGGCGTGCGCGCGCACATCGATGGCGTGGCAGCTGCCGCAGGCGCCGCAGGCACCCTCCTCCAACGGCCGATCGCAAAGCCAGGCCCGCACCAGGGCCAGGGCCAGCTCGTACTGCCCCAGGCCGGAAGGCCCCTGCAGCAGCCAGGCGTGGCCGCGCTGCGCGAGCAGTCGGCGGGCCTGCTCGGCCAGCCAGGGGGCCAGGGGAGCGGCGCTGGCGCTCATGCGCTTTTCCCACCCGGCAGCACCGCGGCCCGCAGCTGCGCCCAGACCGCATCGCGCGGCCGGGCCGCGTCGATGCGCACGAAGCGCCCGGGCGCCTCGGCCATGCGGCGCGCATAGCCTTCGCGCACCCGCTCGAAGAACGCCACCGGCTGGGCCTCGAAGCGGTCGGGCTGGCGCGCGTCGGCCAGGCGCTCGGCCGCGATGGCAGGCGGCAGGTCGAACCAGATCGTCAGGTCGGGCTGGCGCAGCGCGGCGCCGGGTGCATCGCCCAGGCGCTGCACCCATTGCTCCAGCGTTTGCAGCACGGCCAGGTCGAAGCCGCGGCCGCCGCCCTGGTAGGCGAAGCTGGCATCGGTGAAGCGGTCGCACAGCACGACCTCGCCACGGGCCAGGGCCGGCTCTATCACCTGGCGCAGATGGTCGCGCCGCGCGGCGAAGATCAGCAGCGCCTCGGTCAGCGCGTCCATGGGCTGGTGCAGCACCAACTCGCGCAGCCGTTCGGCCAGCGGCGTGCCGCCGGGCTCGCGGGTCAGCGCGACCGTGCGGCCGCCGGCGCGCAGGGCCGCGGCCAGGCCCTCGATGTGGGTGGACTTGCCGGCCCCGTCTATGCCTTCGAAGCTGATGAAAAAACCGGTGTGCGAAGCGCTCATGGTCTCATTGTCCACGCTGGAAGCGGTTCACGGCCCGGTTGTGCTCCTCCAGCGTGGCGCTGAACTCGCTGTGGCCGTTGCCGCGCGCCACGAAGTACAGGGCCCGGGTGGAGGCCGGCTGCACCGCCGCCAGCAGCGCGGCCTTGCCCGGCATGGCGATAGGCGTGGGCGGCAGGCCGGCGCGCGTGTAGGTGTTCCAGGGCGTGTCGGCCAGCAGGTCGCGCTTGCGCAGGTTGCCGTCGAAGGCCGCGCCCAGGCCATAGATCACGCTGGGGTCGGTCTGCAGCAGCATGCCCTGCCGCAGGCGGTTGGCGAACACGCCGGCGATCATGGGGCGGTCGGCCGGCTGGCCGGTCTCCTTCTCGACCAGGCTGGCCAGGATCAGGGCCTGGTCCGGCGTTTTCAAGGGACTGTCGGCGGCGCGCCGGGCCCAGGCCGCCTGCAGTTGCCGGTCCATGGCGTGCAGGGCGCGGCGCAGCACGGCCAGGTCGCTGGCACCCTTGGCGTAGGTATAGGTGTCGGGGAAGAAGCGGCCCTCGGGCGGCGTGGCCGCGCGTCCGAGCTGGCGCATGATCTCCTCGCCGCTCAGGCCCTGGGTGTCGGGCCGCAATTGCTCGGCCTTGGCCAGGGCCTCGCGCAGCTGGCGGAAGTTCCAGCCTTCCACCAGGGTCACGCTGCGCAGGCTTTCCTCGCCGCGCACCAGCTTGCGCAGCAGTGTCCACGGCGTGGTGCCGCGCGGCAGCTCGTAGTTACCGGCGCGGATCAGGCGCGCCTGGCCCGAGAGGCGGAACCACCAGAACAGCAGTTCGGGCGGCAGCTGCACGCCGGCCTCGACCGCGGCCTGGGCCACGCCGCGCGGCGTGGTGCCGGGCTCGATCGACAGCTCCACCGGGTCGGCGGCCAGCGCCAGCGGGCGGTTCAGCCACCAGGCCGCGCCCGCGCCCAACAAGGCCACGCACCACACTCCCAGCCACAACCATCGACGCACAGCCTTACCGACCTTCCTATATCCTGTTCGCAGACCCTAAAACGAGGGCCGATGATAATTCAGCCCATGACATCGACTGCAAGCATGGACAATGCGCCCGCCGCCCTCAACGGCGTGGCCCCCCTGCCCCATCTGGGCGTGATCAAGGTCGAGGGCGAGGACGCCGCGCGCTTCCTGCATGGCCAGCTGACGCAGGACTTCGCGCTGCTGGGCCCCTCCGAGGCGCGCCTGGCGGCCTTCTGCTCGGCCAAGGGACGCATGCAGGCCAGCTTCGTCGGCTTCAGGCGCGGCCCCGACCAGGTGCTGCTGGTTTGCAGCCGCGACGTCCTGCCCGCCACGCTCAAGCGGCTCACGATGTTCGTGCTGCGCGCCAAGGCCAGGCTCAGCGACGCGACGGCCGAGTTCCAGCTGTTCGGCCTGGTCGGCGAGCCGGCCGCGGCCCTGGCCGGGCCGGGCTCCGCGCCCTGGTCCAAGACCGATCGCGGTACCGCCACCGTGGTGGTGCTCTACCCGGCGGGCGGGCAGCCGCGCGCGCTCTGGCTGGCCCCGGCCGGCGAAGCCGCGCCCGAGGGCGCCGCCCTGGCTGCCGGGCTGTGGGCATGGAGCGAGGTGCGCAGCGGCATCGCCTGGATCAGCCAGCCCATCTTCGAAGCCTTCGTTCCGCAGATGCTCAACTACGAGTCGGTCGACGGCGTGAACTTCAAGAAGGGCTGCTACCCCGGCCAGGAGGTGGTGGCGCGCAGCCAGTTCCGCGGCACGCTCAAGCGCCGCGCCTACCTGGCGCATGCCGAGGCGAGCATGGCCGCCGGCCAGGAGATCTTCGCCGCGGCCGACCCCGGCCAGCCCTGCGGCCTGGTGGCCCAGGCGGCCGCCGCGCCCGCGGGCGGTTTTGACGCCATCGTCTCGCTGCAGATCAGCGCCGCCGAAACGGGCGCGCTGCGCCTGGGCGCGGCCGACGGGCCGGCGCTGAGCCTGCTGCCCCTGCCCTACTCTCTGCGCGACGACATCTGACGCCCCTCAACGCGGGGCGTCGGCCAGCGGCAGCACCATCTCGATGTGGGGAATGCCGACCTCGTCGAAGGGCTCGCCGCGCGGCACGAAGCCCAGGCGCCGGTAGAAGCCCTCGGCGCTGCGCTGGGCGTGCAGCAGCACCTCGCGGTCGCCGCGCTCGCGCGCGGCCGCCAGCAGGGCCAGCAGGATCTCGCGGCCCAGCCGGGCGCCGCGCAGGGCGCGGTGCACGGCCATGCGCCCGATCTGGCCCACACCGGGCGCGGGCTGCAGCAAGCGCCCGGTGGCCAGCGGCTGGCCCATGCGGTTGTAGGCCACGGCGTGCAGGGCCGTGGCGTCGGCCTCGTCCCACTCCATGTCCTGCGGAATGCCCTGCTCGCGGATGAAGACCTCGTGGCGCACCTGCGCGGCGTCGGCGCCCAGCGTGGCCCAGTCGCCGCTGCGCAGGGCGAGTACCGGCTGGCCGGCCTCGTAGCCCTCCAGCGTCTCGCGCAGCAGCGCCGGCACCGGGCGCGAGGTCTGCGTCGCGGGGTCGGCGAACACGTAGACCAGCTCGCCCGTGATCAGCAGCTGGTCGCCGCGGAAGATGGCCCCGACGAATTGCATGGACGAGTTGCCTATGCGCGCGCAGCGCAGGGCAATGTCGATCTGGTCGTCGAGCTGGGCCGAGGCGTGGTACTCCAGCGTGGCCTTCTTCACATAGAGGTCGCCTCCGAGCCGCCGCAAGGTCTCCTCGTACGGCAGGGCCAGGGCGCGCCAGTAGTCGGAAATCGCCGTGTCGAAGTACATCAGGTAATGCGCGTTGAAGACGATCTTTTGCATGTCCACCTCGGCCCAGCGCACGCGCAGGCGGTGGAAGAAGCGGAAGTCTTGGCGTTTCATGTTTGCTCGGTTTGGAAGGCGTGGCGCAGGGCCCGGCCGGCGTCGGCATGGGCCTGCAGGGCTTCGGGGATGACGCGCCCCATCTTGATGAACTCGTGGGTCACGCCGCGGTAGATCTCCAGACCGACCGGCACGGCGGCCGCGCGCAGCTTGTCGGCGTAAAGCAAGCCTTCGTCGACCAGCGGGTCGCATTCGGCCAGGCCTATCCAGGCCGGCGCCACGCCCTCGGCATCGGGCGCGTTGAGCGGGGCGAAGCGCCAGTCCTCGCGCACCTCGGCAGCTATGTAATGGTCGAAGAACCAGCGGATATGCGTGTCCTCGAGCAGGAAGCCCTGGGCGAAGGTCCGGTGCGAGGGCGTGTCGGCGTGCGCGGCGCAGCCCGGGTAGATCAGCAGCTGCAGGGCCAGGGGCAGGCCGGCGTCGCGCGCCTGCAGGGCGCAGACCCCGGCCAGCGTGCCGCCCGCGCTGTCGCCGCCCACGGCCAGCCGCGCCCCGTCCAGGCCCAGCGCACCTGCCCGGGCTGCCACGGCCTGCAGCGCGTCCCAGGCGTCGTGCACCGCCACCGGGAAGCGGTGCTCGGGCGCAAGCCGGTAGTCCACCGAGATCACGGCGCAGTGGCCGTGCCGGCTCAGCTCGCGGCACAGCACGTCGTGCGTGTTGATGCTGCCTATCGTGAAGCCGCCGCCATGGAAGTAGACCAGCACCGGCAGCACCTCGTCCGACGGCGCGTACAGGCGCGCGGGCAGCGGATGGCCGTCACGGGCGGTGAGTGTGAAGTCCTCCACCCGCGCCAGGGCCAGCGGGCGCGGCTCGAGAATGTCGGCCCCGGCCGCGTAGAAATCGCGCGCCTGCTGCGGCGTCAGCGCATGCAGCGGCGGGCGGCCGGCACGCGCCATGCGGTCCAGCACATGGCGCATGGCCGGCGTCAGCAGCGCGCGCGGGTTGCGAAGGTGACTCATCGGGAAAGGTGGATCGGCGTAAAGTGAGCCTCCCATCGTACAAGGGCGTTGCCATGGCCTTCATCAACTACGTGACACAGATCCAGTTCGAGTTCGGCGCCGTGCGGCTGCTGCCCGCCGAATGCGAGCGCGTAGGCATCCGCCACCCCCTGGTCGTGACCGATGCCGGGGTCAGGGCGGCAGGTGTGCTGGACAAGGCGCTCCAGCCGCTGGAAGGGCTGCCGGTGGCCGTGTTCGACCAGACCCCCTCCAACCCGACCGAGGCCGCCGTGCGCGCGGCCGCGGCCCTGTACCGGGCCCAGGGCTGCGACGGCCTGATCGCCATCGGCGGCGGCAGCGCCATCGACTGCGCCAAGGGCGTGGCCATCGCCGCCACGCACGAGGGCCCGCTGAAGACCTACGCCACCATCGAGGGCGGCTCGGCGCGCATCAGCGAGCGCGTGGCGCCGCTGATCGCCGTGCCCACCACCAGCGGCACCGGCAGCGAGGTGGCGCGCGGCGCCATCCTCATCGTCGACGACCACCGCAAGCTCGGCTTTCACTCCTGGCACCTGGTGCCCAAGGCAGCGATCTGCGACCCCGAGCTCACCCTGGGCCTGCCGCCCAGGCTCACCGCCGCCACCGGCATGGACGCCATCGCCCATTGCATGGAAACCTTCATGGCGCCGGCCTTCAACCCGCCGGCCGACGGCATCGCGCTCGACGGCCTGGAGCGGGGCTGGGCCCACATCGAGCGCGCGACCCGCAACGGCGCCGACCGCGAGGCCCGCCTGAACCTCATGAGCGCCTCCATGCAGGGCGCCCTGGCCTTCCAGAAGGGCCTGGGCTGCGTGCACTCCCTGAGCCACAGCCTGGGCGGCATAGACCCGCGCCTGCACCACGGCACGCTCAACGCCCTGTTCCTGCCCGCCGTGATCCGCTTCAACGCCCAGGCCGAATCGGTGCAGCGAGAAAGGCGCCTGGACCGCATGGCGCGGGCCATGGGCCTGCGCTCAGGCGGAGACATTCCCGAGGCGATCCGCGACATGAATGCCCGGCTCGGCCTGCCCAGGGGCTTGGCCGAAGTGGGTGTGACGGCCACCCAGTTCGACGCCGTGATCGCCGGCGCCCTGGCTGACCATTGTCACAAGACCAATCCGCGTGTCGCCAGCGCTGAGGATTACCGGGCTATTTTGTTACAGGCAATGTGAGCCCTGGGGGCGCAACACCACCAGAGGAAAATGCAAGCAAACGCAGCAAATCGACGCAACTTCAAGAAAGTTAGCACAATTATCAGCAACTTCGGCATGACGGCCGCGAGAACCCGACCGTCCAGCCTCCTTGAAACTTGATGTAAGTCAAAGGTTTACAAATCCATCCTAGTAAACGCATAGAAATGCGTCTATATATGTAACTGAAACCGCAAAAATGTAACGCGCGGCCTACTGAAATGTCTGGTAGGGAGAAATGCAATGTCCGAAACTGCAACGCCGATACGCGTCTTGCTGGTCGACTCGCGTCCCGTCGTGCTCAAGGGTTTGAACGACCTGATCAATGCCAAGAAACCCAGGATGGAGGTCGCGGGGAACGCCGACCGCTACGCCAGGGCCCTGGATCTGGCGGATCGCCTTCATCCCGACGTCATCCTGTTCAGCTTCTTCCCCGACGCGCTGGATCCGTTGGAGGTCATTGCCGGACTTGCACGCCAGGGCGACGCCAAGCTGCTGGTGCTCAAGGGCTTGTACGACGATGTTCCGGTGGCCAAGGCCATAGAGGCCGGCGCGCGCGGCGTCGTGCTCACGGAAGACCCGACCGGCTCCATCACCCGCGCCATCATCAAGGTGCGCGACCGCAGCGTGGGGCTGGACCGCGCCTGGACCGGCGGGCTGTCCAACCTGGCGACGCGCGAACATGCCCATGTCGTGAACCACCCGGAGCAGTCGAAACTGGCCCGCCTGACGCTGCGCGAGCGCGAGCTGATCCGCGCCATCGCAGCCAACCCCTCCGACAAATACATGACCATCGCCCAGCGCCTGGGCATCAGCGAGCACACGGTGCACAACCACCTCAGCAGCGTCTACCACAAGCTCGGCCTGATCAACCGCATCGACCTGCTGGTCTACGCGCTCAAGCACCGTCTGGTCGAGGGCGAGGAGCATCCGGATTCGGGGTGGGTGGAGATCAACTGAGGGTGCGGCCAGCCCGCGGCTGCTCTCCGATGCGGGGCGCCGGTGGCGTATGCCGCGCAATCGGGCATGAGGCGGCCAGCCACTTCAAGCGACAATCGGGCAAGGAATTTGCCAAGGATCGAGTGATGACGGAGCCCGACGTGCGCTGGCAGCAGCGCTTTGCCAATTACAAACGCGCGCTGCGCCAACTCCAAAACGCAGTGGAGCTGAGCCAGCAACGCCCCCTCTCGCGCCTTGAACAGCAAGGCATCATCCAGGCCTTTGAATTCACGCATGAGCTGGCCTGGAACGTGCTCAAGGACTACCTGCAAGATCAGGGCAACCAGAACATCCGCGGCTCCAAGGATGCGACCCGCGAAGCCTTCAAGGTTCAACTCATCACCGACGGCGAAGCATGGATGGCCATGATCCAGAGCCGCAATATCTCGTCCCACACCTACGACGAACGTACGGCCGACCAGCTGGCGGCCGCCATCATCGACCGCTACCACGACCAGTTCGTGGCACTGCAGACCGAGATGGAGAAGTACCTGCCGTGAGCGCCCTGCCCGCCAGCCCCCCGTTCGGCC
>SCMQ01000014.1 GCA_005503335.1 Comamonadaceae bacterium 2FH
TCATGGCACACCACGATCGATCGGACTGGGCGCCGCTCGCATGGGTCTGGTTGGCCGAAGCGCGTATGCTCGCGACTAGACTGGCGACGTAGATCATTTCGTCTACACCCTCTCAGGGCGCGCGATGCCATCCCGATGTCGGCTTTGCCCTGCAGGGTGTCGCTGACGCCGCGTCCAGACCCTCCCATTTGCACTTCGACTTGCACTTCGGGGTGCTGCGCCTGGAAGCGCTTGCCAATCTCGGCGATCATCGGAGCCATCGTGCTCGAGCCCGCGATGAGAAGCTTGCCGGAAGCCTCGTTCGCCGCCGCCGCGGATGCATCCGCGCTCCCGCCGCCCAGCCAAAGCCCCATGGCCAGCCATAGCGCGGGAATGATCGCTTCGCGCCGATCAGCGAACATAGGTCCCTCCCTATGAGGCTCGATGTGATCGAATCAGTATAAACAGATTGGTTTTCCGCGCCAATCAGAAACAGAGTTTCACGATGCGTGGTCCATGGACATACGCAAGACAAATGGCGTCGCCATCGACGACGGCGGCGGAAGGCCATGACGTCGACGACCTCAAGGCTTGACTTTGAGGGCCGCTACTCAGGGCAGTTCACGGTTCTCCGCCGGCGCGCTGGTCTCGCGCGGGCCCACCATGCCCAGCCGGGCCTTGAGCGACTGCGGCTGGCCGCTCAGCAGGGCGGCGTAGAGCGTGGTGTTCGACAGCACCTTCTTGACGTAGTCGCGCGTCTCGCTGAACGGCACGTTCTCGGCCCAGATCGCGGCCTCGACCTGCGGGCCCATGCGCCAGGCGCGCGGGCGGTTGGGGCCGGCGTTGTAGGCTGCGGCCGCCAGGGCCATGGAGCCGGCGAAGTCGTCCAGCACCAGCTTGAGGTAGCCGGTGCCGATCGCGATGTTGACCTCGCGGTCGGTCAGCTGGTCCACGCTGAAGCCCGGCAGGCCGATCTTGCGCGCGGTCCAGCGCGCCGTGGCCGGCATGACCTGCATCAGGCCCGAGGCGCCCACGCCCGAGCGCGCGTCGCTCACGAAGCGGCTTTCCTGGCGGATCAGGCCGTAGACATAGGCCGGCTCCAGGCCGATCTCGCGCGCGCGCCGCAGCACGGCCTCGCGGTAAGGCGTGGGAAAGCGCTGCTCGTAGTCGGTGAAGGACTTGGTGCGCTCGCTGGTGTTGATGCAACGGTCCCAGACCGCGTGGTCGCAGGCCAGCTGCGCCGCGGCCAGCAACTCGCGGTCGCCCATGCCGCCGCGCTGGTGCAGGTTGGTCGTGTAGTTCCACTCGCGCACGCCCTCGCTGCGCAGGCCGATCGCGATCGCCTGCAGGGCGCGCGCCAGGCCCGGGTTGCGGCGCGCGGCCTCCTTCTCCTCGGCGGTCGGCGGGGCGGGGCGCTCGGGCGGTATCACGATGGACTGGCCCAGCTCCTCGAGCGCCAGTTTCTCGTAGAAGCCGCGCAGGCCGGCGATGCCCTGCAGCAGGCGCTGTGCCTCGGCGCGGCTTTCCTCGCTGCGCGCGCGGGCCAGCAGGGCGCGCGCCTTCCAGTAGACCCAGGTGGGTTCGGAGCGGGCGCCCTCGTTCATGGCGTCGATGGCCGAGGACACGGCGCGCCACTGGCCCTGGCGCAGGGCGGCGCGGGCCTTCCAGGCCAGCATGTCGTCGGGCAGGTCGTGCTCGCGCGTGACGCGGGCGAAGTAGTCGCCGGCGCTGTCCGAGAGCCGCATCGCGGCCTGGCGGCCGATCGCGCCCCAGGCCCAGTTGCGCTCTTCGGCGGTGAGCTGGTCGTCCCACTTGCTGCTCAGCAGCTCGGCCGCCACGGCCGGGTCGCTGGCGGCGATCCTCACCAGGGCCAGCACCACCATCTCCTTGCGCACGCGCGAGCCGGCGACGGAGCGGCCGGCCAGGTATTTCGCCGGGTTGGCCTGGACCTCGGCCACCAGCGGGCTGTTCTCGGGCGAGACGATCTCCACCGCGTTGCGCGCCGCGCGCGGGCGGTTGGCCTCCATGGCCAGGCGCGCCTTGCGCCAGACCTCCAGGGCCGGCAACTGGCCCGCCGCAAAGAGCCGGTCGGCCGCGAAGCTGCAGCCGTCGTCCGCCTCGCGCTGGGCATGCCAGAGGCCGCGCACCTCGGCCGCCACTTCGGCGCCGGTCTTCAGGTGCTCGACGGCCAGGGCGTAGCAGCGCAGCTCGCGGTCGTCGTTCATGCGGTAATTCGGCAGCTCGTCCGTGAAGGCCGACCAGTCGCGCCGCTGGCCCAGCAGCAGCAGCCAGTCGTTGCGCAGCCGGTCCTCCTGGTAGCTGCCCGCGTAGCGCGTGAAGAAGGCCTGGACCTCCTGGGGCTGGGCCTCGTCCAGCCGGGCGCGCAACTCCCAGTAGGCCGCCCAGGGCTCGAGCGCATGGCCACGCGCCTGCGGCAGCAGGGCCGCGAGCTGCTTCTTGTCGCCCTTGCGGAAGGCCTGCTGCATGTCGAGCAGCACCGTATCGCCCCGGTTTTGCGCCAGCGCAACGGCTGTACAGCCCAGCGCGAGCAGGGCCGACAACATAGGTGTCAGAATCTTTCTTATCTGCATAGGGTAATTATGGACAAAGCGGACGAAAAGAAAGCCTTGAGAAAGGCCCTGATCGAAGAGCGGTTGAATCTGCCCGACCGCCTGCAACGCGTCGATATGCTGCAGCGCGTGATGCGGATCTGGCTGGTGGGGCGGCCCGACACGGTGATCGGCGCCTACTGGCCTATCCAGGGCGAGTTCGATCCCCTGCCGGCTCTGCACCGCTGGAAGGAGGACGGCGAGTTGCAGGGCGAGCTGCAGCTGCGCCGCATCGGCCTGCCGGTGGTGGACAAGCAGACGCGCATGTTGAGCTTCCACGCCTGGTACCCGGGCTGCCCCCTGGAGGAGGACGCCTACCGCATCCCCAAGCCCAAGGACACTGAGGTGATCGTGCCCACCCTGCTGTTCGTTCCCTGCGTGGGCTACGGGCCCGGCGGCTACCGCCTGGGCTACGGTGGTGGCTTCTACGACCGCACCCTGGCCTCGCTCCAGCCCCGGCCCTTCACCGTGGGCCTGGGTTTCACCCAGGGCTATCTGGACGATTTCGAGCCCGAGGACCACGACCAGCCGCTGGACGCCATCCTCAACGACAACGGGGTGGTCTGGCCGGTGTGAATGGCCCCCACGCTCGGCACTGCGTGTCCTCGCTGCCCCCCGAGGGGGCCCAGACCGGCTTGGGGCGGCCCGGCGCCGGTCTGAACGGCCCCCACGCTCGGCACTTCGTGTCCTCGCTGGGCTCGCGCAGCGTCCGTGCGCGAAGCTGTACAGCGCAGCGAGCCCATGCCGGGCCTGCGCTATGCACGTGCCGAGGCATCACGCTGCGGCCCGGCCCCGAGGGGGCCCAGACCGGCTTGGGGCGGCCCGGCGCCGGTGTGAACGGCCTGCTCAGGCTGGCGTGCCGCTGGACTGCAGCGCTTCCGTCTCCTCGTCCAGCGCCTCGCGCGTGGCCCGGGCCTGGGTCAGCAGCCAGTCGCAGAAGGCGCGCACCTCGGGCCGGGCCGCGCTGCGCGGGCCGACCAGCAGCCAGTAGGCCAGGGGCGAGTCCATGCGCTGCTGCGGCAGCACCTCGACCAGCTCGCCGCTGGCCAGGCTGTCGGCGACCAGGGGGCGCCGCGCCAGCGCCACGCCCTGGCCGGTGAGCGCGGCCTGTGCGATCTGGTGCGCGTAGTTGAAATAGAGCCAGCGCTTGGGCTCGACCGGGGGCAGCGAGCGCTCGGCGAACCAGCGCCCCCAGCTCAGCCACTCGAGAAAGCGCGTGCGGTGGGCGTCGCCGGCCTCGATCAGTGCGAACTGCGCCAGGTCCTGCGGCCGCTGCAGGCGCGGCCCGCTCTTGAGCAGCCAGGGGCTGGCCACCGGCGTGAGCTGCTCGCCGAACAGGCGCACGGCGCCGGCCGGCACGCTGCTCGGAACGGCATAGCGCAGCGCCAGGTCCACGTCGGCCGTCTCCAGGTCGACCGCGGCGTCGCTGGCGTCGATGCGGATGTCGATGTCGGGGTGTTCGCGCTGGAAGGCCTCCAGGCGCGGGATCAGCCACATCGAGGCGAACGAGGCCCAGGTCGTGATGGCCACGCTCTTGCGTCCCGCGGACTGGCGGATCTGCCGCACCGTGCCGTCCAGCCGCTCCAGCGCCGGCACCACGGCCCGCAGCAGCTGCGCGCCCGCGCCGGTCAGCTCCACGGCCCGCGTGTGGCGCAGGAACAGGGGCACGCCGACCTCGTCCTCCAGGGCCTGGATCTGGCGGCTCACGGCCGACTGGGTCAGGGCCAGTTCCTCGGCGGCGGCGCGGAAGTTCAGCTGCCGGGCCACGGCTTCGAAGGCGCGCAAATGGCCGGCCGAGACCGGCCGGGTGCGCAATGGGGTCTGCGGGTGCTGCATGCGGAGGGGTGGCTTGATTGATGCGATATGGGCATCAATAGCCTGCCGCGAATTCATTGGACTGTCAATGGAATGCCAACGAAGATTCATTCCCGAAACGACGCAGGAGCCTGCCATGAACGACCTCTTCGACGACACCGCACTCACTGCCAGCTGGCGCCTGCCGGCCGGCCGCGCCCTGAGCCTGCGCCCGCGTCAGGCCGGGCTGCTGCAGGTCTGCCAGGGCCAGGTCTGGGCCACGATGGACGGGCCGCATGGCTGGCGCGAGGGCGACATGTTCCTGGCCGCCGGCGACAGCCTGCGCGTGCCGGCCGGCCAGCACCTGGTGATAGAGCCGCGCCACGCCCAGGCAGGTGCCTGGTTCAGCTGGACGCCCGAGGCCGTGGGCGCCGGGCAGGCATCCTGGCGGCGCGAGGTGGCTCAGCCCGCATCGGAGCTGCGCTTGGCCTTGCGCGGCGCGGCCGGCGCGCTGCTGCGGCTGGCGGCCGGCTTGACCGGGCTGGCGCCGGCCTGGCGCGCCTTGCGTGGCCGCTTGGCCGGGGCCGCGCGCGCCTTCAGGGCTGCATCCAGCGCGAGCCGCGCCCAGGGCGCCATGGGCTGAGGCGAGTCCATGGCCTGCTCGGGGGCCGTGTAGTAATCGAGCTGCATGGTCCGGCCGCGCGCCTGGTAACTGAACGGACGGCAGCCGGCCTCGAGGAAGCGCGCGCGCGTTTCCTCGTTCGCCTTCAGGTACAGCTGGTCCCAGGCGATGATCGCGATGTTGAGACCCTCGGTCGAAATGCCCCAGCCGCCGAACATGCGCCGCGCCGTGCAGGGGCCGGCGGCGGCCAGCAGCTCGCAGCAGTGCTCGGCGAATTCTCGGTCGGGTTGGCGCTCCATGTGCCGAAGATAATCCAATGCCATGGCCCGCCCCAAATCCGCCACCCACGACCTCAAGCGCGAGGAGATCCTCGACATCGCCGCCCAGTGCTTCGCCGACCGCAGCTACCCGGCGGCCAGCATGAACGAGATCGCTGCCGCGATCGGCGCTTCCAAGGCCAGGCTCTACCATTACTACGACAGCAAGGAAGCGATCCTGTTCGACCTGCTGGACCGCTACACCCAGCGCCTGCTGGCCCTGATCGCCGAGACCGAGGCCACGGCCCAGCGCCGCAACCTGAACGAGCACGCCGCGCTGCACGAGCTGATCCGCCGCTTCCTCGAGGAATACGAGACCTCGGCCACGCGCCATGTGGCCCTGCTGGGCGACACCAAGTTCCTCGGCGAGGCGCAGCGCGCGCTGATCCTGAACCGCCAGCGCGACGTGGTGGCCGCGGTCACGCGCTTTCTGTGCCGCGCCTACCCCAAGCGCCTGACGCCGCAGAACCAGACCGCCGTGACCATGATGCTGTTCGGCATGATCAACTGGACCTTCACCTGGCTGCGCCCCGGCGGGCCCATGCGCTATGCGGATTTCGCCGAGGAGGTGATCGCCATGCTCGAGCATGGCCTGGCCGAAAGACCCTGAAGTCATATTTATCTATGCGTAACTGATTACGATTAGGTAAAATTCTGTCTTCCTCAGGAGACCCCATGTCCAAAGCCTTTGCCTCGCAGGCCGATCTGGCCGACAAGAAGATCACGTTCGAACAGCTCAGCCCCCATTGCTGGGCCTATACCGCCGAGGGCGACCCGAACTCGGGCGTCATCATCGGCGACAAGTACATCCTGGTCAGCGACACCACGGCCACGCCCGACATGGCGCGCGACCTGATCCGCGAGATCCGCAAGGTCAGCGACAAGCCGATCAAGTACGTGCTGCTGACCCACTACCATGCGGTGCGCGTGCTGGGCGCGAGCGCCTACTTCGCCGAGGGCGCGACCGAGGTCATCGCCAGCCAGGGCACCTATGAGCTGATCGTCGAGCGCGGCGCCCAGGACATGCAGAGCGAGATGGAGCGCTTCCCGCGCCTGTTCCGCGGCGCCGACGGCGTGCCGGGCCTGACCTGGCCGACCCTGGTGCTGGGCGGCGGCGAGCCGGCGCGCGGCGAGGTGCCGGGCAAGCTGACCCTGGACCTGGGCGGCGTCAAGGTCCAGATCTGGCACCCGGGCCCCGGCCACACGCGCGGCGACACCATCGCCTGGGTCGAGGAGGAGAAGGTGCTGTACTCGGGCGACCTGGTCGAGTACGAGGCCGGCGTCTACACCGGCGACGCCCAGCTCGAGGAATGGCCCGCCACGCTGGAGGCGCTGCGCGCGCTCCAGGCCGAGTACATCGTGCCGGGCCGCGGCGAGGCCATGAAGGGCAACGCCAACGTCAACAAGGCGCTGGACTACACCCAGCGCTGGGTCCAGACCCTGTACCAGGCCGGCAAGGAAGCCGCGGCCGCCGGCATGGACCTCAAGGCCGCCATGGCCCACGCGCGCAAGAGCATGGACCCGGTGTTCGGCCATGTCTTCATCTACGAGCACTGCCTGCCCTTCGACGTGAGCCGCGCCTACGACGAGGCCAAAGGCATCAAGAACCCGCGCATCTGGACCGCCGAGCGCGACAAGGAGATGTGGGACGCGCTGCAGGGCTGATCCCTGCAGCCGTCATGGCGGCGGCGCGGCCAGCGCCCGCGCGCGCGCCAGCAGCAGCTCGCGCTCGCGCGCATTGCGCGCCAGAGCGGCCGCCTGCTCGAACTCGGCGCGCGCCTCGTCTTGCCGCCCCAGCTTGTCCAGCAGGTCGCCACGCACGCTGGGCAGCCACTGGTAGGCCTGCAGGGCCTGGTCGCCGCGCAGCGCATCGACGATGGCCAGGCCGGCGGCCGGCCCTTGCGCCATGGCGACGGCCACTGCGCGGTTGAGCTCGATCACGGGTGAGGGCGTGACCCGGGCCAGGGCGGCGTAGAGCGTGGCGATGCGTGCCCAGTCCGTGTCACCGGACTGGTGGGCACGGGCATGGCAGGCCGCGATCGCCGCCTGCAGCGCATAGGGGCCGAGCTGCCCACCCAGCGCTTCGGCGCGCGCCAGCGCCGCGAGGCCGCGGCGTATCAGCAGGCGGTCCCAGCGGCTGCGGTCCTGTTCCAGCAACAGCACCGGGCGCCCCGCCGCATCAACGCGGGCCGGCGTGCGCGAGGCCTGCAGCTCCAGCAGCGCGGCCAGGCCTTGGGCCTCGGCCTCCTCGGGCATCAGCCCGGTCAGCATGCGGGCCAGGCGCAGGGCCTCGTCGCAGAGCGCGGGGCGCATCCAGTCCTCGCCCGCGGTCGCGGTATAGCCCTCGTTGAAGATCAGGTAGACCACTTCGAGCACCGAGGCCAGCCTTTCCTTCAGGGCCGCGCCGCGCGGCAGCTCGAAGGGCAGGCGCGCCTCGTTCAGGCTGCGCTTGGCGCGCCAGATGCGCTGGGCGATGGTGGGCTCCGGGACAAGGTAGGCGCGCGCGATCTCGTGCGTGCTGAGGCCGCCCAGCAGCCTGAGCGTGAGCGCCACGCGGGCCTCGGCCGGCAGCGCCGGGTGGCAGGCGGTGAAGATCAGGCGCAGCAGGTCGTCGCCGATCTCGTCCTGGCGCGCGGCATCGAGCGCATCGACGAAGTCGGGCACGACCAGCGCCTCCTGCGCCTCGAGGTCCTGGCCGATCTGCTCGATCCGCGCCTGCAAGGCCTTGTCGCGGCGCAGCCGGTCGAGCGCGCGATTCTTCGCGGTGGTCATCAGCCAGGCCCCCGGATTCTGGGGCACGCCCTGCGTCGGCCAGTGCTCGAGCGCCGCCACCAGGGCGTCCTGCGCCAGCTCCTCGGCCAGCCCGATGTCGCGCACCAGGCGCGCGACGCCGGCCACGATGCGCGCCGACTCGATGCGCCAGACCGCGGCGATCGCCTGGTGGGTGGCCGAGTGCATCAGGGGTGGGGCGGGGCGGCGGACATGTCCATGTAGGCCAGCTCCCAGACATGGCCGTCGAGGTCCTCGAAGCCGTGGCCGTACATGAAGCCATGGTCCTGCGGCGCATTGGGCACCGCGGCGCCGGCGGCCCGCGCCTTGGCGACCGTCTCGTCGACCTCGGCGCGGCTGGCGCAGGACAGGCAGACCAGCACCTCGGTGCTCTTGGTGGCGTCGGCCACGGGCTTCTTGGTAAAGGTCTGGAAGAAGGGCTCGACCAGCAGCATCACGTAGATGTCGTCGGCCACCACCATGCAGGCGCCCTGCTCGTTGGTGAACTGCGGGTTGAAGTCGAAGCCCAGGCTGCGGAAGAAGGCCTGGCTGCGCGCCATGTCCTTGATCGGCAGGTTGACGTAGATCTGGCGTTTCATGGGTTTCCTTTCAGTTTCTGGCCAGTTCGGCCTGCAGGCGGTCCAGGTTCTGCTCGTTGGCGGGGATGGCGAAGGCGGCCACGCGCTCGCGCTCCGCGGCGTCGTCGAAGCGCTGGCGAAAGCCCAGGCGGGTCTGGTCCTGGCCCTCGGCCTCCAGCGTGAGGGTCAGGACGAAGTGGTGCGGCTGCGCCAGGTGCTCGATCACGATGCGCTCGGGCGCCTGGATCTCGACGAAGCGGTTGTGGTTGGGGTAGTCGGTGCCGTCCGGTCCGTGCATGGTGAAGCGCCAGTCGCCGCCGGGGCGGAAGTCGAAGGCGTGGAAGCTGCTGCGAAAGCCGCTCGGGCCCCACCAGCGCGCCAGCCGCTCGGGCTGGGCGCAAGCCTGGAACACCTGGGCCGGTGGCCAGTCCAGCAGGCGGCTGCTGAAGATCTCTCGCGGGTCGGGCGCTGCGGCGGCAGGGCGGTCTGTGCTCATGCGGTGCTCCTGTGGTGTGGGTGGTGCGGGCCGGGTCAGCCCACGCCCATGCGCTTGAAGCGGTCCACGCCCTCGCTGGGCGGAAAGTCCTCGAGCTCGTACAGCTGGCGCACCTCGATCTCGGCGGGTTGGCCCTCGCCGACCGGGTTGGGGAAGCGACGCGACCATTCCAGCGCCTCCTCGCGCGAGCGCACCTGGATCAGGGTGTAGCCCGCGATCAGCTCCTTGGTCTCGGCGAAGGGCCCGTCGATGACCTGGCGGCGCTCGCCCTGGTAGCGTATGCGCCAGCCCTTGGCGCTGGGCTGCAGGCCCGAGGCGTCGAGCAGCACGCCGGCCTGGGCCAGCTGCTCGTGGTAGTCGGCCATGGCGGCGAACAGCTTTTCGTCGGGGGCGGGTGTGGTTTCGGCCTCGAACTCGGGCGTGGAGCGGACGATGATCATGAAGCGCATGGGGGATCTCTCCTGTGGTGACGCCGGTCCCGGCACCCTGCCGGCCTGGCGGCGAAGCCCTGGGGCTTCTGTGAGGACGACGAATGGCGCGCAGCGTTCTCGACAAGCTGAGCCTAGGTATTTACCCTAGGTCGTGGCGCGGGCCAAGGGCGCCGGGCGGGCCCCGCTGTCGCCGTAGCAGGGGGCCAGGGCGCGCACCTCCACCTGGGCCCATTCGGCGGCAGGGCATTCGCGCGCGATGGCGATGGCCTCGTCGAAGCTGGCGCAGTCGATCAGGTAGAAGCCGCCCACCATTTCCTTGGCTTCGGCGAAGGGGCCGTCCAGCACCTGGGCCAGGTCGTCCCGCCGCTGCACCCGGGCGGCTGTCGCGTGCGAGGCCAGCGACTCGGCGGCCAGCAGCTGGCCGCGTGAGCGCAGGCCATCGCCGAAGCGCAGCATGCGCTCGTAGACCGCGCGGCCCTCGGCCTCGCTGCGCGAGCGCCGCTGCTGCGGCGGCTCGATGATCAACAACATGTAAGGCATGGTGACTCCCTGTTTCTTGTCTGGTCCACGCGGCGCGCGGCCTTCCGGAAATCATAGGCAAAGCAGCGCGCGGCGGAAACCTGGCCTGCGGCGCCACGATAATCCGCACAGTTTTTCCAAGGGATAGACATGACAGCAATCGATGTGGTCATCATGGCCGCCGGCATGGGCACGCGCATGAAGAGCCGCCGGCCCAAGGTCCTGCACCGCCTGGCGGGCAGGCCGCTGGTGCAGCATGTGGTGGATACGGCGGCGGCGCTCGCGGCGCGTTCCTGCGTGGTGATCACCGGCCATGGGGCCGAGCAGGTGGAGGCCGCGCTGGCCGCCAACGCCAGCGCCGGCGCACCAGCCCTGCAGTTCGTGCGCCAGCAGCCCCAGCTGGGCACCGGCCATGCGGTGCAGCAGGCCGTGCCCGTGCTGCCGGACGACGGCATCGTGGTCGTGCTTTCGGGCGACGTGCCGCTGACCCAGGCCGACACCCTGCAGGCGCTGATCGCCCTGTGCGCGGGCCAGCGCCTGGCGCTGCTGACCATAGACTTCGCCGACCCCACGGGCTACGGCCGCATCGTGCGCGCCGGCGATCGGGTGCAGGCCATCGTCGAGCACAAGGACGCCAGCGAGGCCCAGCGCGCGATCCGCGAGGTCTACAGCGGCATCATGGCCGTGCCGGCGCGCCGGCTCAAGGCCTGGCTGGCGCGGCTGGACAACCGCAATGCCCAGGGCGAGTACTACCTGACCGACATCGTCAAGTTCGCCGTGGCCGACGGCGTGCCCGTGCTCGCGCACCAGATCGCCGACGCCCTGCAGGTGGCCGGCGTCAACAGCCCGCTGCAGCTGGCCGAGCTCGAGCGCGCCCACCAGCTGCGCCAGGCACGCCGGCTGATGGAGCAGGGCGTGCGCCTGGCCGACCCGGCGCGCTTCGACCTGCGCGGCGAGCTGGCCTGCGGCCAGGACGTGGAGATCGACGTCAACTGCGTGTTCGAGGGCCGCGTCAGCCTGGGCGAGGGCGTGAGCATAGGCGCGAACTGCGTGATCGCCAACGCCAGCATCGCAGCCGGCGCCGTGATCCACCCCTTCACCCACATCGACGGCGAGCAGCTGGGTGTCAGCGTGGGCGAAGGCGCGCTCGTTGGTCCCTTCGCGCGCCTGCGCCCCGGCGCCCGGCTCGGCGCCGAGGTGCATATCGGCAACTTCGTCGAGGTCAAGAACGCCACCCTGGCCCGGGGCGCCAAGGCCAACCACCTGGCCTACCTGGGCGACGCCACGGTGGGCGAACGCGTGAACTACGGCGCCGGCAGCATCACGGCCAACTACGACGGCGCCAACAAGCACCGCACGGTGATCGAGGCCGACGTGCATGTCGGCAGCAACTGCGTGCTGGTCGCGCCCGTAACCCTGGGCGCGGGCGGCACCGTGGGCGCGGGCTCGACCATCACCAAGGACACGCCGGCCGGCGCCCTGAGCGTGGCGCGCGGCAAGCAGCTCAGCATCGCGAACTGGCAGCGGCCCACGAAGAAAGCCAAGGCCTGACCCTGGTTCTAGGCCTCAGCGCCGCAGCGGCCAGAGGCTGCTGAACTTGGCCCGCTTGACGCTGAAGAAGGCCTTGACGTTGCGCACGTTCGCGTCCTGCGTGAACAAGCGCTGGGCCAGGGCCAGGTAGTCCGGCATGTCGGCTGCCTGCACCACCAGCACGAAATCCGGCCCCGGCGAGACGCGGTAGCACTGCTGCACCGCGTCCTGCGCCACGGCGCGCGCCTCGAAGGCCGCCAGCTGCTCCTCGCCCTGGCGGTCCAGCGAGACCTCGACGATGGCGGACAGGCCATGGCCGAGCGCGGCGCCCAGTCGGTCGGCGTTCAGCACCGCCACGTGCCGCTCTATCCAGCCCTCCTGCTGCAGGCGCTTGACGCGCCGCAGGCAGGTCGGCGGCGACAGGTGCAGGCGCTCGGCCAGGGCCACGTTGCTCAGGCTGGCGTCGCGCTGCAGCAGGTCCAGCAGCTGCAGGTCGGTCTGGTCTAGTTCTTGTTGTTTCATTTTTATTTGAAAATTGAACTAATATTCCATTGTTGTGAATTTGTGGAATTTTCGTTCAAAAACAAAAAAATAAACACTAAAAATTTTCATACTCAGGGTCTACCATGGCGGGCATTCAGTTCAGGAGTCATCCCCATGTGCGGCATCGTCGGCGCGGTTTCCACGCGCAACATCGTTCCCATCCTGGTCCAGGGCCTGCAGCGCCTGGAGTACCGCGGCTACGACTCCTGCGGTGTGGCGGTCCATGCCGGCGGCCTGAAGCGCGCGCGCAGCACGGCCCGCGTGGCCGAGCTCATGGCCCAGGTCGAGGCCGAGCAGCTTGAGGGCCAGACCGGCATCGCCCACACGCGCTGGGCCACGCATGGCGCGCCGGCGGTGCACAACGCCCACCCGCATTTCAGCCACGGCCCCGGCGCCGACGCGGCCCAGCGCCCGGGCCGCGTGGCCCTGGTGCACAACGGCATCATCGAGAACCATGACGCGCTGCGCGCCGCCCTGCAGGCGCGCGGCTACCGGTTCGCCAGCCAGACCGACACCGAGGTCATCGCCCACCTGGTCGACAGCCTCTACGAGGGCGACCTGTTCGAGGCCGTCAAGGCCGCGGTGCGCCAGCTGCACGGCGCCTATGCGATCGCAGTGTTCCACAAGGACGAGCCGCAGCGCGTGGTCGGCGCGCGCGCCGGCTCTCCGCTGGTGCTGGGCGTGGGCACTACCGCAGGGGTTTCAGCAGCCCAGGGGGGCGAGCTGTTCCTGGCCAGCGACGCCATGGCCCTGGCCGGCGTGACCGACCAGATCTGCTACCTCGAGGAGGGCGACGTGGTCGACCTGCAGCTGGGCAAGTTCTGGGTGGTGGACCGCGAGCACAAGCCGGTCACGCGCCCCGTCAAGACCGTGCAGGTGCACAGCGGCGTGGCCGAGCTCGGTCCCTACCGCCACTACATGCAGAAGGAGATCTTCGAGCAGCCGCGCGCCATCGCCGACACGCTGGAAGGCGTGGAGGGCATCGTGCCCGAGCTGTTCGGCGACGGCGCCTACCGGGTGTTCAAGGAGATCGACCAGGTGCTGATCCTGGCCTGCGGCACCAGCTACTACAGCGGCTGCACCGCCAAGTACTGGCTGGAGGCCATCGCCAAGGTGCCGACCCAGGTGGAGATCGCCAGCGAATACCGTTATCGCGACTCCGTGCCCAACCCGCGCACCCTGGTGGTCACCATCAGCCAGTCCGGCGAGACCGCCGACACCCTGGCCGCGCTGCGCCACGCCCAGAGCCTGGGCATGAGGCACACGCTGACCATCTGCAACGTCGCCACCTCGGCCATGGTGCGCGAATGCAGCCTGGCCTACATCACGCGCGCCGGCGCCGAGATCGGCGTGGCCTCGACCAAGGCCTTCACCACCCAGCTGGCGGGCCTGTTCCTGCTCACGCTGGCGCTGGCCCAGGTCAAGGGGCGCCTCAGCGAGGCCGACGAGGCCCAGCACCTCAAGGCCATGCGCCACCTGCCGGCCGCCCTTGCGGCCGTGCTGGCGCTGGAGCCGCAGATCATCGGCTGGGCGGAAGACTTCACGGCCAAGGAAAACGCCCTGTTCCTGGGCCGCGGCCTGCACTATCCGATCGCGCTGGAAGGCGCGCTCAAACTCAAGGAGGTCACCTACATCCACGCCGAGGCCTACGCCGCCGGCGAGCTCAAGCACGGCCCGCTGGCCCTGGTCACCAGCGCCATGCCCGTGGTCACGGTGGCCCCCAACGACGCGCTGCTGGAAAAGCTCAAGAGCAATATGCAGGAGGTGCGCGCGCGCGGCGGCGTGCTCTACGTGCTGGCCGATGCCGACACCCGCATCGAGAGCAGCGAAGGCCTGCACGTGATCCGCATGCCCGAGCACTACGGACCCCTGTCGCCCATCCTGCACGTGGTGCCGCTGCAGCTGCTGGCCTACCACACGGCTTGCGCCAGGGGGACGGATGTGGACAAGCCAAGAAACCTGGCCAAGTCGGTCACGGTCGAGTGAGCGATTGGAGGCATGGTGATTGAGGGGGTGTTTCCGCGCCGGAACTTCAGCAGTTCAAGACTCGTTCGCTTGCTCGGTGAGGCGGCCCTGGTGGAGGTGGATGCGTCCAGGCAGGACTCAGCGGAGCGGCTGAGTCTGTGGCTGAACGCGTTCGACGCCATCAAGCTCCACGCCGCGCAGCAGTCGATCGGGGCGGTGGCCCAGGCGCGGCCGTCGCAGGCGCGGGCGGCCGGAGCCAGTGCCGTCGAGGAAGAGTTTCATCGGGTGCGAACGGCCCTCGAGAAAGCCATCGCGGCGAACGGCCCATCCCCGGCCCATGGAAAACAAGCCAAGCCCGCCCATCTTCACGCAGAGGCAGTGGTTGAAGCGGACGCCGACTATGCGCCGTATCGCCAGCGCTACCAGGACCAGCAGCGCCAGATGGAGTTGAGGATCGGCCCCTTGCGGGACTTTGTCCGGCAAGCCCTGTCAAAGGCCTCTCCCGGGCTCAGGCAACTGGCCGCGCTGGATGCCGCGTGGGAGGAGCTGCTGGGCGCCCGCGAGCAAAGGCTGCTGGCGACGGTGCCTGCGCTGCTGGAAAGACGCTTCGAGCACCTGCGCAAGACCCGGCAACCGGGCGTATGGCTGGAAGCCTTCGGCAGGGAGTTGCAGGCGGTCTTGCTGGCGGAACTGGAGCTTCGCCTGCAGCCGGTCGCGGGACTGGTCGAAGCATTGAGCAACGAAATCAAGAAATGAGCATGAACAGGATCGTTTTTTCAGCCGCCTTCGCCATCGGCCTGGCGGTCGTGGCCTGGGTGGGCATGGGCTTTGTCGGATCGAGCGCCATGGCCCTGCTCATGAGCGCGGCGATCGCCGCAGCCTATCTGCTGGGCGCGTTCGAGCTCCGGCAGTACCGCGCCGCCACGGCCGCGCTGGCGCGGGCGCTGGCCGATATTCGAGAGCCGCTTTCGGAGCTCGGCCCCTGGCTGGACGGCGTGCCTGCCTCCCTGCAGAACCCCGTGCGTCTGCGGATCGAGGGCGAACGCGTCGCCTTGCCCGGCCCGGCGTTGACGCCCTACCTGGTGGGGCTGCTGGTGATGCTGGGCATGCTGGGCACCTTCCTGGGCATGGTCGTGACCTTCAAGGGCGCCGTGTTCGCGCTGGAAGGCTCGACGGACCTGCAGGCCATACGCTCGGCGCTGGCGGCGCCGATCAAGGGGCTGGGGCTGTCCTTCGGCACCTCGGTGGCCGGGGTGGCCGCGTCCGCCATGCTGGGCCTGATGTCGGCCATCGGCCGCCGCGAGCGGGCGGAAGCGGCGCGCTTGCTGGACACCCGCATCGCGACCGTGCTGCGGCCCTTCTCGCTCGGCCACCAGCGCCAGCAGACCTTCAAGGCCCTGCAATTGCAGTCGCATGCCTTGCCCGGCGTGGTGGACCGGCTGCAGGCGCTGATGGAGGGCCTGGAGCGCCGCAGCCAGCAGCTCAACGAGCAGACGCTGGGCCAGCAGGCGCAGTTCCACCGCGAGGCGAAGCTCGCCTACACCGAGCTGGCCGAGGCCGTGGGAAGCTCGCTGAAGGACAGCCTCTCGGCCAGCGCCAGGATCGCGGGCGAGAGCCTCAAGCCGGTGGTCGAGTCCGCCATGTCGGGTATCGCTCAGGAGTCCCAGCGCATGCACCAGCGCCAGGTCGATGCGGCGCAAGCGCAGCTCGATGGCCTGTCGGCCCGGTTCGCGGCCACCGCGCGCAGCGTGTCCGATGGCTGGGCGACGGCCCTGGACCAGCACGCGCGCACCAATGACAGCCTGGCCGGCGGCCTGGAGCGGGCGTTGGCGACCTTCACGCAGACCTTCGAGCAGCGTTCCAGCGCGCTGCTGGCCCAGGTCCACGAGGCCGCGGCCAGGTCGCAATCGGAGCAGGCCTCGGCCGATGGCCAGCGGCTGGCGGCCTGGACGCGCACGCTAGAGTCCATGGCCGCCCAGCTCCAGGGCGAATGGCAGCGCGCCGGCGCGCAGACGCTGGCCCAGCAGCAGGCCGTCTGCCAGACGCTGGAGCAGACCGTGGGCGAGATCACCGGGCGCGCCAGCACGCATGCGCGCCAGACCTCGGAGGGCATTGCGCAGCTGCTGGCCCAGTCCGAGGCGCTGGTTCGTTCGCGCATCGAGGCCGAGGCCCTCTGGGTGAAGCAGCAGGGCGATCGCATGGATCAGTTGGCCAGTCTGTGGCGCGCCGAGCTGGTCGCGCTCAGGGACCAAGAGGCCGCGCGCGGCCAGGCCGCCGTCGAGCGGCTGGGCGAGCTGCAGGCGGCGCTGGCCAGCCAGCTGGCCACGCTGGGCGCGGCGCTCGAGGCGCCGATGACCCGGCTGCTGCAAACGGCCGCCGAGGTGCCCCAGGCCGCTGCCGAAGTGATAGCGCAGTTGCGCGGGGAAATGACCCGGCTCACCGAGCGGGACAATCTCGCGCTCGAGGAGCGCCAGGCCCTGATGGAGCGCATCGGTGCGCTGCTCCAGACCCTCAACCAGGCTTCTGCCGAGCAGCGGGCGGCGATCGAGTCGCTGGTGGCCTCGGCGACGACCGTGCTGGACCAGGCCGGCAGCCAGCTCTCGCAGACGCTGGATGCACAGGCCGGCAGGGCGGCGGACATGGCGGCGCATGTGGCCGGCAGCGCGGTCGAGCTGTCCAGCCTGGGCGAATCGTTCGGCCATGGCGTGCAGCTCTTCAGCGCGGGCAACGAGAAGCTGGTCGAAAGCCTGCAGCGCGTGGAGAACTCGATCGACCGGTCCATGGCGCGCAGTGACGAGCAGCTGGCCTACTACGTGGCGCAGGCGCGCGAGCTCATAGACCTCAGCATCGCCTCGCAGCAGGGCATCGTCGAAGACCTGCGCCGGCTGCATGGCAGGCAGGCCGCGCTGGCCGAGGGGGTCGCCGGATGAGCGAGCTGGACGAGCGGGGCGACGGCATCGAGCAGACCGCGCCGGTCTGGGCCGTCTTCGGCGACCTGATGTCGGGCCTGGTGGGCGCCTTCGTGCTGATCCTGATCGGCGTGCTGGTGGTCCAGATGGACCTGGCGGCCAACCTGGAAGCCGAGGTCCAGAAGCGCCGGATGGAGGAGCAGCGCCGCATGGCCCTGGAGAAGGCCCTGGCCATCCCGCTGCAGACGGGCAGGGTGACGCTGAACAACGGGCGCATAGGCATCAGCGGCAGCGTGCTGTTCCCGCTGAATTCCGACCAGTTGCGCCCCGACGGCCGGCTGCTGCTCAAGAGCCTGGTGCCGCCCTTGCGTGTCTACCTGGGCGAGCGCGACGAGATGCTGATGGTCAGCGGCTTCACCGACGACAAGCGCATCCAGGAGGGCAACCAGCGCTTTGCGGACAACCTGGAGCTCTCGGCCCAGCGCGCGCTCACGGTGACGCGTGCCTTGATCGAGGAGGGCATGCCCTCGTCCCGGGTCTTTGCCGCGGCCTTCGGCGCCGAGCAGCCGGTGGCCTCCAACGCGAGCGACAAGGGGCGCGCCTTGAACCGGCGCGTGGAAATGGCGCCGGTGCCCAAGTCGGCCGATGTGAAGCCCTGGTCCCATGAGTGAGTCGGTTCTGGTCGCAGCGGCACTGTCGCCGCTCGAGCGCCTGCGCAGCGTTGGTGCCCAGCGCTTCGATCCCCTGCGCTTTCATTACCTGGAGCGGCTGTCGCAGCGCATGCAGGCCGCGCCGGCCGGGCTGCGGCCCATCCTCGAAGGCAAGCTCGAGGCCGCGCTGCAGGACTACGAGCAGCGCTTCAGCCAGGCGCGCAAAGCGGCCGAGGACCAGGTGGCTGGCCTGTCGGGCAGGTATCCCGGCCTGGCCCGCGAGCTGCGCCGCCTGCTCGCGGCGGGCGACTACGCGGGCCTGCGCCGGATCGGCGCGCAAGCGGCAGCCGACACAGGCTGCGCGCCGCTGGCCGAGCTGAACCAGCATATCCGCCAGCTCGCGCAGGGGGGCAGCGAGCTCGAGGCAAGGCCTGACATGAAGAGCGTGGTTCGCTTCAGGGAGAGCTGGTCCCGAATCGCGGCCGAGGACCAGGTGGACCAGGCCATGGGCCGCGGGCCCGAGAACGCCGGCCCGCTCAACTCGCACCTGCTGGTGCTGCGTTCGCTGGGCTTGATGCGCCAGCTGTCGCCGGACTACCTGCGGCGCTTCCTGTCGCATCTGGATGCCCTGCTGTGGCTCGATCAGGCGAGCCAGAAATGCACGTCGGTGGAGGCCAAGCCGGCGCGACGAAGCCGGTCGAAGAAATGATGGCCGGCCGCCTTCAGGGCGGATCGGCTCATCGGTCCCGCGGCGCTTCGAAGTAGGGCAGAAGCGCCTTCGCCGCCTCGATGCGCAGCGGCAGCGCCACGGCCGCATCGTTCATCACGCCGAGCAGGAAGCGCTTGGGATCCAGAGGCTCGCCGGCCGGCGCCGATGCGGCGTGCGCCGGCTCGGCAGGCGCGGCGGGTGGGTGCGCGCCAGCCCCCAGCCGCTCCAAGGCCCGCTCGAAGTCCGCGGGCGGGATGCTTTGCAGGCGCGACAGCAGGTCCGCCTGGGCCTCAGGGCTGGGGGCCAGGTCGAGCCAGGGCTCGTCGGCGAACAAGGCGGCCAGGTCCGGGGCCACGAAAGCCGACCAACGGCCCGTGGCCTCCTGCAAGGCAGGCACCATGGCCGCGTCCCCGGCGGCCATCAGGCCTACGCGCCCAGCCTTGACGTTGCCCAGGTAGCGCAGGCGCAGGGATTCGAGAAAGCCCAGCGCCTGCGCGACGGGCACCGGCTGCGCGAGCGAGAACCAGAGCTGGCAGCCGTCGACGCCGGAGACGGCGATCGCGGGGGCGGGCAGTTCCAGCTCGGCCTGGACCCCTTGCCATGCGGCCGAGAGCGCATGCCAGTCTGCGGGCCGGGCAAGCTCCAGGACCAGCGCCCGCACCCGTCCGTCGGGGGCGATCAGGTCGGACTCCTGGGGCACGTGGTCTTGGCGTTCTGGGTCCTGCGAGAGGTAGAGGCGATGCAACTCGGATTGCAGTCTGTTCATGGCGGGCTCGAGAGAAGGGCTTGTCGCGTAGCTGCGACTCTGGTGATACGCTTGCTGTATTCCGTTTTGTATTGTATGTACATGTCCGCAGCTTCGACCGACCTGAATCATTTCCTCGATACGCTGGCCAAAGACGCCAAGCCCGGGGATCGCGTTCCCCCCGTGCGCGATCTCATGCGCCGGTTCGGCGTGTCGCAGATCGTGGTTCAGCACGCCTTGGACCGTCTCAAGACGAAACGGCTGATCGAGTCGCAGGTCGGTCGCGGGACCTTCTTCACGGCACATGGACAGACGCTGGACGCCAGTGCTGCCGAGGCGCCTGCTGCGGTTCGTTCCGTCCTCCTGCTTCGTCGCTCGGTCAGCATCGTTCGCGGCCGCGTGGTGGTGGACGGCTTGCTGCGTCGCTTCGCCGCCGAGGGCCATCGCGTGCTCGAGGTCTCGTACACGGATTCCGAGCACGCGCGCGCTGTCTTGAAAGGCCTTCCGCGTTTCGACGCCTGCGTGATCCAGTCGTCGTTCGAAAGCATTGCCATCGAAACCCTTGCTGCCGTTCGGCAGAAGACCGATGTGGTGGTCGTCGACGGTGTCGCCCTGGTCGGGGCGGAGGTCGATGCAGTGGGCCTGGAATGGGGCGAACCCTTGGCGACGGCGATTCGCCTGCTCGTGAAGCAAGGCCATCGAAGCATCGCTTTTGCGACGACGTCGCATCCGTTCCTGGCCAACGAGCTCGCTCGGCGCCGCCTGGAGGAGTTGCGCGGCACGCTCACGGACGTGGATCTGCAGTCGGTGGCCGTGCCTCGCCTTCCGCAACAGGATCTGGAGGGCGCACTGGTGGCGATGCTGAAGGAGCGCCTCGATGCATCGGGGCGGCTGCCCTTCACGGCGCTGGTGGCGTGGGGGATCGAGGACGGCGCCAGATTCCGCGAGCAGCTGTCCCGCGCCGGTTTGGCCATACCTTCGACACTGAGTGTCGTGCTGCTGGGGCGTGCCGATTTGGCGAATGAGCATGCGGATTTCTTCGATGTGGTGGGCTGCAATGCCGCCGATCAGATCGAATACCTGCACGAGGCGATCGGTGCGCGCTGGGCAGACCCCTTCCGGGCCTATGGCATCCGCTTCCTTCCCGTGGTCACGCGAGCGGGGGCTTCGATCGGGAATCCGCCTGGGGCGGCACGGCGGTCTACGCATCCCGCCGTCAGCGTGGCAGCCAAGCGCCGCGCTCAAGCCTAGGGCGGCTGCTCGTCATTTTCGCGCCACGCGTGCGACGATCTCGGTCGCGATGGCCGTCGATTGGCCGACATAGGCGCCGGCTTCGAGCGACTGCGCGAAGTCGGCCGGAAGGGCCCGCGCCGCCAGCATGGGATGCTCGCGGATGGCCGTCATGAACGGCAGCTTCTCCGTCACCGTGCGCTGGGCGGCCTCATAGAGCAGGTGGTGCGCCTCGTGCCGTCCCATCAGCTCGGTCAGGCGCATCATTGCAGCCTCGGAAGCAATCAGGCCGTTCGAAATATCGAGGTTGCGCCGCATCGCTTCCGGATGCACGACGATTCCGCGAGCCAGCGTGCCGAGGCTTTCGGCGATCGACGCCGCGATGATGGCGGTTTCCGGCAGCAGCGTGTCCGTCACGTTGGTCGCGGACGAATCTCCTTCGTCCATCCTCACCATGGCTTCGAGCGCCGGCGGCACCCGCGCCCGCATCATCCGGGCAAGGCTGGTCAGCATCAGCGCCGACGACGGATTGCGCTTTTGCGCCATGGTCGAACTGCCCACCTTCCCCATGTGAAACGCCTCTTCGACCTCTCCGATCTCGGTGCGTTGCATGAAGACGATGTCCTGAGCGATTTTTTGCGCAGTTCCCGCCAGCAAGCCCAGCGCCGACACGTAGTCGCTGACGCGGTCGTACGACGAGCGCATCGGCAATCCGGCCGGCTGCAGCCCCAGGTGCCCCGCCATTCTCGCCTCGACCTCGCGGCCCTGGTCGCCCATCGCCGCGAAGCTGCCGATGGCCCCGCCCAGGGACGCGACGAACGATGGTGCCAGCCGTTCATTCAGGCGAGCGCGATCGCGATCCAGTTCATCGATCCAGCCGGCGACCTTGAAGCCGAAGGTCATCGGCAGCGCGTGCTGGCCATGGGTTCGGCCGGGCTGCACGGTGGCTCGGTGCTCCTGAGCCAGCTTGCAAAGCGCGTCGATCGCCGTGTCAAGGTGCCCGGCCAGCACCCGGTGTGATTCGAGCATCTGTAGCGAGGTGGCTGTGTCGAAGATGTTCTGCGTCGTGGCACCCCAATGGATATAGCCGGCTGCCGGCTCTCCGCAAATCTCTTCGTATTGGCGCAGCACGGGAACGAACGGGTGCTGGGCGAATGCAATGTCCCTGGAAAGGCGTTCGAGGTCGAAGGCGCCGGCATCCGCCTTCGCAGCGATCGTCTGCGCGGCGTCGCCGGGAATGATGCCCAGTTCGGCCTGGGCGCGGGCCAGGGCGGCTTCGACGCTCAGCCAGGCCTGCAGGGTGGCTGCATCGCTCCAGATGGCCTTGGCTTCGTCGTTGAACCAGTGACGGGTGAAGAACGATTCGAACATGCCTGCGCTCATGGCTTGTCTTTCAATGTTGAGGGTGTATGTGTATTGTATTTGACATTGCGTATTGTATGAATACAATTTGCATTTGCCAACGGCGTCGACATGGTCGGCACTTGCCGGTCGATCTTCTCCATGGGCGGTCGACCCGCGCCACCGCGTTCGCCCGCGGCGTCACGCACATCTTCTGAACAGGAACCCTCGTATGAAACGCAGACTGTTGAACAAGCTGGCCGTGCTCGGTGCCGGCGCGCTGCTGGCCGGCATGGGCCATGCCCAATCGGGCAAGCCGATCTCGCTGGTCGTCGGATACTCCGCCGGCGGCAGCGCCGACTATGTCGCCCGCGTTGTCGGTGGCGAACTGTCGAAGCAACTCGGGCGCCCGGTCGTCGTCGAAAACCTTGCAGGCGCCAGCGGCATGCTCGCCGTGCAGAAGCTGCTCAATGCGCCGGCTGACGGCAGCATCATTTACATGGGCGGCACCGATACCGTCGTCGTGCCCATGGTCAACGCGAAGGTCAAGCTCGACTGGGAGAAGGATCTCGTGCCGGTTGGGCGCATGACCACCGTTCCGATGATCCTGGCCGTCCCCTCAAGCTCGCCGTATGCGACGTTTTCGGATCTCGTGGTGGCACTGCGCAAGAGCGGGAAGGAAAACTTCAGCTATGCAACCCCCGGTATCGGGACGATGCAACACCTCTACGGGGCGCTGATCAAGAAGCAGGCGAGGGTCGAACTGTTGCACGTGCCATACCGTGGCGGCGCCCAGATCGCCACCGACCTCGTCGGCGGCCAGATCGACAGCGCGGTGCTGGTCCTGTCCACGGCGATGCCGTTTCTCAAGGAGGGCAAGATCAAGGCCCTGTCGGTGTCCGATGCCGCCCGCGTGCCGCTGTTGCCTAACGTCAGGCGCATCGGCGAGGAGGAAGGATTCAAGGGCATGGCCTTGCCGCTCTGGCAAGGACTGTTCATGAAGTCGGGAACTGCGGCAGAGACAGTCAGAGCCTATGAGAAAGCATTGATCGAAGCCCTTGCGCGACCCGAAGTGCGCACTAAGCTCGGGGAGGCCGGCATTACGGTCGCCCCCTTGAGCGGGCAAGATCTGCGGGCGTTCGTCAGGCCGCAGGCGACGCTGTACCGCGACATTGTGAGCAGCGCGAATATCACGGTGGAGTAGTCAGAACGGCCAGACCTGACCGAGCCGCAGCGAGAGGCTTTCCATCGCTGAAGCCTTGCCCTTGCCCAGGAAACGATCGAGCGTGCGCTCCAGTGTGGCGATGTCCTCCGCGCTGCCGCCAGGGGCGGCCGCGCGGTGGCCCCAGTGCGAATAAAGCAGGTGCGACTCGGCGCGAGGGATGTGCGCCTGCGCCTCCTCGAAATCCTGCGGGGGAAAGATCAGGTCGTGGCTGATGGGCATCAGCAAGGCAGGGGCCTGGATGGCCGCCAAGGCGGCGTGCAGCTTGCCGTTGAACACCGGATTGTCCGAGATGTCGGCGCTCTGCCAGGTCCGCACGAGGGTCAGCAGGTCCAGCCTGTGGAAGGCCTGGAAGGCGGCGACCAGGTGGCGGTCTACCCATTCCCCGGCGCTGCGGCATGAAGGATCGGCCATAGTGCCGGCGAAGAATTCGTGCGAGAGCGACCATGCGGCATAGATGCGCGCGGCAAGCGCCACGGCCGCGCCATGCGCATCCTCCTGCGCCGACAAGGCCTGGGCCATGGCCTCCAGCAGCAGGCGGTTGTGCGGCGTGGTGCGCGGCAGCCCGCAGAAGGCGAAGATCCGGTTCACCCTCTGCGGATAGAGGCAACCCCACTGCAGCGCCTGCTGGGCGCCCATCGAGCGGCCCACCACCGCATGCAGCCTCTCTATCCCCAGCGCGCGGACCAGCTCTTGCTGCGCACGGACGTTGTCGAACAGGCTGATGGCGACAGGTTGCGCGTCCAGGAGCAGCTGCGCGTCGTTGGACGGGCTGGACGATTCGCCGTTGCCCAGGGCGTTGACGACGATGATGCAGAACCGGCGGGTGTCCAGCGCGCGGCCGCTTCCAATGATCCACCGGTTGGCGGTGTGGCGCCCGGCGAACCAGGTGGGGAACAGGATGGCGTTCGAGCGCTCGGCGTTCAGCTGACCATGCTGCTCGTAGCGCAGCCTGAGCCCGCAGGTGCGCAAGCCGCACTGCAGATCGAAGGCGCCGAGCTGATGGTCTTCAAGCATGGCGCGGCGCTTCACCGGGCAGGCGGCCCAGGAAGGCGGCCTGGACGATCGCCGCATAGCGCGCCGGGGCGTTGGTTGCGGGAAAGGCCTTGGTGAGACGCCGCACGCCCAGTCCTGCCTCGACCAGTCCCGGCAGCTGGTCCCGGTTCAGGCCCATGCGCCGCAGCTCGGTCGGCAGCCCGACCGAAGCGATCAGGGAGCGCACGTGCTGCGCCGCGGCCAAGGCGCCCGCGGGCGTGGGCGCGCTGTCCGAATACACCCCCGCCATCCGCGCGATCTCGCAGAGATCGTCCATGCGCTCATGCGCGAGTTCCGCCATCACGTACGGCAGCACGGCTGCGTTGGTGGTGCCGTGGGTTTCGTGCGTGAGCGCGGCCAGGCCGTAGGCAAGCGCGTGCACGCCATGCAGGCCGGCGCTTCCGTAGGACAGGCCGGCGTACAGGCTGGCCAGCGCCATGCCGCTGCGGGCCGTCATGTGGTCCGGCTCCGCGTAGGCCTTTTGCAGGTGGGCGAAACACAGGCGGATGGACTCGCGGGCGAACATGAGCGTGAGCGGGTTGCGCCCCGAATAGCCGGGGTCCGGCTGGCCTTCGCGGTCGAACCGCGAAGCGTCCAGCGTGATGTACGACTCGATGGCGTGCGCCAGCGCGTCCACACCGGCATCGGCCGTGACGCGGGGCGGGCACGATACGCTCAGTTCCGGGTCGATCACGGCCAGCTGCGCGCGCAACTGGTTGTCCATCACGGCCACCTTGGTCTGGCCGTCTCCCGCGACCAGGATGGCGCCCGGGGTCAGCTCGGACGCCGTGCCGGAGGTAGTCGGCAGGGCGATCAAGGGCAGCGGGGCATGCGGCAGCGAGGGGATTCCCACATAGGACGCCGCCGGGGCCCCGCTGACCAGGGTGAGCGTCAGCACCTTGGCCAGGTCGATGTTGCTGCCGCCTCCGAGGGCGAGCACGCATTGCGGCCGGGCATGGCCGGACAGCGCGCCCGTCGCTGCATCGCACAGGGCAAGGCTGGGGTCCGGCTGGCAAGCATCGAACACCGCGCATTGGATGCCCGCCTTGAGCAAGGCGTCGGCGAGCTCTGCGCCAGGCCGGCCCGGCGCCGCGAAGAACCGGTCGGTCACGAGCACCGCGCTCATGAGGCCGAGGTGGCGCAGCAGCGCGGGCAGTTCGCGCCGCACCCCCGGGCCGAACACGATGCGGGAAGGGCTGCAGAAATGGATGGGTTCCAGGAGGTCGACGGTCATGAGGTGGCGGCAAAATTTTGAATTCAACTGATATAGTACTGATATATTTTAAGCGCCGCAAGCGTGCTTCATCCCACCTCTGGACTCACCGGGAAGCTTCCATGACGCAGTTCGAACCGCTCTCGCATGGCATCACGCTCATCGACACGGGCTTTCAGCGGCCCGGCTTCGATGCGAGCTATCTGATCGTCGAGAACGGCCGCGCGGCCTTCGTGGACAGCGGGCCGAACCAGGCCGTCCCAAGGCTGCTGGCGGCGCTGTCGGCGCAGGGGCTGGCGGCCGATGCCGTGGACTGGCTGATCCTCACGCACGTGCATCTGGACCACGCGGGAGGGGCGGGCCGGCTGATGCGGCAATTGCCGCGGGCCAGGCTGGCGGTCCATGCGCGCGGTGCGCGGCACATGGTGGACCCCTCGCAGATGATGGCGGCCGTGCGGGCCGTCTACGGGGACGAGGCGGTGCAGCGTGACTATGGTGAGCTCGTCCCCGTGCACCCGGGCCGCGTCACCGTCGTCGAGGACGGCGCGACGCTGGAGCTCGCCGGCCGGCGCCTTCGCTTCGTCGACACGCCGGGCCATGCCCGCCACCACCATTGCATCTGGGACGAGGCCAGCGAGGGCATTTTCTCGGGGGACACGCTGGGCGTCGCCTACCCCGAGTTGCGCGGCGAGTGCGGCCATTTCGGCATACCCTCCACCAGCCCCAGCCAGTTTGATCCCGAAGCCCTGCACCGCTCGATCGGGCGCCTGCTCGCCCTCGGGCCGCGTGTCGCCTACCTGAGCCATTTCGGCGCGATCACGCGAGTGGCCGAGCACGCCGACATGGTGCTGCGGCAGGCCGACCGCATGGTGCAGATCGCGCGCTCACTGCCGAACGGTGCCGGCCGGGGCAGCCGGCTCAGGCAAAGCCTGGCGAGCCTGTACTTGAGGGAGCTGGGGACGGCGGGCGTGAACCTGCCGCGCGCCCGCGCCGCCGAACTATTGGCCAACGACCTCGAGCTGAATGCCCAGGGGCTGGAGGCCTGGCTGGCTTCGCAGCGCTAAGCCCGCGCCAGGGAAAGCGGCCGCACCGGCTTGCTTCAACAAGGCCGTCCGGCCCGCCCTCGTTTCCGCCAGGACCTCGTGCACTCGCTGCAAGTGGGGCCGGCTCGAATCGAACGCGGGTTGCCGGCGCTCGGCCATGCCGCTGTCCATTCCCGTTTCCTGCCGCGCCGATTTCGTCCCGCCACGTGGACTTTGGACGCGCAGGCCCGGCCCGGTTCATCTGGCGGGACGGAAAGCGCTGGCGCTGCGTTGACGCAAATCGGTCGAGAAAAGAACATTCATTCCACTGAAACATTTCTGCAAGAGGACGACATATGAAGTTCGGATTGTTCGGCGGCGCGCGGGTCAGCGACAAGGGGCCGCGCACAGACAGCCAGGGCTACGACACCTTCGTCGACTATGTGCTCGAAGCCGAGAGCCTGGGCTTCGAAAGCCTGTTCCTGGTCGAGCACCATTTCACCGGCATCGGGCAGGTGTCCTCCTCCATGTCGCTGCTGGCCTACCTCGCCGCCAAGACCAGCACGATCCGTCTCGGCACGGGCGTGGTGGTGCTGCCCTGGCACAACCCCGTGCTGGTCGCCGAACAGGCCGCCACGCTGGACCTGCTGTCGAATGGCCGGCTGGACTTCGGCGTGGGCCGCGGCTACCGGAAGGCGGAGTATGAGAGCTTTGGCATTCCCATCGAGGAAGGGCAGGAGCGCTTCGACGAGGCCATCGAAGTGATCCGCAAGTCCTGGACGTCGAAAGAGCGCTTTTCGCACCACGGCAAGCGCTGGCACTACGAGAACATCATCGTGGAGCCGCCGGTGCGGCAGGAGCCTCACCCGCCGATGTGGCTCGGTGCCGTCAGCCCCGAGGGCATCCGCCGCGCGGCGCGCGAAGGCTACAACATGCTGCTGGACCAGGTGGCGTCTGTCGCGCAAGTGGGTGAGCGCCTGAGGATCTTCCGCGAGGAGTGCGCGCTCGTCGGTCGGAGTTACACGCCCGAGATGGTCGGTGTCACCCGCGGCCTGTACCTGGCACAGACGCCGCAGGAACGGGCGGCCCAGATGGCGCGCCGCGCCGAGATCCTGGGCACGATAGGCGGGATCCGCCAGCCCGATGCCGTGGCCTGCGACCCGGAGCTGGACGATGCCCCGCTGTTCGGCAGCCCCGCGGAGATCGTCGACAGGCTGCGTGCCCTGGAATCGGTCGGCGTCGGCTATGTGCTGGCCAGCGATCCCAGCGGCAACCTGGACAGCTTGAGGGCCTTTGCGCGGGAGGTGATGCCCGCGATGAAGCGGGGCTCGGCCGCGGCCCAGCCCCTCGAGGCGGCCACGGCCTGAGCGCGGCGGGAAGCAGATGCACATGGAACACGATTTCGTCAGCACCTCCGAAGGCCAGCTTCACTATGTGAGGACCGGGCCGCGCGACGCCCCCGCCTTGCTGCTGCTGCACAGCAATGGGGGCTCCTGGCGCCAGTTCGCGGGAACCTTCGCCGGCCTCTCGGACCGCTTCGCCGTCTACGCGGTCGACCTGCCGGGCCAGGGCGACTCCTTCCCCCTGGGCGACCATTTCGCCATCGAGCGCTACAGCCGGCTGCTGCTCGAATTCATCGATGCGCTCGAGCTCGAGCAAGTCACGCTGCTGGGCTGCTCGGTGGGCGGAAGCATCGCCATCGACCTGGCTGCGAATCACCCGCAGCGGTTCGAGAGGCTGGTGATCGTCGAGACGCCCGCGCGCAGCGACGAGGCCTGGGCCAGCCGCTGGGGGGCTATGGAGGCCTTGTTCGGCGTCGTGGCCCAACCGTTCGAGTTCGCCGCCAAGCGCGTGCTCGGGCTCACGCCGCAAGGCTACCTGGAGTGGAGCATCGACCGCCACAAGGCCGGTGCCAAGACCATGGTCAGCGTGATGTGGGCCATGCGCCGCCACGACAGCTTCGCGGCGCTGGAGCGGCTCACGCTGCCCACGCTGGTCTTGTTCGGCGAATCCACCCCCATCGCCGACTCGCGCGCGGTGTACGAGAGCCGGCTGCCCCAGGCACCGCTGGTCACTCTGCCCGGATGCGGGCACTTTCCCATGGTCGAGAACCCGGCCGCGTTGGTCGAAGCGGTGCTGGCGTGGCTGGAGCAGGAAGTGGAGCAGGCGAGATGAGCACGAACAACATGTTTGATGGCGAGATCCGCATCGTCACGCTGCGCGCAAGGAACTGGCTCGAGACAGTGCGCTACTACAGGGAGTGCGTCGGTCTGAAGCAGAAGTTCAGCGACGAAGCCTCGCAGTACGCCATGTTCGAGGCGGGGCCGGTGCGCTTCGCCATCGAGGGACCGGACCGCCCGGCCTATGGCAGAGGACTTGCCGGTGGCGCGCTGATGGCCAACTTCCAGGTGGCGGACCTGGCCGCCACGGTCAGGCGCCTGACCGCCAACGGCGCGCAGGTGCTGACGGAGATTCGCCACGGCCCGGGCTACGACCATGTGGCGATCGCGGACCCCGAGGGCAACGAGCACATCGTCTACCAGCGAACCGCATAGAAAGGGCAAGAAGATGCTGATCGATCACCGGACCTACCGCGTGCGGCCGCTCACCCTGCACAAGCAGCTGGCGCTGTTCAACGAGTTCGGCTACCCCGTGCTGAAGAAGTACGTGGGCGAGCCTCTGGGCATCTTTCTGCCCATCGATGGAGACATCAACAGCTACATCCACATCTGGGTGTACGAGAGCTACGAGGACCGTGCGCGCAGGCGCGCCCTGATGGACAAGGACCCGGCCTGGCATGCGTTCCTGGAGAAGAGCGCCTCGGCGGGCTACCTGGTCAGCCAGGAGAGCAGGCTGATGGTGCCCTCGGAACTGGCGCAGGTGCCGTGGCCGAAGCTCGCGCAGCTGCCCGGCGCCGCATGAGGCCGAGGCCGGCAAGCCATCTTTTGAACCAACGAGGAGACAGATCTAATGGCTGATGCAAAACATTTCGAGGGCCGGGAGAGAACCCAGGAAATCCTGCGGGAATTCGGCTGGTTCGAGTTCCTGGATGTGCCGGGAGAAGCCGCGCCCTACGGGCTGAGCGCGCAGTTCTGGGACCACACGCTGGAGCATGTCGTCGGCGGCTTGTGGGAGCGCCCGCAGATGAACCTGCGCGACCGCGAGCTGATCATGATCGCGCTGATCGCCGCCACGCCCAGCAAGGTGGGCCTCATCCCCCACCTGAGGAACGCGCATTACCTGGGCTTCTCGGCGGACGCCATGCGGGAAATCCTGCTGATGGTGGCCTGGTACGCCGGCTGGCCCAAGGCGGCCGAAGCCATGGTGCTGTTCGAGGAGATCGCGGCCCAGCCCGACTCGCCCTACCGTGGGATCGAGACGCCGGCGACAGACGAGCTGCCGCAGGGCAACCCCATGGCCCGTGCGGAGCAGGTGCTGTCCAGGCTGGGCTGGGACAACCATCTGGGCGACCACTCGGCCGCCAGCCAGCGCTACGGCAGGAGCTTCCACGAGTTCTCCATGCAGCATCTCTATGGCGGTCTCTGGGCGCGGCCCGGCCTGAGCCTGCGCGACCGCGAGCTGGTGGCGATCGCGCTCACCCTGGCGGCCTCGTCACCCGAGACGCTGTCCCAGCATTTCGAGAACGCGCACAAACTCGGCATCACCGCGGCGACCCTCATCGAGGTGATCCTGACCACGGCCTACTATTCGGGCTGGCCCAAGGCCGGCGGTGCGGTACGGCTGCTGCGCGAGATCGTTGGCCGCGAAGGCTCGCCTTATCTCGCTTCCGAGGTCTGAGGAGAACTGCCATGAAAGCTGTCTGGTACGAGCGCTTTGGCGAGGCAGGGGACGTGCTGACCCTGGGCGAGATGCCCGAGCCGCAGGCGGGGCCGGGCGAAGTGAGGATCAAGCTGCACAACTCCAGCGTGAATCCCGCGGACACCGTGCTGCGCAGGGGCATGTGGCAGTTGTCGGCGCCGCGCATCATCCCCAACAGCGATGGCGCGGGCGTGATCGACCAGGTCGGCAAGGGAGTCACCCGCTTCGTGGTCGGCCAGCGCGTCTGGCTCTACAACGGCCAGAGGAATGGCCGCGCCTTCGGCACCGCGGCCGAGTACATCGCCATCGACGAGCGGCTGGTGACGCCTCTGCCGTCCCAGGTGGGCTTCGCCGAAGGCGCCACGCTGGGCATTCCCTGCTTGACGGCCTGGGTGTGCCTGTTCATGGACGGGGCCATCGAGGGCAAGACCGTGCTGGTCACCGGCGGCGCGGGCGCGGTGGGCCACTATGCGGTGCAGCTGGCCAAATGGGGCGGGGCGCGCGTGATCGCGACGGTGGGCTCGCCGGCGAAGGCGCAGATCGCCCGCGAAGCCGGCGCCGACGCCGTGATCGACTACAAGACGGAAGACGTGGCGCAGCGCGTGCTGGAGATCACCGAGGGCCGGGGCGTGGATCGCATCGTCGAGGTGGAGTTCGGCGCCAACCTGCCCGCCAGCCTCAAGGCCATCAGGACCAACGGCACCATCGCCGCCTATGCCTCGACGGGGCAACCGAACCCCGTGGTCCCGTTCGACCTGATCAAGGGCAAGAACGTGACCATCCATGCCTTGCGCCTGCCGCTGATGCCACAGGACATATGCCGTGCCGGGCAGCACGACATCACCCGCTGGCTGGAGGCTGGGAAGCGCATTCACAACATCGCCGGCAGGTATCCGCTGGCCGCTACCGCGGCAGCCCATCGGGCCGTCGAGGCGGGCAACAAGCTGGGAACGGTCATCGTCGACATCCCCTAGCCGTACCGAGGCTCGCGCCTCGCCAACCCACCTTGATTCACAAGGATCGTCGTGCCGCAACCGCGGGGGGACGGCCCTTGCCGCGGCACGCCGCTCCCTTTCATCGGAGATTCCCATGACAAGCATCCGTTCACCCGAGCCGGCCGAGTCCGGCAACCCCGCCGACGACCTGAGGGCGTTCAGGCGCTGCCTGTCGCAGTTCGGCACCGGCGTGACGGTGATCACGGCCCAGGCCGGCACCGAGCGCGCCGGCGTGACCGTCAACTCGTTCTCCTCGCTGTCGCTGGACCCGCCGCTGATCCTGTGGGCGATCAACCGCCAGGCGCGCAGCTGCCCGGTGTTCGAGGCCGCCTCCCACTTCACGGTCAACATCCTCGCCTCGGACCAGATCGAGGTGTCGCGCTGCTTTGCGACCCCCGCCGAGGACAAGTTCGCGCAGGTCGCATGGACGCAGGGCGAATGCGGTTCGCCCGTGCTGGATAACGTCCTGGCCGCGCTGGAGTGTGAAAACGAGGCCAGGTACGAGGGCGGGGACCATCTGCTGATCGTGGGTCGCGTCAAGCGCTTTTCCCGTTTCGAGAAGGAGCCGCTGCTGTTCGTGCAGGGCCGCTACGGCGTCGCGGTCGACCATCCCGGCCTGAAGGCCAGCCCCGAAGCGGCCGCCGTGGTCCCGGCGGAGAACACCTCGCTGATGGTGCTGCTGCTCTTCGCCTACCAGGCCTTGTCCGAGCAGTTCGAGGCGCACAGGAAGGCCGAGGGCCTGACGCTGGCCCAGAGCCGGGTGCTCGCCGTGCTCTACCAGGGCCGGGACGGACTGCCCATGGCGGAGCTCGTGCGGCGAGCCTACCTCGGGGTGCGCGATGTGGAAGACGCGGTTGCCGACCTGGCGGACCGCTCGCTGCTGCTGCGCGCGCCCGGCCAGACGCTGAAGCTCACAGCCAAGGGCATAGCCTGCCGCGAAGCCATCATGCGCCACCTGCATGACTTCGACCTGCGCCAGACCAGCGGCCTGCCCGCGGGCGAGGTCGAGGCGGTGCGCCGGGTTCTCTCCCACATCATCCGCAACAACCAGCGCCATGCCTAGACAGCCGACCATGCTACCGATAGACAACCTCTACCAGACCGCCAGGCTTCAGCCGGATGCCGTGGCGGTGGAATCCGACAGCACGCAGCTGAGCTACCGCGAGCTCGCCTTGCGCGTCGACGCGCTGGCCGCCCATATCCAGCACAGGGTGCCGGGCTGCCAGAACCGGATCGCGATCTGTGCCTACAACACGCTCAACCATTACCTGGCCATCCTCGCGACCTATGCCAGCGGCAACACCTGGGTCGCATTGAACCCGCAGAACTCCCGGCGCGATCTGGACCGCATCGTCCAGGTGACGCGGCCGGCGCTGTTCATCGCGGACGAGGACTGCCTGGACAAGCTCAGCCCCAACGGGGCGCCGGTGCTGGTCGGCTCCGATACGCATGGGGAGTCCGAGGTTGCGCAGGCAATCCGCCGCTGCATGGGCGAAGGCCCGCAGCGGAAGGGGGTCACGCTGGACCACCTGCAGGCCATCAAGTTCACCGGCGGCTCCAGCGGCGTCCCCAAGGCGGTGCAGCAGGCCTACCGTGTCGGCGCGACGCACCTGGTCCACATGCGGATGATGTGGCGCTTCGGCCGCAGCGACACCGGCCTCGCCGTCTCGCCCCTCACGCATGCCGGCGGCACCTACATCCTGCCGTTCATCGCGATCGGCGGCCGCTACGTTCTGATGCGCAAACCGGCGGCGGGCGCCATCCTGGACGCGATCGAGCAGCGTGGCGTCTCGCGCATCTTCATGGCCCCTACCTTGCTGTACCAGCTGGTCGGTGAGCAGGAGAGGGCGCCGCGCAAGCTGGCTGCCCTGCACAGCATCACCTACGGCGCCGCACCCATGCCGGTGGAGAAGATCCGCCAGGCCCAGGCCGTGCTCGGCAACAGGATAGACGTCACCTACGGCCAGACCGAGGCATCGCAGTGCCTGACCGGCGCGACGCGCGAGGAACTGGCGGACGAGCGCTACATCGGCACGGTGGGGCGTGCCGGCCCGCTGGTGCAGGTGCAGGTCATGGATCCGCAAGGCCGGATCCTGCAGCCCGGCGAGATCGGCGAGGTGGTCGCCAGGGGCGATCTGCTGATGAAGGGCTACCTCGACAACGACGAGATGACCGCACGGACCATCGTCGACGGCTGGTTGCATACCGGGGACACCGGCTCCTTCGACCAGGACGGCTTCCTCACCATCCGTGGCCGGCTCAAGGAGATGATCATTTCGGGCGGCTTCAACGTCTACCCCGCCGACGTGGAGGGCGTGCTGTCCAGGCACCCTGGCGTGCACGAGAGCGTGGTGTTCGGCGTCGCCGACGACAAATGGGGCGAGCGCGTGGAGGCGGCGGTGGTGCTGCGCGGCGGTGCCCGGGTGGGCGAGCAGGATCTGGTCCAGTTCGTCAAGGACGAGCTCGGCTCGATCCAGACGCCCAAAAGCGTCCACATCGTGAGCGACCTGCCGCGCAACGAGGTGGGCAAGGTCGTGCGGCGCGATGTCAAAGAGCTGTTCGAGCCGCCGGCCTCGCGGGAGATGCGCTGATGGATCGCGTATACATCGCCGGTGTCGGGATGACGCCGCTGGGCAAGTTTCCCGATCTGTCCGTCAAGCAACTGACCCGGATGGCCGTTGCTGCGGCGCTGGATGACGCCGGCCTGGCCATGCCGCAGGTCGAGGCGGCCTGGTTCTCCAATTCGCGGCAGGGCCAGATGGAGGGGCAGAACTCGATCCGCGGCCAATGCGCGCTGCGCAGCATGGGCTTCGAGTCGATTCCCATCACCAATGTGGAGAACGCCTGTTGCAGCTCGTCCACCGGCCTGAACCAGGCCTTCGCCCATGTCAGGGCCGGCCTGGTCGACATCGCCCTGGTGGTGGGCGCCGAGAAGATGTTCTACCCGGACAAGAAGGAGCTGATGCTGCAGGCCTTTCGCGGCGGATGGGATGTCCACAACGAAGCGGAGACCACGCGGCTTCTGCTGTCGCTGGGCGAAGGCGTCCCCATGCCGCCCGAAGCCGCCGCGGACAGCGGTTTGCGCAGTGTCTTCATGGACATCTACGCGGCGCTGGCGCGCCAGCACATGCGGCTCCACGGAACGACGCAGCGGCAGATCGCCTGCGTCGCCGCCAAGAGCCACTGGCATTCCACCCTGAACCCGCTGGCCCAGTACCAGCAAGAGCTGTCTACGGAGCAGGTGCTGGCCGACCGCCTGATCTCCTGGCCGCTCACGCGGGCGATGTGCGCGCCGCTGAGCGACGGCGCGGGCGCGCTGGTGGTGTGCAGCGAGCGGGCGCTCGGACGCCTGCGCGGCGAGCGCGCGGTCGAAGTGCTGGCCAGCGCGCTGGTCAGCGGCTCCAGCCGCGATCCCGACGACCTGTCCCGCCATCTCGGGCGCGTGGCGGCCCAGCGCGCCTACGCGCAGGCCGGCATAGGGCCCGAGGACATCGACCTGGCGGAAGTGCACGACGCCACCTGCTTCGCCGAGATCCTGCATGTGGAGAACCTGGGTTTCTGCGAGCCGGGCGGCGGAGCCGCGATGGCCGAGCGCGGCGACACACGCCTGGGTGGCCGCCTGCCGGTCAACACCTCGGGCGGCCTGGTGTCCAAGGGCCACCCCATAGGCGCCACCGGCGCGATCCAGATCCACGAGCTGGTCACGCAGTTGCGCGGGGAAGCCGGCAAGCGGCAGGTCGAAGGGGCCCGCTTCGCGGCGGCGGAAAACGGCGGCGGCTTCTTCGGCGCCGAGGAGGCCGCGACCGTGGTGACGATCCTGGGGCGCCGCATGAGCTGACGACGGCGCCTCGAACAACCAATCAGGAGACAAACATGAATCGATTTCTGCTGCGCACGCTGCGCTGCCTGGCCTGGCTGGGGCTGGCGACGGCCGGCCTCCAGGCCGCCGCCCAGGACTACCCCGCGAGGAGCGTGCGCCTGATCGTCAGCGCCTTGCCGGGCAGCACGCCCGACCTGACCGCCCGCATCGTGGCCGAGCAGCTGCGCAAGAAGACGGGCATGTCCTACGTCGTGGAGAACAAGGCGGGGGGCAACGGCATTCCCGCCCTGAGCGAGCTGGCGCGCACGGCGGCCGACGGCTACACGCTGCTGGTGGGCAACATCAACTCGAACGGGCTGGCGCCGGCCCTGCACGCGAAGAAGTACGCCTTCGACGTCAAGGCCGCCATACAGCCGGTCACGCTGCTGTCCGATGGCCCCAGCGCGCTGGTGGCGGCGCGCAGCCAGCCGGCCAGCTTCAAGGAGGCCGTGACCCTGTGGAAGGCCAGCCCGGGCAAGTACGCGTACTTCGCGGCGGGGGTCGGCAGCTTCGGCCACATCTGGTTCGCCAAGCTGATCGAGCGGCAGGCCCTGGACCTGCTGTTCGTGCCGGTCAAGGGTGGCAGCGAGGGGCTGCAGCTGATGTACGAGGGCTCGGTGCACTACGCCTACGTTCCGCTCGCCAGCTTCGTCGGGCAGATCCGCAAGGGTGACATCCGCGCGCTGTTCGTCACGGGTCCCGGCCGGCTTGCGGAACTTCCCGAGGTGCCTACGCTGCGCGAGGTGGGCCTGCCCGACGATTTCGAGATCAACACCTGGGTGGGTCTGTTCGCCCCTGCCAGGATGAAGCCGGAGCTGCTGAAGAAGATCCACGCGCTGTTCGTCGAGGCCGTGGGCCGCGAGGAAGTGGCGGCCCAGTACAAGGGCCTGTTCATGCAGCAGCAGACCAGCAGCTCGCCGGAGGAATTCCGGACCTTCGTCGAAGGCCGCATCGACGCGTACAAGGCGGTCGCCGAGCGCAGCCGCATCAAGGTGGAAGACTGACCTGCCGTATCGGCAATCGCAAACTCGCAAAATTGACAGGAGACGATCATGTTGAAAGCCAAGCTTTTTCTCAGCATCCTGCTGCCGGCCTTGCTCGTGCTGGCCGACGGCGCCGCGGCGTCTGACTATCCCGGCCGGCCTGTGCGCCTCGTGGTGGGCGGTGGCTCCGACGTGCCGGCGCGCGTGGTCGCGAACTTCCTCACCCAGAGCTGGAAGCAGCAGGTGAACGTGGAGCCCCTGCCGTCGGCGGGCGGGATCATCGCGGCCAAGACGGTGAAAGAGGCGCAGCCGGACGGCTACACCTTCCTCAATTCGACCGGGGCCTACCTGCTGAACCAGGCGGCGCGCAACCCTCCGCCCTTCGTCATGGGGCGTGACTTCACGCCGGTCGGCCTGCTGGGGACGGCGCCGCAGATCGTGGTGGTGCCGGCAAGCCTGCCGGTCAGGAACATCCCCGAGCTGATCGCCTATGCCAACGGCAAGCCGCAATCGGTGTACTGCGCGTCCGCCGGCATCGGGGGCAGTTCGCACCTGGCCTGCGAGATGCTGAGGCATTACGGCAAGGCCGACATCACCCATGTGGCCTACAAGGGCGTGGGGCCGGCGCTGCTCGACGTGATGGCGGCCCGCGTCCAGGTGACCTATACGGCCGTGGCGGCGATCTCGGCCATCAAGGAAGGGCGGCTGCGCGCCATCGCCGTCACCGGAACCCGGCGCCTGGCCGCCCTGCCCGAGGTCGCCACGGTGGCCGAGCAGGGCTTGCCGCAGCTGACCCTGCTGACCTGGTACGGCATCCACGCGCCGGCGGGCACGCCGCCCGCGGTGGTGGACCAGGTCAACAAGGCGCTTGCGAAGGCGATCAAGGACCCGGCCGTGTCGCAGGCCTTGGTGAATGCGGGGCTCGAGCCCGAGGCCATGTCGGTGGCCGAGTTCCGGGAATTCATGGGCGGCCAGGAGGCCGGCATCACCCGGCTGTGGCGCGAGACCGGGGCCAAGCTGGATTGAAGGCGCTGCCTGCGGTGCAGCGAAGCATTGTCATTTACACAGGAAAGGATAGTCAGAGCATGGACAGAGCAATATGGGCAATCTGGTACGACCTGCCGGCCGAGAGGACCGAGGAGTATCTGGCCTGGGCGCATCAGGAGTACCTGCCCTCCATCCGGCAGCGGCCCGGCATCGCCTGGGTCGCGCACTACAGGAATGCCACCGGGCCGGCGATGCTGAACTCGGTGCACAAGGTGTTCGAGCGCCCCGCCGCGTCGGAAACCGGAGCGGGCACGCAGTTCGTGCAACTGGTGGGCGCCGTGGACCCGATGCTGCTGTTCGCGCCCAGCGTGATCGACCAGGAAGCGGCCGAAACCGGCCGCAGCCGGCAGATGCTGGATCTTCGCGTCGGCCCACAGAGCTATATCTTCAACGAGACCTACCGCGTCAACGGCCCCGAACTGCGCCTGCGCCCGCCCGGCACCACGCCCGGCCCCGGCATACAGATGGGCATGCTGCGCATCAAGAACGTGGAGGCTGAACACGCCGTGGGAAAGTGGTACGCTAACAGCCGGCTCCCGCTGATCGCGGGGATGCCCGGCGCGATTTCGGCCCGGGTGTACTCCTGCCTCTGCGGCTGGCCGGAGATCGCGGTGCTGTATGAATTCGAGTCGATCGATGCGCGTGCCAGGAGTTTCGAGCCGCAGGAAACGGCCCTGGCCAAGGGGCCGCCCGAGGGCGAGGTTCACCAACTGCCTATGGACCAGCTGGTCCACGCGCCGGGCTCGCCCATGCCCGCCGTGCGCATCTGGCCGCCAATCATGTGATGCTCGCACCACGCCCCGCCGCGCTCCGGCGCAGCCCTGTTCCCCTGGCGGACATGGGCTCTAACCTCTGGACCTTCGCCGACAAGCCGCTGCAGCTTGGCGGCGGCGGTGCCTACGGGCCCAGCAAGACGGCCTCCGAAGGGGTGCGCAGCATCCATCGTGCCGTGACGGTGCTGAACGTGCTGAGCAGCGTGGGGCGCACCGGCGCGTCGCTGACCAAGATCGTGCAGCTGAGCAAGCTGCACAAGGCCACGGCGCACCGCATCCTGTGCGCGCTCTTGAGCGAGGGCTTCGTCGAGCAGGACGCGGCCTCGCGCAACTACCGGCTCGGCGCGCAGATCTCCGTGCTCAATGCGGTGATGGGCCAGCAGTTCGATTTGCGCATCATCGGCAAGGGGGTGCTGGACCGCTTGGCCGAGGCCACGGGCGACGCGGTCTACCTCGCCGTGCGCACGCATTACGACGGCCTGTGCCTGGACTTGCGCGAGGGCGCGAACCGGATGCCGGAGCTGCGCCTGCGCGCCAACGAGTGCTGGCCGCTGGGCATAGGCGCCTTCAGCATCGCCTTGCTGGCTTTCCTGCCGGACGACGAGGTCGAGGCGATCATCGAGCACAACTCGCGCTACCTCGGCGCGCAGAAGGACATCACGCCCCAGTACATTCGCGACCAGGTCCGGCTGACCCGCACGCGCGGCTTTGCCTCCAGCCGCAACCTGGGCAACCAGGGCATGGCTGCGGCCGCGGTGCCGGTGTTCGACCCGCATTGGCGGCCCTTGGCCTCGCTGTGCATCACCACCACCTTGGAGCGGTTCAGCGAATCGCGTGAACAGGACCTGATCAACCTGCTTTGGGCCGAATCGCGGCGCATCACCGGCGAGTGGTGCGAACTGGGCGGAATCTCGCGTGCCATCACCTGGCGCAAGGGCCTGGCCAGCTCGATCTAGCGCCCAGGCTCAGCCCAGCACGGTCGAGCGAGCGAAGCCCTCCAGGTTGTCGATCAGACGGTCTAGAGCCTTGCCGGCGCCGTCGAAATCACCCTTGGAGATCGCGACCGCGACGTCAGCGTGCAGCCTGGCCATCTCGGGCATGTCGGCCGCCTGCTTGTAGTGCAGGTACCAGAAGCGGCGCGACAGGCCATGCAGCATGCGCATGGCGCCTTCGGCGAATTCGTTGCGCGCCGCGGCCAGGCACAGGTCATTGAATTCGCGGTCGGCGCGAATGAAGCGGACGTCGTCATTCTTGGCGGACGCTTTCATGAACTCGGCTGCCAGCGCGGCGAACCGTTCCCTTTGATCGTTCGTGGCTCGGCGTGCCGCGCTGCGGCAGATCAGCCGCTCGATCTCGCGACGCGTTTCCAGCAGCCGCAACTGCTTGGCCACATCGATGTGTGACACCAGCAGACCGCGCTGGGGCAGCACCTGCATGAGGTGCTCGCGGGCCAGCCTCTGGATGGCTTCCCGCACGGGGGTGCGGCCTATGCCGGTCATTTCGCTCAGGGCCTGCTCGGACACGGCGGCGCCCGGCGGGAGGCGCAACGTGACGATGGCCTCTTCGATCATCTCGTAAGCCTGTTCCGTCAGGCTCGCCTTGGGCACGATCTGTGGCGCCTTCGACGGGGCCTTAGGCCGGCGCGCCGGGGTCGCGGCCCGTGTCTTGCGCGCGGCAACACGCTGGGTGGCAGTCAAGTTTTCTCCTTTTCGAACAGTTTAGATCGTATGACAAGCGCCGGGCCGGGCTTCGTCTTGACAAAAAAAGAGCTACTGATATATTTGATGGACATTAGTTGAATTGGAGTTTGCAGATGATGACCGAGCGCCAGCGGACGTTCCGCGAGCAGTACAAGGCCGATATCAGCCCCCTTTACAACGGGGTGCTGCACATTGCGGTGCTCTACGGGGTAGGCATCGCCGCCATCTGGTACTGCGTTGGGCAACTGCGCGACGCAGGCTGGGAGTGGCTGATAGCCTTGCCGGTTTTCGTCGCCGGCAATTTCGTGGAGTGGTTCATGCACCGCTATGTGATGCACAAGCGCATCGACTTGTTCGCGCTGCGAGCCATTTACGAGCGCCACACCCGGCAGCACCACCAGTACTTCAGCGACGTCGAGCCCACCATCGACACCACGCGCGAATTCCGCATCGTGTTCTTCCCGTGGCGAGTCCTGATCACGCTGGGCGTGGCCGGCTTGCCTCTGGGCTACCTGGCCTCGAGGTTCCTCAGCCCCAACCTGGGCTATGTGGTGTTCATCACGATGGTCGGGCAATACCTGGTTTACGAGACCTTCCATTACTGCTGCCACGTGCATGAGAACTGGTTCGTGCGTCACATGCCCTTCATCAACACCATACGCCGCCACCATACGGCGCACCACAACATGGGAATCATGATGAAGTACAACATGAACCTCACCTTCCCGATCGCCGACTGGTTCATGGATACCACCGACCTGCGCCGCGGGTTGCTGGGCCACCTGTTCAACGGCTACAGCGAAAAGCACGTCAAGGAGGAGCTCAAGCCCGTCATTGCGCGGTTTCGTCACGATGACTCGAGCGTCACCCTGGATGGCCCGCAACTGACGCCGCTGGAAGAAAGCGTCATGGTCGGTGGCACTCCGCCGGCATAGGGTTCGCGTCAAGCACTGCCCGGCGTCTCGGATTCCGAGACAGGCGCCCGCGGCATTGGGGGCACCTCGTGAGGCCATAGATAGCAGATGGCCGGCAGGCGGGGTGCACTCATCGACAACGTCGTCTTTGCCCGCACCACGAGCTTCCGCTGGCGGCTGTTCCAGCCTCAGCCCAGCGCATCCAGCAGTGCCTTGGCCTCCTGCAGGTCCAGGGTGTCGAAGCCCTCAGTGAACCCGTTGTAGATCTCGCTCAGCATCTGGCGCGCCTCGACGGGCTTGCCCTGCTCCCGCCACAGCCTGCCCAGGCCCAGTGCCGCGCGCAGCTCCAGCGACTTGGCGCCCTGGCGGCGGGCGATCGCGATGGCCTGCAGGAAGCAGGCCTCGGCCTCGTCCCGCCGGCTGGCCTGCTGCGCCGCGTCGGCTGGCTGCAGCAACGTTAACTCACCCTTGAGCCGGTACAGCTCGGCCTCGTAGACGCGCTCCTGCGTGCGCTCCACCTGCGCCATGGCCTCGGCCAGCGTCTGCAGCCCGGCCTCGGCCTCGCCTGCCCTGCCGCAAGCATCGGCCAGCAGGCCCAGGAAATGCGTGCGCCAGAGCTCGGCGCCGGTGGCGCGGTAGGCGGCCATGCCCTGCCGCATTTTCTCGATGCCCTGCTCGGGCTGGCCCAGGGCGGCCAGGGTCCAGCCCGACAGCACGGTGCCCCAGGTCAGCGCGAACGGCAGGCCTTGCTCGCCCGCGATGGCAAGCAGGGCGTCGGTCAGCTCGCGCGTCTTGTGGACCTCGCGGCGCCGCAGGCGCAGCTCGGCCGCGAAGATCAGGGCCGTGGCCGAGGCGGGCGGGTGGCCCAGGGTCTGGGCCAGGGCCAGCATGGCCTCGCTGCGCGTCAGGGCCTGGTCCGGATGGCCGAGCAGCCACAGGTCCAGCGCGAGAAAGGCCAGCCCCAGCAGGCCGGGCTCGGAGCCGTAGTAGTAGTCGGTCGACTGGTGCCGCTGCGGGTCGTAGAGGGCCAGGGCCTGCTCGAAGTGCGTGCGCGCGGCTCGCAGTTCACCCATGCTGAACAGGTTGGCGCCCATGGCCCGGTGGGCCGTGACCAGCCAGGCCGGGTCCTGGGCCTGCTCGGCCAGCGCGAGCAACTGCTCGGTGTGGCCGCGCGCGGTCTGCAGCTGGCCGCTGACCTGGTAGTAGGTGCGCAGCCCCTGCAGGGCAGGGAAGAGCTGGCCGGTATCGTCGAGCCCGCGGCACAGCGCCACGGCCCGTGCGTAGGTCGCCTCGACCGCCGGGGAGCCCGGGCCGCGCGTGGCCATCTGGGCGGGGCCTAGGCTGATGTGGAGCTGCAATTCCAGCCGCGCGCGCTCGGGCGTGTCGGGCAGGGAAGGCAGCAGGGCCAGGGCCTGGGTCAGGTGGTTGACCGCCTCGGCGTCGGCCGAGCGCTGCACCGCCTGGCGCCCGGCACTCAGCAGGTAGGCCACGGCCTTGGGCGCGTTGCCGCTGCGGCTGAAGTGGTGGGCCAGCTCGTTGCAGTGCGCCTCGAGCTGGTTCGCGAACAGCGACTCGATGGCCTGGCCCGTGCACTCGTGCAGCGCGCGGCGCCGCTCGAGCAGCAGCGAGCCGTAGCTGACCTCCTGGGTCAGCGCGTGCTTGAAGCTGTACTCCACCTCGGGGAAGGCCGGCTGCTCGTAGATGAACTCGCCGGCCTGCAGCCGCGCGAGCAGGCTCTTGAGCTGCTCCTCGGGCTGGTCGACCACGCGCGCGATCAGGCTCCAGGCAAAGCTCTTGCCGATCACGGCCAGGGTCTGCAGCAGCGCCTTCTCGGCCGCGCCCAGCCGGTCGATGCGCGCGGCGAGCACGCCCTGCACCGTGCTCGGGATGTGCAGGCGGGCGGGGAAGCGCTCGAGCCGGTATTGGCCGCGCTCGCCGCGCAGCGCCCCTTCCTCGATCAGGGTCTGCACCAGCTCCTCGATGAAGAAGGGGTTGCCCTCGGTCTGGGCCAGGATCAGCCGCTCGAGCGGGGCGAGCTGCGGGCCGTTGCCCAGCAGGTCGCGCAGCAGTTCCCGGGCCTCGGCCTCGCCCAGCGGGTCCAGGTGCAGCTGGGTGTAGCAGCTCTTGTTGCCCCAGTCGTGGCGGTACTCGGGCCGGTAGTTGACCAGCAGCAGCATGCGGGCGCCGGCCACGCTCTCGGCCAGGAAGCCGAGGAAGGCCTCGGTCTCGGTGTCCAGCCACTGCAGGTCCTCGACGATCAGCTCCAGCGGCTGGGCCAGGCTCTCGCGCACCAGCAGCCGCTTGATCGCCTCGAAGGTGCGCTGGCGGCGCACCTGGGGCGGCATCTGGGCCAGCGCCGCGTCCGGCTCGGCGATGCCCAGCAGGTAGAACAGGTAGGGCAGGCTGTCCTCCAGCGCGCGGTCCAGGGTCAGCACCTTGCCGGTCAGCTTCTCCTCGCGCCGGCGCTCGTCGTCCTGCGCCGTGATCTGGCAGTAGTTCTTCAGCAGGTCGATCAGCGGCAGGTAGGGGTAGGCCTTGCCGTGCGAGACCGAGAAGGTCTCGAGCACCAGGGCCTCGCGCGGCGCGAGCAGCCTGAACTCGTGGCACAGGCGCGACTTGCCGACCCCGGGCTCGCCGACCACGCCGACGATCTGCCCATGCCCGGCATGCGCGCGCGCGCGGGCCTCGCGCAGCTGCTCGAGCTCGCGCACGCGGCCGACGAAGCGCGCCAGCCCGCGGCTGGCCGAGACCTGCAGCCGGGTGCGAAGCGGGCCCAGGCCCAGCACCTCGAACACCGGCAGGGGCTCGGTGAGGCCCTTGATCGGCGTCGCGCCCAGTGCCTTGAACGCGAAATAGCCCTCGGCCAGGTGGTGGGTGTGCTCGCTCGCGACGATGGAGCCGGGCACGGCGATGCCCTCCATGCGCGAGGCGATGTGGATGGAATGCCCCACCGGGTCGTAGTCGGTGTGCAGGTCGTCGGTGCGGATGGCGCGCACCACCACCTCGCCGGAGTTGATGCCCACGCGGATCTGCAGCGCGATGCCCTGGGTCACGCGCACCTGGTCGGCATAGCGGCGCATGTCGTCCTGCATGCGCAGCGCCGCCAGCAGGGCGCGCTGCGCATGGTCCTCGTGCGCGATCGGCGCGCCGAACAGGGCCAGGATGCCGTCGCCCATGGACTTGGCCACATAGCCCTCGTAGTGGTGCACGGCGTCCATCATCAGGGCCAGCACCGGGTCGATCAGGCGGCGCGCGTCCTCGGGGTCGAGGTCCTGGATCAGGGCGGTCGATCCGGCCATGTCGGCGAACAGCGCGGTGATGGTCTTGCGCTCGCCGTCGGCCGCGCCGCGCGCCTGCATCGCGGCCTGCGCGGCGCGTATGCGCTCGGCCAGGTGGGGCGGGGTGTAGTCGACCGGGGCGCTGGAAGCGGACGCCGCTCCGGCGGGGTGCCCGCGCAAGGGGGCGCCGCATTCGCTGCAGAACTTGGCGCTCGTGCCGACCTCGTGGCCGCAGGCCGGGCAGACATGGACCAGCCCGGCGCCGCATTCCTCGCAGAACTTGGCGCCTGCCGGATTCTCGAACCCGCAGCCGATGCAGCGCATGGGGCCCACCTTTGCCTTGGATGGCCTGGAGCTTGAACGATGCGTTCATTGTAGGCCTGGCCGTCGCGTCGCGCACCTGCCCGGCGGGACGCGGCTTGCCGGATGGGGCGGCGGCCACGATACTTGCAGCCAGGGTCCAGGGCCCGCGACCATCAGGAGGTCCCGAATGAAAGTCCGAGTGCTGGGGTGCAGCGGCGGCATAGGCGCGGGCTTGCGCACCAGCGCCCTGCTGCTCGACGAGGATGTGCTGATCGACGCGGGCACCGGTGTCGGCGACCTGGCACTGGACGCGATGCGGCGCATCGACCATGTCTTCGTCACCCACGCCCATCTGGACCATGTGTGCAGCCTGCCGCTGCTGGCCGACAGCGTCGGACCGCAGCGCCAGGCGCCGTTGACCGTCCACGCGATCGCGCCGGTGATCGCGGCCCTGCGCGCCCATGTGTTCAACGACAACATCTGGCCCGACTTCGCGCGGCTGCCGCGGCCCGAGGCGCCCTACCTGCGCTGGCGCGTGATCGTCCCGGGCGAGACCGTCACGCTGGGCGCACGCCGGATCACCGCGCTGGCGGTCGAGCACGGGGTGCCCGCCGTGGGCTACTGGCTCGACAGCGGCGCCGCCAGCCTGGTGTTCACCGGCGACACCGGCCCCAACGATGCCCTGTGGGACCAGGTCAACGCCATCGCCAACCTGCGCTACCTGCTCATAGAGACCGCCTTCTGCGAGCGCGACAAGGCGATCGCCGTGGCCGCCAGCCACCTGTGCCCCAGCCTGCTGGCCGAGGAACTGGGCAAGCTGCGCGTTCCCGCGGAGATCTTCATCACCCACCTCAAGCCCGGCGACCGGGCGCTGACGCTCGCTGAAGTCGCCGCCGCCCTGGGCGCCGACCGGGCCAGGGCGCTCGAGGACGGCCAGCTCATCGAGTTCTGAGGGCGCTCAGAGAAACTCCTTGTCGATGTCTATGCTCGAGCGCTGGCCGATGTGCGCGTAGTTGTCGCGCAGCCAGGCCTCGGTCGCGGCCCGCCCCTTGTCGCGCAGCTCGCAGAGGAAATGCCAGTCGGCGTTGTACTTGGTCGACACGCCGAGGGCGGCCATGGTCTCGTCGGAGCGGATCGAGTGGATCCACATCTCCTTCATCTCGCCGCGCTCGACCTTGCCGCGCTGGATCAGCGAGGTGACGAAGGCGATCGCGCGCATCTCGCGCATCAGCGAGGAGTTGAAGCTCACCTCGTTGACGCGGTTGAGGATGTCGGCCGCCGTGGTCGGCACGCCGCGGCGCACGATGGGGTTGATGTGGACGATCACCACGTCGCTGGTGCGGCAGTGGTAGATCAGGGGGAAGATCGCCGGGTTGCCGACATAGCCGCCGTCCCAGTAATGCTCGCCCTCGATCTCCACTGCCTGGAACAGCGTGGGCAGGCAGGCCGAGGCCAGCACCGCCTCCACGCAGATGTCCTGGCTCGAGAACAGGCGTATCTTGCCGGTCTCTACATTGGTCGCGCAAAGGAACAGCTGGATCGGGCAGCCCTGGCGCAGCGCGTCGAAGTCCACATGCGCGAGCAGGATCTCGCGCAGCGGGTTGCGGTTGTACGGGTTGAACTGGTAGGGCGAGAAGATGCGCAGCACGATGTCGGCCATGGCGTGCAGCGGAGAATGGTCCAGCCAGAAGCTGTGGTGGCCGGTCATCCAAGGCACCTGGTGGAAGGGGGTGTAGCTCTCGACCGAGTGCGCGATGGCGCGCCAGAAGTCGTGCAGCGCCTGGCGCGCCTGCGGCGGGCCGCCCTGCCGCAGGCCTTGGGCCAGCACGGCCGCGTTCATGGCGCCGGCGCTGGTCGCGCTCACGCCCTCGATCTCCAGCCCGCTGTCCTGCTCGAGCAGGCGGTCGAGCACGCCCCAGGTGAAGGCGCCGTGCATGCCGCCGCCCTGCAGGGCCAGGGAAACAGGCTTTCTTGTTCCGTTCTCAGCCATCGGAAGCCTCCTCGGTGCCCGGTTTCGCGTGTCCTTGGTGGTCAGGTCCGATTATCGTTCCGGCGACGGCTTTGCGACCTGCTGCGAGCCCCTGCGGTTATGCCCTGGCTGCCGCGCCTATCATTCGTCGTTCTCCTGATGAGCCGCCCGTGTCGCCGACGCCGGGCGGCCGCCGGTCTCCTGTTTCCAATCAAGACCATGCAGCAACACTCGTCCTGGCAACCCAGCCCCCGCTACCCCGACCCGGCCGTTCAGGTCCTGCACCCCGACTTCGAGCGCTACCGGCTGGTCTCCGCCGCCGTGGAGCGCCTGGCCACCGGCATGCGCTGGGCCGAGGGACCGGTCTGGTTCGGCGACGGGCGCTTCCTGCTGTGGAGCGACATCCCGAACGACCGTGTCATGCGCTGGGACGAGGAGACCGGCGCCGTGAGCGTGTTCCGCAAGCCGTCCAATTTCGCCAACGGCCACGCGCGCGACCGCCAGGGCCGGCTGCTCAGCTGCGAGCATGGCGGGCGGCGCGTCACGCGCACCGAGTACGACGGCGCCATCACGGTGCTGGTCGACCGCTTCGAGGGCAAGCGCCTGAACTCGCCCAACGACCTGGTCGTGGCCTCGGATGGCGCGGTCTGGTTCAGCGACCCGGCCTTCGGCATCTCGGGCGACTACGAGGGCCACCGCGCCCCGGCGGAATTGCCGACGCATCTGTACCGCCACGACCCGACAACCGGCGTCACCGAAGTCGCCTGCGCCGACATCGCCTCGCCCAACGGCTTGGCCTTCTCGCCCGACGAGAAGAGCCTCTACGTGGTCGAGAGCCGCTCCAAGCCGCGCCACATCCTGGCCTTCGACGTCGAGGGCGGCCGCCGGCTGACCCATAAGCGCGTGCTGATCGAGGCCGGTCCGGGCACGCCCGACGGCCTGCGCTGCGACGAGGACGGCAACCTCTGGTGCGGCTGGGGCATGGGCAGTCCCGAGCTGGACGGCGTGATGGTGTTTTCGCCCCAGGGCCAGGCCATAGGCCGCATCCAACTGCCCGAGCGCTGCGCCAACCTCTGCTTCGGCGGCCCCCGGCGCAACCGGTTGTTCATGGCGGCCAGCCAGTCGGTCTACGCGCTCTACGTCAACACGCGCGGCGCCGTGTAGGGTCGAAGTCAGGCCTGCAGGTAGCCGCTGAGCAGCAGGTAGCCCGGCAGCCAGGCCGTCAGCACCGCCTGGGCGATCGCCAGCCAGGCCACGGGCCGGGTCCAGTGCACGCGACGCAGGGCGCCGATCACGAAGAAGCACAGCCACAGCAGGGTCCAGGCGGCCCAGCAGGCGGCGAGCCAGAGGTCGGTCAGGCTGCTCGCCGTGGCGAAGGCGTCGCGCGCCACCAGGGCGGCGGTGACGGCCACGAACAGGCTGAACCAGCCCAGGCCGCGCCCGTCCTGGCCGGTCAGGTGGGCATAGGCCACCCAGAGGTAGGTGAAGGAGAACAGCAGACCGAAGGCCGCAGCGCGGATCAGGGGCTCATGGCCGCTGGCGGCCTGGTGCAGGCTGGCGAACAGCGAGACGCCGCCGGCGAACAGGTTCATCACCGCGGCCTCCTTGGTCGCGATCTTGCCCAGCATGGCCAAGCCGTTGATGAACAGCACCGCGCCCACGTAGAGCAAGACCAGACCCAGCATATGCAATACCTTATGAACGTTGCGCACCTTTTTGGGGCAACGGAGTGTATACAAAATGGTGCACAAAACACCCGAGGGTAAACCCGAGTCTTGGCGGGGGCGCGGGTGGTGATGGCCCGGCGGAGCGGTTACCCTTGGGCCATGCTGAAATCCGCCTCCCTGTCCACCAAGCTGATCCGTATCGGCGCCAGCCTGCTGGCCGGCGCCTGCGCCTGCGGCAACCTCCGGGCCGATGCGCGCACGCGGGTGATTCCCATCGTCGCGCACGAGGCGGAGCCGGTCCGTCACTGCGCGCGCCCGAGCTGACGCCGGCGCAGCAGCAGGTGATCGAGCAGATGCTCGATCAGGCCGTGGCCGCGCCCGAGCCGACCGAGTCCGAATACCGCCGCTACTACGAGGCCAACAAGTCGCAGTTCGTGATCGGCCAGGCGCGGATCGAGGGCGTCGCGCTGGAAGGGGTTGATTCGCCCCTGGTGCAATGAGCGCGCAGGCCGCCGCGTTGATCCATGGCAAGGCGGCCAGGGGCGCGTTTCGATAGGCTTGCGCAGCGGCCCCCACCTGATCTGGAACACGATGGACAAATCCTCTCCGACTGAGCCGGCCCCTGCCGGCGGCGCGGACGCGGCGGCGCTGGCCGCGCGGCTCGCAACCCTTTGCGCCGACTCCGGCCTGCGCCCCTGGCGCCTGGCGAGCCGCACCCTGGTGCCCGTGGTGCAGGGCGGCATGGGCGTGGCGGTCTCGGCCGGCGGCCTGGCCGGCGCGGTGGCCAGGCTGGGCGGTGTGGGCACCATCTCCTCGGTGGACCTGCGGCGCCTGCATCCCGACCTGATGGCCGAGACCGAATCGCTGTGCAAGGAGGCCGATGCCAAGGCCCGCATCGACGCGGCCAACCTCGAGGCGCTGGCGCGCGAGATAGCGCGCGCGCGCCTGCTCTCCGAGGGCCGAGGCCTGATCGCGGTGAACGTGATGAAGGCGCTCAGCGAGTACCCGGCCTATGTGCGCCGGGCCCTGGCCTGCGGCGTCGACGCGCTGGTTTCGACTTCGAGGTCGCGATTCCGCAGGTGCTGCAGTTCTTCCGCAGCGCAGGCATGGAGCGCGAGATCCCGCTGATCGCGGCGGGCGGCATCGCCTCGCGCGAGGACATACTGCGCCTGTAGGCGCTCGGTGCTTCGGCGGTGCAGCTCGGAACCGCCTTCGCCGTGACCCAGGAATGCGACGCCGATCCGGCCTTCAAGCAGGTGCTGGCCGCGGCGCGGCCCGAGGACCTGGTCGAGTTCGTCAGCGTGGCCGGCCTGCCGGCGCGCGCGGTGCGCACGCCCTGGCTCGACAAGTACCTGCGCGTGGAGCCCAAGCTCAAGGCCGTGGCCCATGTCAAGGAGCGCTGCAACATGGCTTTCGACTGCTTGGCGCGCTGCGGGCTGCGCGACGGCGAGGCCGCCATGGGCCAGTTCTGCATCGACCAGCAGCTGGGCCACGCCATGGCCGGCGACCAGCGCAAGGGCCTGTTCTTCAGAGGGGCGGGGCGGCTGCCGTTTGGCGACAGGATACTGTCGGTGCAAGAATTGATGCAATGGCTGCTCGGCGGTATCCGCCCGGCAGCCCTGGCGATGGAGGCCGCAGCATGAAACGTGACCCGATCAGCCGCGCACAGGACGTGACGGCCACCCAGCCCATCAGCCTCGACGTGCTGCGCGAGAAATACCTCAAGCCCGGCGAGAACGGCGTCGAGGACCTGTACCGCCGCGTGGCGCGCGCCCTGGCCTCGGTCGAGGCCGAGCCGCTGCGCGCCAGGTACGAGGCGCTGTTCCTGGAGAGCCTGCATGCCGGCGCCATAGGCGCGGGCCGCATCATGAGCGCTGCCGGCACCGAGCTGCAGGCCACGCTGATCAACTGCTTCGTGCAGCCGGTGGGCGACTGCATCCAGGGCGTGGACGACGGGGGCTTCCCCGGCATCTACGAGGCCCTGCGCGAGGCGGCCGAGACCATGCGGCGCGGCGGCGGCGTGGGCTACGACTTCTCGCGCATCCGCCCGCGCGGCGCCGAGGTCAAGGCCACGGCCTCGCTGGCCTCCGGCCCCTGCAGCTACATCAACGTGTTCGACCAGTCCTGTGCCACGGTGGAGAGCGCGGGCGCGCGGCGCGGCGCCCAGATGGGCGTGCTGCGCATGGACCACCCCGACGTGCTGGACTTCATCACCGCCAAGCGCCAGCCCGGGCGCTGGAACAACTTCAACGTCTCGGTGGCCGTGCCCGACGCCTTCATGCAGGCCCTGCAGGACGACCAGCCCTGGCCGCTGGTGCACCGCGCCCGTCCCGGCGCGGCCCTGCTGGACCAGGGCGCGTTCCAGCGCGACGACGGCCTCTGGGTCTACCAGACCGTCTCGGCGCGCGAGCTCTGGGACACCGTGATGCGCTCGGCCTACGACTTCGCCGAGCCCGGCATCCTGTTCCTCGACCACATCAACGAGGACAACAACCTGCGCTACTGCGAGCAGATCACCGCCACCAACCCCTGTGCGGAGCAGCCCCTGCCTCCCTACGGCTGCTGCGACCTCGGTCCCATCATCCTCACGCGCTTCGTGCGCCATCCCTTCGGCGTCGACGGCGTGCCGGCCTTCGACTTCGAGGCCTTCGAGAAATCGGTCGCGCTGCAGGTGCGCGCGCTGGACAACGTGCTCGACCTGACCTGGTGGCCGCTGCCGCAGCAGCGCGAAGAGGCGGCGGCCAAGCGCCGCATCGGCGTGGGCTTTACTGGCATGGGCAATGCCCTGGCCATGCTGTGCCTGCGCTACGACGCGGCGGACGGGCGCGCCATGGCGGCGCGCATCGCCGAGCGCATGCGCGACACGGCTTACGCGGCCTCGGTGGCGCTGGCGCGCGAGAAGGGCGCCTTCCCCAAGTTCGACGCCGCGGCCTATCTCGCACCGGGCGGCTTCGCCAGCCGCCTGCCGCAGGCACTGCAGGATCAGATCCGTGCCCATGGCCTGCGCAACAGCCACCTGCTGTCGATCGCGCCCACCGGCACCGTGAGCCTGGCTTTCGCCGACAACGCCTCCAACGGCATAGAGCCGCCGTTCTCCTGGACCTACCGGCGCAAGAAGCGCGAGGCCGACGGCAGCGTCAGCGAGTACCAGGTCGAGGACCATGCCTGGCGCCTGTGGCGCGAGCTCGGCGGCAGCACCGAGCCGCTGCCCGATTACTTCGTGTCGGCGCTCGCGATGACGGCCGGCGACCACATCGCGATGATGGAGGCGGTGCAGCCCTTCGTCGACACGGCGATCTCCAAGACCGTGAACATCCCGGCCGACTACCCCTACGAGGACTTCAAGGGCCTGTACCAGCAGGCCTGGCGCTCCGGCCTCAAGGGCCTGGCGACCTACCGGCCCAACAGCATCCTGGGCGCGGTGCTGGACACCGGGACCGCTCCTTCCGCCGCATCGGCCCCGGCGGCGCCCGAGGGCCCGCCCGCGGACCCGATGCGCCAGGTGATAGAGAGCCGGCCCAAGGGCGCCCTGTCGGCCGTGGCCGAGAAGATCGAGTACTGGACCCAGGAGGGCCACAAGACCCTGTACCTGGTGGTCTCCTTCCTGCCCGTGCCGGCGGCCGACGGCTCTGGCACGCGCGAGCGCGCGATCGAGTTCTTCATGCCCGTGGGCCAGAGCGGCGAGTCGCAGCAGTGGATCACCTCCAGCATGCGCCTGCTCTCGCTGGCCGCGCGCGGCGGCTTCCTGGAGCGCGCGCTCAGCGACATGCGCAAGGTGGCCTGGGACCGCGGCCCTGTGCGCCTGGGCACTTATGAAAAGGCCGACGGCACGCGCGTGCCGCTGTGGCACGAGTCCGAGGTCGCGGCCATGGCCTACGCGATCCAGAACCTGATCGCGCGCCGCGCCAGCGGCCCGGCCGCACCCGCCCAGGCGCCGGTGGCCGAGGCCCCGCTGCCCGCCGGCCTGCCGCCGGTCATGGCCGGCAAGAAATGCAGCGAGTGCGGCGCCCATGCCGTGATCCGCAAGGACGGCTGCGACTACTGCACGCAGTGCGGGCATCTGGGGACCTGCGGGTGAGGGGAAGGCTTGGGGTGGCGCTATGCTGGCGGCCATGGAACTGCGCGCATCGATGACCAAGCCGGCTGACACGGACCTGCCCCGCATGGCAGCCGCGGAACACGCGGAATGGGTGGCGGCCTTGATCCATTCGCGCCAGACCGTGCTGCCCAAGCGCCTGCTGGCTCCGGGCCCGGATGCGGCGCAGCTGGCCATGATTCTGCAGGCCGCGGCGGCCGCGCCCGACCACCGCCAGCTCACGCCCTGGCGCTTCGTGATCGTGCCCGAGGACCAGCGCGGGCGCCTGGCCGAGGCCTTCGCCGCCTCGCTGCTGGAGCGCGACGCCCAGGCCACGCCCGAGCAACTGGCCCAGGCGCGCGAGAAGGCGCACCGCGCGCCGCTGCTGATGCTGGCCATCGGCCGCCTGTCGGGCGGCGATCCCGAGATTGAGGCCGGCGAACGCCTGGTCTCGGCCGGCTGCGCGATCCAGAACATGCTGCTGACCGCCCATGCCCTGGGCTTCGGCGCGGCGCTGACCAGCGGCAAGGCCCTGGGTTCGCGCGCCCTGCGCTCCCTGTTCGGACTGTCGCCCGAGGAGCAGGCGCTGTGCTTCATCAGCGTCGGCACGGTGCGCGAGCGCCGGCCGGCTCGCGCGCGCCCGGCGCCCGAGGCCTATGTGTCGGTGCTCGGCGGCGGCTGACCGGGCGCGCAGGATGGCCTAACATCGGCCCATGCACAGCACCGCCCTCGTCCTGTTTTCCGGCGGCCAGGATTCGACCACCTGCCTGGCCCATGCGCTCACGAAGTACCAGCGCGTAGAGACCGTGGCCTTCGACTACCGCCAGCGCCACAGCGTGGAACTGCAGGCCCGCCTGGCCGTGCTGTCCGAGATGCGGCGCGAGTTTCCGGCCTGGGAGGCCAAGCTCGGCGAGGACCACCTGCTGGACCTGGCGGTGCTGGGCCAGGTCAGCGAGACCTCGCTGACGCGCGACATGGCGTTCCAGATGGAGAGTTCGGGCCTGCCCAACACCTTCGTGCCGGGGCGCAATCTGCTGTTCCTCACGCTGGCCGCGGCCCTGGCCTACCGGCGCGGCCTGCAGGTCATCGTGACCGGGGTCTGCGAGACCGACTTCTCGGGCTACCCCGACTGCCGCGACGACACCATGAAGGCCATGCAGCTGGCGCTCTCGCTGGGCATGGACCGGCGCTTCCTGATCGAGACCCCGCTGATGTGGATAGACAAGGCCGCGACCTGGCAGCTGGCCTACGATCTGGGCGGCCAGGCCCTGGTCGAGCTGATCGTCGAGCACAGCCACACCTGCTACCTGGGCGAGCGCCAGCAGCGCCACCCCTGGGGCTATGGCTGCGGCCAGTGCCCGGCCTGCGAGCTGCGCGCGCGCGGCCACCAGCGCTGGCTGGAGGCCGGCGTGCCCTCGCCCTGAATCCCCGCTACACCGTGCCCGTCTCCAACCGGTAGCGCGCACCCGCGCCTTCGGGCTGCGGGGCCAGGTTCCAGCGCCGGCCGTGGAATGCCGCGACCGTGGGCCGGTGCGCGATCGAGACCAGGGCGCCGCCGGCGCGCCGCACCTGATCGGCCAGGCGCTGGTAGAGCTGGCGTTCGGCCGCCTCGTCGAGCGCGCTGGTGGCCTCGTCGGCAAAGATCCATGCCGGCTGCTTGAGCAGCACACGCGCGATGGCCAGGCGCTGCTGCTCGCCGCCGCTGAGCTTCTGGCTCCAGTTGTCCTCCTCGTCCAGGCGCACCGCCAGCTGCGGCAGCAGGGCCTGCTGCAGCGCCTCGCGCAGCTGGGCGTCGCTGTAGTGGCCGGCGGGCTCGGGGTAGGCCAGAGCGTCGCGCAGCCGCCCGTGCGGGAAATAAGGCCGCTGCGGGATGAACATGGCGTTGGCCGGCACGCTCACGGCGCCGCGCGCGTAAGGCCAGATGCCGGCCAGGGCGCGGAACAGCGTGGACTTGCCGCTGCCCGAGGGGCCTTGCAGCAGCACGCTGTCGCCGGGCGCGGCCTGCAGCCGGGCCTGGTCCAGCAGCACCGCGCCGCCGGGCAGCGACAGCGTCAGGCTCTCGGCCTCCAGGGTGCCGGCCGGGCTGGGCGTCGGGCGCAGCTGGGTGACTGGGAAGGTGGGGGCGGGCCGCGCCATGCTGGCCTCGAAGCTGGTCAGGCGGTCGGTGGTGGCGCGCCAGGCCGCCAGGCTGCTGTAGTTGTCGACGAACCAGGACAGCGAGTCCTGTACCCGGCCGAAGGCCGAGGCGATCTGCATCAGCTCGCCGAGCTGGATCGCCCCGCTGAAAAAGCGCGGCGCCGCCACGATGAACGGGAACACCACGGCCGCCTGGCCGAAGCCCACGGTGAACCAGGTCAGGTTCTTCTGTGCCTTGATCAGGCGCAGGTAGTTGCCCAGCACGCTGGAAAAGCGCGTGCCCAGCTGGGCGCGCTCCACGGCCTCGCCGCGGTCCAGCGCGATGGCCTCGCTGTACTCGCGCACGCGCACCAGGTGGTGGCGGAACTCGGCCTCCAGGCGCTGCTGCTGGAAGTTGAGCGGGATCTGCGGTCGGCCGATGTAGTGCGTGATCACGCTGCCGGCCAGGCAGTAGAGCACCGCCATCCAGACCATGAAGCCCGGGATGCTGTAGCTGGCATCGCCGGCGCTGAAGGCGAAGCTGCCCGACAGGCCCCACAGGATGCCGACGAAGCTGGCCAGCGTGACCGCGGCGTTCAGCAGGCCCATGCTCAGGCCCACCGAGTAGTTGGTGAACAGCTGCAGGTCTTCCTGGATACGCTGGTCGGGGTTGTCGGGCGAGCGGCCCTCGCCGCTGGCGGTGAAGCGCGCCAGTTCCAGCCGGTAGAAGGCCTGGTTGGCCAGCCAGCGCTGCAGGTAATGCTCGGTCATCCAGGCGCGCCAGCGCATCTCCAGCAGCTGGGTCAGGTAGAAGCGGTAGACGGCGATGATGATGTAGCCGAAGGCCAGGTAGGTGAAGCGCCCGAGCTGGGTCCAGAACACGGCCTGGTCCTTGTTCTGCAGCGCGTCGTAGAACAGCCGGTTCCAGTCGTTGATCAGCACCAGCATGTAGACGGCCGCCAGGTTCAGCAGCACGATGGCGGCGAGCAGGCCGCGCGCCTTCCATTTCTCGCTCGAGCGGAAGTAGGGCAGGGACAGGGCGCCGACCTGGCGGGCGAAGGCGTGGAACGAGGCGATTTTGCGGATCAGGCTCATGCGGGCGGCTCTCGGTTCTTGGCTCTGGGGCGGAGGCTGCATCGTACCCGGCGGGCGCGCCGCCGCCTTGTCGCGTCCTGCGGTGCTCGTATAATCTGTAACAAAAAATCACAACGGCCGCGCGCCAGATCGCGGCGGGGAGCGCTTCCTGTCCATCACCCCAGATCCTCTGCGCCCCGAGGGCGCCCCGTCAACGCCCGCCATTGGCCCGCGCCGCCGGCCGGCCTGGCGCCAGGCCTTGCGCGCCGGCCTGTCGCGGCTGCATATCCGGCTGCTGATGCTGATCCTCGTGTCGGTGGCGCCGGCCTTTGCGATCATCGTCTACAGCGGTGTCGATCGGCATGCCAAGGCGGTGCAGGAAGCCCATGAGCGGGTGCTTGCGTCGGCGCGCATCGTCGCGGCGCACAACCAGGGGCGGATCTTGCACGCCCACCAGCTGCTGGCCAGCCTGGCGCGCCTGCCCGAGGTTCGCGGCCGCATGCCGGACGCGGCCTGCAACGAGCTGCTGGCGGGCCTGCTGAAGCTGCACCGGCAGTACAACAGCATGATCGTCGCGCGGCGCGACGGCCGGGTGCGCTGCAGCGGCGAGCCGCTGTCGGCGCCGGTCAATGTCGCCGATCGTCCCTATTTCCGCCGGGTCATAGAGTCCATGGCCTTCGCCACCGGCGACTACCAGGTCAGCCGCGTCACGGGCCAGAGCAATTTTGCGCTGGCCCACCCGGTGGTCGACGACGATGGGACGGTGCAGGCGGTCTTGGCCGTCGGTCTGGACCTGGGCGAATTCGGTGGCCCGATGTCCGAGCTGGCGCTGCCCAAGGGCGCGGTGGCCACGCTGGTGGACGGCCACGGCACCATGCTGGCGCGCCAGCCCCCGGGGGCCGATGGGGCCGGCAGGCCCCTGCCGGACCTCGAGGCCTTTCATGCGCTGAGGGCCTTGCGGCGGGATGGAGTCCTGACCTGGCGTGGGCCCGGTGGCGTGCCCCATATCGTGGGCCTCGCGCAGGTCGATGGTGCCGGCGAGGGCGGCGTCTATGCCTACGTGCATGTCGACATGCCGGCCCAGGCCGCCCTGGCCGAGGCCTGGCGCATCCGCGTGCGCGACCTGGCGCTGCTGGGCCTGGCCACGGCGCTGATGCTCGTGCTGGGCTGGTGGGTCAGCCGCCGGCTGGTCTTGCGCCCGGTCGAGCGGCTGAGCGAGATGGCGCGGCGCCTGGGCGCCGGCGACCTCGGCGCGCGCGCCCGGCTGCGTGACGGCGGCGAGCTCGGGCAGCTCGGGCGCGCCTTCGACACGATGGCCGACGAGCTGCAGCGCCGCGAGGTGCTGTTGCTCGATGCCCAGGCCGAGCTGCGGCGCAGCAACCGCGCGCTGCGGGTGCTGCACCGCGTCAACGGCGTCGTGACCCATGCGCAGGACAGGGCAAGGCTGCCGCAGGCGATCTGCGATGCCGTGGTCGAAACGGGCGGCTATTTGCAGGCGCGCGTCGGCGAGGCATTGCACGACGAAGCCAGGACGGTGAAGGTGCTGGCCCAGGCGGGCGAAGACCTGCTGGACGAGGCTTGGCCGGCGATGCGCTGGGACGGGTCCGAGCACGGCCTGGGACCGACCGGCACGGCCATACGCACCGGACAGACCCGCTTGGTGCGCAACGTCGCCGCCGACCCGAATTTCGGTCCCTGGCGCGAGCAGGCGCTGCGGCGTGGTCATGGCTCGGTGCTGGCCGTGCCGCTGCGTGGCCCGGACCAGTCCGTCTGGGGCGTGCTGACCATCGTGGCTGCCGAGCCGGACGCCTTCGACGCCGAGGAGGTGGCCCTGCTCGAGGAAACGGCTTCCGACCTGGCGTTCGGCATCGAGGCCCTGCGTGCGCGCGAGGACCACAGGCGTGCCGAGCAGGCGCTGGCGGACAGCGAGGCCAAGCTGCGCGGCATCCTGTCCTCGATCGACAACCTGATCTGGTCGCTGTCTCTGCCGGGCAGGAAGTTGCGTTACCTCAACCCGGCTGCTCAGCGCATCCTGGGCCGGCCGCCCGAGGATTTCTACCGGCGGCCGGAGCTTTGGCTGGAGATGGTGCATTCGGAGGACCGCGCGCTGGCGGCGGCCTTGTTCTGCGAGGACCCGGGGGTCGACGCCGTGCAGCGCGAATACCGCATCGTGCGTCCCGACGGCGAGATCCGCTGGCTGGACTCGCGTCTGCGCCTGGTGCGCGACGCCGGGGGCCAAGTCCGGCGCATCGACGGGGTCGCGGCGGACGTCACGGAGCGCAAGGCCTACGAGCAGCAGGTCGAGTACCTGGCCACGCGCGATGCGCTGACCGGCCTGCCGAACCGGCGCCTGCTGATCGACCGCATCGAGCAGGCGCTGGCCCATGTGGGCCACAACCAGCGCACCCTGGCCGTGGCCGTGGTCAACCTCGACCGGCTCAAACAGATCAACGACAGCTTCGGCCATGCCGTGGGCGACCGCCTGCTGGTCGCGGTGGGGCAGCGGCTGCGCGAGACCATGCGCGGCGGCGACACCGTGGCCCGGCTCGGCGGCGACGAGTTCGCGATCCTGGCCGACGATCTCAAGCGGCCGGACGGGGCTCTGACCGCGATGGCCAAGGCCTACACGGCGCTGACGCGTCCCCTGTCCGTCGACGGGCACGAGCTGCACATCACGGCCAGCCTGGGGGCCGCCATCTACCCCGGCGACGGCGACGGCGCTGAACCCCTGCTGCAGCACGCGCATGCGGCCATGCACCGCGCCAAGGCCGAGGGCGGCAACGGCGTGCAGCTCTATGCGCGGCAGATGAGTGCCGAGGTGCACGAGAAGGTGCGGCTCGAGCAGGCGCTGCGCAAGGCCTTGCTCAGCGGCGGCGAGCTCGAGCTGCACTACCAGCCCCAGGTCGACCTGGTCACCGGGCGGGTGCGCGGCGCCGAGGCGCTGGCGCGCTGGCGCCACCCCGAGCTCGGCGTGGTGTCGCCGGCGCGCTTCATCCCGCTGGCCGAGGAGACCGGCCTGATCGCGCCCGTGACCGAATGGGCCCTGCGCACGGCCTGCACCCAGATGCTGGCCTGGCGGCGCGATGGACTGGCGCTGGAGCGCGTCGCGGTGAACCTGTCGGCGCGGCATTTCTGGCAGGGCGACGTGGTCGGCCTGGTGTCGCGCATCCTGGCCGAGACCGGGCTGCCGCCGCGGCACCTGGAGCTCGAGATCACCGAGAGCGTCGTCATGCGCCGCATCGAGGACACGGTGGACGCGCTCAATGAGCTGCGCGCGCTGGGCGTGACGGTCTCGCTCGACGATTTCGGCACCGGCTACTCCTCGCTGAGCTACCTGCGCCGCCTGCCCCTGGACAAGATCAAGATCGACCAGAGCTTCGTGCGCGATCTCGCGCCGCATCCTGGCGCGAGCCTGCTGGTGCCGCAGATCATCCACATCGCGCACGCCATGCAATGCGCGGCCATCGCCGAGGGCGTCGAGACCCAGGCCGTGGCCGACTACCTGCGCCAGCAAGGCTGCGACGGGGCACAGGGCTGGCATTTCAGCCGGCCGCTGGCGGCTCAGGAGCTGGCCGACTGGCTGGCGCGGGCCGCGAGCCCGGCAAGCCCATCGGCCTAGCCGCTGTTGCGCACGCCGCTGGCCACATGGCCGGCCGGCACATGGCGCGCGGCCGACTCGATGTGGCCGGTCTGGTCGTCGAAGAAGAAGTCGGGCTCGAACTCGCGCAGGAACTCGCCCTTGGGCAGGCCGCCGAGGAACATGGCCTCGTCGACCTCGATGTGCCAGTCCATCAGGGTGCGGATCGCGCGCTCGTGCGCCGGCGCGCTGCGCGCCGTGACCAGGGCCGTGCGTATGCGCATGGCGGGCGTGCCCTGTTGCTGCAGGCGGTGCAGGGCGGCCAGAAAGGGCTTGAAGGGGCCGGGCGGCAAGGGCAGGTGGGCCTTCTCGGCTTCGTGCGCCTGGAATGCGCTGAGCCCGTCGTTCTGGAACACGCGTTCCGCTTCGTCGGAAAACAGCACGGCGTCGCCGTCGAAGGCGATGCGCACCTCGCTCGGATGGGTGTCGCTGGCCCGCACGGCGTGCGTCGCCACCTGCGCGGCCGGGAAATCCATGCCCAGTGCCTCGCGCACGTCGGCGGCATTGGCAGAAAGGAACAGGTGGGCACCCAGCGGCCGCAGGTAGCGGAACGGGTCGGCGCCCTGGGTGAACACGCCGCGCTGGATCGAGTTCAGGCCATGGGCACGGGCCGAGCGGAACACGCGCATGCCCGAGACCGGGTCGTTGCGCGAGAGCATGACCACCTCGACGCGGGGTGTCGCCGCGCCGTCGTTAAAGGCCAGCAGCTTGCGCACCAGCGAGAAGGCCACGCCGGGCGGGGCCGGCACCTCGAGCCGCTCGAGCTGCAGCTGCATGTAGGCCTGCGCGTCGCCGGCGTCGAACAGGCGATTCTCCTCCTCGAAGTCGAACAACGCGCGCGAGGAAATGGCGACGACGAGCTGACCTTCGAGCGAAGCGCCCATCTTCCTACCTCACCCACTGGTTCATCTGGATGATGGGCAGCAGCACGGCCAGCACGATCAGCATCACCACCACGCCCATGGCCACGATCAGCAGCGGCTCCAGGATGGTGGCCAGCTGCATGGCGCGGCGCTGCACCTCGGCCGACAGCTGCGCGGCGGCGCGCTGCAGCATCAGCGGCAGCTGGCCGGTCTGCTCGCCCAGGCGGGCGAACATGGCCAGCAGGCCCGGGAAGCGCTTCTTCTGCGCCAGCGCCGAGGCCAGCGGCGCGCCTTCGCGCACCAGCACCAGGGCCTCCAGCGCGTCGGCGCGCATGGCGCGGTTGGACAGGGTCTCGGCGGCGGCCTGCAGGGCGCGCAGTATGGGCACGCCGGCGCCGGCCAGCATGGCCAGCGTGCCGGCAAAGCGCGCGGCGTTGTAGCCGCGCGCCAGGCGGCCCAGCAGCGGCAGCCTGAGCCAGGCGGCGTCGAAGCGCTCGCGCAGCGCATCGTTTCTGAGTGCCAGCCGGCCGCCCAGGGCGGCCAGCGCCAGGGCCGCCAGCAGGGCCCAGCCGTAGCTGCGCACCCCGCCGCTGAGCGCCAGCATGGCCACGGTGAGCCAGGGCAGGCTCTGCTTGGTGCCGGCGAACACCTGGGCCACCTGGGGCACGACGTAGCTGACCAGGAACACCACGATGGCGATCGCCACCAGCGTCACGATGGCCGGATAGAGCGCGGCGCCGACCAGCTTGGCCTTGAGCGCCTGGCGCTCCTCCAGGTCGTCGGCCAGGCGCTCGAGCACGGTGCCCAGGTGGCCGCTTTGCTCGCCGGCGTCGATCACCGCCGTGTAGATGGGCGAGAACTCGCCCGGGTGCTGGGCCAGGGCCTTGGCGAAGGGGGCGCCGGCGTTGACTTCGGCGCGCAGCGCGGCGACCAGGTTGCGCAGGCGCTCGTCCTCTGCCTCGTCGGTCAGCGCGGTCAGCGCGCGCTCCAGCGGCAGGCCGGCGGCCACCAGGCCGGCCAGCTGGCGCGTCCAGATGGCCAGGCGCGTGGCATTGAGCACGCGGCCGGCAAACAGCGGCCGGCGCCAGCCCGCTGCAGCGTCGCCGGCCTCGGCGGCGACCGGCTCGACCACCAGCGGCACCAGGGTCTGGGCGCGCAGCAGGCCGCGCGCGGCTTTGGCCGTGTCGGCCTCGATCACGCCTCGGCGCAGCTGGCCGTCGTTCTGCAGGGCTTCGAAGGCGTAGGCGGGCATAGGTGGCCTCGCTCAGCCCGCCGCCGGGCCGCCCCAAGGCGGGCTGGGCCCCCTCGGGGGGCAGCGCAGTACACGAAGTGACAAGCGTGGGGGCAACATATCAGTCTCGCGTCACGCGCAGCAGTTCCTCGCGCGAGGTGATGCCGGCCGCGACCAGGCGCTCGCCGTCCTCGCGCATCAGCCGCATGCCGGTGGCCTGGGCGGCCTCGCGGATCGCGGCCTCGGCCGCGCGGTCGTGGATCAGGGCGCGGATCGTCTCGTCGGCGACCAGCAGCTCGAACACGCCGGTGCGGCCCGCGTAGCCGGTCTGGCCGCATTCGGCACAACCCGTGCCATGGCAATGCACGCAGAGCTTGCGCACCAGGCGCTGGGCCAGCACGCCGAGCAGCGAAGAGCTCAGCAGGAAGGGCTCGACGCCCATGTCGGTCAGGCGGGTCACGGCACTCGCGGCGTCGTTGGTGTGCAGCGTGGCCAGCACCAGGTGGCCGGTCAGCGAGGCCTGGATGGCGATCTGCGCGGTCTCGAAGTCGCGGATCTCGCCGATCATGATGATGTCGGGGTCCTGGCGCAGGATGGCGCGCAGGGCCTTGGCGAAGGTGAGCTCGATGCGGGCATTGACCTGGGTCTGGCCTATGCCGGGCAGCTCGTACTCGATCGGGTCCTCCACCGTCATGATGTTGCTGCGCCCCGCGTCCAGGCGCTGCAGGGCCGCGTACAGGGTGGTGGTCTTGCCCGAGCCGGTGGGGCCGGTGACCAGGATGATGCCGTGCGGCTGGGCGATCAGCGGCTCGAAACGCGCCAGCACGTCGCCCTGCATGCCTATGGCCTCCAGGCTGAGCCGGCTCTCGCTCTTGTCCAGGAGGCGCAGCACGGCGCGCTCGCCGTGCGCGCTGGGCAGGGTGGAGACGCGCACGTCGACCGCGCGCGTGCCTATGCGCAGCGAGATGCGGCCGTCCTGCGGCAGGCGCTTCTCGGAGATGTCGAGATCGGCCATGATCTTCAGGCGCGAGATCAGCGCCGCGTGCAGGGCGCGGTTGGGCTGCACCACCTCGCGCAGCGTGCCGTCGACGCGAAAGCGCACGCTGGAATGGCGCTCGTAGGGCTCGATGTGGATGTCGCTGGCGCCGTCGCGCGCGGCCTGGGTCAAGAGTGCGTTGAGCATGCGGATGATGGGCGCATCGTCGGCGGTCTCCAGCAGGTCCTCCACCGCCGGCAGCTCCTGCATCATGCGCGAGAGGTCGGCGTCGGACTCGACCTCGCTGACCACGGCCGCGGCGCTGGACTCGCCCTCGGCATAGGCGGCGCTGATGCGCTGGGCCAGCGCGCCGGCCTCGTCCTGCTGCAGCGCCAGGGCCGCGGGCGGCGCGCCGTGCTTGCGCAGCACCTCGGCGAGCGCCGCGCGGTCGCTGCGGCTGCTCAGCCACAGGGTCAGTGCCTGGCCGTCGTCCTCCAGCAGCAGGCCGCTGCTGCGGGCAAAGGCGTAGGGCAGGGGGTAGCGCATGGCCTTCGCTCTGTCAGCGTGCAGGGGCGGGCGCAGGAGCCGCCGGCGGCGCATTGCGCGGCACGATGGCCTCGGACAGCGGCTGGTTCGCGCGCAGCGGCGCCATGACCGGTGCTTCGTTCACCGGAACCACCGCGCTGGGCACGGGCTGGGCGTCCTTCTGCGTCGCGCGCATCAGGTCGTAGCGGTCCAGCGAGAGGCTGTCGGTGGCGGCGGCGTCGCGCACCACCACCGGGCGCAGGAACACCATGAGGTTGGTCTTCTTGCGCGAGCGCGCCTCGCTCTTGAACAGATGGCCGAGCAGCGGCACGTCGCCCAGGCCCGGCACCTTCTCCTGGTTGCCCGCGTACTCGTCCGACAGCAGGCCGCCCAGCACCACGATGGCGCCGTCCTCGACCAGCACGCTGGACTCGATGGATCGCTTGTTGGTGATCAGGCCGGTGCTCGAGTTCACCGACGAGGCCAGCACGCTGCTGACCTCCTGGTAGATCTGCAGCTTGACCGTGCCGTTCTCGCTGATCTGCGGCTTCACGCGCAGGGTCAGGCCCACGTCCTTGCGCTCTATGGTCTGGAACGGGTTGACCGAGCCGGTGGCGGCGCCGGTGTTGGTGAACTGGCCGGTCACGAAGGGCACGTTCTGGCCGATCACGATCTTGGCCTCCTCGTTGTCCAGCGTCAGCAGGTTGGGTGTGGACAGGATGTTGCCGTCGCCGTTGGCCTGCAGGAAGCGCGCCAGGAAGCCCAGCGCGTAGACGCCGCCGAAGTTGTGCGCGATGCCGAGGTTGATGCCGGTCGAGGGCCGGGTCGTGCCGTCGGCCGCGCCGGTGGACAGCGAGATGATGTTGGCGCCGCCCACGTTGAAGTTGGTGCCGAGCACGCCGATGTTGCTGTTGCCCTTCTGGCCCAGCGCGCCCTGCCACTGGATGCCGAACTCGGCCGCCTTGTCGGCGTTGACCTCGGCGATCAGGCTTTCCACGAACACCTGGGCGCGCCGCGCGTCCAGCTTGTCGATCACGGCGCGCAGCTGGCGGTACTGCGGCTCGGGCGCGGTGATGATCAGCGAGTTGGTGGCGGGGTCGGCCTGGATCTGGCCGCCGGTGGAGGGCTGGGCCGCGGCGCTGGTGGTCGCCGACAGGCTGCTGCCCATGGCGCTGGCGGCGCCGGCGGTGCTCGGCGTGGCGGCCGCGGCGCCCGTGCCGGTCGGCGCCGTGGTGCTGGCGCGCTGCTCGGCGGAGAGCGCGGCGCGCAGCGTGGTGGCCAGCTTGGTGGCGTCGGCGTTCTTGAGGTAGACCACATGGATGTTGCCGCTGGCCGGGGTTCCGGGGCTGGCGGGCTGGTCGAGCCGCTCGACCAGGGCCCGGACCTGGGCCGCGCGCGCCGGGTTGGCGGCGCGCAGGATCAGCGCGTTGCTGCGCGGCTCGGCGACCAGCGTGGTCTTGAACGAGGTGTCGAGCTGGCCCTGGCCGGCCGCCGGCGCCGCGGCGCCCGACTCGATCAGCCGGGTCACCAGCGGCGCCAGGTCGGTGGCGATCGCGTGCTTGAGCGGGATGACCTCGACCCCGGTGGCATTGGACACGTCGAGCGCGGCGATGATGCGCGCCAGGCGCTGCAGGTTGTCGGTGTAGTCGGTGATGACCAGGGCGTTGGTGCCGGGGTTGACGTTGATGGTGTTGTTCGGGCTGATCAGCGGGCGCAGCACCGGCACCAGGTTGTTGGCCGACTCGTGGTTGAGCCGGAAGATCTGGGTGACGATCTGGCCGCTGCTCGCGGGCACGGCGCCGGCCGAGACGGTGCCGCCCTGCAGCTTGGCTTCGGCCTCGGGCACGACCAGGTACAGGCCGGCCGACTCGACCAGGGCAAAGCCCTGGGTGCGCAGCTGGGCGGCGAACTGGCGCAAGGCCTGGGCCGGCGGCACCGGCGCGCCGCTGACCAGGGTCATGGTGCCCTTGACGCGCGGGTCGACCACCACGTTGCGCCCGGTGATGGTGGCGATGGTGCGCGCCACGGCCTCGATCTCGGCGTTGTTGAAGTTCAGCGTGACCGGCTCGCCCGCGCGCGAGGCCCCGCCCTGGGCCAGCGCAGGCGCGCCGGCGCCGGCCAGCATGGCGGCAAGGGCCAGTGCCAGCGCCGTCTGGCGAACGGCTTGGCGCGGCGGCAGGAAGGGGCGTGTCGGGCGAATGGGCATGCGATTCAATCCACGGTGATGAGGGAGCGGGGGCCGCTGCGGCGCCCGACGATGTTCAGTAGGTTGGCCAGCGCGGCCTCGTGCTCGGGGGCGGCGCTGGCCACGCCCTGGAAATGCAGGCGCGAGCCGATCCAGCGGCCGCTGCCGCTGAGCTGCAGACCGCCTTCGAGCGTGGCGAGCGCGACGGTGGCCGGCTGGCCGCCCTGGAGCTGGATGCGGTAGGTGCCCATGGGTTTGAGGGTGGACAGGCGCGACGACAGGCCCTTGACCATCAGTGTGGCGCTCCCGGTCACCGACACCCGCCCTGCGGCCCATTCTACTGAAAGCCCTGGTGTGGACAGGTCCAGCTGGCCCTCGGGTTGCAGCGTGTTCCAGGGCGCGCCCAGGCCGGCCAGCAGGGCCGCGGGCCAGCGCGAGCCGGGGTCGGTCAGCAGCAGGGAGGCGCCGCCCCAGCGCGGCGCCAGTGCCAGCCGCAGCGGCTGGCCCATGCAGCAGTCAGCCTGTAGCAGGGCCCGCAGGCCGGACCAGTGCGGCAGCAGCCGCCAGTCCAGCCGGCCGGGCAGGGCGGTGCGGTCCTGGCTGCCGGCGCCGCCGCTCAGGACCAGGCGGGCCGAGCCGCGCCAGAGCGTGCCGCGCGGCTCGTCCAGCTGGACCCGGCCCCCGCTGGCCTGCTGCACGGCCGCGGCCAGCCAGGCGGCCGGGGCGAACAGGGCCAGGGTGAGCGCCAGGCCGAGCAGGGCGCCGGCCAGGGCCCAGCGCCAAGGGGCCGATTCGGGGCGGGGGCCGCGGTGCGGCTCGACAGAGGCCAAGGCGGGGCGGCGTGCGCGCATGGCCTCAGCGCGGCGGCAGGGTCAGCACCAACTGGCCGTCCCAGCTCGGTGCGTCCGCATCGGCGCTGCGCTGCAGCCGGGCCTCGGCGGGGACCAGGCGCGCGTTGACCCGCGCCTGCGTCAGCCATTCGGCCAGCGCGTCGGCCGGCGCGCCTTTGAGCGTGAGCGTGGCGCGTTCGCCGCTGAGCTGCAGCTGCGCCGCAGCGCCCAGGCGCTGGCGCACCGACACTTCCAGCGTGCGCAAGGCCTCGTCATGACCGGGCCGCGGCAGGCCCTGCAGGGCGCGGGCTTCGGCCTGCAGGCGCTGCATCTGCTGCCACTGTGCCTCCAGGCTGCTCTGGCGCGCCCCGGCCTGGCGCAGCGTGGCCAAGGCGGGGGCGATCGCCAGCCACCACAGCAGGGCCAGGGCCAGCAGGCCGGCGGCGCCGCGCAGCAGGGTCTGCTCGCGGGCGTCGAGCGCCTGCCAGCGTCTTGTCAGATCGTCCAAGGCGGCCGGCCGCTTCATGGGCTGGTCTCCGCGGCCTGCAGCAGCAGGCTGTCGCCTTCGGCGTGCGCCTGGTAGCCGAGCGGGCGCAGGCTCTTGCCCAGTTCGCCGAGTTCGGCCGCGCCTAGCTGCAGGCCCTTGAAGCGGGCCGCGCCGGCGCTGTACTCGATCGCGCCGATCCCCTGTCCGGGGGGCAGGGCCTGGCCCAGGGCGGCCAGCATGGCCTCGAGGTCGCGGCCCGAAGTGGCGCCGGTGGCCTGGCGCAGCGCGGCGACCTCGCGCGCCATCTGCAGCGGTGCGTCGACCACCAGCCGCACCTGGGGAAAGGTCTGGCTGAGCGTGTCGCGTATTGCCGCCTGGCGCGCCTTCATTGCCGCCTCGGTCCGCCAGGCCCAGGCGTTGAGGCCGGCGAGCTGGGCCAGCAACAGCAGGGCCAGGCCCCAGCGCGCGGGCCGCCAGGCCGCCGCGTGGCGGAAATCCTGCCAGGCCGCGGCCAGCCGCCTTGCGGCGCGGTGGCGGCCCGAACCGCCGAATTCGAACTGTGCGAGGTCCCAGGCGGACTGCGTCGCCAACAGCGCGCGCTGCGGCTGCGTGCGCAGCTCGGCCTTGCGCTGCAGCAGCTGCTCGGTCTCGGCCGCCAGGCCGGGCTCGGCCGTCAGCAGGCCGTGCGCTTCGATCTCGGGCGCAGCCAGCGAGAGCGCGGCGGCGCTCAAAGGCAGCACCAGCACGGTGCCGCCTGCGGCCTCGCCGGTAAGCAGCAGGCTGGCCTGCCCGGGCTCGCCCACCGCGTGGCACTGCGTGGGGCCGGTGGCCGGCGCCAGCTCGGGCACGATGCGCGCGACCGGCCGCTGCGCGGCTTCCAGCGCCTGCAGGTGGCCACGCAGCCAGGCGCGGTCGCAGGCGGCCACCCAGGCGCGTGCGCCGGCGGACGCGTCGGGCGCCAGGGCCAGGTGCAGCTGTTCCGGCTCGTCGAGCAGCCGGTCCTCGAGCAGGCTCTCCAGCACCGGGCGCAGGCGCGTCGAACCCGGGCCCACGCCGCGCGGCAATTCCACGCTGTGCCAGGACAGCCGCCCGGCCGGCACCACGGCCACGACCTCGCCGCCGCGGCCGGGCGCCGGCAGCAGCGCGGCCGGCGCGCTCGCATGGCTGCCCAGCTGCTGGCCGTCGGGCGTCAGCGCATAGGCGTAGCCGGCCTGGGGGTCGGCGTCGCTGGCGGGCAGGGTGAGGATCAGGCTGCTCATGGGTGGTCCCGGGCATTGTAGGGGGCAGCTGGTGCCAGGGCGATGGACTCGCCCCCCTTCCTGAGCCAACTGCATCATTCACCTTGGGGCGACTTCCCCAGCGGAGCCTTGTCCGACCGTGGAGGCGACGCCAGCGAGCGCCGCGGTACGGGGGATCAGGCGTTCTGCGTTTCAGGCATGCGGACGATCAAGCCGTCCAGCTCGGGCTGAACGGTGATCTGGCAGGCCAGCCGGGAGTTCGCCCGAACGTCGAGCGCGAATTCGATCATGTCGCGCTCGAGTTCCTGCATGGGCTGCAGCCGGTCCTTCCAGGCGTCGTCCACATACACATGGCATGTTGCGCAGGCACAGGCGCCACCGCATTCCCCGACGATGCCTGGAATGCCGTTGTGAACAGCGCCTTTCATGACGCTCCAACTTTCTTTGACTTCGGCAAGGTGGGACTTGCCTGTGGATTCGATGTAGGTGATGTTTGCCATTCTTCAATTCCTGCCGGCGTGGCGAGCCTGCCGCAAGCGCTCAGCTCAGCAAGGCGGACAGCGGTGCATCCTCGCTGGCGAGTGCCCTTGGGTCCACGACGCATCCCGATGCGATGGCTCGCCTGGCCAGGAGAAAGTCGCGCGCGCTGTTGACCGTTTCGGCGGCGCGCAAGACGTTGTCGCGCAGGTGGAGCACCGCCAGGCCGCTGCCGCTCGCCGAGGGGCGTACGATGGTCGTGTCGGTGGGCCTAGGCAGGCCCACACTCTGCAATTTCGTCGCGTACTGGTCCGACCAGAACCAGGGCGTCTCGGCTGCCGGCACCGTGCGGCCTGCCATCGCACTGGCGACCTGTCTGGCCTGGTCCAGGGCGTTGGAGACGCTCTCTATCCTGGGGGCCAGTTCATTCTCGGACGCCCGTCGCCGGGTGACATCGCCGATCGCGTAGATGTGGGGATGCGAGGTCCTGGATGTTGCGTCGACCACGATGCCCTGCTCGCAGTCGAGTCCCGCCTCACGCGCCAACTCGTCGTTGGGCACCGCTCCGATGCCGACCAGGAGCAGGTCGCATGCAATCCTTTCTCCGTCATCGAGGACGAGCGCCGCAAGCCGGCCTTGCCGGGACTCGAGTACCGACACGGACGCCCTGAAGCGGAACTGCACGCCTTCGCGCTGATGCAGCCCGAGCACGAAGTCCGACACGGGGGCCGAAGCCACCCGGGCCAGCAGTCTGGGTTCACGCTCGATCACCAGGACATCCACCCCAAGTTGCCTCGCCGTCGCTGCAACCTCCAGGCCGACATAGCCGCCACCCAGCACCGCCATGCGACGCGCCCCCGCCAGTCGGTCCTTGAGCGCGGCAGCGTGGCGCATGTCACGCAGGTAGACGATGCCTTCGCTGTCGCCGTGAGCCATCTGCAGGCGGCGCGCGCGGGCCCCGGTTGCGAGTATCAGGCTGTCGTAGGCCAGCGTCTTGTCACCCGAGAGGTGAAGGCGGCGCCGCCGCGGATCGATGCGTACGGCCTTCTCGTCCAGGTGCAGCTGGATCTCGTTTTGCTCGTAGAAAGAGGCGGGCCTGAGATACAGCGCATCGACATCGACCTCTGCTTTCAGCCACGCCTTGGAAAGCGGTGGGCGCTGGTAGGGCAGTTCGCCTTCGTCGCCGACCAGAGTGATGCGTCCGTCAAAACCGTACTGACGCAACAGCCCGGCCGCCGTGCCTCCCGCATGGCCGGCGCCAACGATCACGACATGGGCAGTGGTGTCCATCATGCGCTCCTTCCTGTTTTTTCAACGCCCGGCCGCCAGCTGGGTGGCGTGTCGGCGCAAGTGGTCTTCGACGAAGGTCGAAATGAAGTAGTAGCCATGGTCGTAGCCGCGATGTCGCCGCAGCTCGAGCGGCTGGCCGGCGGCCGCGCAGGCCGCCTCCAGCAGGTGCGGGTGCAGCTGCGTCGCGAGAAAAGGGTCGCCGAGGCCCTGGTCGACGAGGATGCCTGCCGGGAACGGTGGCGCCTTTGCTTGCGCGATCAGCTCGCAGGCGTCGTAGCGGCGCCAGACCTCGGGGTCCGGGCCCAGGTAGGCGGTAAAGGCAACTTGACCCCAGGGGCAATGGCTTGGAGCCGCGACTGGCGCAAATGCCGAGACGGACTTGAACCGGTCGGGGTTGCGAAGCGCGAGCACCAGCGCGCCGTGACCCCCCATCGAATGCCCCATGATGCCCAGCCGGTTCCCATCCACGGGCAGCTCGGCGGCGAGCAGGCCGGGGAGTTCGGCCGCCAGGTAGCTGTGCATGCGGTAATGCCGGGCCCATGGCGCCTCGGTCGCGTCGACGTAGAAGCTCGCGCCGGCGCCGAGGTCCCAGCGCTCCGTCTCCCCAGGGATGCCTGCGCCCCTGGGGCTCGTGTCGGGGGCGATCAGGACCAGGCCCAGCGCATCGGCGACGCGCTGCGCGCCGGCCTTGACCATGAACGTCTCTTCGGTGCAGGTCAGGCCGGCAAGATAGACCACCGCGGCGCAGGTTTCGCCCTGCAGCGCGCGCCGGGGCAGGAAGACCGAGAAGCGCATGGGCATCCCGATGGCGGCCGACGGGTGGCTGTAGAAGCGCTGCACGCCGCCGAAGCAGCCGTGCTCTGCGAGAAGCTCGAGGCCCATCAGTACACCACGACCGAGCGGATCGACTCGCCGCGCTTCATCAGGTCGAAGCCCTCGTTGATGCGCTCGAGCGGCAGGCGGTGGGTGATCAGCTCGTCGATCCGCAGCTTGCCCTCCATGTACCAGTCGACGATCCTGGGGACGTCGGTGCGCCCGCGCGCGCCGCCGAAGGCCGATCCCTTCCATTCGCGTCCGGTGACCAGTTGGAACGGGCGGGTGCTGATCTCGGCGCCCGCCTCGGCCACGCCGATGACGATGGACTGGCCCCAGCCCTTGTGGCAGCACTCGAGTGCCTGGCGCATCACCTTGGTGTTGCCTATGCATTCGAAGGAGTAGTCGGCGCCGCCGTCGGTGAGTTGCACGATCTGGTCGACCACGTTGTCGACCTCGTTCGGATTCACGAAATGCGTCATACCGAATTGGCGTGCCATGGCTTCCCGGGCAGGGTTCAGGTCCACGCCGATGATCTTGTCCGCGCCGACCATGCGTGCGCCCTGGATGACGTTCAGGCCGATGCCGCCAAGGCCGAACACGACCACGTTGGCGCCGGCTTCCACCTTGGCGGTGAACAGCACCGCGCCCACGCCCGTGGTCACGCCGCATCCGATGTAGCAGATCTTGTCGAAGGGCGCGTCCTCCCTGACCTTGGCCACGGCGATTTCCGGCACGACGATGTGGTTCGAGAAGGTCGACGTTCCCATGTAATGGAACAGCGGCTTGCCGTCGAGCGAGAAGCGCGAGCTCGCGTCGGGCATCAGCCCCCGACCCTGGGTCGCGCGAATGGCCTGGCAGAGATTCGTCTTGCGCGAGAGGCAGAACTTGCAGTTGCGGCACTCGGGCGTGTAGAGCGGGATGACATGGTCGCCCTTCTTGAGGCTGGTGACCCCCAGCCCAACATCCACCACCACACCCGCGCCCTCGTGGCCGAGGATGGCGGGGAACAGGCCTTCCGGGTCCGCGCCAGAGAGCGTGTAGTAGTCGGTATGGCAGATGCCGGTCGCCTTGACTTCGATCAGGACTTCCAGTGCGCGGGGCCCGTCGAGGTCGACTTCCTCGACGGTCAATGGCGCGCCGGCTTTCCACGCAACAGCAGCTTTGGTTTTCATGGGTGTGTGTGGTCTTCAAAGGGGGGGGACAACAGTCCGGCGGCATGAAGCGCCAGCGTCTCTTCCCAGGCGCGGCGAATGAATTTCGCCGCAGCAACGTTCTGCTCGAACAGGTTGTAGCGGGCGCCCAGGCCGTAGTCCGGAAGGTTGATCATTTCCGTGGTGATGAAACGCAGCGGACTTTCCGGATGGGTGACGTGGTAGCGCAGCACCTTGCGAATGGCTTCCTTCGAGGGTTCGAGCAGGTAGGCGTTCCACGGCGAATGCCACTCACCCGGTGCCGGTTTGATCATCGGGTATTGAATCCCGCGCGCGAACTGGCCGTCCTCGTTGTGATGCCAGAGGTTCCTGGGCTGGTTCGGCGCGACGCTGCGCAGCTGGGTCCATTTGACGATGTTGAGTTCGAGCCAGCGCTCGCACAGGGAGCCCGGCTCAAACGGGTCGAGGATCAGCTCGCCACGGGCCACGGCCTCGCGCACGCCAGAACGATCGAGCTCTTTTGGGTTGTTGATCTTGAAATTGACGTGGCTATAGTCGAGCGTGAAGTTGAACGGCACACCGTGGTCCTGCACCTTGCGCGCCAGCTTCTCGACGCGCAGAAAGTCCTCGGTCCACATGTTGACGTGGAGCTCGAAGCTGGGCTCGACGCCCAGCTTCATGCCGGCATCGTAGACCGCAAGGTAGTGGTCTACGATCTCGGTGTCTGTCAGAACATGGCCATCGCTGTGGTGCGTGAAGGTCATGATGTTGTGGACCTTCGCCCCGACCTCCCGGCAGACCTTCAGGTTGTCCAGCAGCAGCGCCTCGTCGGCTGGGTCGCCGAGACGATAGAACCAACTGCAGGTATGCACCGGCAGATCGAACTCGTCGATCGCCTCAAGGTACTCGGGCAGTTGGCTGCGCAGCGGGAGACGGTCGAAGTAGTCGAACACCCCAGCTTGATTGACGAGGCGAAACTGCTCCCGGATCGGCAGCTCCTCGAGTTGCACGGGGCGCTCTAGGGACGACAACTGGACCCCTCGGCCATTGCATCCCAGCAGGAAGGGTGCGGAGCCGCTCATGCTGTAGGTGCCTCGGCTTCACGCATGCGCTCTACCAGGCGGCGCATCCGCTGCGATCCGGCATCGATGGCAATCTTGACGGTCCGGCGGGAGGGGAGGCGGCGCTCGTTGCGCTGAATGGCCTCGAGAATCGTCTTGTCTTCGGAAAACGCCACCCGGAAGTCGGCCGAAAGCTCCGCGTTGACCTGAGCGTCTGCCTGGAAGTTTTTCACGTGCAGCCAATGGTCGATGCAAGTATCCTGATCGACGGGGGTAATGAAATGGCAGGCAAAGATCTGGATGCAGTTGTCCCGCCTGCCTTCAGGCGCGCCGGTGCCGGTTTCCGCGCTGCCGAAGTCGATCACGGCGATGCTCGGGGCATGGTAGTAATAGTAGTGCCAGCGGTCCACATTGCCCTTGAAATGGCCGTGCTTCGCGAACAGCGGGATGGGCGGGGCGTCGATGACCCAGCGCCATGTCACCACCTTGCCGTCTTGCTGCTCAGAGTGCACGGGGACGTCTTCGCTCGCCGCGTTGCCCAGCGTGCTCAGGTGCACGAAGCTGACGTGCGCCGGGTCGCACAGGTTGTCGGCCAGGTTCAGGTAGTTGGCCTTGATCTCGAGGGCATCGCCTTCCACGGCGCTCCAGCGGGGGTCGTGGTATTGGGGCAGGTCGAACACCTTGCCCGGGTCGGCCATGGCGGGGTCGCCCATCCAGATCCAGACCAGGCCCATGTTCTCGTGGATCGGATAGGTTCTGACGAAGGCGCTGGAGGGGATCAAGTCCTGTCCGGGAACACGCACGCACTTTCCGGAGCAGTCGTAGGTCATCCCGTGGTAGCCGCACTCGATGGCATCGCCCCTGAGCTTGCCCATCGAGAGCGGAAGAAGGCGGTGGGGACAGGCATCCTCCATGGCGATCACCTTGCCGCCTTCGGTTCGGTACAGAACCACCTGCTGTTCCAGGATCTGGTGCGCCGTCAGGGCGTGGCCCACGTTGCGCGACCAGGTCAGCGGGTACCAGGTATTCAAGACGTAGTTGCTCATGGCATTCTCGTTTCAAAGGATCGATGGGTCGAACATGACGCGAGGCGCATCACTTGACGGTCCTGAGCTTGGCGATCTCATCGTCGGAGAGCGTGAGCTTCGAGCCGTCGATGTAAGTGCCGGTCCTCATGTAGCCTTTGCCTTCCTTCAGCGCGGTGCGGCCGACGTAGATGCCCAGCGTGGACTGGTTGTCCTGGGGTCTGAAAACCACCGGTCCGAAGGGTGAATCGAAGTTCAGTCCCTTGAAGGCAGCGACCAGTTTCTCGGTGTCGACGGAGCCCGCCTTCCGAATGCCGGCTGCGATGGCCTTCATGGTGGCGTAGCCGACGACAGAGTTCAGGCGCGGGTAGTCGTTGTATTTCTTCTGGTACGCGGTCAGGAAGGCCTGGTGCTGCGGCGTGGAGATCTGCTGGTAGGGGTAACCGGTGACGAGCCAGTCCTCGGGTGCGTCGTCCTTGAGCGGGTCGAGGTACTCAGGCTCGCCCGTCAGCAGACTGACCACCAGGCGGTTCTTGAACAGGCCTCGCGTCTTGCCCTCGCGAGCGAACTTCGTGAGATCGGCGCCGAACAGGACGTTGAATATCGCATCGGGCCTGGCATCCTCCAGCGCCTGGACAACGGCACCCGCGTCCAGTTTGCCAAACGGCGGCGCCTGCTCGGCCACGAACTCGACGTCGGGTTGGGCCTTCTTCAGCGCGGCTTTGAAGGTGGAGGCGGCCGCCTGTCCATATTCGTAGTTCGGGTAAACCAAGGCCCAGCGCTTCTTCTTCGACCTGGCCGCTTCGTCGACGACGGAGGCGGCCAGAGCGTGCGTTCCCGAGCGAAGCCGGTAGGTGTAGCGGTTGCCGCTTTCCCAGACGACCTTGTCGCTCAACGGGCCGGAGGCGAGAAAGAAGACCTTGCGCTGGTTCGCGAAGTCTGCCACCGCCAGCCCGACGTTCGACAGCGTCACGCCCGCAAGAACGTCAACCCGCTCCCGAGAAAGGAGTTCCTCGGCCACGCGCACCGCGTCGCCGGCATTGGCGTTGTCGTCCCTGAAGATGGTCTCGACCTTGCGCCCAAGCAGTCCGCCACTGCCGTTGATTTCGTCCTGGGCGAGCTCCCACCCCTTGCGATAGGGCCCCATCAGGGCCGGCAGTGCCTTGTAACTGTTGATCTCGCCGATCTTGATCGGCTGTGCGTGGGACGGACTGGCCAATGCGGCCCAAAGCGTGGCCAGCAAAGCGGTGATTCTCAGAACGCGTTTCATTCGTGCACTCCTTGTCAGGAAGGTGTTGTCGCAAACAAGCCTCTCGGCGAGCATCCGGTACATGATATGTTTGGTGTATTTCCTTTATTTATGTAGAAGATACTCCATAAAATGAATCCTGTAAACTGAGGCGGACCCTCTCCGTTTGTGCGGTCGGCGGCCTCTCTATCGAGGGGCGCGATGGTGCGCCCCTTCCGGACGGGGCTGGGTCTTGGGCCTGCGCGGGATTTCTGACCTGGCTCGCTCCGATGCCAACCGAGGTACTGATATGCAAACAATGAACGATGGTTCCGCATCGCTGGAGGGGGCCAAGACACGCGCGCCCGCGGCCAGGAAGGCATCAGCCGCCAAGTCTGTAAGGGCCAATGGTGCGCCGACACGGCCGACCAAGCGCAGGCGAAGCCCGGAGGAGGTTCAGGCGCGCATCCTCGCTGCAGCCGTTGCGGAGTTCGCGGAGCACAGCTTTTCGGGCGCACGGATCGATCGGATCAGCAAGCGGGCCAAGACCGTGGACCGGATGCTCTATTACTATTTCGGAAGCAAGGAGCGCCTGTACCAGGCTGTGCTTGAGCACGTATACGCCGAACTGATTGCGGCCCAGCGCAGTTTCGACATGGACGAGCGCGATCCGGTCCAGGGCATGCGGCAGCTGATCCGCCATTCATGGGAGCACTATCTCCATCACCCCGAGCTCGTGCGATTGGTCGTCACCGAGAACCTCTTGCGCGCCAAGTACTTGAAGAAGTCGACCAAGATCAAGGGCACCTTGCTGCCCTTGATCGAGCGCATTCAGGAAGTTCTTGAGGCGGGCCAGAAGAAGGGGGTCTTCCGGCAGGACGCCGACCCTCAGAGCATGCTGATGACCGTGATGTCGCTCGGCTTCTTCTACGTGGCCAACCAATACACGACTTCGCGCTGGCTAGATGCCGATCTGATGGAGGCCGGCCGACTCAACGCCTGGGGCGACCACATCTGCGACGTGGTCATGGACCATCTGGAGCGAATTCGGTAGGCGCCCCCGTGACGCGGCGCATCGCTCGCCATCCGTCGATGCGTATGCAGGCGAGGCCGGAGAGCGTCGCCAGCGGCAGGCTCAGAGTGCCTCGACCAGTTCCGGCACAGCCTGGAACAAATCGGCCTCCAGCCCATAGTCGGCGACGCTGAAGATCGGCGCCTCCGGGTCCTTGTTGATCGCCACGATCACCTTGGAATCCTTCATGCCCGCCAGGTGCTGGATCGCCCCGGAGATGCCGCAGGCGATGTAGAGCTGCGGCGCCACGATCTTGCCGGTCTGGCCGACCTGCAGGTCGTTGGGGGCGTAGCCCGCATCGACCGCCGCGCGGCTCGCGCCGATCGCCGCGCCGAGCTTGTCGGCCAGCGGGGTGATGACTTCGTTGAACTTCTCGGCCGATCCGAGGGCCCGGCCACCCGAGACCACAATCTTGGCCGCGGTCAGCTCGGGGCGCTCGCTCTTGGCGATCTCGCTGGACACGAAGCTGCTCTTGCCGCTGTCGGCGGCTGCGGCAATGGTCTCGATGGCGGCGCTGCCGCCTTGGGCATCCGCGGCGTCGAAGCCGGTGCTGCGCACGGTGATCAGCTTCTGGGCGTCCAGGCTCTGCACGGTGGCAATCGCGTTGCCGGCGTAGATCGGGCGCTCGAAGGTGTCGGGGGCGACCACCTTGGTGATCTCGCTGACCTGGGCCAGGTCCAGCTTGGCGGCCACGCGCGGGGCGCAGTTCTTGCCGCCGGCCGTCGCCGGGAACAGGATGTGGCTGTAGGCCGGTGCCAGGGCCAGCACCTGGGCGGCGATGTTCTCGGCCAGGCCATGGGCCAGGGCTTCGCCGTCGGCGTGAATCACCTTGGCGACGCCGGCTATTCTTGCGGCGGCTTGGGCGGCGGAGCCTGCGTTGTGGCCTGCCACCAGCACATGGACCTCGCCGCCGCCCAGCTTGGCGATTTCTGCCGCGGCGGTGACGGTGTTGAGCGTGGCGCCCTTGATGGAGGCGTTGTCGTGTTCGGCAATGACGAGTGCGGTCATGGTGTTTCTCCTGTTCCTTGCCTCAGATGACCTTGGCTTCGTTCTTGAGCTTGTCGACCAGGGTGGCGACGTCGGGCACCTTGATGCCGGCGCCGCGCTTGGGCGGCTCGGCGACCTTGAGGGTCTTCAGGCGCGGGGTCACATCGACGCCGAGCTCTTCCGGTTTGACGTTGTCCAGCGGCTTCTTCTTGGCCTTCATGATGTTGGGCAGGGTCACGTAGCGCGGCTCGTTCAGGCGCAGGTCGGTGGTGACCACGGCCGGCAGGGACAGGGACAGGGTTTCCAGGCCGCCGTCGATCTCGCGCGTGACGCTGAGCTTGTCGCCCGCCACTTCGACCTTGGAGGCGAAGGTGGCCTGGGGCAGGTCGGCGAGAGCCGCCAGCATCTGGCCGGTCTGGTTGGCGTCGTCGTCTATGGCCTGCTTGCCCAGGATCACCAGGCCGGGTTTTTCCTTCTCGACCAGGGCCGCCAGCAGCTTGGCCACGGCCAGGGGCTGCAGTTCCTCACTGGTCTCGACCAGGATGGCGCGGTCGGCGCCGATGGCCATGGCGGTGCGCAGGGTTTCCTGGCACTGGGCCACGCCGCAGGAGACGGCGATGACTTCGGTGGCCACGCCTTTTTCTTTGAGGCGCACGGCCTCCTCGACGGCAATCTCGTCGAAGGGGTTCATGCTCATCTTGACGTTGGCCAGGTCGACGCCGCTGCCGTCGGACTTGACGCGCACCTTGACGTTGTAGTCGACCACGCGTTTGACGGGGACGAGGATTTTCATCTTGGGTTCCTTATAGAAAACAGCTGCGAGCCAAATGCGCTCAATGCGCCGTCTGCACCACCGGAACTTCGGTGGCTGGCGGCGTGTTGCGGCTGCGTCCGCAGCGCACGATGCCGTCGATCACCACCATGCCCACGCCAGGGATATCGCCAAGCTGCACGCTGGACAGCAGGTCCTTGCCGGCCGAGTGCTGGGCGCGGTCCATGAAGACGAAGTCCGCGGCGCGCCCGGCCTCGACCAGGCCGCAATTGAGTCCGCGCATGCGAGCGGTGTTGCCGGTGGCGAAGCAGAACACCAGCTCGGCCGGCAGGCCGCCCAGGCTCGACAGCAGCGCGATCATGCGCAGGATGCCCAAGGGCTGCACGCCCGACCCGGCGGGCCCATCGGTGCCAAGGATCACGCGGTGCGGGCATTTGAGCTGTATCGCCGCCTGGGCTGCGGCGATCGCCACCTTCTCGTTGCCGTTGTGCACGATCTCGATGCCGCGCGTGGACTTCTCGCACAGCTCGCAGACATGGGCCTCGGGCAGGGCGGTATGGCCGCCGTTGATGTGGCCGATGATGTCGGCATCCGCCTCCAGCACCACATCCTTGTCGATCAGGCCGGAGCCCGGAATCGAGGGGCCTCCGGTGTGGATGGTGCTCTGTATGCCGTACTTGCGTGCCCAGGCCACCATGCGCTGCGCCTCCTCGCCGGCCTTCACCGAGCCGAGGCCGACCTCGCCCAGCAGCTTGACGCCGGCCTCGGCCAGGTCCTTGAAGTCCTGCTCGGTCATGCCCTTCTCGATGACGGGCGCGCCGGCCAGCACCTTCACGCCGCCGGGGCGGAAGTTGTCGAAGGCGCGCTGCGCCGTGATGGCCAGGGCCTTGAGGCCGACGATGTCCTTGGGGCGCCCGGGCAGATGCACCTCGCCGGCGGAGATCATGGTGGTCACGCCGCCGTGCATGGTCGAGTCGATCCAGCCGATCTGGCCCTGACGGGGCGTCCAGTCGCCGAACACCGGATGCACGTGGCTGTCGATCAGTCCGGGACTGACGCAGGTCTTGCGCGCGTCGATCAGGACATCGGGCTCGGCGGTGTCGCAGTCGGCTTCCTTGCCGACGGCCACGATCAGGCCGTCACGGGCGACGATGGTGTCGGCGTCCAGGATGGGCCGGTCGATGTCGCCCGACAGCAGCAGGCCGATGTTCCTGATGACCAGCTTGCCGGGTTTTTCCGAGATTGCTGCGTCAGCCATGGGTTTCTCCTTCAATGCTAGGTGGCTTGGGGGGAGGCCCCTGGCGCGGATGGCGCGTCGAGGCCTTGCAAGGCTTCAATGGAATGGGATGCGACCGTGCGCAGCACGGCGTCGGTGACGAAGGCCTCCCAGTGCGCGGTCGCCTCGGGCGCGTCGAGGTTCTCGCCGAGGAAGGCGGAGAGGGTGAAGCGGTTGGACTGGTAGAAGTAGCCGAGCGCGGCGATCATCAGGTACAGGTCGCGCGCCGACAGGTCGTTTCGGAACATGCCCTGGGCCGCCCCGCTCTTGAGCAGCTGCTCGATGACGCCGATGGCCGGAGACGAATACTCGCGCGCGCGCAGCGACTTGCCGATGTGCTTGCCGCGATGCATGTTTTCAGTGTTGAGCAGCGCCACGAACTCCGGGTTCTTCCGGTAGTAGTTCAGGATAAAGCGGACCACGGCCTGCAGCGATGCGACGGGCTGCTCCAAGTTCAGTTCGAGTGCGGACTCTGCGTCGTTGAAGCGGCGGTAGATCTCTTCCAGCGCGGCGAGGTACAAGCCCTCCTTGTTGCCGAAGTAGTAATAGATCATGCGGTCGTAGGATTTCGCCGCCTTGGAGATCTGCTCGACGCTGCCGCCGTCCAGCCCCTGCTTGGAAAAGACCTTGATCGCCGCGCGCAGCAGGCTGTCGCGCGTGGCCTGCGCCGCCAGTTCCCTCACGCCCGGCTTGCGGGCCGTTCCGGACCGGCCTGCTGCGGCGCGTGCAGTGCTTCGTGTGTTCATGCTTGGGGCCTCCTCTTGAGCGCTTGATTGTCGCCGGTGGGTGCAAAGGGCCTGTGAGCGCGCCTCGCAGTCCCGCAGCGTTCATTGCTCCGCGAACGCGCGCTCGATGACGAAGTCGCCCGGCTTCGAGGTGTTGCCTTCGTTGAAGCCCCTGCGTTCCAGCAGGTGCTTGAGGTCGCGCAGCATGCCGGGGCTGCCGCAGATCATCACGCGGTCCTCTGCCGGGTCGAGCTCGGGCACGCCGAGGTCGGCAAACAGCTTGCCGCTTTCGATCAGGTCGGGAATGCGGCCGGTGTTGCGGAAGTCCTCGCGCGTCACCGTGGGGTAGTAACGCAGCTGGCTGGAGACCATGTCGCCCAGGAACTCGTGCGAGGGCAGGTGCTCCAGCAGCAGGTCGTGGTAGGCCAGCTCGTCGACGATGCGCACGCCGTGCACCAGGATGACCTGCTCGAACTTCTCGTAGGTGGCGGGGTCGCGCACGATGCTCATGAACGGTGCGAGGCCCGTGCCGGTGGCCAGCATGTAAAGCCGCTTGCCGGGAAGAAGGTAGTCGACCACCAGGGTGCCGGTGGGCTTGCGGCCGACGATCACGGTGTCGCCGACCTGGATGTGCTGCAGGCGCGAGGTCAGCGGGCCGTCGTCGACCTTGATGCTGAGGAACTCCAGATGCTCCTCGTGGTTGGCGCTCGCGATGCTGTAGGCGCGCAGCAGGGGCTTTTCGCTGACGCGCAGGCCGATCATCGTGAAATGGCCGTTGCTGAACCGCAGCGCGGGATCCCTCGTGGTCGTGAAGCTGAACAGTCGGTCGGTCCAGTGGTGGACGCTCAGTACGCGTTCTTCAATGAGTGCGCTCATGCTGGGACTCCTGTGGGTGGTGTGGTCAAGCCTGGGTCTGCGCGAGCTTGCCGCTCACGTCCTTCCAGCGCTCGGCGTCGGGAAGCGGCTCCTTGCGCTTCGTGATGGACGGCCACTGCTTGGACAGTCGCTGGTTGATTTCGACGAAGGACTGCAGCCCGCCCGGCGTGTCCTCCTCGGCGTAGATGGCATTGACCGGGCATTCCGGAATGCACACCGCGCAGTCGATGCACTCGTCGGGGTCGATGACCAGGAACTCTGGTCCCTCGCGAAAACAGTCCACCGGGCATACGTCGACGCAGTCCGTGTACTTGCACCGGATGCAGCTGTCAGTCACCACATGGGTCATATTGGTCTCCTTTGTCTTGCCAGTCAGGCCTTAGGGGAAAAACTCGTTGCCTTCTTTCAGAAGTTGCACTACATTATTTTTCATGTAGCATTCGCAACACGTTGGTTAAGCGAATACTACATGAAAGTATCGGGGGCAACAAGGGTGAGTGCTCCGACATGAAAGGTTCTTCGATGACTGAACACACCAAGACCGATGGCTTGCCGGGCATGGACGAGCCGCCGCTGCCGCAGGTGCTGGAGCGGGCGCGCCTGCGCAACGAGCGCATGGCCGGCGACAAGGTCGAATGCAACGCCTGTCCTGTGCTGTGCCAGATCGGTCCCGGGCGCACCGGCGCCTGCGACCGCTATGCCAATCACGGCGGCGTCCTGGTGCGGGTCGACCCCGTGGTGCTGCTGCGCAAGACGCTGGCCGGCGGCGACGGACGGCTGGTGCCTTTCGAGGGGCGGGCGGCTTTGCCGGCGCCAGGCGAGGCGGATGGCGCGGCGGCACACGAGGATGCGCAGGCCGTCGCCGACTGGAGCGGCGACCTGCTGCTGGCCGACGAGGTCTTCGTGACCGGCGTGGGATCGTCGACGACCTATCCGGACTACAAGCCCGCCCCCTTCATCGTGGGCTCCAAGGTCGACGGCGTCGACATGGTGACGGTGGTCACCGAGGGCATCTTCAGCTACTGCAGCTTCAAGGTGAAGATCGACACCGACCGCTACCTCGGCCCCGAGCAGGCCAATGTGCGCAGCAAGGGCGAGGTCGTGGGCCATGTCACCACGGCCGAATACGGGTCCCAGATGCTGTCCCTGGGCGGTGTGCATCACCTAACCGGCGGCAGCAAGAAGGAGGGGCGGATCACGGTCGAGATGATGGAGGCGCTGGGCAACAAGCGGGCGGTGGAGCTGACCATAGACGGCGGGGCGCAGCTTGTGATCCAGGCGGGTCGCCCGCCCATCGTCAACGGGGTCGAGGAGCAGCGCATGCGCGTGGGCTGCGGGTCCGCCACGGTGGGGATCTTCGCCAAGCAGTTGTTCGGCCGCGTGGACGAGGTGGTCGTGGTCGACGACCACATCACCGGCGTGCTGACCCCCCACCAGGCCGGCCGCTGCCTGGACATGCGCCCTTCGGGCATCATGATGAGGGGGCGCAAGTCGACGCCCGGGCGCTACTTCCAGGTGGCGAATCCCGGTACGGGATGGGGCGGTACCGACATCGCCGATCCCCTGTCGATCATCGAGGGCTGGGAGCCCGAGGTCGCCTGGCCGGGGCTGCGCCTGCTGATGACGTCGACCACCGGCGAACACGCAGCCTGGTACGTGCTCGATGAAACGCTGACGCCGCGCGAGCAGGAGATGCCCGCCGACGTGCGCGCCGTGGTGGACCGCATCGGCGAGAACTGCGAGCCCTCGCTGACCACAGTGCTGTTCCTCGGCGGCGCGGGCGGTAGTCTGCGGGCGGGGGTGACGGAGAACCCCGTGCTGCTCACCCGGTCCATCAAGCAGGCGCTGGTCAACGTGACCTGCGGAGGGGCGCCGGCCTATGTGTGGCCGGGAGGCGGCATCACCGTGATGGTCGACGTGATGCGCATGCCCGACAACAGTTTCGGCACCGTGCCCACGCCAGCCATCGTGGCGCCGATCGAGTTCAGCATGCGGCGCGAGGACTACCGCGCACTGGGTGGACACATGGAGCAGGTGCGCACGCTGGAGGAGGTGCTGCGCCGTGGGGCCTGGCACAACGACGGTGCGCCGACCGCGCGTCGCTGGACGGGGATCGCCGCCGCGAACCCCTGGCCGCTGGGCCGGCCGCCGCTGCTGGGATGAGGTGCATCATGTCTGCGCAACGTACCGCATTGTCACCGGGCCGCTGGCATTTCCAGCACGGGCCCATGGACATCGTGATAGAGGCAGAGGGCCAGGCCGGCGCTGTCGCCGCGGCGCACGAGTCGGCCTGGCAGCGCTTCACGCAGCTGCTCGACGAGCTCGTGGCCGAATTGCCCTTGCTGCGCCGTCCGGTGGCGGCGGGTTGCCCCCTGCGCGGCCGCGTGGCGCGGCGCATGTGGCAGGCCTGCAGACCGTATCGCGACCGCTACATCACGCCCATGGCGGCGGTGGCGGGCGCGGTGGCGCAGGAATTGATCGCCGCCTACGAGCGCGAGGGCGTCGAACGGGCATGGGTCAACAACGGCGGAGACATTGCGCTGCACCTGACGCCTGGGCAGTCGGTGCGGGTCGGCATGTTCTCCGATCTGGCGCGCCTGGACCTGCGCCAGCTGCGCGATGGCATAGAGATCGACGGTCGCTTCGAGGTGGGCCATGCGATGCCGGTGCGCGGCATCGCGACCAGCGGTTGGCGCGGGCGCAGCTTCTCGCTGGGCATCGCCGACAGCGTGACGGTGCTGGCCGCCACGGCGGCTCAGGCCGATGCGGCGGCCACGGTGATCGCCAACGCGGTCGATGTCGACGATCCGCGCATCGAGCGCCGGCCCGCGAGCGCACTCAAGGACGACAGCGACCTGGGCGACATCCCGGTGACGGTGAACGTGCCGGCGTTGGACGCCGAAACGGTGCAGCGTGCGCTCGCGGCGGGCCTGGCGCAGGCACGCAAGTTGCAATCCCAGGGGCTGATCTGGTCCAGCGCGCTGGTGTGCCAGGGCCGGGTGATCAGCACCGGCGGCGCAGCGGTCGAGCTGGCGCCGCCGGCACCCGCTCTCGCGCATTGATCACAGACGAAGGAAACGAAGATGATCGAGATACGACGCATCCACACCCATGTGGAGGACATTCACCACGAGTTCGGGCCGGTGGCGGCCGCTCCCCTGCGCCGCGGCGCGATCGCCGCGGTGCTGACCAATCCCTTTGCCGGGCGCTACGAGCCCGACATCCTGCCGATGATGGACGCGCTGGGCGAGGTGGGCGTGGACATGGCGCGGCGGCTGTGCTCGGCCATGGAGGTGCCGTCCGAACGCATCGAGGCCTACGGCAAGGGCGCCATCGTCGGGGCCGCGGGCGAGCTCGAGCACGGCGCGCTGTGGCATGTGCCGGGCGGCTACGCGATGCGGGAGCTGCTCGGCTGGAAGGGCGACCGCGCCGCCTACGCCAGGGGCGAGGCCGAGGACAAGAAAGGCCAGCCCGGCAACGCCCTGTCCATCGTGCCTTCGACCAAGAAGGTGGGCGGGCCGGGGGCGACGCTCGACGTCCCGCTGACGCACATCAACGCCAGCTACGTGCGCAGCCATTTCGACGCGATCGAGGTGCGCGTGCCGGGCGCCCCGCTGTCCGGCGAGATCGTCTTCATCCTGGCCATGAGCACGGGGCCGCGGGTGCACGCGCGCGTGGGCGGCCTGCGGGCCGAACAGATCTCCAAATGGGACGGTCTGCGCTGAGCGCGGGCCCCGCATCAACCCCTATCGACCAAGAAGGCACACCATGTCCGCACAGATCCGCAAACTGATCGTCCAGATCGACGAGACCCGCATCGAGTTGGGGCAGACGGTCAACCCGCCGGTGCGCAAGGCGCTCGCCATGGCCGTCATCGCCAACCCCTGCGCGGGACGCTATGTCGAGAACCTCGACGAGCTGATCGCCGTCGGCGAAGAACTGGGCGGCCTGCTGGGCCGCAAATGTGTGCAGGCCCTGGGCATCGCGCCGGGCCAGGCTCACAGCTATGGCAAGGCCGCGATCGTCGGCGAGGCGGGCGAGCTCGAGCACGCCGCCGCCATCCTGCACCCCAAGCTCGGGGCGCCGCTGCGCCAGGCGGTCGAGAAGGGGGCGGCGCTCGTGCCCTCGAGCAAGAAGCGGGGCGGCCTCGGCACCGCGATCGACGTGCCGCTCGGTCACAAGGACGCCGCCTACGTGCGCAGCCATTTCGACGCGATGGAGGCGCGTGTGAGCGACGCGCCCAGGGCCGACGAGATCGTGGTCGCGGTCGTGGTCACGGACGGCGGCCGGCCGCTGCCGCGTGTCGGCGGCCTGCAGGTGCAAGAGATCAAGGGCGAAGACGGCCTGCGCTGAGCGCTCGCGATCCGCGCAAGTTTCCCACTCTCAATTGGCGTAACCAGGAGAAGACGATGACGATGCAATCCTTACGGCACGCGGTGAATGCGGCCTTTCTCGGCGCCTGCGTGGCCGCCTTCACGATGCCTGCGCACGCGCAGGGCGTCATCAAGATCGGCGAGATCAACAGCTACAAGGCGCAGCCCGCCTTCCTCGAGCCCTACAAGAAGGGCATGGAACTCGCAGTCGAGGAGATCAACGCGGCCGGCGGCATCAACGGCCGCAAGCTCGAGCTGATCACGCGGGACGACAACGCCAACCCGGGCGACGCCGTGCGGGTCGCCGAGGAGCTCATGTCCCGGGAAAAGGTGGACGTGCTGACGGGTTCGTTCCTGTCGCACATAGGCCTGGCGCTGACCGATTTCGCCAAGCAGAAGAAGGTCTTCTTCCTGGCCGGCGAGCCGCTGACCGACAAGATCGTCTGGCAGAACGGCAACCGCTACACCTTCCGCTTGCGCCCCTCGACCTACATGCAGGTGGCCATGCTGGTGCCCGACGTGGCGGCGCTCAAGAAGAAACGCTGGGCGCTGGTCTATCCCAACTACGAGTACGGGCAGTCGGCCGCCGCCACCTTCAAGCAGCTGCTCAAGGCCGCCCAGCCGGATGTCGAATTCGTCGCCGAGCAGGCGCCGCCGCTGGGCAAGGTGGACTCAGGCAGCGTGGTTCAGGCCTTGGCCGATGCCAAGCCCGATGCGATCTTCAACGTGCTGTTCGGTGCCGACCTCTCCAAGTTCGTGCGCGAAGGCAACACGCGGGGCCTGTTCCAGGGCCGCGAGGTGGTGAGCCTGCTGACCGGCGAGCCGGAGTACCTGGACCCGCTCAAGAACGAGGCGCCCAATGGCTGGCTGGTCACGGGCTACCCCTGGTACGGCATACAGACGCCCGAGCACAAGACCTTCCTGGCTGCCTACGAGGGCCGGTTCAAGGAGTCGCCGCGCCTGGGTTCTATCGTCGGCTATAGCGCGATCAAGTCGCTGGCGGAAGGCATGAAGAAGGCCAAGTCCACCGAGACCGAGAAGCTGATCGCCGCCTTCAAGGGCCTGCAGGTGTCCACTCCGTTCGGCATGATCACCTACCGCAGCGAGGACCATCAATCCACGATGGGCGGCTACGTGGGACGGACCAAGAACGAAGGCGGCAAGGGCGTCATGGTGAACTACCGATACCTCGACGGCGCCAAGTTCCTGCCCTCCGCCGACGAGGTCAAGAAGCTGCGGCCGGCCGAGTGACGGCGCCCCTTCCGCTCCCCCGATAACCCTAGGGTCGTCCCATGAGCTTCTCAGGTTTTTTCGTCCAGCTCCTCAATGGACTGGCTGGTGCCTCCTCGCTGTTCCTCGTGGCGGCGGGGTTGTCGCTGATTTTCGGCGTGACGCGCATCGTCAACTTCGCGCACGGCTCGTTCTACATGGCCGGCGTCTACATCGCGTATTCGCTGGTGGAGCGTCTGGGCAGCGGTCTCGGCTTCTGGCCCGCCCTGCTGCTCGGGGCGCTGGCCGTGGGGGCGCTCGGCGCGCTGGTGGAGGTCTTGCTGCTGCGGCGCATCTACCGTGCGCCGGAGCTGTTCCAGCTGCTGGCCACCTTTGCGCTGGTGCTGGTCATCAAGGATGCGGTGCTGTGGGTCTGGGGACCCGAAGAACTGCTTGGGCCGCGTGCCCCCGGACTGTCGGGTTCGGTGACCATCCTGGATCGCCAGTTCCCGGCCTACGACCTGTTATTGATCGTCGTCGGCCCGCTGGTGCTGGGCTTGCTGTGGTTGCTGCTCACGCGCACCCGCTGGGGCACCCTGGTGCGGGCGGCCACGCAGGACCGCGAGATGATTGGCGCGCTGGGCGTCAACCAGGCCTGGTTGTTCACCGCCGTGTTCGCACTGGGCGCGATGCTGGCCGGCCTGGGTGGGGCGCTGCAGTTGCCGCGCGAGCCCGCCAACCTGGAGATGGACCTGCACACCATAGGCGCGGCCTTCGTGGTCGTCGTGGTCGGCGGCATGGGCTCGATACCTGGCGCCTTCGTCGCCGCGCTGCTGATCGCCGAGCTCAAGGCCATCTGCATCTGGCTGGGGCTGGTGGAGCTGTTCGGCTTCAGCATCTCGTTTTCCAAGCTGACGCTGGTGGTCGAATTCCTGGTGATGGCCGTGGTGCTGGTCGTGCGGCCCTGGGGGCTGATGGGCCGGCCGCAGGCGGCGAGCCGCCACCTCGGCTCACCCGAAGCGCCGCTGCGGCCCGCCGACAACCTGTTCAAGGCCGGCGCAGCCGCCCTGGCGCTGGTGCTGGTCGCGCTGCCGGCGCTGACGCAGGCCTCGCCCTACGTGACGGTGCTGGTGATCGACCTGCTCATCGCGGTGCTGTTCGCCGCGAGCCTGCACTTCATCATGGGGCCGGCCGGCATGCACTCGTTCGGCCACGCCGCCTACTTCGGCCTCGGCGCCTATGCCGCGGCGCTGCTGGTGCGCTCGCTGCAGCTGCCGATGGAGGCGGCGCTGCTCGTCGCACCCCTGATCGCCGCGGTCGGCGCCGTGGTCGTGGGTTGGTTCAGCGTGCGCCTGTCCGGGGTGTACCTGGCCATGCTGACGCTGGCCTTCGCCCAGATCGCCTGGGCCATCGCCTACCAGTGGGACAGCGTCACCGGCGGCAGCAACGGCCTGACCGGCGTCTGGCCGTCCGAATGGCTGGCCGACAAGCGGCATTACTACTACCTCACCCTGGCGCTGGTGTTGGCGGCCGTGGTGGCGCTGCGGCGCTTCCTGTTCTCCCCGTTCGGCTACGCCATGCGTGCAGGACGCGATTCGCCGCTGCGGGCCGACGCCATCGGCATCGACGTCAAGCGCATCCAGTGGACGGCCTTCGTCGTGGCCGGGCTGTTCGCCGGCCTGGCCGGCGCCCTGTTCGCCTTCTCCAAGGGCAGCATCTCGCCTGAGAGCCTGCATGTGGGCAAGTCGGTGGACGGCCTCGTGATGGTCCTGCTCGGCGGGCTGCAGACGCTGGCCGGGCCCGCGGTGGGGGCGGTGACGTTCACCTGGCTGCACGACACGATCGCCCGCAACACCGAGTACTGGCGCGCCATGCTGGGCGCCATCATCCTGATCCTGGTGCTGCTGTTCCCGCAAGGCATTGCAGGCTTCGTGCGTCAGATCGTCTACAGCAGGCGTGAAGCCAGGGAGCTCCAGTCATGAGCCTTTTGAAAGTATCGGGCCTGGGCAAATCCTTCGGAGGGGTCAAGGCGGTCGACGGCATCGATTTCGAACTGCAGGCGGGCGAGCTGCTTGCGCTGATCGGGCCCAATGGCGCGGGCAAGTCGACGACCTTCAACATGGTGAACGGGCAGTTGCGTGCCGACGCCGGGTCGATCCGCCTCGAAGGCGTGGAGCTCGTGGGCCTCAGGCCGCGCGAGATCTGGCGCCTGGGCGTCGGCCGTACCTTCCAGATCGCCGAGACCTTTGCGTCGCTGACCGTGGTCGAGAACGTGCAGATGGCGCTGATCTCGGCCGATCAGCGCCTGTATTCGATGTGGCGCCGGGCAGCCGATCACAAGCGCAGCGAGGCGCTGGCGCTGCTGGACCAGGTGGGCATGGCGGCGCAGGCCGACCGGCCGTGCAGCGTGCTGGCCTACGGCGACGTCAAGCGCGTCGAGCTGGCCGTGGCGATGGCCAACCGCCCCAAGCTGCTGCTGATGGACGAGCCCACCGCGGGCATGGCGCCCAAGGAGCGCAACGAGCTGATGGCCCTGACCAAGCGCCTGGTCGTCGAGCGGGGCATGGCCGTGCTGTTCACCGAGCACAGCATGGACGTGGTGTTCGCCTATGCCGATCGCACCATCGTGCTGGCCCGCGGCCGGCTGATCGCCGAGGGACGGCCGCACGAGATCCGCGATCACCCCAAGGTTCAGGAGGTTTACTTCGGCAGCGGAAAGACCTTCGAGAAGGAAACGTCCATCAAGGAGGCGGCGTGATGAGTGATGAGGAAAACATGGGCGGCGAGCTGCTGCTGGACGTGCGTGCCCTGGCCGCCTGGTACGGCGCGGCGCAGATCCTGTTCGACGTGGACCTGCAGGTCAGGCGCGGCGAGGTCGTGGCCTTGATGGGGCGCAACGGGGCGGGCAAGTCCACCACGCTCAAGGCCGTGATGGGCATGCTGGACAAGCGCCGCGGCACCCTGTCGTTCATGGGGCGCGACATCTCCCACAGCGAGCCGCACGAGGTGGCCTCGCATGGCCTGGGCTTCGTTCCAGAGGACCGGCGCATCTTCACCGACCTGACGGTGACCGAGAACCTCGAGGTCGGCCGCCAGGTGCCCCGCAAGTGGCCCGACGGCAGCGCCGCGCCGCTGTGGACGCCGCAGCAGCTGTTCAGGCTTTTCCCCAACCTGGGCGAGATGCCCGATCGCCCCGGCGGCCGCATGAGCGGCGGCGAACAGCAGATGCTGACGGTGGCGCGCACGCTGATGGGCAACCCCTACCTGGTGCTGCTGGACGAGCCTTCGGAGGGCGTGGCCCCGGTCATCGTCGAGCAGATGGCGAACATGATCCTCGAACTCAAGGCGCAGGGCGTGAGCATCCTGCTGTCGGAGCAGAACATGCATTTTGCCGAGCTGGTGTCCGACCGCGCCTACGTGCTCGAAAAAGGGCAGATTCGCTACAGCGGCTCGATGGACGAGCTGGCCGCCAACGAAACGGTGCGGCGTGCCTACCTCAGCGTCTGAGCCCATCTCATTCCCTCAGTCCACCGCGGAGCCCTCCATGTCTTCCTCTACCCCTTCCAGCGACTACCAGTTTTCCGAGCAGGTCGGCCACCTGCTGCGCCGAGCCTACCAGCGGCATGTGGCGATCTTCCAGGAGGCCGTTCCCGACGCGCAGCTCAGCGCCGCCCAGTTCGTGACCCTGTGCGCCGTGCGCGACGGCGGACCCTGTGAGGTCGGCGCCATCGTGCGCGCCACCGCCATCGACGAGGTCTCGGTGCGCGCCATCGTCGAGCGCCTGAAATGGCGGGACCTGGTAATGGTCAGCCATGTGCCCGGCGACACCCGCCACATGACCGTCAGCCTCACGCCGGCAGGGGCGCAGATGATCGAGCAGACCGTGCCCTTCGCCAGGCAGATCTCGGAGCACACCTTCGCCGATCTCGACGCGGCCGAGCGCGCGACGCTGGTCGCCCTGCTGCGCAGGATATCCGATCTCGGCGCCGCGACCTGACCCTGACACATGCAGCCTGTGGCCGCCGAAGCTCCCCCGATCGTGCTGAGCGTCAACGGCGTGCGGCACGCCCTGTCCGTGCCGCCCGACGCGCCGCTGCTGACCGTGCTGCGCAATGACCTGGGCCTCAACGGTCCCAAATATGGCTGTGGTCTGGGGCAGTGCGGTGCCTGCACCGTGCTGGTCGACGGCGTGGCCGCGCGCGCCTGCGTGATCCCCGCCGGCGGCTTGGCGGGCCGCGACATCACGACCCTGGAGGGCCTGGGCGACGCCAGTACGCCGCACCCGGTCCAGCAGGCCTTCATCGACGAACAGGCTGCGCAATGCGGCTATTGCCTCAACGGCATGGTCATGATGACGGTGGCCCTGCTGGCGCACACGCCGCGTCCCACCGATCAGCAGGTGCGCCAGGCCTTGTCGGGCAACCTGTGCCGTTGCGGCACCCATGTCGAGATCGTGCGCGCGGTGCTGCGCGCGTCAGACATCCTTGAGCGGCTCGAGCGGCAGCGCGCCGACGAATTGGAGGCGCCATGAAGGCGGACTCGCGTCTGTCCGCGCTGCGCACGCGGCGCGATTTCCTGCAGGCCCAGGGCGTGCTCGTGGTCACGCGGGATCCGCCGCCGCCCCCACTGCCGGCACCCGGCCAGCCGCCCATCATCCCTGCCAACCCGGAGGAGGGGGTGGAGGTGCTGCTGTCGGTCTGGGACGATGGCCAGGTCATCGCTCTCAATGGCCATGTGGACCTGGGAACCGGCATCCGCACGGCGCTCGCGCAGATCGTGGCCGAGGAGCTCGATGTGGCCATGGCCCAGGTCGAGATGGTGTTGGGCGACACGGCCCGGGCACCGAACCAGGGCCCGACGATCGCCAGCGCCTCGATCCAGATCCATGCCGTGCCGCTGCGCCAGGCGGCCGCGCAGGCGCGGGCCTTTCTGATGGCACGCGCCGCCGAACGGCTGGCGGTTCCGCCGGCACAGCTCATGGTGGAGCAGGGAGTTGTTCGCTCGCGCGACGACACCGCGCTTCGGGTGAGCTATGGCGATTTGCTGCAGGGCCAGCGCGTGACGCTGCGCCTGGACGGCGGCGCGCCGCTCAAGCCGGTGTCCGAATACCGGGTGGTTGGGCAGTCCCAGCCGCGCGTCGACATTCCCGCCAAGGTCTTCGGCGAACTCAGCTTCGTCCACGACATGCGCGTGCCGGGCATGCTGCACGGACGCGTGGTGCGGCCGCCCTATGCCGGCGCCGACCACGGCGACTTCATAGGCAACACGCTCGAGTCGGTCGACGAGTCTTCGATCGCCCATATTCCCGGCGTGCGCGCGGTGGTGGTGATCCGCGACTTCGTAGGCGTCGTGGCCGAACGCGAGGAGCAGGCGGAGCAGGCTGCAGCCCAGCTGCAGGTGCGCTGGCGCGACTGGCCTGGCCTGCCCCCGCTGGCCGACCTCGGCCAGGCCTTGCGCGCCAACCCGGCCACGCCGCGCCGCCTGGTCGACGAGGGCGATGTCGAGGGCGCCCTGGCCGGCGCCGCCCAGTCCATGCCGCGCAGCTACACCTGGCCCTACCAGATGCATGCCTCGATCGGGCCCTCCTGCGCGCTGGCCCTCTGGCACGGTGAACCGGCCGGCTCGCATGCACTGACCGTGTACGCCGGCACGCAGAACCCGCACGTGCTGCGGGCGGACCTGGCGCGCCTGCTGCGGCTGGCCGACACGAGCGTCGAGGTGGTGCGCATGGAGGCCGCGGGCTGCTACGGTCGCAACTGCGCCGATGACGTGGCGGCCGATGCCGCGCTGCTGGCGCGCGCGGTGGGGGCGCCGGTGCGCGTGCAGCTCACGCGCGAGCAGGAGCATCTGTGGGAGCCCAAGGGCGCGGCGCAGTGGATGGAGGTGCGCGGCGGGCTGCGGTCCGACGGCTCGATCGCGGCCTACGACTTCTCCACCTCCTACCCCTCCAATGGCGCGCCGACCCTGGCCCTGCTGCTGACGCGCAGCATCGAGCCCAAGGCGCAGGCCTTCGAGATGGGGGATCGCACCGCGCGGCCGCCCTACGAGATCGACAACCTGCGTGTCACGGTCAACGACATGCCGCCCATCCTGCGCGCCTCGTGGCTGCGCGGCGTGTCCGCGCTGCCCAACTCCTTTGCGCACGAGTCCTACATCGACGAGCTGGCCACCGCGGCCGAGGTCGACCCGGTCGAGTACCGTCTGCGCCATCTGAAGGACCCGCGCGCGCACGAGTTGCTGCAGGCCACCGCCGAGCGCGCCGGATGGCTGCCGCACACCCGGCCTCAGCAGCAGGGCGCCAGCGGCGACTGGCTGCACGGCCAGGGCGTGGCCTACGCGCGCTACGTGCACAGCAAGTGGCCGGGCTTCGGCGCCGCCTGGGCGGCCTGGGTGGCGGACGTCGACGTCAACAAGGTCACCGGCGAGGTGCACGTCAAGCGGGTGGTCGTGGGCCACGATGCGGGCCTGATGATCAATCCCGACGGCGTGCGCCATCAGATCCACGGCAACGTGGTGCAGACGACCAGCCGGGCCCTGAAGGAGAGCGTGCGGGTCGATCCGCTCACCAGCATGGTGGCCAGCCGCGAGTGGGGCAGCTACCCGATCCTGAGCTTCCGCGAGGTGCCGGTGATCGAGGTGATGACCATGCCCAGGCCCGACCAGCCCCCGCTGGGCGCAGGCGAGTCCGCCTCGGTGCCGGGCACGGCCGCGATCGCCAACGCCATCTTCGACGCCACCGGGGTGCGCTTTCGCCAGCCCCCCTTCACGCCCGAAGTGGTACGGGCCGCGCTTCATCCCCTGCCGCCTCCGGCCGACGCGCCGGTCGCCGCGCGGCGGCGCGAGCCGGCGGCCCGCGCTGCGCCGGAAGACGCGCGCTGGCCCCAGGCGCGGCGCTGGTGGGCCCGTGCCGGGGCCCTGGCGGTCGGGGCGATCGGGCTCGGCGCCGCCGTGCTGGGCTGGCGCCCCGTCATCGCTCCCGTGACCCGGCCCGACGCTTCGGTCTATACGGCCGAAACGATAGCGCGCGGCCGCCAGCTGGCCGCGGCGGGCAACTGCCTCACCTGCCACACCGCGCCGGGCGGTGCGGCCTATGCGGGCGGGCGCGCAATGGAGACGCCTTTTGGCACGGTGTACGCCACCAACCTCACGCCCGACGTGGAGACCGGCATCGGTGCCTGGTCCTTCAGCGCCTTCCAGCGTGCCATGCGCGAGGGCATTTCCCGCGACGGGCACCGGCTGTATCCCGCCTTTCCCTACACCGCCTTCACGCGTATCACCGACGATGACCTCACCGCCCTCTACGCCTACCTGATGGCGCAGCCAGCCGTGCGCGCGCCGGTGCCGGAGAGCCGGCTCGCGTTCCCGTTCGGATACCGGCCGCTGCTGGCCATGTGGAATGCCTTGTTCCTCACGCCCGGCGCGGTCGCGCAGGCCGAGCCGGCGCGCTCGGCGCAGTGGAACCGTGGCGCCTACCTGGTCAACGGTCTGGGCCATTGCAGCGCCTGCCACACCGAGCGCAACGCGCTCGGAGCCGAACGGAGCGGCCAGGCCTTCCTGGGCGGCGCCTTCATCAAGGGCTGGGAAGCCCCGGCCCTGAGCTCGGCCAGCCGCTCGCCTGTGCCCTGGACGGAACAGGCGCTCTACCGCTACCTGCGCTTTGGCCACAGTGCCCAGCACGGCGTGGCTGCGGGCCCCATGGCGCCCGTGGTGCGCGAGCTGGGGGCCCTGCCCGACGAGGACGTGCGCGCGATGGCGCACTACCTGACCTCATTCAATCCCAAGGTCTCCGAGGACCAGGCGACCGCGGCCGCGCAGGCCGCCGTCGCGCGCGGACAGGCCGCCGCCCAGGGGCTGGCGGGGCCGGCGCAGCGCATGTTCGACCAGGCCTGCGGCGCCTGCCACCATGACGGCGACGGCCCCCGGCTGCTGGGGGTGAACGTGCCGCTGGCGCTGAACAGCAATCTGCACAGCGAACGGCCGGACAACCTGCTGCGCGCCATCCTCGAAGGCATCCGCGCGCCCGCCGCACACGACATCGGCTTCATGCCGGCGTTCAAGGACGCGTTCGACGACCGGCAGGTCGCCGAACTGGCCGGCTACATGCGCCAGCGTTTTGCGCCGGATCGGCCCGCCTGGGACCAGCTCGAGCAGGCGGTGGCGCGCGTGCGCGCCACGCCCTCGGCCCCGTAACCCCTTCTGAAGCCAACCATGAACATACCTTCTCTCGCTTCGAACGACGCAGCCGCTGCGGTGCCCGCGGGCCCGCGTTCCGCGCCGCTGGCCGGCGTCAAGGTGCTGGACCTCTCCCGCGTGCTGGCCGGGCCCTGGGCGGGCCAGATGCTGGCCGACCTGGGGGCCGATGTGATCAAGGTCGAGCGCCCCGGCGCCGGCGACGACACCCGGTCCTGGGGGCCGCCCTACCTCAGGGATGAGGCCGGACGCGACACCGCCGAGGCCGCCTATTTCCTGTGCGCCAACCGCAACAAGCGCTCGGTGACCATCGACCTCGCGCGCCCCGAGGGCCAGGTACTGGTGCGTGAGCTCGCGGGGCGCGCCGATGTGCTGCTGGAGAACTTCAAGCTCGGCGGGCTCAGGCAGTACGGCCTGGACTACGAGAGCCTGGCCGAAGGCAACCCGGGCCTGGTCTATTGCTCGATCACCGGCTTCGGCCAGACCGGGCCCTACGCGCCGCGCGCCGGCTACGACTTCCTGATCCAGGGCATGGGCGGCCTGATGAGCATCACCGGCCGGCCCGAGGGCGAGGAGGGCGCAGGGCCGCAGAAGGTAGGCGTCGCGCTCACCGACATCATGACGGGGCTGTACGCCACGATCGCGGTGCAGGCCGCGCTGGCCGAGCGCGCGCGCTCCGGCCGCGGGCAGCACATCGACCTGGCTCTGCTCGACGTGCAGATCGCCTGCCTGGCCAACCAGGCTTCCAACTACCTGGCCGGCGGCGTGGTGCCGCGTCGCATGGGCAACGCCCATCCCAACATCGTGCCCTACCAGGATTTTCCGACGGCCGACGGCGACATGATCCTGGCGATAGGCAACGACGGCCAGTTCGCCAAGTTCTGCCGGGTCGCGGGCCGTCCGGAATGGGCGAGCGACGAGCGCTTTGCGACCAACCCGCAGCGCGTGGCCCACCGCGCCGTGCTGATTCCGCTGCTGCGCCAGGCCACGGTGATGCGCACGACGCGCGAGTGGGTCGCCGCGCTCGAGGCCGCCGGCGTGCCCTGCGGGCCCATCAACCGGATCGACGAGGTGTTCGCCGATCCGCAGGTACAGGCGCGCGGCATGCGCATCGAGCTGCCGCATCCGTCGGCGGGCAGGGTGCCGCTGGTGGCCAACCCGATCCGGCTGTCGGACACGCCCGTGCGCTACCGGCAGGCGCCGCCGCAGCTGGGCCAGCACACCGACGAGGTGCTGGCCGACTGGCTGCAGCTCGACGCCCCTGCGCTTGCCGAGCTCAGGCGCAGTTCCATCATTTGAAAGATATTAGGAGACACGCCGTGAAGCGCAACTACATCGCAGGCCAATGGGTCGAGGGCGTGGGGATACGCCGCAACATCAACCCGTCGGATCTCGACGACTTGATCGACGAGTACGCGCACGCCGATGCCGCGCAGACCGAGACGGCGATCGCCGCGGCCCGTGCGGCCTTTCCGGCCTGGGCCCGGGGGCCGCTGCAGGCCCGCGCGGACAGCCTGGAAAAGATCGCCGCCGAGCTGCTGGCGCGCAAGGACGAGCTGGGAGAGCTGCTGGCGCGCGAGGAGGGCAAGACCCTGCCTGAGGCCGTAGGCGAAGTGGCCCGCGCCGGCCAGATCTTCCGCTTCTTCGCCGGGGAAGTGCTGCGCGGCGGCGGCGAACACCTGCCCTCGGTGCGTCCAGGGGTGACGGTGGACATCACGCGCGAGCCGCTGGGCGTGGTGGGCATCATCACGCCGTGGAACTTCCCCGTCGCGATTCCGGCCTGGAAGATCGCGCCGGCCCTGGCCTGGGGCAACTGCGTGGTGTTCAAGCCCGCCGACCTGGTGCCCGGTTCGGCCTGGGCCCTGGCCGAGATCATCAGCCGTGCGGGCCTGCCGGCCGGCGTGTTCAACCTGGTGATGGGCCCGGGCAGCCGGGTCGGACAGACTTTGCTCGGCCATCCGGACGTGGCAGGCATCAGCTTCACCGGTTCGGCGGACACGGGCCGGCGCGTGCTGGCCGCCGCGTCCGAGCGCCTGGCCAAGGTCCAGCTCGAGATGGGCGGCAAGAACCCGCTGGTCGTGCTTGACGATGCCGACCTCGCGACCGCCGTGAACTGCGCGGTCCAGGGGGCCTACTACTCCACCGGCCAGCGCTGTACCGCCTCGAGCCGTTTCATCGTGCAAAAGGGCATCCTGCCGCGCTTCGTCGACGCGGTGGTCGAGCGGCTGGGCCAGCTCCAGGTGGACGATGCGCGTGCCGCCGGCACCGACATCGGGCCCGTGGTCGACGAGGCGCAGCTGCAGCAGGACCTGGCCTACCTCGAGATCGGCCGCAGCGAGGGGGCGAGGCTGGCCCATGGCGGCCGCCTGCTCGAGCGCCGCACGCGCGGCCACTACCTGGAGCCCGCGCTGTTCGTCGACGCGGACCCGGCCATGCGCATCGCGCGCGAGGAGATCTTCGGCCCGCTGGCTTGCGTGATCGCGGCCGAGGATTTCGAGCATGCGCTGGCTTTGGCCAACGACACCGAATTCGGACTGTCGGCCGGCCTGTGCACCAGCTCGCTCAAGCACGCGACGCAGTTCAAGCGCGAGGCCCAGGCCGGCATGGTGATGGTCAATGTGCCCACGGCCGGCGTCGACTACCACGTGCCGTTCGGCGGCCGCAAGGGTTCGAGCTACGGCCCGCGCGAGCAGGGGCGCTACGCGGCGGAGTTCTACACCACGGTCAAGACCGCCTACACGGCGGCCTGAGCCCTGGTGTTCGAGGATGGATGGACCCATGCGGCAGCGGGCCATCGCCGTCGACCGCTGACCGCAGGAGGCTGCGCATGGAACACATAGACCTGAAGGTGCTGCGCACCCTGCTCGACTGGCGGGTGGCGGGCCGGCGCGCCCTGCTGGCCACGGTGGTCCGCACCTGGGGCGCCTCGCCGCGGCCCGTGGGCTCGATCATGGCCCTGGGCGAAGGCGGCGCGGTGGTCGGGTCGGTGTCCGGCGGCTGCATCGAAGACGACCTGGTCGATCGCTACGCGCAGGCCTGCGAGGGCCTGCCCAAGCCGGACGGCGCGCCGCGTCTCGTCAGGTACGGCGTCAGCGCCGACGAGGCGCACCGGTTCGGTTTGCCTTGTGGCGGCACGCTGGAGCTGCTGCTGGAATACGACCCGGCGCCGGTGGCCCTGGAGGCGTTGGTCCGCGGCGTGGCCGCCGGCCGCCTGATGCGCCGCACCGTGCGGCTTGGCGATGGCGCGGTGAGCGTCGGCATCGCCGCCTCGCCCGCGGCGCTGGAGATGGACGGGACCTCCCTGTCCGCGACCTTCGGGCCCGCCTACCGCATGCTCCTGATCGGCGCCGGCCCCCTGGCCGAGTACCTCGCCGCCATGGCGCTCTCCTGCGGCTTTGCCGTCACCGTGTGCGACCCGCGGCAGGAGCATCGCGCCGCATGGTCTCTGCCCGGCGTCAGCGTGACGGCCGACATGCCGGACGATATCGTGAGTGGGTTCCAGCCCGATGGGCGCAGCTGCGTGGTCGCGCTGACGCACGATCCCAAGCTGGACGACCTCGCCTTGCTCGAGGCGCTAGCGAGCGAGGCCTTCTACGTCGGGGCCATAGGCTCGCGCCGCAACAACGAGGCGCGCCGCGCCCGGATGATGGCGCATTTCGGGCACACGGAGGGCTCGCTGGCCCGCCTGCGCGGACCGATAGGCATCCACATCGGCAGCAGGACGCCGCCCGAGATCGCCGTGAGCGTGATGGCGGAAATACTCGCGGTGAAGAACGGCGTCGAGCTGCCGCAGGGGACAAGCGTCGCACAGGCGAAACGCTTGCGCGATGGCCGCCCCGGCGAGTGTCGGCAGTCTTCGCCTATCGGCCCGAGTCCCGGGGCCCAGGCGAGCACAAGTCACTGATCCTGCCGGCTTGCGGGAGGGGGCGTCACATGTCGGCCAGCCGCCGGCCGACCTCGCGCGTGGACCTCACGCGCCGGCCCGTGCCTGCGGCGGATGCCTCGTCCCGCGCAAGATTTCGTGCGATGGCCAGCAGCACTTTGCGCGTGGTCGCCACCCTGTCGCCTACCTGCCGCCTACCTGCCGCCGAACAGCCTGGTCGGCGCGGCGGGCTACCTCGGCCCCGAGCGCATCGACATCGTCGGCGGCGGGCGAAGCATACGCGCCAACGTTCACGTGGTCGGCGCCGGCCAGGGGCTCGCCGCGGACGAGGTCGGCCTGTCGCGGCAGGCCTTCGAGGATCTGGCCCTGCCTGCCGGAGCGGCCGTCGCCATCCACCGCAGCCCGGCGCCCGAGAGCCGGGCCGCGCTGCGCGCCAAGATCCGCGGCGAGGAACTGCGCGAGGACCAGTACGCCGAACTGCTGCGCGACATCATGCAGGGGCGCTACCCCGACAGCGAGGTGGGCGCCTTCCTGGTGGCCGCGACGCGCAGCTTGAGCGATGCCGAGGTGGTGTCGCTGGCCCGCGTGCGCGCCAGCTTCACGCCGAGCATGGACTGGAACGAGCCCATCGTGGTCGACAAGCACTCGATGGGCGGCATTCCAGGCAGCCGCATCACCCTGATCGTCATTCCCATCGTCGCGGCGCACGGCCTGGCGATTCCTAAGACCTCGTCGCGCGCGATCACCTCGGCCGCCGGCACGGCCGACGCGATGGACGTCGTGGCGCGCGTCGACCTGAGCGCGCCGCAACTGCTCGACACGGTGCGGCGCACGCGCGGCTGCATCGCCTGGAACGGCCGGCTCAACCACTCGGTCCTGGACGACGTGATGAACAGCATCACGCGGCCGCTGGGCGTCGAGTCCAACCGCTGGTCGGTCGCGTCGATTCTGTCCAAGAAGCTGACGGCCGGCTCCAGCCATGTGATCGTCGACCTGCCTTTCGGGCCGCAGGCCAAGCTCAAGACGCGCCAGGAGGCGGTCGAGCTGGCCCGCCTGTTCGAGCGCGTGGGCCGGGCCCTGGGCCTGACGGTCGAGGCGCATGCAACCGACGGCTCCGGGCCGATTGGCCGCGGCATTGGCCCGGCGCTGGAAGTGCGCGACGTGCTGCAGGTGCTCGACAACGCGGCCGGCGCGCCCGGTGATCTGCGCGAAAAAGCCCTGTTCTTCGCCAGCCGCATCCTGGCCTGGGACCCGGGCCTGGGCAGTCCGGCGCAGGCGCGCGCGCGCGCCGAGCATCTGCTGGCGACGGGCCAGGCACGCGCCAAGTTCGACGCCATCGTCGATGCCCAGGGACGCCGCTCGCCACCGATCGCCCCCGGACTGCTGACCCACGTCGTGCGTGCCCGCGGCGACGCCCGCGTCGGCGCCGTCGACTTTGCCCAGATCACCGAGGTGGCTCGCCGCGCCGGCGCGCCGCAGGACCGGGGCGCCGGCGTCGACCTGCTGTGCCGCCAGGCCGATGCCGTCAAGGCCGGCGATGCGCTCTACGTCATCCATTCGAGCGCCGCGGCCGACCTGGAGAGCGCCGTGGCCGCAGCGTCCAGTGACTGCGGCATCGCCCTGCAGTACGCTCATTCCCACAGCAGCGCGGCCGATGCGGTCGCCCATTCATGAGGAGTCGTTTCATGCACAAGAGTCTGATCCGATGGGGGCGTACCGCTTGCGCCGCGCTTCTGGGCATCGCCGGCCTGGCCGGCCAGGTGCAGGCCGCCGATCCGGCCTCCTTCCCGGACAAGCCGATGCGAATGATCGTCACCTTCCCGCCAGGGGGAGGCACGGACGCGCTGGCGCGCGTGATCGCCACCGAGCTGAGCCAGAGCGTGGGGCAGCCCGTGGTCGTCGACAACCGCCCCGGTGCGAGCGGCAACATCGGCGCCGAGGCCGTCGCCAAGAGCCAGGCGGACGGGCTGACGCTGCTGGTCGTGAACAGCAGCTACGCCATCAATCCGGCGATCTTCCGCAAGCTGCCGTTCGACGCGCGAAACGATCTCAAGGGCGTGATCCTGATCGCGTCGACGCCTTCGGTGATCGCTGTCCCCGCCAGCTCCAAGGTCCGCACGCTGGGGGAGCTGATCGAGAGCGCGAAAGCCGCCAGGCAGGTCAGCTACGCCTCGTGTGGAAACGGCACGCCCCAGCATTTCGCGGGCGAGCTGCTGCGGATGTCGACCAACGCCAACCTCGTCCACGTCCCCTACAAGGGCTGCGCGCCGGCCCTGACCGACGTTCTCGGCGGCCAGGTCGAGGTCAGCATCAACACCCTGGCCAACACCGTGCCTCACCTCAAGAGCAGCAAGCTGCGCGCCCTGGCCGTCACGTCCAAGGACCGCGTGTCGCTGCTGCCGGAAGTGCCGTCGGTGCAGGAACTGGGCGTGAGCGGCTACGACGTGGATCAGTGGTTCGGCTTCCTGGTCCCGGCCAAGACGCCGCCTGCGATCGTCGACAAGCTCAACGCCGCGATCGGGAAGATCGTGGCGCGGGCCGACATCAGGCAAAAGCTGGCCGATCGCGGCTTCGCCGCGGCCACCAGCACCCCGGACGAGTTCCAGCGCATCATCCGTGTCGATATCGACCGGTTCGAGCAGGCGGCGCGGCAGATGGGCCTCACGGCGGACTGAGCGGATCGCCGGGCAGACCGTGGCGCGCGAACCGGCATCGCTTTCGGGATGACAATACGCGCTTGGGGTGCGAAGGTTCAGCCTATCGTGGGGTGCGCATGGAGGTGATTCGTTTGTCGCAGTGGGCCGAGTTCGTGGCCCACACCGAGTCCAAGCCCGGCTGGGCCTTTCGCGGTGAGACATCGGCGCAGTGGCCGCTGGTGAGCTCGCTGACCAGGCGGCTCGAGACCTATTGCGCTGACCGCTCGCTGTGGCCGCTGCGCGAGGCGCGCGCGCTGCGCGTGTTCCGCCGCAAGGCGCACATCTACCTGTCCGACCGCGTGGCGCTCGAAGACGATCTGCGCTGCCTGGCCCTGATGCAGCACCATGGCGCGCCGACGCGGCTGCTCGACTTCACGAAGTCCCCCTATGTCGCCGCGTTCTTCGCCCTCGAGGACGCGGTCGCCGACGCGGCGGTGTACGCGCTGAACACACCGGCGCTGTGGTCCGCCGCGCCTTCTTTCGATCCGGCGCTGACGCGCGAGCGCATCGACCCTCGCGTGTCCGGGAATTTCGAACGCTACTTCCTGGGCAACCGGGCGCCTGTCGTCTGGTTTGGCGAGCCCTCGGAGATGGACCGGCGGCTGGTGGCGCAGTCGGGCCTGTTCGTGCTTCCCGGCGTGCTCGACCAGCCGCTGGACAGCATCCTGCGCGGCTACGCCGGGCGCGAGCCCATGATCGTGAAGTACGTGCTGCCTGCGGAGATGCGCGCGCCGGCGATGCAGTCGCTCTACCGCATGAACATCACCAACTCCACCCTGTTCCCCGATCTCGAGGGACTGGCCCGCTCGGCGGCCCACGAGCTCGAGGTCGTCTGGGAGCGCCTGATCGAGGAGTACCGCGACCGCGTGGCCGCGGACGGCGGCGTGCCGGAGCGCGGCTCGCCCTGAGGCCTGGAGGACGCGGCGGATCTCAGCGCCGGCCGTCCGCCTCGTCCGCCACGCCGCGATCGCGCCAGAGCGTGCGCACGTCGAGCCCGTCGCGCTGCACCAGGGAGCGCTCCTCGACCAGGTACTGGGACAGCCGCAGCCGGCCGCGCACCTCGAAGAAGCGCGAGGCCACGGCGTGCCGGACCGGGGTGAGCAGGGTGCCCTGGGCGGGCAGCTGGCGGCTGGCCTCGTCCAGCGTGCGGAACGGCGCGCGTTCGCGTGCGGCGACCAGCTTGCGCGCGCCGGCCAGGTCCAGCCCCGGGATGCTCGCGTAGACCACCTCGGCGCTGGCGGTGTTGAGGTTGACCGGGGTGGGCGTGGGCAGCAGCGTGACGTGGGGGGCCAGGGCCTTCAGCGTGGCGGGCGACAGGCCCAGCCACAGCAGCTGGGCCGGGCGCTGGGGCCGCAGCGGGGCTTGGGGATCGGGCGTGGCGCGCTGGCCCGTGGCGAGCAACTGAGCCGCCAGCGTGTCGAGCTCGGCCGCGGGCAGGCCCAGCAGCTCGAACAGGCGTGCCAGGCTGGCCCGCGTCGGCTCCGAAATCCGCTCGCCCTCGATCAGGTTGGCGAGGTTGATGCGCGCCTGCAGGTCCGAGATCTGGCCCGAGAGAAAGGCGTCTAGCTCGATGTCGCCGGCGTCGCGGTCGGCCGCCAGGAAGCTCGACAGGCGCGCCTCGCGCAGCGGCACGGCCCAGGGCTCGGCCAGGTGGTCGGCGCCGCCGGCGCGCGCGTCCTCGCGCAGGATCAGGCGTGCCCAGTCCAGCGCGCCATTGAGGATCCAGCCGGCCTGCGCGCGCTCGCGCTCGGCGGCCTCGACCTCCACGCTGCGCCACTGCTGCCACAGGGCGGCGGCCGCCAGCGTGGCCACCAGGGTGACGGTGAGCATGGCCGTGAGCAGGGCGGCGCCCCGCTGCCTTTTCATGACCTGCCTCCGCCCACGGTGGGGCTCGCCCAGTCCAGTGTCAGCTGGCCGTGGACGGCTTGGCCGGGGGGCAGGGTCAGCACCAGGCGAACGCCATCGGGCAGGCTGCTGGTGGTGCTGCCGTCGCTGGACAGCGGGTGGGTCCAGGCGTCGCCGCGGAAATAGAAGATCTGCCAGTCGGCCAGCGGCAGCAGGCTGACCTGGCGTGCCAGGTCCTCGGCCTGGGCCCAGGCCTGGGCGCTGCTCCAGGCCTGCTGCCAGGCCTCCTGGCTGCGCAGCGCGGGCGACTGCCAGCGCTGCCACTGACCGCCCGACACGTCGACGCGCCGGGTCCAGGCCACCACGCGCAGGCCATCGCCCAGGCTGGCGCCGCGCCGCGTCAGGCGCAGCACGCGACCGTCCCAGTCGAGCGCGCTCGGCGCGTTCCCGGAGGCCAGCGCGTCCAGGTCGGCCCGCCATTGCGCGAGGCTGGCCTGCAGCACCAGCAGCTCGTCGGCGCGCTGCCGCGTCTGGGCCTCGGCGCGTGCCATGCCGTCCAGCCCGCGCCAGCTCAGGATGGCCAGCAGCGCCATCACGGCCAGCGCCACCAGCAACTCGATCAGGGTGAAGCCGCGCGGGCGGCGAGCTGATCGGTTCATGATCAGAATCGCCCGATGACGGTGGAAAGGCGCAGCACCGGTGTGGCGCCGTCGCTGACCTGGGCGTCCACGCGCCGGAAGCTGGGGTTGGGCGTGGGGCGCACCGTCAGCGTCAGCTGCAGGCTGCGGCCGGCCTGCTCGCAGTCCAGCGTGCCGTCGCCCACGCCGGGCATCTGGCGCGCCAGGCGCAGCTTGGCCAGCTCGTTCTCGGCGCACAACTGGGCCAGCAGCAGGTCCGACTGGCGCTGGGCGTTGCGACTCAGCGCGGCCGTGGCCTGCAGGCCGGCGGTGAGGGCGATGGCGACGATACCCAGCGCCACCAGCACCTCGATCAGCGTGAAGCCCGCGCCGCGTTGCCGGGCCGTGAGCGAGCGTGTCCTGGCTCTCATGGTGGTAGTTCCTGCGGCTGGGCGGCGAAGGGCCGCAGCCCGTCGGTGGCGACGCGCCAGGCCGGGCCCGGCGTCCCCTCGCGCTGCAGCAGCACGGCCTGCGGGCCGATCAGCGGCTCGGGGCCGAGCACGATGCGCGCGGGGCCCTGGACCCGGGTGCCGGTGCCCAGCCAGTGGTCCGGCAGCGTGCCGGGCGGCAGGCCCTCGAAGGCGAAGCCCCCGGCCGTCGCCTGCCAGTGCACTGCCGCGCCGCTGGCGCGCGAGCGGGCCCGCGCCGCTTCGAACAGCGCCGCCAGCCGGTCGGCCTCGCGCTCCAGGCCCACCTGCGCGCTGTCGCGCAGCGCCAGGCTCACGCCCGCCGTGCCGAGCGCGATGATGGCCACGACCACCAGCAGCTCGAGCAGCGTGAAGCCCTTGTCCTTCAAATCACTGCCAGCTGCCGATGTCCGCATTCTTGCCCTCGCCGCCGGGCTGGCCGTCGGCGCCGAAGGACATCACGTCGATCTCGCCCTTCACGCCGGGGTTGAGGAATTGGTAGGGGCGGCCCCAGGGGTCGTTCGGCAGCTTGTCGAGGTAGGGCTTCCAGTTCGGCGGCACGGGCACCGTGGTGGGCTTGACGATCAGCGCCTGCAGGCCCTGCTCGGTCGAAGGGAAGCGCTGGTTGTCGAGCTTGTAGAGCTTGAGCGCCTGCATGAGGTTGTTGACGTCGGTGCGTGCGGCCGTGACGCGCGCGTCGTCGGCGCGGTCCAGCACATTGGGCACGATCAGGGCGGCCAGCACGCCGATGATCACCAGCACCACCATGAGCTCGATCAGGGTGAAGCCGTGGAGACGACGGCGCGCGCGGGAAAGCAGTTGGGGCATGGTGGTCGGAGGGGCTGTGAACGCTTCCATGATAATCGCCGCATGGCGACTCTTTCTCCAAGGCGGCTGGGCGTGCCGGCGCTCACTGCGCTGGTCTGGGCGCTGGCCGCGGCCAGCGCCTTGTACTGGGGGCTGCGCATCCGCGGCGAGGCCTCCGGCGGCCAGGCGCCCGCGCCGGTGGCCGCGCCGGCCGAGATGCAGCCCGATCCGCGGGCGGTCGCCCGGGCGCTCGGTGTCGAGGGCGAAGGCGCCGCCGCGCCGCCGGCCAGCGTCGCCAGCCGCTTTGCCCTGCAAGGCGTGGTGGCCTCGCCCTCCGGGGGCGGCTCGGCGCTGATCGCGGTGGACGGACAGCCTGCGCGCCCTTACCGCGTCGGCAGCGCCGTGGGCGAGGGATGGGTGCTGCGCTCGGTCGCGGCCCGGCAGGCGGTGCTGGCCGCCGAGGGTGGCGCCGCGGTCACGCTGGAGCTGCCGCCGCTCAAGCCCTAGCCGGCTCAGACGAGATCGCCGTGCTGGGTCTCGCCCAGCGCGGGGCTGCGCGGCGCTGGCGGCACCTGCTGCGCGCGCTGCAATTCGTCGTTGATGCGCCAGTAGGTGCCTGCCACCTCGAAGCCATGCCGGGCCTGAGCCTGCTGCGCGATCAGCGCCTCGACCTGGTTCAGCTGCGATGAGTCCTCCACGATCTCGGGGGAGAGGTCCACCATGACCAGGAAGCGCCGACCCCGCGTGTCGGCCGACAGCACCTTGAACTTGTAGTGCGAGGAGAGGATGCCGGCGCGCACCATGGCCTCGCGCACGATGGGGTAGAGCAGTTCGCGCTGCGCCACCCGGTCGGCCTTGCGCGTGTCGGCGGGCTGGATCGCCGGCTGCCTGACGGTCGGGGGCTGGGGCTGCGGCTGGGGAGCCGGCTTGGGGTTCAACCAGTTGAGCAGTGACATGGGCGGTGTGTCGATCAAAAGGCCGTTGACGCATGGGGGCCGCAAACGGGCCTTCATTCAGTGTATCGGCGGCCCGCGCTCCCACGGCCGGGTCGCGCCGGGCAATGTGTTGCCATTTGTGAGTGCCTGCCCGCGTTCAGCGGGGCTGCAGGTCGGTCGCGGGCAGGCAGCGCCACTGGCCATAGCCTGGCGCGTCCGGTGGCCACTGGTCGGCGCGCTCGGGGCAGGCGATGCCGCTTGCGAGCAGGCCGGCCGCGCGGATCACGCCGGCATGCGTGATCCAGCCCAGGGCCTGGCCTTCCAGTCGGGCCGCCCGGGCCTCGTCCCAGGCGGCGCCGACCCGGCGCATGAAGGTCTGCACCGACTCGCCGCCGCCGGGGCGATGCTGCGCGAAGTCGGCGCTCCAGGCCGCCAGCGCCGCGGCGCCCAGCGCCTCCCAGCGCTGCCCCTCCCAGGCGCCAAAGTCCATTTCGGCCAGGCGCGGGTCGGTGGTGCAGGCGAGGTCGGGCCGCAGCGCCGTCAGGGCCCCAGCCAGCTGCTGGCAGCGTTGGCGCGGCGAGCAGCGCAGCGCCAGGCCGGGCGGCAGGGCACCGGCCAGCCGCTCGGCGGCGCGCCGCGTGTCCTGCGGCTCGGCCGGGACGTCCAGCGCGCCATAGCAGACGCCGGGCGCGACCAGGGGCCGGGCGTGGCGTATCAGCCACAGCGTCATCGCAGCCAAGGCCCGAGCGCGAGCAGGGCACCGGCGTAGAACGCGATTTCGCAGACCTGCTGCGCGGCGCCCAGACCGTCGCCGGTGTAGCCCTGCAGCCGCCGCGCCAGCAGCCGGCCGATGACCGCCAGGCCCAGGGCGCTGGCGGCGCTGGCCACCAGCGCGAAGTCCAGGCCCTGCGACCAGGCGGCCAGGGCCAGCGGCGGCAGGCACCAGGCCAGCGCGGCCGCGAGCGCGCCGCCGCTGATCTGGTCGGCCAGCGGCTTGCTCTTGGAGCTGCCGCTGTCGCCCACATGGTCCAGGCCGCGCACCAGCAGCAGAGGCAGGCCGCGCGACAGCGCGTGCGCGCCGAGCAGGGCGCTGAGGGCCGCGGCCAGTCCCTGCGCGCCCAGCGCCGCAAGCAGCGCGAGCTTGGCCAGCAGGGCCAGCACCAGGGCCATGGCGCCGAAGGCGCCCAGGCGCGAGTCCTTCATGATCTCGAGCGCGCGCTGGCGGTCCCCGCTGCCGCCCAGGCCGTCGGCAAGGTCGGCCAGGCCGTCCTCGTGAAAGCCCCCGGTCAGCAGCACGCTGGCGACGGTGCTGGCCACGGCGGCGGCCAGCAGCGTGAAGGGACCGGGGGGAAAGCCCAGGACCACCAGGGCGTAGACCGCGCCGGCCACCGCGCCGACCAGCCAGCCCACGGCGGGGAAATGCGCCGCGCTGGCCCTCAGCATGGCCGGGCTGTAGCCCACCCAGTCGGCCAGCCGCCCGGTCACCGGCACGCGCGTGAAGAACTGCAGGGCCAGCAGCAGGTGGCGCACGAAGGCCATCGGGTGAACAGGCCCTAGCTCTGCAGGAACATGCGGTACACCGGGTTCTGCGTTTCCTCGACCCAGGGATAGCCCAGGGTGTCGAGGAAGCGCGCGAACGCCTTGTCGTCGGCCTTGGGCACTTGCAGGCCGACCAGGATGCGGCCGTAGTCGGCGCCCTGGTTGCGGTAGTGGAACAGGCTGATGTTCCAGTTCGGCCGCATCAGGCTGAGGAACTTGAGCAGGGCGCCGGGGCGCTCGGGGAACACGAAGCGCAGCAGGCGCTCGTCCTGCGCCAGGGCCGAGTGGCCGCCCACCATGTGGCGGATATGCTCCTTGGCCAGCTCGTCGTGCGTGAGGTCCAGCGCCGCGAAGCCATGGCGGCCGAAATTGGCCGCGATCTTCGTGCTCTCGCCCTTGGCGTGGGTGGTCAGGCCGACGAACACATGGGCCTTGGCGGCATCGCTGATGCGGTAGTTGAACTCGGTCACGTTGCGCGGGCCGCCCGGCAGGCTGCCTATGGCCTCGCAAAAGCGCCGGAAGCTGCCGCGCTCCTCGGGAATGGTCACGGCGAACAGCGCCTCGCGCTCCTCGCCGACCTCGGCGCGCTCGGCGACGAAGCGCAGGCGGTCGAAGTTCATGTTGGCGCCGCACAGGATGGCGGCGTAGGTCTCGCCCTTGGTCTTGTGCTGGGCCACGTACTGCTTGATCGCGGCCACCGCCAGGGCGCCGGCCGGCTCGACGATGCTGCGCGTGTCGACGAACACGTCCTTGATGGCGGCGCAGACCGAGTCGGTGTCGACCGTGATGTAGTCGTCGACCAGGCCGCGCGCCACGCGGAAGGTCTCCTCGCCGACCAGCTTGACCGCCGTACCGTCGGAGAACAGGCCCACGTCGGTCAGGGTCACGCGCTTTTTCGCGGCCACCGACTGGAGCATGGCGTCCGAGTCGTTCATCTGCACGCCTATCACCTTGACCTCGGGGCGCACTGCCTTGATGTAGTTGGCCACACCGGCGATCAGGCCGCCGCCGCCAATGGCCACGAACACCGCGTGCAGCGGCCCCTGGTGCTGGCGCAGGATTTCCATGGCGATCGTGCCCTGGCCGGCGATCACCTCGGGGTCGTCGAAGGGGTGGACGAAGGTCAGGCCTTCCTTCGCCTGCAATTGCAGCGAATGGTTGTAGGCGTCGGAGTAGCTGTCGCCATGCAGCACCACCTCGCCGCCCAGCGCCTTGACGGCGTCGATCTTGAGCTGGGGCGTGGTCACCGGCATCACCACCACGGCGCGCGTGCCGAGCTTGTGCGCGCCCAGGGCCACGCCCTGGGCATGGTTGCCGGCCGAGGCGCAGATCACGCCGCGCTGCAGCTGCTCGGGCGTGAGGTGGGCCATCTTGTTGTAGGCGCCGCGCAGCTTGAAGCTGAACACCGGCTGCTGGTCCTCGCGCTTGAGCAGCACCTTGTTGTGCAGGCGCCGGCTCAGGCTGCGCGCCGGCTCCAGGGCGGACTCCACCGCCACGTCGTAGACCCGGGCGGTCAGGATCTTCTTCAGGTAGTCGGCGGGTTTGAGATGGGCGGTGGTCTTCTTGGCTGGCGCTGGCTTCATGGTTATCCCTCTGTCCGCATCATAGAGGACGGGAATCAGGCCATGGCCCCAAGAAAAAAGCCCCGAACCTTGCGATTCGGGGCTGAATCCACCTTTTTCAGAGGGGTGGAGGAGACAACTTGCGCATGCGCTTTGCATGCATGGCCTCTAGTGTAGCGATAATTTGCTGCAATGCAACACCGTCTTGCGTCCTGGCAGTGTCAAATTGCGACAAAAACGGCATGTATTAGCGGAATTTATTGATTTCAAGTCAGCTTAATTCAACCAATCGAGGAATCAGGCATGGAATGCACAGTCAGCTGGACCGGCGCCACGGGCGCGCGCTCGGGCATGGGCTTTATCGCGGAAACGGGCAGCGGCCATGTGCTGGCCATGGATGGCGCCCCGGACGCCGCCAAGCCGGAGAACGGCGGCCAGAACCTGGCGCCGCGCCCCATGGAGACGGTGCTGGCCGGCACCGGCGGCTGCACCGCCTACGACGTGGTGCTGATCCTCAAGCGCGGGCGGCATGACGTGCGCGGCTGCTCGGTCAAGCTGACCAGCGAGCGCGCCGAGACCGACCCCAAGGTGTTCACCAAGATCCACATGCATTTCACCGTGAGCGGCCGCGGCATCCCCGTTGCCGCGGTGGAGCGCGCGATCGCGATGAGCCACGACAAATACTGCTCGGCCAGCGTCATGCTGGCCAAGACAGCCGAGATCACGACCAGCTTCGACCTGCTCGAAGTCTGAACGTCTATACGTAGTGCGCCGTGGCCGTCATCACCCTGGCCGCGGCGCGCATCAGGCCCCGCACCGGGGCCGGCAGGGGCGCGCCGCCCGCCTGCAGGGCCTGGTCCGCATGGCGCGCCTCGTCGTCCTTCATCTGTGCCACGATGGCGCGCGAGGCATGGTCGCCCTCGGGCAGCCGCTCCATGTGGCTGGCCAGGTGGGCCTCGACCTGGCGCTCGGTCTCGACCACGAAGCCCAGGCTGAGCCGGTCGCCACCGAGACGGCCGGCCGCCAGGCCGATCGCGAAGGCGCCTGAGTACCACAGCGGGTTGAGCCGCGAGGGCCGGTCGCCCAGTTCGGCCAGCCGGGCCTCGGTCCAGGCCAGGTGGTCGGTCTCGTCGCGCGCAGCGGCCTCGAAATGCTGGCGCAGCGCGGCATCGCGCGTGACCAGGGCTTGCGAGGCATAGAGCGCCTGGGCGCAGACCTCGCCCACATGGTTGACGCGCATCAGGGCGCCGGACTCGCGGCGCTCGGCGGGCGTCAGCGCGCCGGCCTCGGCGGGCACCGTGGGGCAGGGCCGCGCGGCGCGCGGGGTGGCGAACAGGGTGCGCAGCGCGCTGTCGGCGGCGGTGATCAGACGGTCCATGCAAAGCTCCGGGCTGGCCTCGCGGGGCAGCCAAGCATCGGATTTTGCCATCTGGAACCGAGTCGGGGGGCTGTGGCGCATGCCCCACGCCGCATTGGACATCTGTTGCATGCATGCAACGAAAACCGGGCTGTAGTACGAAAAACCGCCGCGCAAGCTTGGCGCCCGGCTGGGGCGTCTGGTGCAATAGCGTCAACTTCCCAAAAGGAGGTTGGCCCGGGGAACCGGCGGGAACATCCGATGAACCCCTCGCACCGGCGCCCTATGTTTAACCTTGGAGAAACTTGTAATGAAAAAATCTCTGATTGCCCTGGCTGTGCTGGCTGCTTCCGGCGCCGCGATGGCTCAATCGTCCGTGACCCTGTCGGGCAACATCAACCTGGGCGTGGTGAAGAACAGCGGCTCCAGCGCCAAGCTCGACGCCGCCAACGGCGCCACCCAGATCAAGTTCGCCGGTACGGAAGACCTGGGCGGCGGCCTGAAGGCCACCTTCGCGCTGGCCCAGCGTCTGAGCCCCGAGTCGGGCGGCAACGACGGCACGCTGAACCAGCGCCCCACCTTCCAGGGTGAGTCGACCGTCGGCCTGGCCGGCAACTTCGGCGCCGTCAAGCTCGGCCGCCAGCTGACCGCCCTGCAAGGCCCGGTCAACGCCACCGACCCCTGGGGCACCTGGACCGTTGGCTCCACCGCCAACCTGGCCTCCGGCTACAGCACCGATCCCCGTCAGGCTGACGGTGCCGGCGCCGGCCGTACCGATGCCATCACCTACGCCAGCCCCAGCTTCGCCGGCTTCTCGGTTGCGGCCAGCCTGGGTCTGAAGAACTCTGCCGGCAGTGTCACCAGCACCAGCGTTGTCAACACCGCCGACGCCGGCAGCACGACTGACCCTGTCATCACCACGACCACGGCTGGTTCGACCCAGGCCAAGAACCTGGGCAGCATCTGGCTGACCTACGCCAACGGCCCCGTCATGATCGGTGGCGGCTTCGAGCAGAACCGTCGTGACGACGAGGTCGGTGCGATCCTCGGCACCTACGACTTCGGCATCGTCAAGCTGGGCGCCGGCTACAGCCAGGTCGACACGGTCGCCATCGCTGGCGAGAAGCGCAAGAACTGGAACCTGATGGCCAGCGCGCCGTTCGGTCAGTTCACGGTCAAGGCCGGCTACAACAACAGCAAGGCCGAAGGCACCGAGCTGAAGACCACCAAGTACGGTATCGGTGGCGAGTACGCCCTGTCCAAGCGCACCTACCTGTACACGACCTTCGGCCGCAGCAAGACCGACGGCGCTACCGCCGTCAAGGGCTTCGACATCGGCATGAACCACGCCTTCTGATTTTGCGGACGGGCTTGTCCCGTCCTGAAATCGATGGATTCAAAACCCCGCTGCTTGCAGCGGGGTTTTTTTCGTGGTGCGCCCGGCAGGGCGCACCCACTCGGAGGTGAAAGTCCTCTACTCGCCCGGCAAGGGGAAGAGTTAGCCGAAGGCAAGGGTTTCGCGGGCGACTGCGAGTCTGAAGGAAG